>JBBAUO010000056.1:0-25583 GCA_040398185.1 Microcystaceae cyanobacterium | reverse complement strand
CAACTGCTTTCTATGGCCTTTTAGTCGCGTTATCATTTTCAAGTCAGGGGGCAGGGGGCAGGAGGCAGGAGGATTATAACCCGATTTTAAAACCAGATTTGGTATTAAAGAGGACATGATAATTTTATCTCATTTTTGGGAAATATAGAACTAATTACAATTGACAGGGGGACATAACTTTGGACAGTGCTAATACACAAAAAATACTCGGCTACTTCATAGAGGAAGCCAAGGAACACCTAGAAACCCTAGAAAAAGGCATTGTTGATTTAGCCAATATGGCTAACGACACAGAGCAGATTAATGAAATGTTCCGAGCAGCCCACTCTGTCAAGGGGGGAGCAGCCATGTTGGGGTATAGCAGCATCCAAAAGACAGCCCATCGTCTAGAAGATGCCTTTAAAATCCTCCGAGAAAACTACGTCCAAGTTGATCAAAAGCTAGAATCTCTCTTTCTCAAGGGCTATGATATCCTCAGTGAGTTAGTTGAGCAACTACAAGGACCCTTTGGACTACAAGATGATGAAGCAGAAAAAATTGTCGCCCGTGGAGAACCGACTTTTATTGAATTACAAAACCATCTAGGATTTTTGCTCAAGGGTAGCCAAGGTAGCGCGACTGTCGGGCGAAAAGATGTGGGTATTCAAACCAGAGAACTTCTCAGACAAATGTTGCAACTATTCAAACAGGGAGCAAATGTAGCCAATCGTCAACAATTGCAAAAACTCTGCCAGCAACTCGCCCAGTTAGCCCCCCAGGAGAGCAAATGGCAAGAGTTGGTTAAACTTTCCCAGATTGCCATTGCGAACCCCAAGCACGCCTATACAACCCTAGCCCCCGTTGTCATCAAGTCCTTAAAACAAGCCAGTGATTGGCTAGAGCTAGGACAACCCCAAAACCTGTCCGTAAATCCTGAACTGAAGCAATTAGCTAACTCCCCACAACCCCAAATTTTAGTAACCCTAGAACCCAAATCCGTAGCTGCAACCCTGCTGAAACTGTTTGACCAACAGCAGTTGTCCCAATTAGTGCAAATCCTACAGACTGCCAAAACCTGAGGCATCTTCTGCAAAGATCGGACACTCTGGGCAATTTTCTGATAGACTGTTTGAGATTTCAGTACTCAAAAAGTTTAGGGAGCATGGTAGTAGTGAGACGACGAGGGGTGACTTTAAAAAATAACAGACGACTGCAGATGGCACTCCTAGCCTATATAGTCCCGTGGATAGCAGTAGATGTTCCCGCCCAAGGCACAAATCTTCCCGTTGGGGTGGTCAGAAGTCAAGAAAACGCCAAACAATGGAAGACTATTGGCGATCGCCTGGCCAGCTTAGGGATTAATTACTGTGTTTTAGAAGCCGCAGACTGGCAAAAAGAAGCGGATCTCAAGAATATTAGTGTCTTATTTCTGCCCAACGTCGAAAATCTCAACGGCTTACAAAGTAACTCCTTAGAACAGTGGCTCAATCAAGGGGGTAAAGTCATCGCCACGGGACCTACTGGCTCTCTTTCCCAACCCGCAGTCAAAACCCAATTGCGATCGCTTTTAGGAGCTTACTGGGGCTTTTCCAACTCTTCTGCTGCCACCCTCAAGCCCCTAGACAATTGGAAATATACCAAAATCAATCAAGGATTATCCAGTACCTTAGTCGGCGGTGTTGTTATTCCCACAGGGGTTAACAGTCAAACCGTAGCTGTTTGGTTATCAAGAAACAACCCTCCTGCGGTCGTAGTTACGGAAAGATCGACCTTTTTAGGATGGCGTTGGGGAACTGATGCTGTTACCTCCTCCTCCCTCGATAATGCTTGGTTAACCGCATCTTTAGGTCGCCATGGTGTCAGCATGGGTTCAGCGCCAAGTAGCCCAGTCTCCTGTAAATCCATGGCCAAAGTTAGTTCTCCCGTCAAGGTAGCCCGCTCCACACCGCCCCCATCTAACCTAACCCCTGCTCCCCAACCCGCACCACCGAAAATTGCTCCTGCTCCCCAACCCGCACCACCGAAAATTGCTCCTGCTCCCCAACCCCAAGCCCGTAGGAATCCCCCACCATCAACCCCTCCAGGGGGATTATCTTCCCAACAAGTTACAGAAATGGGAGAGGAATTAACCAGTTTAATTGCTCGCTATGAAAGCACCCTTATCGCCGCCGAATCTACCAATAACTCTGGGGACAAAAAACTAAATCTCTCCTACAAAACCCTCAGAGAAG
Organism: Microcystaceae cyanobacterium; assembly: GCA_040398185.1. Classification (GTDB taxonomy): domain Bacteria; phylum Cyanobacteriota; class Cyanobacteriia; order Cyanobacteriales; family Microcystaceae; genus JBBAUO01. The sequence goes on along the minus strand of JBBAUO010000056.1, from coordinate 23,373 downwards.
CCAAAACTACCCTCAATGACTTTAATCAACTAATTCAACAAGGAAAACACGAACAAGCGCGGGATGTTTGGTTAAAAGCTAGGCGTAACCTTTGGGACAACTACCCCACGGATCGCCCCTTTGTGCAACCAGAAATCCGGGCTATGTGGTTAGATCGGGGTACGATAGTCCAAGCCAAATCCGAGGCGGATCTAGCGAAAGTATTTGATCGCATGGCAGCGGCTGGAATTAACTTAGTCTTCTTTGAAACCGTAAATGCGGGTTATACCCTGTATCCTAGCCGAGTTGCTCCCGAACAAAACCCCTTAACGAAAGGTTGGGACCCCCTAAAGGCTGCGGTTAAATTAGCCCATGAGCGGGGTATGGAAATCCATGCTTGGGTTTGGACTTTTGCGGCGGCCAATCAAGGGCACAACGTAGTTATGAACAAACCCCGTAACTATTTAGGTCCGATTATTTCCCGCCATCCTGACTGGGTGATTACCAACAAACACGGGGGGCAATTTGACTATGGGAGAGAATACAAAAAGGCTTTTTTAGATCCTGCCAACCCCCAGGTACAAGAGTATTTATCTAATTTGTTTGAAGAAATCGTTACTAACTACGATGTAGATGGTATTCAGCTTGACTATATTCGCTATCCTTTTCAAGATCCGAAAGGTAACGAAACCTTTGGTTATGGCAAGTCTTCCCGATGGTTATTTAAGCAAGCAACGGGTGTCGATCCTATAGAACTATATCCTAGTCATCCCCTCTGGAATCAATGGACAAATTTTAGGATTCGTCAGATTGATAGTTTTGTGGCTACGGTTTCAGAGCGATTGAAGCAACGTCGTCCTAATTTGATGATCTCCGTCGCTGTTTTTCCTATCGAGCGCCGGGAAAGACTCTATCGACTGCAGCAAAACTGGGAAGAATGGGGACAAAAGAATTGGGTAGATATGGTCTTTTTAATGACCTACGCCCTAGATACAGGTAATCTAGAAGATAGAACCCAAGCTCTGTATCAAAGTGGTAGTGCAGGAGCTAGTTTGGTTTTACCAGGTATTCGTCTTTTGAAGGTTCCCGATTCGGTAACTGTTGATCAGATACAGCTAATTCGCAATATGCCAACTGCGGGTTTTGCTCTTTTTGCTGCTGAAAATCTTACCCCCGATCTCGAAGCTATTTTTAATCGCATCCAAGGTGCAACCACTTCTCGAAACTCTGAACCTCTACCCTATCGAAAACCTTTCCAGGCTGCGGCTTTGCGTTTTCAGGCTTTAAAACAGGAGTGGAGTTTTATGCTTTCTACTAATCAGTTAGCCATGAAGGGGAGAACTCTAGAAACCTGGAGTCAGGAGGTGGATGCTCTGGGCGTTTCCCTCAATCAATTGGCCCAGGAGCCGAGTCAGAATAATCTCCGTTTAGCTCAAGCTAAGTTAGCCCGATTCCGTCGAGATTATAACGGTTGGATGGGCGAGCATAAGGGGATTCAACCCTATCAGGTACAGGTTTGGAGTAATCGCCTAGACACTCTAGATAAGTTATTGACCTACGGAGAACGCTTACAGTTTGGGAAGCAGTGAAAAAAGCCAGAATAATTACCAAAAGCAGGATAGAATTACCTAGAGAGCTTACCCCCTTTATGTCCTGTGTTTCTTTGGCTGAAAAAAAATCTGTTTAGCAATGGTTTTAATACCCTGCTAACTCTTGTTAGTGTCATTTTTATTTATCAAGTTATTTGGCCTCTAATTTTTTGGTCTTTAACCCTAGCACAATGGCAGGTTATAGGTGCTAATTTTAGGTTATTTTTTGTGGGTTACTATCCGGAAGCTCTACTATGGCGTATTTGGCTGAGTCTCTCGGTTTTAGCGGCAATGACAGGCTTATCTTGGGGTGTTTTATCCCCTATCAAGCACCGATCTTTTATATTTTTTATAACCTTTTTAGCCACTGCATCCTTGAGCCTTTTTCCAGTTGTTGGACTACAATCTAGTTTATTATTATTAGGAAATGTTGCCTTACTAGGGTTGACTAAGTGGTTAGGATCAAATTTAGTTTTTTTAGTCCGTTGGTTAAGCATAATTTGGCCAATAACATTTTTTCTGGTGCTGTGGTTACTCCAAGGGGGAATATTTCTAGAGCCAGTTTCCTATAATCAATTTAGTGGCTTAATTCTAACTCTTTTAGTTGCTCTAGTTAGTATTGTTCTCTCTTTTCCCTTGGGAGTTTTATTAGCTGTAGGCAGACAAAGCCAACTGCTGGTTATTCGTTGGTTATCTATTGCTTATATTGAAATTATTCGCGGCTTACCTTTAATCGGCATTTTGTTTATTGCCCAAGTATTACTACCTCTAATCCTACCTAGAAATATTCGTCTTGATAGTATGCTCAGAGCGATCGCCGGTTTCACCATTTTTAGTTCAGCCTATCTTGCGGAAAATGTTAGGGGAGGATTACAATCTATCCCTCGCGGACAAACAGAGGCGGCTAAAGCTTTAGGTTTAAATCCCATCCTCGTCTTAATGTTAGTGATTCTTCCCCAGGCTCTCAGGGCAGTTATTCCCACAATTGTAGGACAATTTATCAGTCTTTTTAAAGATACTTCCCTATTATCTATGGTGGGATTAGTAGACTTACTGGGAATTTCCCAGTCTATTTTAGGAAATCCTAAATACCAAGGACGGAATGTAGAAGTTTATCTATTTTTGGGGTTTATCTATTGGTTTTTTTGTTCTCTCATGGCTTGGGGTAGTCGTCAACTAGAGCAGAAAGCCTAGGTAAAATCGAGGATGGGAGCTATGTTGCGTCTTAACCTATGATAGACTGGACTTCGGGAAGTCGGACACATTGTTAGAGTAAAACAGCCCAATGTCAAACGAATGACCATAGAGGAATACTATGCGAGATACGGTAACAAGATAACACAAGCGAGTGAACAGCTATTTGTGGAAGAGTTTTTGTACCCACTTTTAAAGTCTAAACTCCAAGACATAGAGCCACAGTATCCATTTATTGATCGAACGGGTAGGACGAGGCGGATAGACTTTGCTTATCACGGACAGAAAGCCTCTATTGCTTTAGAGGTTAATGGAGAAAGCTACCACGCCGAAGGCATAATACCAAATGAACTTTTTGATGACAACCTGTTTCGTCAGAATGAAATCTTAGGAAAGGGCTATATATTAAGACGTTTCTCCTATAGTCAACTTCAAAGTCCACAATGGCGGCCAGTCATCTTAGACACTTTGCGCGATATCTTTAGACTTCATGCGCCTGAACTCCTAACTGAATACAGTTTATCCCCCACAGCATTACAGGAAGAAGTATTACAGGCACTTAATTTTTATCGCACACAACGCGGGTGGAAAAAGGGTGTTGTCGTTTTGCCTACAGGTACAGGTAAAACTGTTTTATCCGCACTGGACGCGATGGGTACAGGTAAGCGTGTTTTATTTCTTGTTCATCGACTAGACATTCTGGCTCAAAGCCTAGAAGCGTATAGATTTGTCAATCCTACTGTTCGTATTGGCATATTAACAGGTCAAGAGAGGTCAAACGAAAAAGATTGTGATGTCCTTTTTGCATCCAAAGATACATTGAGGCAATCCTCAGAGCTAGCTCAATTTTCGAGGGATTGGTTTGATTATATCGTTGTGGATGAGGTGCATCATGGGCAAAGCCCAACCTATCGTGAGATACTAACATACTTTTCACCCCACTTCATGCTGGGAATGACAGCAACACCAGACCGTACAGATCGCAAAGACATTTTTGAGTTATTTGATTACAACAAAGTTATTGAAGTTCCTCTAGCCGATGCAATAGAGCGCGGGTTTCTCGTACCATACACCTATTATGGGTTAACTGATGACATTGATTATTCAGGTATTCGCTTTGAAAATCAGCGTTACCGTGTTGACGATTTAGAAAGACTTTTGATTATCCCAGAACGAAACCAAGCTATTCTGCGAGAATATCTTGACAAGGGGGATGGTGATAAAGCTATAGGATTTTGTGTGTCTATTCAACACGCAGAACGCATGGCGGAGTTTTTTAATCAGAACGGCGTGATTGCCTCCGCTATTCATTCACAAAGTCCAAGCCGTGACGAAGACATCGCTAAATTCAGGGATAACAGAATCCAAGTCGCTTTTACTGTAGACCTGTTCAATGAAGGGATGGATTTTCCAAATGTCCGTATTTTACTGTTCTTACGTCCTACAGAATCAAAAACCGTATTCCTTCAGCAGTTGGGCAGGGGTTTGAGGCTTTGTGCCGGAAAAGACCGCGTGAGAGTTTTAGACTTCATCGGTAATTATAAACGCGCCAATCAAGTTAGGAAATATCTGGCTAAAAGCCAAGATGCCTACGATGTTGAAATAGATGGCCGTAAACGACGAAAAATCCATTATGAATACTCGACAGGATGCGAGGTTTATTTTACTCCCGAAGTCGAAGAAATATTGAACCGTCAGGATGCAGAAGACTTGGGTGTTTCACGCGAGGAACTGATAGACGCTTATTTTGCCCTTGCCGAGACGTTAGGACGCAAACCAAGCCTCGTAGACCTCGATCAACATGGCGAATATAATGCCGCCATATATGTTCGTCTTTTTGGTACTTGGCTGAAATTCCTGCGAGAAGTTGGCGAATATACCGAGGCTAGTTACCACTATCCACAAGGAACGCATCTAGGGCATATTCTTTCAATCCTAAAAGTATTCGGAGGCAGTACCCGAACAGGGACACATTTTGACGATGAGTTTATACGCTTGCGCGGTGGACTCGGTGAAGGTCGCCTGGGAACATACCAAAGACAAATAAAATATAAACTGCAAGCGGCTATGGAATTGGGTATAGTAACCGATGATCGAAACTTTGCCGATGACGAGTCCTATTCGCTGGAATTGACTCCCCTAGGGATAGAGCTATACAACGCTTTCAAGCCAGTGTTAGATACCCTCGCTCTAGAGTTTCCGAGGGGAGAGGATGGTATACCGTCAACAAAGATGCGCGACGGGGAAGAAGCTTATAACAATGCTATCCGTGAGCATATAAGAGGGAACGCTGTGGCAAGAAAAGTTGCTTATCGTGTTTTCTTTAAAATGCACGCTGTCGGACAGATGCTTATGTTTCTTTACCATGTGCTTCGTGCCGTAGAAGTCGAACGTAGCACCATTTATGAGCAGTTTTTTCAAGCTCCATTCGTTAAACAGTTTTGTGACCAAGAGGGCATAGAGGAAGCTACCCTAGAAGCGTCGCGCCGAAGGTGTCCATTTCTACTTAACATTCTTGCGGCTTGTGGCGTGATAGAAACAGAGCGTAGCCGCATACGAATTAGAAAACTTTTGCTGATGCCGTTACTGGTAAAACCATACCAACGAGAGGAAGAGGAATGCTCTAAGGCACGGCTTGCCGCTCTAAAGTCTGCAATTCCTCACTCACCAGAGTTTTTAAGTAGCGAGGATTTAAGTATTGTCAGAGAGTTGTTCGGCCCGACATTTCTAACAACTAATTATCATTTAACAGAATTTGAAATAGTAGAGGAGTAATTGCCGTGTCAAACCGTTCACACTTTAATGCCGGACATATTGGCATGAATACGTTAAAGAAACAAGGAAGATCCCATTCATCTAACGGACACACCATTCCTGAAGTGCTTAACAAGACAGTGCATTCCGTTGTCATAAAAGATTGCTGTGAGGTTTTGAGCGAGTTGCCAGATAACTCTATTCAGCTAATTGTCTGTGATCCTCCCTACAATATACAAGTGGCTGAGTGGGATACACACCATGATTATTTGGAGTGGGCAGCCGACTGGCTAAAGGAAGCCGAGCGTGTCTTAGCCCCGACTGGAAATATAGCGATTTTCGGAGGGTTACAATACCAAGCAGAAGCTGGAAGCGGAGATTTGCTAACACTCATCTCTCATCTGCGCCGCGAAAGCAAAATGCGACTTGTGAATCTGATTATATGGAACTATCCAAACGGGATGGGAGCACAGAGATTTTTCGCCAACCGACATGAGGAAATAGCTTGGTTCGGGAAAACCGAGAAGTACTTTTTCGATCTAGACGCAGTGCGTGAACCTTTCGACTTGGAAACAAAAAAAATCTACATGAAGGACAAACGATTGCGCCCCGAGAGCCTAGAAAAAGGCAAAAATCCGACAAATGTATGGCAAATGCCGCGTCTTAACGGTAATTCTAAAGAGCGTGTTGGACATCCAACACAAAAGCCACGCCTAGTCATTCAAAGGCTGATTAGAGCCTTATCTTATCCAGGCTCAACGGTATTGGATTTCTTTGCTGGAAGTGGGGTGACAACGCGTGTAGCAATTGACGAGAAACGACACAGTATTGCCACAGATATCTCACCTACCCTCCACCAATACCTACAGCAGCAATTAGAAGATATAAACCAGCTTTTGCACCTCGGGGAAGCATACAGCTACGAAATCACCAACGATCTCAAAGCTCATCCGATTTTTGCTCAAACAGCAGCCAAACTGGAACCAACTGCTCTGCTTAAGCCGCCTTTCTAATACCTGTATTACCCAAACAGATGATTTAGAAACCATCTGGTAAATTCACAATCTTTGTAAGGCACTAGAAAAGATGGGATTGAGTTGAACGATTGCCTTGCCTTTGCTAACTCTCTAATGGCTTCTGTCCTAGACGACTTTTCCAATACCCAGGTTCTTGACTACAGTGCATGACAGCTAAAATAAGCAGATAATCTGGCTCAATTGTGTAGATAATTCCATAGGGAAACTGGCGAGTGAGACATCGCCGGATATCCTCATCGATGACTGGGAAACGAGTTGGTGACTCTTTAATCCGATAGATGGCATCTTCAACCGCATCAATCAAGGCTTGTGCTGATTCTGTCTGTCGTCGGGCATAGTATTCAACCGCCTCGGAATACTCAGTAAGTGCTTGAGGATGAAAGACATATTTCATGGGTTGAGAAGCTGTCTTACCTGCGCTAAAGCATCCTCTCCTGAAATGGGTTGGATAGTACCTCTGTGGATTTCATCGCGTCTTTTTTTGGCTTCATCAGTCCAAGCTGCTTGAATGACGGGTTCGATCTCAAACTCCAGACTTTCCATCAGTTTTTCGACTAGAATGGCTCTTTTAGCGCTCGGTAAGGCTAAGGCTTCTTGGGTCAGTTGCTCAAGGGATAGCATAATTGTTTAAGGGGAAGATAGCTAGTTCTACTTCTAGTGTAACTTCAAAAGTGACAAATATTTCTTTATATAATGATGATAAAATACCTAAATCACCCCAAGCAGCAACTAGGGCAATTAAGGGAGATGTGTTGATGACAATTTTATCGGTTTTAGGTATTGGCTAGATCAGATAATAATTCTTCTTCTGTTAGGTCAATAAGCGGAATATTGTAATCAGCAAGTTTCATTAGAAAGGTGGTTCTGTTTACGCCTAATAAACTAGCAGCCATGCCCGATGAAAGCCGCTTCATTTCAAAAAGTTTGACTGCCATTGCCCATTTAGCCTCCTGTTCAAATTGCTCTTTGGTGCTACCTAAAGCATCAGGAAAGGTATCAGGGTATGTAATGGTTAACTGTAAGGGCATATCTCGTCTCCTAATTTTCCATTCAGGTTTAATTTCATGGTAGTTCCTGGGGGGGAAAGAGCGGTAGTTGCGAGGAGTCGACCTGCGTTTTCTTGCTTTTTGGTTGTCACCCTATAGATAATCTAGACATTATCACCCAACTTTACAAAACTTAACATCCTAACGTCCCCACTACACACAGGGAAACCGATGGGGTTGAAGGTTGGGGAGGAATTAATGCGCTTTATGAGTGTGAGGATGTTTAAGTGGCTACTCTAATATTAGCAAGGGGTTAAAATGCTACAACAGTAAGTTAATTTATATCCGAAGGTGTTATTGGGCTAGTCTATCGCGGAATGTTTCACTCTCTAACAACATTGGATTTATCTCGTACCATTTACCCTCCTCATCATGATATTCATAAACTAAAAGAGTCCTGAACAGAGTCCTGAACAGAGTCTGTTGTTCCTTCACACCACTCACATCTTGTTGTTGTTTGACCTTACGGAGCAAAGTTACGTCTTCGGGGGTAATAGCTGTGAGTAGAGAATCTCGATAATCTCGGATCACTTTTTCTAGACTCTTGCGGGATAGGGGAGGATCTCCTTCATTTAAACAACTTTGTAACATGGCTAGTGTGTTACGGAGATGACCACCATTAACCCGACACAGACGATCCAAAGTCTCTAGACTGTCGAAGACTTCAGGAATCAAATATAGTCTTTGCTGATCGGTCAGTGCTGGATCTGGAAAAGCCCTCTTCATGAGCATTTGTCTGAGTAAACCAAGTCCTTCTACATGATCTTTTCCCTCTCGGGTTGTTACTGGCACCATCGGTAAAATCCTGGCAAACTGTCCGCCAAACTTCTGAGATAAAGCTTGGGGTTCGGAGTACATAAGCACCAAGGGAATAGTATAGATTACATGACAATTAATTCGGCTTAATTGCTCACCTCGGTCAACAAAGATATACTTGAGGTTGCTGCGATTAGAATTATTTCTAGGGCGATCGTCTAACCGCTCTAGATCATCAACAATAACGACTAAACCTTGTTTTCCTTGCTCTTTTAAGAACTTGTTCGCTTCACCTAAAATCTGTTCGTTGAGGAAAGCCAAAACATTAGGAGTTTGCGGTTCTAGATATTGTCTCAACCGAGTGCGAACTCCTGGGGTCGCTTTTGTTGTCAATTTAATCTTGCCGAGGATTGTGGGAATGTCTATTTCCGCTCCTGCAATAAATTCTACGCTCAGAAATTCACCTATACCTTCTAGTAATTGATTATATTTTCCCAGTTCGATTTTATACTGCTTGTAGGAATCTTCCAAACTCGCGCTGACCTGACGGGCGATCGCCAAGAGAATATCCGTAATATCCACATCGGACATATCTAAATCGTGTTTTGCCTCAAAATAGACCACATGATAGTCTTTCTTTTTTAGATTATCTTCTAGTTTATGTAGTTCTGTGGATTTCCCGCAACCAATGTGTCCCGTGAAGAGTTGACAAGTGGGTCTATCCTGTTCGTTCCAGATATTTTTCTCCATCTTTCTAATAATTTGCCCTCCCCGAACAGTGGAAAAATCCATATAATACTGGGCATCCATAGGCTTTGACATATTCAAAGCATTAGCGGGATTGCAAGCTTGATAAAATCTTCGTATGTCTTTTGGTGCTATATTACTGGACTTTTCCCTTTCTAGGATTTCTTCGGCAATCTTCTTGATTATATCCGTAGTGCTTTCTGACCTATCTACCAATGTTATTTCTTCTACAGAGTCAGAATGTAATCGTTCCAAAACCTCTTTGATTTGAGTTAGCATTGCTTCAGCTACAGCCTCTTTAGGTAATTGATTTGCGCCCGTTCCTAATAAAGAAAGTACAACTCGCTTCAACCCATGCTCGACTATAAGAGTAATTATGGCTTCAACGGCAACGGCTGCATTTTCAACGCTCGGATATGGCGATTCCACTGTGGCAAAAATCATGAAGCATTCTTGCTGACTATCTGTAGGATGTAAAAGTTGCTTAACGGAAACGGGTAAAGGAAAAATAAGGGGAGAGTTGGGACTAACGAACACTATTTTACCCCTTCTTAAGGCTAATCTTCTGGATTCTTCCAGAGCTTGAGTATTTTCTTCTCCAATAAAATCAATAAAAGATGCAGCCAAACCACCGCGTAGAGAGCCGTGATTATCACTAGGAATAACGAATACATCAAACGGTATAGTCCAAGGTTGATCCGTACATAATGTATAAATTTTAGTTTGACCTTCTTGCCAAAGTAAATGACGAATTTTTGTATTATTTACCGCTTCCACTTCCTCAGCAAACTTGGCATATTCTCCGCCCAACTTCTTTAAAATTTGCGTGGATACGGAGGCAAAAGACTGAATATCTTCTCCCTGATTTGGTGCTTTTAATAAAGCCACAAATTCTGTTAAGGATCTCCCTAACTGTGCCGCAATGTATTCAGACACTTTTTGAAAGACATTAGCAGCCTGACTTCTTGCCGCATTAGCCAATAAAATATTTCGTATCTCTTCACTAATAAAATCATACTGCACTTCATCTGGGTTAGTTTTAGCATCAATAGGAGTAAGTGGTTTTAATAATCCCCCTAAAAATACCTCAGCAACCTGCACCTGATCCGAGTCTGGTAGTAGAGTATTTTGAATTAGCCTGACAATCGGTAAGTTAATTACAGGAGCAGCAGCGAGTAGTATGGCAAGTCTAACGCCTAGGGGAGAGGAAGACAAATGAAAATTCTGCACTCTTTCTTGAGGGTTTAATGTAGGGCTTTCAGCAACTTCCTCTGAGTCTAATATTGCCTCTGTGTCGGGGGAAAAGATAAACCCCACTGCTTCTATACTCCCTTGTGCAGCCACCATACTACTCCACTTTTTAACTAATTCCCGTTCTAGGGAGAAAACTGGAACTTTGATGGCTGTCTCAAACTTAATATCATCCCAGATCAGTTGTTTTGTAATTACTAATTCTCGGTTTGGTACACCGGGGGAAATACCGGTTAACCGTACCATTGAGCCCAATGCTAGTCCCGTCCTTTGCCACATCCTTTCTGGTAGCATCTGTAGGATAGCCAAAGGAACACTTTGAGTCCACATCTGAAGTAATCTTAAGGCCTCTCCATTTCTCCAAATATCACTGACACAATCACTGATAACTACAATCAAACTTCCGCCACTAGGATCAATTAATTCCCGATCGCCAGCGAAATTCATCTCCTGAGCAGTAACGCCGATATTGCGTCTAAGTCGGGGTTTTCCCGATTGATCAGTGGCGATCGCCCAAGTCGATACATCCCGAAAGATACCATAGTGTTCAAAAAGGCGCTTTAATTCGCTGATAGTATGTCTCCAGATGACCATGGAGATGCTTTCATCCACTACTAGGGTTAATCCCAACCAAGGCTCTAGAATTGGCTGCATAACGGGTAAAAAAACCCCATTATCTGCAATTGTATTAACTGTAGCTACTTCGTCAATAATTTCTTCTGTCGGTGAGGGGACACGACGCATGAGAGGACGTAAGGCTCTAAGTAGGGTAAGGGGTTCTCTTAATGAGGGTGCATCGGGAACTCTTAAGGATGTAAAACCGTCATCTGAGGCGATTTGGCGATTAATTGGGCGAGTGTTCGGATAAATACCCGCTGTTTTCTCTTCGACTGTACCTGAAGAGTTGTCTGTTTTTGTAGTCTCTTTGACTGTATCTGAAGAGTTGTCTGTTTTTGCTATCTTAGGATTTGGCTCGACAGGAGCAGGATTTGGTTTTGATGAGCGGGGTATGTCCTCAAAATTATCAAAATTCTCTAAACGCTTCAAAGTTAGCCAGAGAGTATCAGCAATCTCTTGACTGGTTAAATTAAAGCCCTTACTTAGGGTAAGTAGTAATTGATCGAGTTCAGGAGTCATGATTTAAGTTTGGTTAAGCTCTTTAAAAAGAAGGTCTTGGATCTCTTTTTCACTAATTCCTTGGGTTAATAGATATACAGTATTGAGCAGTTGATCTGTGGCTCGATTTCCCCCTTTAGTAAACTGTTCAATCAGGGCTGTAATTTCGGTTTGAGATTTGTCAAATACTTCTTTCCCTAATTGTATCTTGACTATCTCTTGCAAAGCAGTAACACTTTGGGTAGGATCGGGCATTTGTACCCGTAAACAGCGCCGAAAAAAAGCAGGGGGAAAGTCTCGCTCACCATTACTTGTCATCACCACCACTGGAAAAGGATAACATTTAATCTTTCCTCCTTTAACGGTGGCTTGTATACCATCATCTTGGGTTTGAATGGTTAGGGTGTCTGTTGTATCGGATAAACGGACTAATTCGGGAATGGCAAATTCTCCTTCCTCAAAAAGATTTAGTAGGTCATTGGGTAAGTTAATGTCACTTTTGTCAATTTCATCAATTAATAAAACTCTGGGGTAACGGGAAGGTAAAAAAGCCGTTCCGACAGGACCTAGTTGTATATACTGTCCTATATCTTTGTCCTCTTGTTGTTGCGTATCCCGTAATCGAGCTAGGGCATCATAACGATACAGAGCCGATGTTAAAGTAGAACGGGTATTGATTGGCCAAGTTAACACAGGACCTAATTTGAGTTGATAGGCGATCGCATAGGCTAGAGTTGTTTTCCCTGAGCCTGGTTTTCCTGTAACAAGTAAAGGTCTTCTCAGGTATAAAGCGGCGTTAATGGCGTTAACAATTTCCGTGGCATTTTCGGATATATGAAAACTTTTTCCCCGCTCTTGATCTCTTAATTTTGTTTTAGATAATTTTTGAAGTTTGTTCCAAGTTTCATCTAATTGTTTAGGATCAATATCTAAGTCTTCTACATTACCGAAGTTTCTCCATTTAGGCGGCTCTGGAAGTGTGGTTATATCGTTATTACCATTAAAAATATGCCATTTTTCCATTGATATTTACTCTGTTTAGTTTCCTGTTGTAATTGCTCTTGACTGGGAATTTGGCCAGCGATCTGGATCTTCTAATAAAAGTCCTATAGAATACTTAACTTCCATACGCTTTTTATAAATTAGTTCCTTAAGAACATTCAAGTTTTTAATAGTATCAATGTTAAAAACCTTATCATATTCTTGGTCAGTAGTCGGCAAGTTCTGACCTCGGTACCACAGCAAAAACGGAATCCCCTTTTTCAGGACGTTTTTAAAGAACTCCTCTTCAGAATCAGGTAAAACTAAATTTAATTTATCTTCAAATAGTTTGGTTTCTAAATATTCCCTCAATTTTTGCTGATTCAGATCTGAGTCTTCCGCAATAAACTTCTTAAAGCTGTTGAAGTCATTCCATTTATTTACTAGAGAATTTTGGAGATTTGGCTTGATAGTTCGCTCATAACTACGACTTACACATCTCCAATTCTTTATCGAAAAGATTGGGTTAAGATCCTCGAAGTCATCACTAATTTTCCATTGCTCTATACTTTGTCCGAGGTATCTAACAGGCAAAAAAAACTCTACCGTAACCACAAAAGGAGGATAAGGTAGGAACTCATTAGTTTTTTCCATAAGACGGGTTATCTTTTTCGGCACATCTTCAAAAGAGCATAAGCTTCCTTGCTCTTGCTGATCAAGATTTATTGGTTTTCGTGACAGTTCGGTTTTTCCCTGACTAACCATCAATTCAACTATCACACGAAAGTTGTCTCCTAGTTCGGGACGAATGAGAACGTAGATAAAGCAATCTTTTTGTGTTTGGTTTGGAGATGGACTAGGCGTTACCGAGTCTTTAAATTTGGCTGGTAAGTTTTGTAACCATTGTCCCAACTTATCCCGAATTGGCGGACTAATATTAATATTAGGATTATTCCATAACTCTTGAGTAAACTTTATAATTCTTGGAGTTTTATCAATAGAAATATCGTCTACGCAGAAAATTTTCATTAACGATATTATATTTGATATTTTTATGGTGTTGGATGAATATGGGGGTAAGATATTACGACAAACTTTAGCAAGTATACTAAACTCAATATCTCTGATAATTGGCTTTAAACTGTCCCATAATGGTAACAGATCATCCTCGCAACGGAAGTTTTTTAATAAATATTTTTCTTGAAATTCTTGAAGACTTATCTTCTTAGGTCTTTCCTCAGCCATAGCCTCTAATAAATCTAGGATTAGATCATCTGGTTCGAGGAAATCCTTGATTAAATTTAAAACCTGTTCTTGGGGATTACCTCCTCTGGCTCTGTTGTCATAGCGGATATCTAGTCCTATCAATAATACTTCCTTGAAATCCCCTATATTGGGAAAGCAGTCATTAACAATAATGTCTCTCAATTCCCCCATCTCTGGTCCTGTTAGTTTTTCCGTAGGGGGTGAGAATAATTGTGTATTTTGAACCATAGGACTTTACATAGTCTTCACTATTTCTGGAATTGTACCATACCTCTGTTATGTCTGACATAGGACGGGCAAGATACCTAAGACACAACAGAATATTATATCTATGATTTTCTCCTATCTTACAGGGATTTATGGGTATGGGGATGTTGTTTCACATTATCTTCCGTGCGTACCACATTCACTGCATTGAGGACTCGCTTTTTCTCTAGGGAAAAATTAAAATTCTGACGACTTCCTCCTAGGGGAATATGAGTTTGAGCGCCTGGGGAACTCTTATAGGTACGAGTAGCAGCGATCGCCCTGTCGGTAAACTCCTCACAAAATTGGGCATTTTCTGGAAACTCTGGGGGAATAACCAGACTATCATCCCGAAAGATGGCCGATAGGGATTTAGCGCAAGCGAGTTGGTAGGAAGTAGGAATACCTTTGAGGATAGCTTCTAACGCCGCCGAAGGAATGGGTTCGATCACGTCTACCTGTTCGAGCCCATCCTCCCCTTTAAGGAAGCAAGTAGCTAAACCAAAAACACAATAATCTTCAGTGTGTATGTCAACGGCATTGGGGAACATATAATTTTAGGGGATAGCGGCTTGTTTAATCGGGACGGGGGAATTTTTAGCTGCGGGATTATCTACCCAGATAATGCGCCGCTGGTTAGGATCAACTCGGTAGCTTTGCTCCTGCATCAGTTGCTTCGTTTGATTAGGGTCAAAATTGCGCCCAAATTGGTTACTGAGTTGGCTAACCCGTATTTCTGTTTCTTGAACCCTTAATTGGATTTCTCGGAGCTTATCCATTTGCACTTGCTGGTAGGGCATGAGCTTAACCATGGCTGCTACCGAGGCTAGGCATAGGGTAGTGTGGACAAGGATTTTTAGGACAGATTCAAAGGCGATCGCCTGATGGGAACGAGAACGATGGCGGTGTTGCCTATGTTTTTTGAGGGATGGAGGTGGTAGAATTTCCCGTTGGGGTAAAGCATTCATGGGTGATTAGGAGTAAGGAATAAAATAGTACCCAGATGGCATTTTAGGGAAAATCTCAAATTAATTCAATCTTTTTTTTCCCCGAGTGCCAGTTATCCATATTTTTCAAGATAGATCCCTGGCATGTTAGGGGTTAGAGAAGAGGTATTTACTTATAAAGTTCCGAAGCTAGGCGAAAAGCTAAAATGCCTGGAACTAGAGCGACAACTAAAGCAACAAGAACTTGAGTTTCAGAGATGGCCATGGTGGGATTTAACTCCTACAGATAATCATGTTTACCAACTACTTTGAGCCATGGTGGGGCTTTTGGGGAATAATTTGTTACAAATCTCAATCATATAACTAGCCAAAGTTAGCCCATCGACTCCCAATTGACTCCGCTCGCTGGCTGCTAAAATACCCGCCTGGGCGTGCCACCAAGCTGATGTTGCCACAACTGCTGCCGTATTAGTAGGGTTTTGGGCGAGTAATCCCCCCATTAATCCGGTTAAAACATCCCCACTCCCACCCCGAGCTAAAGCTGGAGTGCTTTCGGGCACTAGCCATGTAGTACCATCCGGGGACGCAATAACTGTTCTCGCTCCCTTGAGTAAAACAACACTCTGGCTTTGGTGGGCAGCGAGTTGGGCCGATTGCAGGCGATCGCTTTGGGGATTTTGGATCTGGGGAAATAAACGCCGAAACTCTCCCAAATGGGGAGTTAAAACCGTAACATTCGGACGATGGCTCAGATAAGCTAGGCCTTGACTCGCCAAGCAATTTAAACCATCAGCATCTAAAACCAAAGGACAGGGAGCATAGAGGACATCCCTCACCACCCTTTCCCCCTCCTGGGTTAAACCAGGACCACAAGCAATTACACTATAGGCACTAAAATCCGCAGCTAAAGGGGGTAGGGAAGCGATCGCACCCTGGGGGGTTTCGGGACAATCAATGATTAAAGCTTCGGGTAAGTGACTCACTAATAGGGGTTTTAAGGAGGCTGGCACCGCTATAGAGAGCATTCCTACCCCACTAGCCCTGGCACCTAATCCTGTTAAAATTGCCCCCCCTGCGTAGCGACTGGAGCCACATATCAGCAACAAATGACCCTGTTGATACTTATGGGTTAAAACAGGACGAGGTAGGGGAAAAAAGGAACGGGCGATAGAGGGAGTAATTTGTTGGATTGGGGGAGGGTAAGAAAGTACCGCCCAAACATCCTGGGGAGGAATACCAAAATCAATTCTCTGGGCTTTTCCTAGGGCGGCTAAGGCTTGATCTTGAAAAAATGCCCGTTTCCATAAACCCAAACATAGGGTATGGGTAGCTTGAAGGGCGATCCCCAAGGTTTGCCCCGTGTCGGTATGGATTCCGGAGGGAAGATCAATGCTTACTACAGCTTTATCCCATTGATTCACCTGCTCAATAGAGGCGGCCAAATCATCTTCTAGAGAACGAGTTAAACCCACGCCAAATAATCCATCTACAATCAGATCACAATGCTGTAAAGGTTCAATCTCCCCAAAGAAAGGTATTCCTAAACTTTTGGCGTATTGGGCATGAAGACTGGTTAATTCCTTCATTTGGGTTTGGGGACAGTAAACCAAGACGGAATATCCTTCTAGATACAATTCCCGCGCTATGACTAAAGCATCCCCGCCATTATGCCCAGGACCTGCTAATACCCCAACTTGACAGGGAGGATAGAGTTGTTTGATTTTTTCCGCACTCAACAGGGCTGCTTTTTCCATCAGAGCCGCTACGGGCATACCCCGTGCTAAGATACGCTCTTCAATCTCTGCCATTTGTTGGGCTGAAACTACCACAGATTCTAGTCGTTGGTATTCTTTTTGGTACATAGTTATTTCTGCCATAGTTAAGTATTGCAACAAATTAACGGCATTTTCCCCAGAAAATCTTAAAATTACCATTTTAAAAGACCTTTGACTTAACGGAGAAAACTCAATGTACTCAACTCCATTATTTGCTGTTACGGAAATTGTGGCTGATGTTGTCCCCAGAACCCTAGAATGGGGTCCAAAAGTAGCTATTGTCATGATTGTTGCTAATATTCTGGCGATCGCCTTTGGCAAAGCCACCATTAACAAACCCAGTGTCGGTCCCCAATTACCATCTCCTGCGTTGTTTGGAGGTTTCGGCCTTGGTGCTTTGCTTGGTACCCTCAGCTTCGGTCATATTTTAGGAGCAGGTGCTATTCTCGGTTTAGCCAGTCTAGGGGTTCTGTAAAAGGATATTTTAGTAGTTATTTTCCCCTTTCCTCTGTTGGGGAGGGGATTTTGCCTGAAAAACTATGAAGCCCTTGACCCCATTATAAAAAGCCTATGACAGTAAATGAAGCCTTGCAGATTTTAAAAGCTTACAGTGGCATTCAGATAAAAATACCCGCATCTGCCGAAGAAAAATCCCAACTCCGAGAAGCCCTGATCTCCATTACCGATCTTTGTGAGTCCGAAATTTTGGGTATTTGTGCTGATAGTCTAGATCAGGGCTATCAATCCCTGAAAAGTTATCTGCAAGGGATGGGCTACCAAAATCCTCAAACCAATCCCCAGTCTTTAGATACCGGGGGGGCTGTATACTTGAAATATAATATTCAAAAAGACTCCTTTTATATTGATGCCTATACCGGTAGCTATCGCGGCGTTTTAGTGGCTTGTCAAAGCGACAACGAAGAACTCCAGGGTACCTATGGACATTTTCCTTTAGATTTATTTTGTTAATCATGTCGGATATCAAAACTCTCCTCGCGCAAATTCGCTCCTGTGCAGAAACAGAACCCTTTCCTTTGGACTTACCTATCTACGAGGCGGCTAAAAAAGAACCCACGGAACCAATTCTCTACGCAGGTAATCTAGAAAGTCAGATCTGTTTTTTTGGTCGGGATTTAGGTAGGGATGAAGTCGCCGCTGGACAACCCCTCATCGGAGCCGCAGGAAAGCTAGTTAGACAGGGATTTTATCAGTTTTTACACCAAAAAAAAGCTCTTACCCTAGAGGAATTACAGACAGTCTGCTCCAAGATTTTGTTAACCAATACCGTCCCCTACAAACCCCCAGGAAATAAGGCCTACGAACCTAAAGTTAAGGAGCGTTTTCGTCCTTTTATTGAGCAGTTATTAATCTTTCATTGGCAAGGTAATCAAATTATTAGCCTAGGTACAGAGGCGTTTAAATGGTTTGCTCCCTACGCTCCCAAGGGCGAGATCAATAATTTCTTTCTTAAAGGCGATCGCTTTAATGAAAAAATGCCTATTACCCTCACCGCTAAAGATGATCAAGGCCATCTCCACCAACGCCCAGTCTGGATTTTACCCCTACCCCATCCTTCCCCCCTTAATCAGACCTATTATGCCAAATTTCCGCAAATGTTACAAAATAGGCTCAATAGTCTAGATTTTTAGGCTACATTCTCCTTAAAGCCACAATCGGATCTAATCGGGCGGCACGTCGGGCGGGTAAAATTCCAAAAATTAGACCAATTCCCCCCGAAACTCCTAAAGCCAAGATAATAGCAGGGACAGAAAGCTGAGTTGCTAGAGCCGTCAAGCCACCCGTCACAACTATCGTACCCAAACTAACAACAATACCCACAAAGCCGCCGCTGGTAGCTAAGATAATTGCTTCTACCAAAAACTGACCTAAGATATCATTTTCCTGGGCTCCTAGAGCTTTTCTTAAACCTATTTCTTCGGTACGCTCAGAGACAGAAACTAACATAATATTCATTACTCCAATGCCCCCGACAATCAGAGAAATACTAGCAATGGTAGTCAGCATTTTATTTAACTCTTGATTCGTCGCCGTTGCCGTGTCCATAATTGCCTGTTGTGGGACTATTTCAATATAGTTTTCATAATTAACCTGGTGGCGAAGACGCAGGAGATTTTTGACTTGAAATTCCGCCGCATCTAAATGTTCTTTATCCTTGGCTAAAACCGAGATCATACTTAGATTTACACCGTAGATAGAAGTTCGTCCCAAGACTTGATTAAATAGGGTTGTAATGGGAAAAAGAGCCTTATCATCTTGGTTGGAGTCAAATAGAGATCCCTTGGACTTCATTATACCAATGACCTCAAAACTAATATTTTGAACTCGAATAAATTGACCAATAGGATCATTTTTCCCAAACAAATTCTGTGCTACTTGAGAACCTAAGACTACTACCCGATTGTGACGATTGACATCAACTTGATTAATAAACCGTCCCTGGGCTATGGCAAAATTCCTCACCGCAAGAAAGTCACCAGTTACCCCAATTACAGGACTATTACTACTAACACCTTGATAGGTTAAAAGACGACGATTATGAATTTCCGGAGAAACCATGGCTACAGAGGGGACTTGCGTGGCGATCGCCTCAGCATCCTCTAGGGTAAGAGGGCGAGCATTGGGGATACTCTGGCGTACATTACGGGAGGTGACACTGACAAATAAAACATTAGGACCGAGGGAATCAAACTGTTGGGCTACCATTTTTTGGGTAGCTTGGCCGACTCCCACGAGAGAAATCACCGCCCCATTACCGATGGCAATACCGAGCATGGTGAGGACACTACGGAGTTTATTCGCCATAAGGGAAGCGAAGGCCATTTTTAAATTTTCTTGAATCTCCATAGCCCCTTAGTAAAAGTGCAAAATTCGTCTATCCTATTTTAGACGCGAGGCAAACCTGACCGCCCAAATTGCGATCGCCATAAACAATAGCGTACCGAAACCGATCGCCAGGGTGTCGAAGGTGTGGGAATCAATCAGAGTCATAATCTTCGGGAAAAGGATTTAGAATAAAAGGATATATATTGAGATAATCCGGTTGGCTATGAATTGGCAAGAAGTATCTGGAGGATGGGCTTTAGTTCCCCCTCATCCTGTGGGCATAGTACATTTTTTAGGAGGGGCCTTCGTGGCTACGGCTCCTAATGTAACCTACCGTTGGCTTTTAGAAAGCCTCGGCAGTTCGGGTTATGTGATCATCGCCACCCCCTTTGTCAATACCTTGGATCACCATGCGATCGCCCGCTCCGTCCTCAACCAATTTGAAGTTATTTTATCGCGGCTACAGGCTAGAAATTCGCAATTAACCAGTTATTTACCCATTTATGGCCTCGGTCATAGTATGGGCTGTAAGCTACACCTACTAATTGGGAGCATTTTTGGAGTCGAGCGATCGGGGAACATTTTAATCTCCTTTAATAATTATCCTGTGAAACGAGCCATTCCCTTTATGGAGTCTTTAAAAATTGACACCACTTTCAATCTAGAGTTTTCCCCATCTCCCCAAGAAACCCAGGAGATTATCGCCGCTAGTTATGATATCAGGAGAAATCTGCTAATCCGCTTTCGAGATGACGAACTAGATCAAACTATTACCCTAAATCCCCTATTAAAGTCTCGTTTTGCCGATATGGTGGCTGCTATTACCCTACCGGGAAATCATCTAACTCCCCTAGGTCAAGAAATTACCTGGCCAACTTCGGAAGTTTTTACCCCCTTTGATGCCTTTGGACAATGGATGAAGCAGGAATTTTCTCGGGATGCTCGTTCTTTACTAGCTGAAATTCTACTCTGGCTTAACCCCGTGGCTAGGGCTTCAGCTAGTCGCCTGTAACGGCGATAATCATGGTAAAAGTTTAAGCATCAGCATTAGTTAAGATTCCCATTATCCTATGAAAATTGTCCCTGTGGTTCTAGTAGGATTATTAATATCCTTATTCTTTTCGGTTCACCCCGCTATGGCTATCCCGCAAAAACTAAGCGAGTCCTCGATTCGCAGTCAAATTTCCCAGATTCGGGATTGGACCCTAGAAGGTCAAACCCTGAAACGCACTTTTAAGTTTAACAACTTTGTAGAAGCGATCGCCTTTGTTAACAAATTAGTGGACCCAGCCGAAAAACTTGGGCATCACCCCGATATTTTAATCATTTACAACCGAGTCACGATCACCCTTTCAACCCACGATGCCGGGGGACTAACCCAGTTAGATTTTGATTTAGCCGAGATTATGGGCGATTTATAAAAATATAGGGATCAACCATTCAGGAGTAGAACACCTTGGGTCATCGTTTTTTGCTAGAACCTGGGCGCTGGACCATCGAGGGAAATTGGTTAGAACGAGAACAAATGCCCTTTGTCGTCAAAGGCAGGAGCATTGTGGCGTGGAGTGCAGATAACTGGTTTACGATGGTGACAAAATTGTTGTTTCCCAATGGTGAGCGCGAGGAAATCTCCTTTCAGTATCGAGGGCACCTAGGAGCGGAGGAACGTCAGTATACCTACGTTTTGCAACAAAGTTTGCTGGGGCAAATTGAAGGAGAAGGTTGGATTGGCTCAGATTCCATTGTCCAACGTTATTGGGTAATTGGCGATCGCCAGCGTCGCAGTGGCTTTGAGAGCTTTTACCGAATTAACGAGCAAACCTATCACCTTTCCAGTGGTATTCTGGCTGGCCATTACCTAACGAGCACCATGGAAGCTATCCTAGAACGTCAGTCTTAAAATTTGCCCAATCGGTGTGTATTTTTGCCTAGGATCGGGGAAGACTAAGACTGGGCTAACAACAAAATTCTGTTCACTTAATCTCAACACAAAGATCCTAACTATGTCGACAGATTCTAGACATCTACGCTTACTGGCAAACCGCTATCAATTGCTAGAACTGATAGGGAGTGGGGCTATGGGGCAAGTTTATCGAGCCGAAGATAAGCTCCTAGGAGGGGTGACGGTTGCCGTCAAGTTTCTCTCTCAAGCTCTACTCAACAAAAAAATGCGCGAACGCTTTGAACGAGAAGCGACTATTTCCGCGCTCTTGGGAGAAAAAAGTATTCATATTGTGCGGGTCAAGGATTATGGGGTGGATGAAAAAGAAATTCCCTTCTATGTCATGGAATATCTACAGGGACAAAGCCTCAACGAAATGATCAAATACCATCCTGTTCCCCTGTCGCGTTTTCTGAACCTAGTACGTCAGATTTGCTTTGGCCTGGAATTTGCCCACAAAGGTATTATTTTTCAAGGGGAACTTTGTCCCATTATTCACCGAGATATCAAACCCAGTAACATCCTCGTCATCCAAGATTCCGCCCTAGGGGAACTGGTAAAAATCCTTGACTTTGGCATCGCTAAACTAATTCAATCCGGGGAATCTCAAACCCAGTCTTTTATGGGTACTTTAGCCTACTGTTCCCCAGAACAAATGGAGGGAAAAGAATTAGATAGCCGCTCTGACATCTACAGCTTGGGTATCATGATGTATGAGATGGTTTCGGGGGATATGCCCCTATTTCCTGATAATTCCTCCTTTGGGGGTTGGTATGAGGTTCATCACTACGCCGAACCGAAGCCCTTTGGACGAAACTTAAATCTCCCCGATGCTCTAGACAATCTGATTATGAAATGCTTGGCAAAAGCTCCGAGTGAACGCCCCCAGAGTATCGGCGATATTCTGCAAACCCTAGAAAAACTAGAACCCCTAATTAAAGAAACCGTCCCCAAAGCGGCTGAGATTCCCCAAAAAGGTACCTTTGTCGCCAGCCCTACCCCCCAGGAGACGGCTAAGGAGGTGTGTTTACAATCGGTTTGGCCAACGGATAAACCTCGGCAAAAAATTGTTTTTCCTCGCTCCCTAGAATCGAACCAAGGGGATTTTACCAGTCTTTGGGTGATGCTAGATAAAACAGATATAGCCAATCGTTTAACCAGTCTTCGTTATAATCAATTTCTCTTTCTACCTACACCCCACCCCATGATCCTCTGGATTACTCTTTTGTATCATCGGGAACATGGACCGCGTTGGTTGCCTTGCTATTTGGATTTAAAAACTCCCCAGGGCCAAGCTATAGCCCGAACTCTAGCACAAACGGGTAAGTATTGGATTTTGTTTTTCGCCCTAGAAGGTACTCAAAAATGCGACAACGTGATTACGGTTTCTATCCCTAGCAATCAATGCAAAATGCTGGAGGATTGGGCTCAACAAAGTGACACATATCGGGTTGGGAAACCCCAGGTTAGTAAGCGAATGCTCAAACGGGAATTGGATAAGCTCAAACCTAAGATTTTGGTCAAGTTAGAGGCTGCTCCAGAAGCTTCTCTTAGTAAGTAAATTTAAAACGACTATAAATTTCCCGCCCAAGGAGATCTCAAAATTAGAATAGTTGCCAGAATTTTAATTTATCTTTTATCCTTGACATATCTGCTTTAAAGTGCTAGGGTGAGTGCGGCGTTGCATAATTTTTAACGATGAATCCAGCGACAGTCTCCAGCTCTCCCCTAGTTAGTGTAGGTATTCCAACTTACAATCGTTGTGGATATTTAAAATAGGTAGTGGAAGCAATTCTAACTCAGTCCTACAGAAATTTAGAAATAATTATTTCAGACGACTGCTCTAGCGTAAGGATTCAGGTGCGGGAGTTGACAAAAAGGGAAAAGAGTGTAGATTAAGGGA
>JBBAUO010000055.1:0-26231 GCA_040398185.1 Microcystaceae cyanobacterium | reverse complement strand
TGATCCCTACAGATGCGCGGACGTTGAAGGTAGGGACTGCCGCGAAGCGTTCAAACCACGGCGACATAGGACCAGACTAGCTATTTGCTGTTTCTTGGGCTTGTTGTAGTCTTTCCTCGGCATTTTCCATAACTGTAGATATTTGTTCGAGGATTTCCCCAGGATAACTCTCTAAAACCTTGGTCGACAGAGAAACACGATTTTTGTATTCGTCAATGTCAGTAACAACCACCTTAATCGGTTGACCTACTTTAAACAGGGTAGCAATAGAGTCAATATGGGCGCCACTGATTTGTTTAATATGCAGTAATCCCGTTACCCCTTTACAGTCAACAAACACCCCATAGGGTTGAATTTTGACAATTTTTCCCTCTTGTAGTGAGCCGACAACTAACTGGGACATGGCCGCGGCTTGGACGAGTTGACGCTGGGATAAAACCAATTTATTATTTTCTTGATCAACTTGGATAAAGTTAGCGTGCAGGAGTTGTCCGACTAGGGAATCTAAATCCTCTTTTTCTACCAAATGGGAACGGGGAATAAATCCTCTTAATCCCTCCACATCTCCCGTGACACCGCCCTTATTAATGCCTGTAATGCGAATTTGTACAGATTGACCCTTTTCCGAGATGGCTGTAACATTTTCCCAGGCTTTTTCTAGTAAAAGTTGACGACGCGATAGTGTAACCTGTCCATCGGCATTTTGTTCGCTGATGATTAAAAACTCCATTTCTGCCTGTAGGGGCAAACAGTCGGCTAAATTAATGTCCGACTCTATATCAGCTTCCCGTAGGGGTACAAGGGCTGAAGATTTACCCCCAATATCTACATAGGCTCCTTCTGAGGTATGTTGAGAGACTATCCCTTTGACAGTTTGACCTTTTTCAAATTCATAGTCATAGTTCATCAGGGCTTTGGCAAAGTCTTCCCTTGAAAAGGAGGATTTGGACTGATCAGAAGCAGTAGATTTGGCAGTCATGTTAGTTTATCGTGGATCAAAATTCTCGCTATTTCCAGTCTACCAAAAAAAACCGATCGGGTAAAACCTATCTGAGTGTTACCGCAAAGCTCCGGCCCGACAATCCCTTAACCAAAGTTTTATGGCTGTACCCACAATTCCCTCACTTACTTCCTGGGGAGGTAAGGGCACATCTCCTGTGTATAAGGAGGCTAATTGGGTATATAGAGTCACCATATACCAGCCCTTTGTCGTTCGCGTCAGAAAGAGCCAATAGAAATTTTGTAAGGGTACGACTCGCTGATTACTATATTGTCTTTCCATGGTGGTAAAAAAAACCTGCTCCACATCGTTCGGAACAACCTCCTGGCGTTCACTTCCCATTTTTAGGGGTAGGGGAGTGAATTGGGGGCGACCCGCCACGATAACATAGTTATTAGAGGCTTGTATCTCCCGATTATCGCCGATCGCCCGTTGTATGACACGATTAGAATAACTAGGTAAATCATCTAGCATGAGTTTTATCAGGCTTTCTGTATCCTGGGGACAGGTTTTCAGTGGTTCGGCTGATACTGGGGTATTTAAAGCCATGGTAAGGATGAAAGTAATTAGACTAATTCTTCGCATAGTTTTTCCCAGGCCTCCTGGGGATTAGGTGCCGTTGTAATGGGACGGCCGATGACTAAATAATCGGCTCCTGCTTCTAGAGCTTGCTTGGGAGTCATCACTCGGCTTTGGTCTGTTTTTTGGGACCAACTAGGACGAATACCAGGACAAACCAAAAGAAAATTATCCCCGCAGACTTGTCGCAGTTGTCTAACTTCCTGGGGCGAACAGACTGCTCCATGAATGCCGCAAGATTGGGCAAGTAGAGCCATTTCTAGGGCGTATTCAGGTAGTTCTAAGGGGATTTTGAGTTCAAAAGCCAATTCTCTAGAACTAAGGCTAGTTAGTACCGTAATCGCTAGTAATCGGGTGGGGGAGTTGAGGGAATCTAGAGCCTGGACTGCTCCTGATAGGGCTTGCTTTCCGGCAGTAGCATGGAGGGTTAATAGGTCTACATTGTGACGAACTGCACTCCGACAAGCTCCGGTGACTGTATTAGGGATGTCATGGAATTTCAGGTCGAGGAAAATCCGCTTTTTTCTGGCTTGGAGAATGTCTAAAATGGCAGGACCTGTACTGACAAAGAGTTCTAAGCCTACTTTCCAAAAACTAACCCCGGGAAGTTGATCTATTAGGGCGATCGCGTCTTCAATGCTAGGTACATCTAAAGGAACTATAATCTTATCTAAACTCATTACCTCTGCCTGGAGAATATCTATTCTCTTTTAAATTATCATGACCATTACCCTAAAAGTTCCGAGTATTGCCTGTGAGGGTTGTGCGACAACGATTACTAAAGCCATTCAAAAAGGGCAAGAAGGCGCTCAAGTTAGTGTAGATGTGGCTCAGAAGCTTGTTAGTGTGGAAACCACCGCCACGGTAGCCCAAATCCAACAACTAATTGAGTCCGCAGGGTATCCTGTTACAAATGAATTAACCCAAAAGCCTTAGCCTTTAAATCAATTCCTGTAATTGCCGTTCCCACTACTACGGAGTAGGCCCCTAAATCTAGGGCTTTTTTGGCTTCCTCTGGGGTACTAATTCCCCCCTCACAGAAAATTGGTACAGGAAATCTGGCAACCATTTCCTTTAAAAGACTATACCCTGGGGGAGAAAGATGTTTAGTTTCCGCAGTATAACCATACAGAGTAGTACCAATAATATCTGCTCCCGCATCAAAGGCCGAACTGGCACTTTCAATACTATCTACATCCGCCATGACTAATTTTCCTAATTCTTGGTGAATTTGGCTAATAATTTGGGCTAGGTTTTCCCCCTGGGGTCTTTTTCTGAGGGTAGCGTCAATGGCAATAATATCAGCACCAGCTTCGGCAATAGCTACCGCATCGCTAAAGCAAGGAGTAATATAGACTTCATAACCTGCGTATTGTCGTTTCCAGAGTCCAATAATTGGGATATTCGGTAAGGTTTTCCTCACTTCCAAAACATGGTCAGGGGTATCAATTCGCACAGCCGACGCGCCCTGATTAACACAGGCTTGGGCAATTTTAGCAATCACAATCGGGTCAAACAAAGGAGAATCACTAGGTGCTTGACAGGAAATAATTAGACGAGATTTAATTTGTTCTAAATTCATAAGTAGATAGGTGTTAAAAATTGTCAGATCCCCCCGCCTATCGGCACCCCCCTTAACAAGGGGGGCAGGGGGGATCGAACAGTTACTTACTATAGCAATTTCCATATAGATGAGGTACGGAGTTCTTGGTTTGAGGCAGGAGGGGAGTTTAATTCATTATTCTGAAAAAACCTGTAGATTTAGTCCAAAGACAATAAATAACGAACTTTTTCTAGCAATAAATAGGGTTGAATGGGCTTGATCAAATAATCATCTACCCCCGCAGCAGCCAAGGACTTCCAGTTTAAACTAATGGTAGACTCATGGAATAGCAGGGTTTTGATATGTTTCATTTTAATAGATTTTTTGACATTCTGACTAATCTGGAAAGTATCTATCAGTTGATGATCTAAAATCACCAAATCAGGTTCTAGAACTTGGATTTTTCTAGTGGATAAATAACCATCAATTAGCCAAATCACTTGATATTTATCGGCAGTCAATAAATCACAAACTAGATTAGCTATCTCCTCATCACCACTAATCAAAATAATCGTTTTCTTAGTGAATTGTTTCGGCTGATAAACGGTTTCATTTTGGCGATAGTTACTTGATTTTGTTGGAGATTGATTAGGTAAACAAATCGTAAAAACTGAACCTTGATCTAGACTAGATTCCACTTCAATAGTCCCTTGATGTAGTTCCACTAATTGCTTAGTGAGGGCTAACCCTAAGCCAATGCCACCGTGGGTTCTTTGCCGAGACTTTTCTAGTTGTTGAAAGGTTTTAAATAAAGTTGAAATTTGTTCCTCGGAAATACCAATACCTGTATCCTCTATCTGAAAAATCGCCTGGTTATATTCGCGCCAGACTCGGAGGATAACCTTACCATATTCTGGAGTAAATTTAAGGGCATTTCTCAGTAAATGTAGGAGCAATTTTTGTAATCTTTCTTGGTCAGCAAAAAAACTATCTTCTGGTTCTTGTAGGTTAAATTCTAACTCTAAAGAGATATGTTTCTGTTGAGCTTCTTCCTGCAAAACTGTTATCAGTTTATTGCTTAGGTTTTTCAAAGATAATTCTTCGATTTGTAAAATAATATTGCCAGCACTAATTTGAGAAAAATCTAGGATGTCATTAATTAATTCCTGTAGTTTTTTACCACTCTCTTCGATGGTTTTAAGATATTTCTGTTGTTTGTCAGGTGTTAGATAAGCTTGGGCTGATGGCCATCTTTGTAAAGTCCCAGATAGACCAATAATACAAGTTAAAGGGGTTAACAACTCATGACTCATATTGCTTAAAAATTCATGCTTAGAAATGTTAGCAGCCTCCGCAGCAATCATGGTATCGTGGAGTTCTTGGGTTCTTTCAATAACCCGTTGCTCAAAAAGATTTTTTTGTTGTTGTACTTGACTATAGAGTTCCGCTTGGTAAATAGCAATGGCTAAATGCTCGCCAATATAACCTAAAAGTTGAATTTCACTAGATTCCCAAGTACGAGTTTGGTAGCATTGATGGGCAATAATTAAACCCCAGAGTTCATCTTGAACCACAATAGGAGCAACTAATTTAGAGCGGACATGATGGGAGTTAAGAAATTCCGCTAAACAAAAAGAAGAGGAGTAGTGGGCTTCCACATCTTCAACCGCGACGATATTACCTTTGCTATATTTTTCCCGATATTTTGGTATAGAGGAAAAACAAGAATCTTCAGCTTCGAGGTTTAAAATTGAGGAAATAGAATCCGAAGCTATAGCCTCATAACTAACTCGTCCTTTGCCCTCGTAAAAATGCTCGGAAACATTTGCCTCCTTAGTAAATTCATAAATAATCAACCTGTCCACCTCTAAAAACTTTCTGACCTCCAAGACTGCCGTTTGTAACACTATAGGCAATTCTAGACTTTGGTGAATTTGGCTAACGACTTGATTAATCAGCCTTTCTTGCTGAATTTGTTTAAATAAAGCATTTTCTATCGGCTGACAAACCTGAGGATTAGGGGTGGAATAGATGAGGTTAAAGACGGCGCAAAAAAAGTTATTACTAAAGGAGTTGAGGGAATTAGAACTAAGGGATTGTAACTTAGCCAAAATCTCCAAAATCAAAGAATGAGCCCCATGATTGTCGGGAAATTCCCTGAAAAAGTCCGAAATATAGGGAATATCCACGGAAAAACTAATATCATACACCTGGGACTCAGCTTGAGGTTGCCCAAGAAGTAACGCCGCAAATCCCGAATTGAGCAAAAAGTAAAAAGGCCTGTCCCCAGATTGTCGGGGGAAAGTTTCGGGAGTAACTAGCATCCCTACGGCTCCAAGGGGTTGTCTTATCTGTTGCCAAAGCTCACAAAGTTGCTCAAATGTACCAGCAGAAACGGTTTCAGACAAAACTTTAGGAAGAGAAGTCATGGAAGTCATCAGAAATTGAGGGAGAAAATTCCTCTACTACATCTAA
The DNA here is from genome assembly GCA_040398185.1 of Microcystaceae cyanobacterium. Lineage (GTDB taxonomy): Bacteria > Cyanobacteriota > Cyanobacteriia > Cyanobacteriales > Microcystaceae > JBBAUO01. The sequence continues at coordinate 20,634 of JBBAUO010000055.1, read as the reverse complement.
GGATCTCTCTAAATGATCTGTTTTCTCAAAAACCTAATTATTTTTAAAGATAGCGGTAAACTGATAAATCGAAGTCTTCAGCAAGTTAAAGCCAAACGGATGCCAACCCAAGACCCTGTTATCCCTGCTCAGTTAGAAAACGCCATCTCGCGCGCCCAAAACCATCTGCTCCACATTCAATACCCTGAAGGTTATTGGTGGGGGGAGCTAGAATCTAATGTTAGCATTACCGCAGAGGCGGTTCTACTGCACAAAATCTGGGATAGTTGCCAGACTCGTCCCCTTTTGAAAGCCAAAAGCTATCTCCTCTCCCAACAAAGAGACAAAGGGGGATGGGAACTCTTCTACGGGGATGGTGGGGACCTAAGCACTACGGTAGAAGCTTATATGGCTTTGCGTCTTTTGGGAGTACCGGTATCCCATCCTGCTCTCATCCTGGCGAAAGACTTTATCCTACAACGGGGGGGAATTAGTAAAACGAGGATTTTTACCAAATTTCATTTAGCACTCATCGGTTGCTATGACTGGGCTGGACTCCCTTCAATTCCGCCTTGGATTATGCTTTTACCAGAAAACCCTATCTTTACTATCTATGAGATGTCAAGTTGGGCTAGGGGAAGCACTGTACCGTTGTTGATTGTTTTTGACAAAAAACCCGTTTTTAAGGTTGAACCAGCCTTTAACTTAGACGAACTCTATGCTGAGGGCAAAAATAAGGTTAAGTACCAGTTACCCAGTAACGATGATTGGTCAGATATATTTCTGATTTTAGACAAGGTTTTTAAATGGGGTGAAGATTATAATTTAGTTCCCCTGCGCCAAGAAGGCCTCAACGCTGCCGAAAAATGGATTTTAGAACGACAAGAAGCCACGGGCGACTGGGGGGGGATTATTCCTGCTATGCTCAATTCTCTTTTGGCCCTGCGTACCCTAGAATATAGTATAGATGATCCCATTGTGCAGAGGGGTTTAAAAGCGATCGATAATTTTTCCCTAGAAACAGAAGATAGCTACCGAGTCCAAGCTTGCGTTTCTCCTGTCTGGGACACGGCTTGGTGTATTCGTGCTCTGTTAGAATCTGGCTTTGCTAAGGACCACCCTCTGGTAGTAAAAGCGGGAGAATGGCTCATTAATGAACAAATTCTCGATTATGGGGATTGGCATGTCAAAAATAAATTGGGTAAACCAGGGGGATGGGCCTTTGAGTTTGATAACTGTTTCTACCCCGATGTGGATGACTCCGCCGTGGTAGTGATGGCTTTACAGGATTTAAAATTACCTAATGAAGACCTAAAGCAAGGTGTCATTCAAAGGGCTGTGGATTGGATTGCTAGTATGCAGTGTCAGCAGGGGGGCTGGGCGGCCTTTGACCAAGATAATGATAAAAATTGGCTTAATTCCGTGCCCTATGGGGATTTAAAGGCAATGATCGATCCTAATACTGCGGATCTGACTGCGCGAGTTTTGGAAATGATTGGCGGCTATAATCTAACCATGGATAGGGAGAGAATCTCTAGGGGATTAGAGTTTTTGGAGAAAACCCAAGAAGCCGATGGTAGTTGGTTTGGCCGCTGGGGGGTGAATTATATCTACGGGACAAGTGGGGTTTTATCGGCCTTGGCAGTAATTGCCACAGATACCCATCAAACCCAGATGCAAAGGGGTATTAATTGGTTAGTTAGTTGCCAAAATACCGATGGAGGATGGGGAGAAACCTGTTTTAGTTACAAAGATTCTCGTCTTAAAGGACAAGGAGATAGTACCCCTAGTCAAACTGCTTGGGCGCTAATTGGTTTACTCGATGGAGGTAAGGCTTTAGGTACATTGCAGAGTACAGCTATCCATCGGGGGATTAATTATCTGATTAATACTCAAAATCCTGACGGAACTTGGGATGAGGACTATTTTACGGGTACAGGATTCCCGGGACATTTTTACATTCGTTATCATCTCTATCGTCAGTATTTTCCTTTAATAGCCCTAGGGCGTTTCTCTGCTTCCTAGGGACAGCCCTGTAAGTTCAGTTTTTTGGTAGACTGAAAAAACCTCTCTTAGTTTTGCGATAATGCCCCTTAAACCCTCCCACAGTTGGTCATGGGACCTGACTAAAGCTACGGTGACAATTTTTCCCATTCTACCTATCTTCGGTGCGGTGGGTTTGTTGGTTGCGGCGCTTGGAACTTGGAAAGCAGAAAAGTTTACTTTCAAAATAAAATCCCCCCTAACTTGGGGATTAGCTCTCATCACTGTTTGGTTAATTCTTACCTCCTGTCTGGGTAAATATCCCCTAGATGCTTGGCTAGGATTAGCGAATTTTCTGCCATCTTTTCTGATTTTTATTTTTTTTAGTCACATTGTCACCACTACTTCCCAATTACGTCAGTTAGCTTGGCGATTGGTTTTACCTTCCGTGGCTGTTGTTCTATTGGGCTTGGGACAAATAGAGGATGGATGGGAAACTCCCTACCATATTCTTCTAGACGAAATTGTACCCTACGGTCGTCCCCAGGGGCGAATGTCATCCCTATTTATGTATGCCAATATCCTCGCCGCCTATTTATTAGTGATGTTTATCCTCGGCTTGGGGCTATGGATTGATACTTATATAAGGGCGAAACAGGGAAAGCAAAAAATCAAAGCTTGGCAACTGGGATTTCTCGGTTTTGTAGTCTGCGCCGGTGGGGTGGGTTTGGTTTTAACTGATTCTCGCAATGCTTGGGCACTGGCTTTTTTAGCTGCTTTGGTATTTGCTTTCTATTGTGGTTGGCGCGCTCTTGCTGCTGCTTTTGTCGCCCTTGGGGGGGTGATTAGCTTGGCTTCTTGGGGGCCTGGAGGGTTAAGGGAATTTTTGCGGACGATAGTACCTAGTTTTATTTGGCTGAGACTTTCGGATCAAGTCTATCAAGATAGGCGACCTTTACCTACCCTGAGAACCAGTCAATGGCAATTTGCTTGGGAGAAGATGATGGAGCGCCCTTGGGTAGGTTGGGGTTTAAGGAGTTTTACGCCACTGTATAAGGAAAAAACGGGAGTCTGGTTAGGACATCCCCATAATTTATACCTTATGTTGGGTTCGGAAACAGGCATCATTGGCTTGGGACTATTTCTGGTTTGGGTGGGTTGGATTATGGCCCAGGGGATGAGATTGTGTCTAACCTTCCAGGAAGATGCTTTAATTTTATTTACCTATTTATTGGCATTTACAGGTTGTATTTTCTTTAATACCTTAGATGTGACGGTTTTAGATGGCAAACTCAATGTCATTAATTGGATAATTTTAGGTGCGATCGCTGGCATTGTTTTCAGGGGGAGAACTGCTTTATGATGGCTATATTCGGCTACATCTTCTCTTTTAGTTTTCTGGGTGTCCTTATCTGGACGCTCTGGGGTTTCTGCCAGGATATTCTCGCCGTGGCTAAAACCATGCACCAGATACCTTGTGCCCGTTGTCGTTATTTTACTAATGATCATCGTCTTAAGTGTCCTGTGCATCCCCAGATTGCCAATACAGAAGGGGCGATTAATTGTCGAGACTATCACTTGAGGCAGGAGGCGGTCGGCAGGGGGGTTTGAAGGTTTTTAATTATTTTCCTATTATTACTCATCTACTAAATAGGTATAGCTTCTTAAACTCCGCTCATAATCTTTTAATAACAGTTGGGCTTCTTCTAGACTCATGCGGTTATAGTGGAGGGCTTCCTCGGTATGACGGCGCAGCTTTTCTAACAAATCCTCTCCACTGTACTGCACATAGCCCAAAACCTCACCAATAGTATCTCCCTTAACGAGATATTGAATCTGATAACCCTTGGGAGTCATTTGGATATGAACAACATTAGTATCCCCAAATAGGTTATGAAGATTCCCCATAATTTCTTGGTAGGCGCCAACTAAAAACATTCCTAAATAATAGGGTTGATGATGGCCTTGCTCATCTCGTTGTAGAGGATGTAACTCCAAAACCGATTTAACATCCCGTAAATCAATAAACTGATCTATTTTACCATCACTATCACAGGTTAAATCCGCCAAGATTGCCCTTTGTGTCGGTTCTTCATCCAGACGATGAATAGGCAAAATCGGAAAAAGTTGATCAATTGCCCAGGCATCGGGTACCGATTGAAAGACCGAAAAGTTAGCATAATAGATAGAAGCCATAATCTTTTCTAAATCTTCTAGATCATCCGGGACATAATCCTGGGTACGGGAAATCTGGAGAATTTTTTGACAACAAGCCCAATAGGTCTGTTCGGCGATCGCTCGTTCTGCTAAACTCAAATAACCAAAATTAAATAAACTTATAGCTTCTTCCCGAAACTGAGCCGCATCGTGGAAAGCCTCTTGATAATTGGCAACAGTAATAGAGTCGTAGGTTTCGCGGATATTTCTCAGGATTAAATGTTCTTTTTCTGAAGACATTGGTGGTGCCGTTGTGGGGACATCACTGGTATTGAGGACATCAAAGACTAACACAGAATGATGGGAAGCGATCGCCCGGCCACTTTCGCTTACCAAAACGGGGACAGCTACACCGACATCCTCACAGGCTTCTTTGACCTCGGCGACGATATCGTTAGCATAATTCTGCATATTGTAGTTTTTCGAGGCATAGAAATTGGTTTTTGAGCCATCATAATCAACGCCCAAACCGCCTCCCACGTCTAAATATTGCATATTTGCCCCTAATTTAGCCAATTGGGTATAAATCTGACTAGCTTCGCGGATGGCATCTTTAATCACAGAAATCGCCGAAATCTGGGAACCGATGTGATAGTGGAGCAATTGCAAACAAGGGAGCATTTCCTCTTCCTGGAGCAAATTAACCACGGTAAGAATTTCTGGAACTGTCAAACCAAATTTAGCCCTATCTCCCGTCGAACCACCCCAACGTCCTACCCCTTTAGTACTCAATTTAGCCCTGACACCTAAGGAGGGAGCTATTCCCAATTGGCGGCTAATTCTTAGGGTTAGATGTAGTTCTTGCAACTGTTCTATCACAATCAGGATTTTATGCCCAATGCGACTCGCGAGTAGAGCGGTTTCAATATATTCCTTATCCTTATAACCATTACAGATAAGAACCGTGGGGGACTCTTGGTTATTGCGCTCTAGATTTGGTTGCAAAGTCGCCAGAGCAATCATTAATTCTGGCTTCGAGCCCGCCTCTAATCCAAACTGATAGGGTTTGCCGTAGCCTACCAAAGACTCAACGATGTGGCGGTGTTGGTTACACTTGATGGGATAGACACCCCGATAACAGTTATCGTAGTTATAACGGGCAATGGCGCGGGCAAAACAGGCGTTGATGCGTTCAATACGGTCTTCTAGAATATCAGAAAAGCGAATTAGCAGGGGGAGGTTAATATTGCGTTTTTTCAAAGACTCGACTAACTGATACAAGTCCAGAGTCCCTCCCCGCTCTCCCTTAGGGGATACGGTAACGTGGCCGGCGGCGTTGATGGAAAAATAGGGTTCTCCCCATCCTTGAATACGATAGAGGTTCTCACTACTTTCTATTGTCCATTGGGGAGGTAGGGCAACCTGGGAATCTAATTGTTCCTTGGAGCGTGGGCTTAATTGGCTGTATTGTTTTGTCCCCATTGTTACCATCGAAAATAAAACTTCAAACCCCTCAGCATAGCACATATTTCCCTAAAAGTCAAACTTTTCTCCTACCCTTGACAAAGTTTAACATTTTTTAATACTCTGTAGGTCGAAGCTATTTTTCCTGTCCCTTTGAAAACAAAACTGTGTCTATAAAAATCTCAGTTTTAGCGCCCGATTTATCTGGGGGAGGCGGTACCCGTGTCTATCTTATCGCTCAGGTATTAGAACAACTTGGCTATGAGGTCACAGTTTACGGTTTTGTGTTTGGGGAGAAACTCTACCCAATTCCTCCGAAGAATTTAGTCATTAAATGGGTTAAAGGCGTAAATTTGCCGCAATTTATCCCTAAAATGCAAGAATTATTCCATCAAATAGACGGAGATATCATTTATGCCATTAAACCAAGGCTAACCAGTTTTGGCTTAGGTTTGCTCAGACAGCAGATAGGAAAAAAGCCCCTGCTGTTGGATATTGATGACTGGGAAATGAGTTGGTTTGGGGGAGATGAATGGCAATATCGCCCAGGAGCAAAACAACTACTTAGGGATATTCTGCAAAAGAATGGCCGTCTGAGAAATCCAGGGGCGCCCCTCTATCTACAATGGCTAGAAAAGCTCATCCCCAGAGCCAACGCGCTCACGGTTAATAACCAATTTTTACAACAACGCTTTGGCGGTACCTATCTCCCCAATGGCAAAGATACGAGGTTATTCGATCCCCAATTATATGACCGATTATCTAGCCGTAAGCAGTATGGCTTATCCGATTATCGGGTTTTGATGTTTCCAGGTACTGCTAGACCCCACAAAGGACTAGAAGATGTTCTCATGGCTTTGGATCATCTCAATCAACCAGATTTGAGGGTAGTGGTGGTGGGTGGGCGAGAAATTGGGGATGGCTACTTGGAAAAACTCCTACAACAGTGGCCGCAATGGCTGATTCATCTGCCAGGACAACCCCTTGAACAAATGCCCTTAGTTGTGGCAGGGGCTGATATAATCATCGTGCCCCAACGCAATGACCCGACAGCTAAAGCTCAATTTCCCATTAAACTCACGGATGGTATGTCCATGGCCAAACCGATTATTTCTACCCGTGTCGGCGATATTCCTAAAATCCTAGATGGAGTTGGGTATGTGGTTGAACCAAATTCCCCAGGACAGATTGCTGATACAATTGCCTGGATTTTTAACAACTTAGAGGAAGCTAATGCTAAGGGAAACCTAGGTCGACAGCGATGTATTGAGCAATATAGTTTAGATAAAATGTCTAATATTTTATCTGAAATAATATCACCTTTATGTTAAATTTAATCCCATAAGGTAACTAATGAAAAGATTTGCAACTAATAGTAATATACTAATTAAATACAGTTCTAGATATCCTTTTTTGATTTTTTTAAATGTTGTATTTGGGTTCTCTAGCGCTCTTTTTAATGGTGTGGGAACAGTTCTATTAATCCCCTTAATGCTAAGTTTTTTGGGTACCCAGGTAAAGTTTCCTAATACGGTACCCATTTTAAATAAAGTTGTGGGTATATTCAATTTCCTTCCCGAGGACAAACGCTCCTTAGCTATGTTTGTAACGGTTTTCGCGCTAATCATACTCAAAAACGTAGCCAACTATCTTAACACCCTCTCCGCTACCTATTTTTCCTTAGCTCTAAATAGGGATATAAAGTTGAAGGCGATGGATATATTGCTAAATGTTGATATAGATTTCTATTCTAAAAATAAAATTGGCGATCTGGTTAATCGTTGTGTATCTGAGCCTGTGAGAGTTATTAACTCCATCAAATCCTACATCAGTATTTTCAGTAATGGTATTACTATACTCATGTTTCTCGGAGTTTTAGTTTCCCTATCTTGGCAGATGACGATTTGTGCTACAGTCGCACTATTCTTACTAGCTTCAACCACGCAACTATTTGTTAAGCAGACAAGATCCCTGGGACAAAGAACTTCAGAAGTTGGTCAAGAAATAACTAATAAGCTACTAGAAATAATTACGGGGATAAAACTTATTAAATCTGTAAATCAAGAAAAATATGAAATGGAGCTTATGAATAAATTGGTTCATAAAAGAGAAAAGGTGGGACTAGATAACCAAATAATTTCTTCTGTAATCAACCCGATCAACGAAATTGGGGGTATTTTTGTGATCCTGCTGATAATCCTAGTAGGTCGTTATGTATTTAGGGATAATCTAGCGGCTTTTTCAACGGTATTATTAACCTATTTGTTAGTTTTATCTCGTCTACTTCCCTTTGTCGGTCAGTTAAACGGTATTCGCAATAGTATTAGTGGCAATGAAGCTGCGGTAGATTTGGTTACTAATTTCCTCAGGGAAGACAATAAGCCGATCATGCCCAATGGAAACCTGGTTTTTACGGGATTAAAAGAAGGTATTAATTTAGAAGGTGTAGTCTTTGCTTACCCGGAGCAGACTGAGGTTGTGCTCAAGGGAATAGATATTTGGATTCCCCAAGGTAAAATGACCGCTTTAGTCGGTGCGTCGGGGGCGGGAAAGTCTACAATAGCCGATTTAGTACCCCGATTTTATGATCCAACCCAAGGAAAAATTACCGCCGATGGGGTGGATTTAAGAGATTATGATGTCACAACTCTTCGGGAATACATGGGTATTGTCAGCCAAGAAACCTATCTTTTTAATAATTCCGTGCGTTATAACATCGCCTACGGTATTCCCGACGCTACCGATGAAGATATAATCAATGCAGCAAAACGCGCCAATGCCTACGAGTTTATCGGCAAATTACCCGAAGGTTTAGATACGCAATTGGGCGATCGCGGTGTGAGATTATCCGGGGGACAACGACAAAGAATTGCCATAGCCCGAGCCTTATTGAGAAACCCCTCTATCCTGATTTTAGATGAAGCCACCAGTGCCCTGGATACGGTTTCGGAAAAATTAGTCCAAGAGGCCATTGATGAACTCTGTCTGGACCGAACTACGATAGTAATTGCCCACCGTCTCTCAACGGTACAAAAAGCTGATCAGATTGTGGTTCTCAATCGGGGTGAAGTGGTAGAAGTTGGCACCCATAGAGAATTACTCGAGAAAAAGGGCTACTATTCCCGTTTATATACTATGCAGTTTTCCGAGCAATCGGAAGCATCTCTCAATGAGAGAGCAACTCTGGCGTTGGAGGATGCACAGGCCTATTCCTACGAAATTCGCTCCAAATTAAATAATCTCGTCGGTTCCTTGAGACTGGTAACGGATGGATTGATTGATGATCCCATAGAAGAGAGGGAATTATTAGAAGAATCCTGTGAATCGGCTACCCAACTCATTGATACCCTCCAGCATTTTGAGAAAACTTCCAGGCAAACAATGATCCATGGTTGAATTTGGTAATCTCTATCTAGTGGGAACTCCCATCGGTAATTTAGAAGATATGACGGGACGAGCTATCAGAATTTTGCAAACCGTTGATCTCATTGCTGCCGAAGATACCCGCCATACGGGTCGGTTATTACAACACTTTCAGATTCAAACCCCCCAAATTAGTTACCATGATCACAATCGCTCTAGTCGGGAGCAGAATTTATTAGCCCAACTACAAACGGGCAAAAATATTGCCCTAGTGACGGATGCAGGAATGCCAGGTATTTGTGATCCGGGTTATGAATTGGTAAAAGTCTGTGGGGAAAAGGGAATTAAGGTTATTCCCATTCCGGGGGTTAGTGCGGCGATTACTGCCTTAGCTATTTCCGGCTTTCGGGGCGATCGCTTTTGTTTTGAAGGATTTTTAAGCCAGAAGGCCAAGGAACGTCAAGGGCGTTTAGAGGAACTAAAAAGTGAATCCCGTACCCTCATTTTCTATGAAGCTCCCCACCATCTTTTGCAAACCCTGACAGACTTAGTTAATGCCTTTGGTCCCCATCGTCCCCTAGTCATGGCGCGGGAATTGACTAAGCTCTATGAGGAAATTTGGCGGGGTAATTTGGGAGACGCTCAGGATTTTTATACTAAAAACAACCCTCGGGGCGAATTTACCCTAGTAATAGCAGGAAATGAAGTCCTCAATTCTCTCCTGCTTACAGATAGCTCTTTAAAAACCGAATTAGAAGCTTTGATGAGCCAAGGAATGTCAAAATCCCAAGCTAGTCGTCATTTAGCGGAACTATCGGGGATCTCTCGTCGCCATCTATATCAATTAGCTTTGACCATAGACTAAAATAAACCTACATTATCTGGAGTGAATTTTGTTAAGTCCGATGAAGGGAGTGATTAATCAAGCTCGGGAAATCAAGCGATCGCTAACACTAAAATCTTTTTGGTTAGCCCGTTTTGATCTGTTAAGAACCTTAGTCCGCAGAGACTTAGATGCTCGTTATCAGGGATCGGTTTTAGGAAATCTCTGGCCTCTCCTCAATCAATTATCCCAACTGCTCATTTATATCTACGTCTTTTCAGTAGTTCTTAAGGTTAAATTAAGTCTCAAGGGCTTACCAGAAAATAGTACCCTCACCTTCGGACTCTGGTTATTTGCGGGATTTTTGCCCTGGCTGGCTTTTTCGGGGGGTTTGCTCCAAGCCACAAATTCTGTAGTAAATCAAACAAATCTCGTCAAAAAAGTAGTTTTTCCCCTAGCTTTATTGCCCTTAGTCCCTATTTTATCGACTTTTATTGAAAGTGCCTTCGGTTTAGCTGCTTTAATTGTTTTTGTCGCTTTAGCTAACCACAGTCTGCACCCCACCTTAGCTCTGCTACCTCTAATTTGGATTCCCCAACTGCTTTTTACCGCCGGACTGGGTTATCTAACCTCGAGTTTAACTGTCTTTTTACGAGATGTACCCCAAACTCTGGTGGTAATTTTAAATCTTTGGTTTTATGTGACTCCCATTATTTATCCGGCTAGCTCTATCCCCCCAAGGTTTGCATTTTTGGTCAATTGGCTAAATCCGATGACAGCTATCTCCGAAGTCTATCGAGATCTCATCCTCCAGGGAGAGCTAACCCATGGACGGGAATGGGCAGTGGCTTCAGTAATTTCTATAATAGTATTTTTGTTCGGATTTTGGGTCTATCGGAAATTACGTCCCGCCTTTGCGGATGTACTCTAATAAATGTGTCAGGATAGTTAAAAGACCCCTCATACTAAATCTTAATAAATTCTGTGGAGATTACCTTTCTCGGTACCAGTTCCGGTGTTCCCACGCGATCGCGCAATGTTTCTAGTGTCGCCCTAAGACTTCCCCAACGGGCTGAAGTTTGGCTCTTTGACTGTGGGGAAGGCACCCAACACCAAATTCAACGAAGTGAAGTTCGGGTTTCGCAACTGCGGCGCATTTTCGTTACCCACATGCACGGAGATCATATTTTCGGCTTAATGGGACTTCTAGCTAGTTGTGGTTTGGCGGGTAATGCCCAACCGATAGATATTTACGGGCCCGTGGGACTAGCGGAGTATCTCAAAGCCTGTGCTAAATATTCCTTTACTCATATCAATAACCGCGTTCAAGTCTATACTGTTTCCCCCGGGGTTGTCTACGAAGACGAAGAATTTATCGTTACCTGTGAGCTTCTTAAACACCGCATTCCCGCCCATGGTTATCGTATTACCGAAAAAGACCGTCCTGGGCGCTTCAATGCCGAAAAAGCCCAAGCTCTGGGGATTCCCTTTGGACCTGTCTATGGCCAATTAAAACGGGGAGAAACGGTGGTTTTAGAGGATGGGCGCCGAGTCCGAGGTCAAGATTTTTGTGAACCCCCTGAAACGGGGCGGAAAGTGGTCTATTGTACTGATACGGTTTACTGTGATAGTGCCGTGGATTTGGCGAAAAATGCTGATGTTTTGATTCATGAGGCCACTTTTGCCCACCAAGATGCAGAAATGGCCTTTGATCGTTTACATTCTACCTCCACGATGGCGGCGCAAGTTGCTTTAAGTGCCGGGGTTAAGTTGTTACTGATGACCCATTTTAGCCCCCGTTATGCCCCTGGTAATCCCGTGGATGTAGGGGATTTATTGCAAGAAGCCAGGGCTATTTTCCCGAATACTAAATTAGCCTACGATTTCTTGACCTACGAGGTGCCGAGAAATCGGGTACTAGCGGTTAAGGGTTGAATTAGAAACAATCTCAAACTTAACCCCCATTCCTGCTTTACTCAACAGGAGTAGTAACTTGTCCACACTAAACCGATTAATATCACCATTCATCAAATAACTAATCCGAGGTTGAGTCTCATTTAAAAAACTCGCTGCAGTCTTCTGAGTCCACCCCTGGGCTTTAATAAAAGAACGCAACTCTAACATCAAATCAGCCCGAATTTTAAGATTAACCGCTTCCTCCTCAGAGAAGCCTAAATCTGTAAAAATATTGTCCTGAGCTAGAGTGACATGAAAAGTTTGAGAAGATTGAGAAAGAACCACATTTACCCCCTATAAATTTTCTCTAAATTTCATCATTTGTTGATAACGTTGCTTTCCTAAATCAATATCTTGCTGAGACGTTTTCTGTGTTTTTTTACAAAAAGCGTGTAGAATGTAAATCGCTTCTGGCCAGCTTAGTCAATCTATTCAATTATTAATCTTAGGGAAAAAATCATAAACAAAAAACCAACTGAACCATCAAACCTGGCTCAGTCGGTGATAAAAAAAGAAGAACAAACTTGATTTAACTTTCTTTGTTTAAAAATAGTTGTGCTTGTCTGAGAGCCGCAGCGCCAATGTTTATAAACGCCCAAGAACCAGCAAGAATCAGAGGAAGCAGTACAATCAGAACTCTCCAGTCCATAGGTTTTATTTCTCCTGTAGTTTAAGATATCTTAAGACATTTTCATTTTAGACTAATATAACACCTAATGGATCTTCTCAGTAAATCCTAGGTCAGTACCTTTGTTAGCATGAACCAGAGCCAGTTGGGTATAGCGCCTAGCGTGTTCCATTAACTCCATTGCTTCTGCCTCAGAAATGTCCCGTACTTTTCTAGCGGGAATGCCGACGACTAGGGAATGGGGTGCAATATCTTTAGTAACGACACTTCCAGCCCCAATAATTGATCCAGTACCCACCCTAACCCCATCTAAAATCACCGCGCCAATCCCAATTAAACAACCCCTTTCAATATAGGCGCCATGGATCACAGCCCGATGGCCGACGGTTACATGGTCTTCTAAAATAGTAGGACTTCCAGGGTCGCCGTGGAGAATTGCCCCATCTTGGATATTGCTATAGTCCCCAATCAGGATTTTTTCCACATCAGCCCGGACGACAGCACTGTACCAAACACTGGAGCCCCATCCTAAAGATACCTCACCGAGAACCGTGGCATTAGGGGCAACAAAGGCAGCCTGAGATAAATCAGGCAAAGGCCAATAGTCGGGGGAAAAAGAAGTGAAACTTTCTGGCATCATGGCAATTTTCGGACTATGTATAATGTATCTAGGATTATGGACAAGGAGAGCGAGTTTAACTATATGGTTTTCAATACGAATCTAGCTTTACAATACCCCGTTTTTGGTCCAGACATTCAATGTCCCCACTGTCGCCAAGAGATTCCCGCTCTGACGCTTACAGATAGCTATCTATGTCCGCGTCATGGTGCTTTTGAAGCCGACCCCAGTACTAATGACTTAGTTCACTTACAATCGGGTAGGCATTGGCGACTCTGGAATGGGGAATGGTATCGACAACATACTCACCCCGATGGTATTCGCTTTGAAATTCACGAAGCTTTGGATCAACTTTATACCCAAGGATATCGGGCTACTAAGGTGGTAATTGCCAATCGCTATAGGGAATTAGTGAGTTCCTATCTAGAAAGGAATACCCCTTGGCGCAATAATAACAATGATAGCCAAGCACCTAAGCTCTATGGTTTACCCGTGGAATTTAGTCCCGAATCCCTTGAAGATCCTTCCTGGGATGTGATTAATTTTAACCTCGAAAAAGAACCAGGTATTCCCAAGCGTTACCCTTATTTTCGGCTTTTTGAATAGGATATTATCCCAAATCCTGTTTTAATACTGTAGTTATTCTTCTCCTGCCTCCTGCCTCCTGCCCCCTGCCTCCTGCCTAGCCCTCATGATTATCTAGTAACTTAAGCAGATTTAGTATTATGCACCACGCTTCAATTCGGACGGCAGATATCCATCGGGCGATAGTTTTTTATGAATGTCTAGGCTTTGTTGTTAAGGAACGTTTTACAACCGGCTACACCCTCGCTTGTTGGTTAGAAGGATTGGGGGGGCGCATTGAACTTATCCAAATTCCTGAACCCCACCCCGCACCCGATGCTTTTGGTAATGAGCATTATGTGGGTTATTATCATCTTTCCTTTGATCTCACCCAAGCCACTACGGATTTACCGACTTGGTTGGCCTATTTATCTGCTAAATTAGAGCAAATTAATCAACCTTTAACAATTCTCCTAGAGCCAACACAACAGATGATTGGCGATCGGGTTTATGAGGTGGCTTTTATCGCCGATGGAGATGGCTTACCTCTAGAGTTTATTCGGGTTTTAGCTTGATCCCAGATTCCGCACTATGAACTGGGATTAATCCTCTTGGGATTTATTGCTGTTGTTGTTTGGCATAGGTATCTACTAAATTACGAATCATTGCTTGATAAGAGGCATTATGATTTTTTGCCTCACGTTTAAAAAATTCAATACTCTCTTGGGTAAATTCCATTGTTACCCGTACTGTCGTTTTCCTGGGGACTAATTGGTCTGGAGATGGCAAAAAGTCTTTGACGATAGTGATATCGCCAATGGTTTCTGCGGGATCAGAAGTTATGTCTTTCATAAAGTTTTCGACTTTTACGCCATTCGGCGGCTCCAAATATACGAATTACGTTGCCATGATTCTTTGACTATCCCAGTCAAACGTGACACTCATATAATTTCGCCATATCAATTATACCTATTTAATAGGAACATTTTAGCCCTATTTCAAGCTTTTCGATAATCATCCTTTGTGCTATAGCCTTTTTCAGAATAATGAAATACATTCCCCTCCTGCCTTCTGCCCCCTGCCTCAAAGCGATAACCTCTGTACCTCACCATTATGATAACTGCTGTATCGACAGTGAGTTATACTTAAATCCGATCTGAAAACCCCTGGATTGGTTATAGATAAACATGGCTTTAATTATTGCAGGCGAACGCAGTGGAGTCGGGAAAACCACGATAACCCTGGCTATTCTCGCCTTTTTACAACAAAAATCCGCCTCGGTGCAATCATTTAAAGTTGGACCCGATTATATAGATCCCATGTTTCATCAGCGCATAACGGGGCGCCCTTGTCGGAATTTAGATCCCCTACTCACTTCCCCAGAGTATGTACAATCTTGTTTTAACCAACATTGTCAAGGGGCAGAATATGCCATTATTGAAGGAGTGATGGGGCTCTTTGATGGCGTACAAAATCCCCTTTACCCAGAAAATTCCCTAGGAGATTATGGGAGTACCGCCCATATTGCTCGTTTATTGGATCTTCCTGTGGTTTTAGTCCTAGATAGTAGTCGTTTATCTAGTTCTATCGCTGCTATTGTCCAAGGTTATCGCTCCTTAGATCCTCGCATAAATATAGTCGGAGTTATCCTCAATCGAGTCGCCAGCGATCGCCATTTATACCTTCTCCAAGAAGCCTTAAATTGGATTAATATGCCCATTTTAGGAACCCTAGGGCGTGAGAGTGAAATTACCCTAAGCGATCGCCATCTGGGATTAATTCCAGTCGATGAACTCCCTCACCTAACTCAAATCTTCGATAAACTGGCAGAAATAGCCGCCACAGCCCTAGATTGGCCGCAACTTTTCCCCCTTTTAGCCGCCCCAGTTTTACCCGTTGTACCATCTCCCCCATTACCCCAATTCCCCGTCAGAATTGCCCTAGCTAAGGATAGGGCTTTTAGTTTCTATTACCAGGACAATTTAGAACAACTAGAGGCCCTAGGTGCCGAATTAATCCCCTGGAGTCCCCTAGAAGATGCCACCCTACCTAAGGAAATCCACGGACTATATCTAGGTGGAGGTTTTCCCGAAGTTTTTGCTCCGGCTCTATCGGCGAATAAATCAGCCTTAGCTTGTGTAAAGAAAGAAATTGCCTTGGGAATACCTACCTATGCCGAATGTGGTGGATTAATGTATTTAACGGAAAAAATCCTGGATTTTGAGGAAAAAGCCTGGCCGATGGTGGGAATTTTGCCAACGACAACCATTATGGGACAAAAATTAAACCTAGGTTATCGCAGAGCTATTTCTGGCCAAGCAAGCTGCCTTCTAGATCCGGAGCAGATAGTCTGGGGGCACGAATTTCACCGCTCCTATCTCAGTGAAAACTCTGAGCGTCCTTTATATCACCTACAGGGTTTACCCCTATCCAAAACCAGCACTGTAACGGAAGGATGGTCTAGGAAAAATCTCCATGCTTCCTACCTCCATCTGCATTTTGGGCAATCTCTAACATTCTCTAGCAAGTTTTTGGGCAATTGTCTTGCTTTTTCCCAGAAATTAGCTTAGTATGTATTTAGTAAACATTTGAAAAGTATCCGTAAAGGAACATAGGAGGTGATGCCGATGATAGAAAGTATTAAATGTATGGGTCATCTGGTTGACTCAAGCCGGCTGAGTGCCGGGGCTGTTCTTTAAGCTAAAGCTCTAGATATTCCACCGAGCCTATAGCCAGAGTTCCATCCGGCAGCCTGGCGTTAATTAGAAGACCCAACCATACCGCTCCAGCCAAATTAGTTTGGTTAGGGCGGATGGTTTTTAGGGGAGTTTTTTCAGGGAGAGTCGGGATTCTAATTTAACCCCAGGAGGCGAATCCCCACCCCGAAGAATGGGGACAATATTTCCCTCAATGGGCGCTCGGTAAGCAGGAAAACCACTGGCAACTAGGGCAATATGGCGATCGCTAACTGCCAATCCTAGGGTAGGATCATAACCACGCCAGCCTCCCCCTGGGATATATACCTCTACCCAACCGTGTAACTCCCTATTCTCTTGCTCCTCATCTCCCTCTTGATAACCACTCACAAAACGAGTCGCTAATCCCACCAAACGACAGATATCCATAAACAAAAGTGTAAAATCCCGACAGGAGCCCCTTTTTTGACTCCAAGTAATACCCCCAGGCCAGGGCTCGCCATTTTCGCGGAGACAATATTCACACTCTTGATAAATCCGTTGATTGAGAATGGATAGAAAATAGGAAATATTTCCCTCAACTTCTTGTAAAATTTCTTGGGAAAATTGTATCAAAACAGGGTCATGGTGAGAGCCATAATATTGTAGGTAGGGTTGTAATTGTTCTAACAGAAAACTAGGATAGTTAATTGGCAATTGTCTTGCCCAGGGTTCAGGGAGATAATTAAAGGGATTATCTTGCAAAGTTTCTACCTCACTTGTAACCCTAATTACCAACTTTTCCGTAGGTTCAGTAAACCAAACTTGTGTACAACAATTCCCATCTAAATCAATAATTTCAGCAATTCCTGTTGGTTTGGGGGTTACTTCTAGGGCAAAGTTATGGAGAAATTGCCAACCATTAGAACGGGGGCGTAATCGCAGGAGATGGGGTTGTAAAATTACGGATTGACTGTAGGTATAGATAGTTTGATGATCAATTTGGTAACGCATAGGTTATAGAGGAGGCAGGGGGCAGGAGGCAGGAGGCAGGAGGCAGGGGGAGAATAACTGTAGTATTAAAACAGGATTTGGGGTTAGGCGGCAGTTTCTAAGTAGATAGGTGTCAAAAATTGTCAGATCCCCCCTGCCCCCCTTAACAAGGGGGGTGCCGATAGGCGGGGGGATCGAACCCGCAATAATCACTTTAATTTAATTGTAACCAGTTTCTATAACAAAAAATGTTTCTCTTACCCTAACTCCAATTTGATTAATTTTACCCTGTATTTCATCCAAAAACTCATGGAGTCCTGCCTCAATTATATCCTCAATGGTGGTATATCCCAACTCAGCACAAATCCTGCCTATACTTCGCTCGGCTCCATTACACCAAGTACCAACAGGAGTGCCTGTCACCTCATGTAAACTCCTTTCTAACTCCCGTAAACAAAAATGAATAGAGCGAGGAAATTCTCGATTTAAAATCAAAAATTCCGCCACATTACTAGGGGTGATACGTCGTTGGCATTTTCGGTACATTTCGTAAGCACTAACCGACTTTAGTAAAGCAATCCATTGTACCTGATCTAAAGGAGTTCCTACCCATTCCGCAGAGGGTAAAAGATAGTAGTACTTAACATCTAGAATACGGGCGGTTTTATCGGCTCTTTCTTGCAATCGTCCGATTTGTCCAAAATGCCATCCCTCATTGTGAGTCATGGTAGCATCCATAATTCCTGCAAAGCGATGACTAGAGAGTTTTACCTGGGTAAAAAAGCTAGGTAAAGTTGTTTCAGGATGATAAACAGAAGCCTCTTTTACCATTAAAAAAAAGCCATTTACCTCCTCCCACATTTCCGAGGAGATAATTTCCCTAATTGAGCGAGCATTTTCCCTCGCAATGCGTAAACAAGAAAGAATAGAGCTAGAGTAATCCGGATCAAAGGTAAGAAATTGAATAACCTTATCCGCACTAGGCTCCCCATAGCGCGATTGAAATAACTCTAAATCTCCCGTTGTCATAATAATGGGTTCCCATTGTTGGGTAATTCCCGTAGGAAGATCGAGTATTAGATTCCGATTAACATCCACAAAACGGGCAACATTTTCGGCGCGTTCGATGTAACGGTTTAACCAATAAATAGAATCGGCGACACGACTGAGCATAGGACTAGGAAAATTTTAGAAAGGACATTTAGACTAACTAATTTAAAACCCAAGTATCTTTACTACCACCACCCTGGGAAGAATTTACGACCAAAGAGCCCTTTTTGAGCGCTACCCTAGTCAATCCCCCTGGATGAACATAAATCTCTTCACCCCGACAGAGAATATAGGGACGTAAATCCACATGACGGCCTTCCACGTCTTTATCGATCAGAGTCGGTACCCGCGATAAACTTAAAATCGGTTGGGCGATATAATTGCGCGGATTGGCTTGAATACGTTGGGCAAAATCAGCCCTTTCGGCCTCCGTGGAGGCACTCCCCACTAACATACCATAGCCCCCGGCTTCGTTCGCTGCCTTGACTACCAACTTTTCCAGATTTTCCAAGACGTACTGGCGATCGGCTTCTCGCCAACAGAGATAGGTAGGAACATTGGGCAGAATCGGCTCCTCTTTTAGGTAGTAGCGAATCATCTCCGGAACATAGGCATAAACTACCTTATCATCTGCTACCCCCGTCCCAGGCGCATTGGCTAAAGCTACCTTACCTTGGCGGAATACATCCATTAAACCAGGTACCCCTAACATGGAATCGGGGCGAAAAACCTGGGGATCTAAAAAGTCATCATCGACGCGGCGATAAATGACATCGACACGGCGTAATCCCTTAGTAGTTTTCATTTGGAGATAGCCATCAACCACCACTAAATCCCGTCCTTCTACCAATTCTACTCCCATCTGTTGGGCGAGAAAAGAATGCTCAAAATAGGCACTGTTATAGCTACCAGGAGTTAAAACGACAACGGTGGGATTAGGAAGGTGCGGGGGGGCTAGGTTAAGCAGAGTTTCTAGTAAATGACTGGGGTAATCATCTACGGGTTTAATGTTCATGGTTTGGAAAATTTCAGGAAAAGTGCTTTTCATCACCCGCCGATTTTCCAAGACGTAGGAAATCCCCGAAGGCACTCGCAGATTGTCCTCTAAAACGTACCATTGTCCGTCCTTGTCCCTAACTAAATCGGTTCCCGTGATGTGACACCAAATTCCCCCAGGGGGTTTGATATTCCGACAAGGCTCTAGGAATCCTTTGGCTGAATAGATCACTTCCGAGGGAATTTTACCATCCTTGAGAATTAGCTGTTCCCCGTAGATGTCGGCTAAAAAGAGATTTAGGGTTTTAATACGTTGTTTTAGTCCTTTTTCTAACCATTGCCAATCCTGGGCGGAAACTATCCGAGGAATAATATCAAAGGGAAAGACTTTCTCAACCCCTGCATCGTCACCGTAGACATTAAAAGTCACTCCTAGGTTAAAAAGGGCAACTTGGGCGGTTTCTCGGTGTTGTTGTAGTTCTTGGAGTGGTAGATGAGCCATCCAATTGATTAAGGCTGTGGCGTGTTCCCGGGGTTGACCTTGACTAATAAAGAGTTCATCATAAAAGCTTTCTGGTTCATAGCGATCTAATGGCACAATCTCCTCCGTATTCTGATCGTGGTTTCTAGTTTGTCTACAAAATCAGCTTAATTTATGTAGCCTACTTCACATTTTTCCCTAATTTAGCAATTATTTCAGGATTGAAATTACAATTAGTGCAGAAACGGTACTCACAGAAGGTTGCCCATGGTGACAAATCCTCAGTTTTTTTATGTATCTCCCGAAGTGTATCTAGAGGGGGAAAGAGTTAGTCCTATTAAGCATGAATACCGCAAAGGACAGATTTACGCTATGGTGGGCGCGAAAAAGCCCCATATTGTCTTGGCGACAAATTTAGCCACTGTGTTAAACATTCATCTTGCGAGTAGCCCTTGTCTGGTGTTAACTTCGGATATTAAGGTCAGATTAGAAGAAGCTAATTGTTATTACTATCCTGATATTGCTGTCGTCTGTGATGAAAGGGAAATTAATAGTACCGATGATTTTATCCTTTATCCCGTTCTGGTGATCGAGGTATTATCCAAATCCACCGCAGCTTTTGATCGAGGTGATAAATTTACTGATTATCAGACCTGTCCTACCCTAAAGGAGTATGTCCTCATTGAGCAGAGCCATCAGAAAATCGAATGTTATCGCCGCGAGGAGTCGGGGGTTTGGAGGGAATACACTTATAGAGTGGGGGATGAGGTAGAGTTCTCTAGTGTAAACTATCGCGGTTCTTTTGGGGATATCTATCGCAAAGTTCCTGGGCTATAAATGCTTCGGCAAATTGACGCTCCCCCGATAAATCGGGAGATTCTCAGTTCCCCCAGTCAACTTACC
>JBBAUO010000054.1:0-26646 GCA_040398185.1 Microcystaceae cyanobacterium | reverse complement strand
CTTCATGGTGATGGGAAACCACTGTCTATGGTCAGTACCTTACCCTCTGATGTTAGGATTGAACGATTTCGTGAGAAACGTTAGGTCTAAATGTTGCACATATTACGGGAATGGGGCAAGAATAACCGAACGTCAACTGTCACAGAAAGGATGGGTTCGTGTCAATCTTTCTACTCGTCGTCGCTTTCGCCATAGTATTTGTCCTATCAACCAGCCAGTTTATGCCCGATGTGGTGGGTTCTCACTTCGGTTTAGCGGGCCATGCCGATAGTCTAATGCCACGCGGGTTCTATATACGATTTATGCTTTCTTTCTTGCTTGGGCTTCCCCTGCTGCTGGTGGTTATACCTAACCTGTTGCTGAGTAGCTCCACAGCCCGCATCAATCTTCCTAACCGAGACTATTGGCTGGCACCCGAACAACGTGCCGACACTATAGCTTTTCTGCGTAATCATAACTTGCGATTGGGCTCAATATTAATACTCTTTTTTTGTTATGTTCATTGGCTAGTTGTGCAAGCGAATAGAGTGCATCCGCCCCATTTATCCTCGTTTTGGTTTGTCGGTGGGCTGGTTATGTTTATAGTAGCCAACCTTATCTGGATGGTGGCACTTTTTCGGCGCTTCCGCAGACCTTTCTAACTACAGATGATTTCTACGCTTTACAAACCGAATCCCTACTACATAATCTGTTGTCGTCAAAAACGATCGCTACACAATGATGATAGATGGGATCATTTGAAAGATCAGCATCTACAAAAATCTTAACCCCTATGTTATTGTTGAGGGCAAGGGATACCATAGAAGATAGTCAAACCTAAGGCCTAGCTAGATCATGATACTGACGGGACAACAGAAGGAAATATTGAAAGACGGAATATTAGGGGCTTATCCCAGTGAGGACGAGTTAAGTACTCTGCTGTGCGAGAAGATGGATTTAAGGTACAGTGCCGTAGCTAGGGGAGGTACCTATACCTATAGGGTGGCCTATCTAGTGAAACAACTAGAAGCAGATGGTGGAGTAGAGCAGTTGATAAAAGTAATAGTAGAAGAGAAGCCCAATAGCCCCTACCTAACACAAGTCAAAACTGGGTTTAGCGATATTTTAACCCCAGGGGTGGTTGAAGACGGTCAAGTGAAACTCTTTCCGCTCAACGTCGCCGTAGAAACCCTATCCGGCATCCTCCATCGACCGGGTATCCAACGAGTCTCCCTTGAGGATATGGAAAAGGCGATCTCTGAGGGTGCGAATGATTGGAGTTGATACTAACATCCTTGTTCGATACCTCACCAGAGATGATGAGCAGCAATGGCAACAAGCTGTTACCGTGATTCAAAGTAATCAGCCCTGCTTTATCACCAATATCGTTTTGTGTGAGGTGGTTTGGGTGCTTGGGGGGACGGCCTACGGCTTTCCTAAAGATAAAATCATCAACGTTCTAGAGGCGATGTTACACAGTGCAGCCTTCAAGTTTGAAAACCGCTCAACAGTTGACCAAGCCCTACAGCAATATAAGCAAGGCAAAGCCGATTTTTCGGATTACTTGATTGGGGCAGTATCTCGGCAGGCAGGCTGCACAGAAACCTGGAGTTTCGATGGCAAACTGAAGGGTGAAAGAGGTTTTCAGTGTCTGGAGTAATGCCGCCAGCTAACCCTGCGTGGCAGACGAGATGGCATCAATTCCATCTCCTATAACGCTATCCCAATCTTTTATCTCTTCTAAATAGTCGGAGTTTTTTATATCTTCCCCCAGAGCCGCTATCATTTTAGCTTCTAGAACCTGCTTACGATGGTTTGCTAGGAGTTTATTCAGGTATTCGCTCCGATTCCCCCCCGCTACCTCATCTAGAAATGTAAGTAGGTTTTCGTCTAACATCAGCCCGATCTTTTGTTTAACCATAGTATGATTAGGTGGTATATTTTTTTATGCGAAATATCCTAAAACTGGTTCAGAGCCTTGTAATACAGTAGGGATGCGTAATATACAAAGTATTACCCAAGAGACGTAGTAAAAACCCTGCCTCCAAAAAACGAGCTTTTAAGAGAGGGGCGATTAAAATAACCACTTTCTTCTTTAGTTGTAACATCCATGGCGGCGATCGTACCACAGACGCGAAAATGTCCTAAAAGTGGATGATACTTATGATGCCATACTTCCAGATTACGATAGGCTTCGGGATTCTCTTCCAGTAATTTTAAAGAGACTATACTTGTAACAGAAGCTAAGGGATTGCCCGTATAGTAATAATATTAAGACACAGGCGATCGCATCTGGGATGGCATACAAATTAAATGCACGACAGCTTACCCCTCTTAAATGTGAAATTTTAAAAGTCATCAATCAGGAGTTTTAATCATGGAAAAAACAACTCTCCCTATTCATTTATCTCAAGAAGAAATCAAACAATTTTGTCAACGTCACTCGATCCGTAAATTGTCATTCTTTGGTTCAGTATTAAGGAATGATTTTACAAGAGAGAGTGATGTTGATGTTTTAGTAGAATTTGAACTGGGGAAGACTCCTGGGTTAGCTATTATTACGATGGAAGATGAGTTGTCAAATATAATGAATCGCCAGATAGATTTAAGAACAGCAGCAGATTTAAGCCATTATTTCCGTGAGCAAGTCTTAGCAGAAGCGTTAGTTATTTATGAGTAAAATTGATGATTTAACTCGACTAAAACATATTAGAGATTCAGCAAAAGAGGCGTTATCTTTCGTAAATAATCGCATCAGAACAGGAGCGATTCTAATCTAGAAATACTTGAGGTTGAACTTTAAAGCGTTGTGCTAACTGTTGTACCTGATTCAGGGTTAAAGCTTGCTCTTTATTTAAAATCGCTTCTATTTTTTCCGATGTACCAATTTCAGGCAAGTCTGATACACCTAATCCATGTTCCTCCATTAAATAAGTCAATACATCACTCCCGCTACAACTAGGAATAGAATAATGCTCTGTCTCATAAGCCCCAATCAGTGTCCCTAAAGTATCAAGTAAATCATAAAGAGGATGCTGTTCATCGGTACCAATTTGAGCAATTAAATCATTCAATAGCTTGATAGCTCGTTCATACTCTTTTTCATTGCGAATTGTAAGTATAGGTGAGATCGCACTCCAGTGAGTATTAATATCTGGGGGAAGTGTGGTTAAGATTTCCATTTATTTTAAAACTGGTTCAGAACCTGAAAAATACCTTGATAGATAGAAGCCAATTCTGCCTCTATAATACAGTAGGGAGGCATAATATACAAAGTATTACCCAAGGGACGTAGTAAAAACCCTGCCTCCAAAAAACGAGCTTTTAAGAGAGGGGCGATATTATTAAAGTAACCACTTTCTTCTTTAGTTTTAACATCCATGGCGGCGATCGTACCACAGACGCGGAAATGTTCTAAAAGTGGATGTCCCTGCAAATATTGGTTGATATATTGGTGATGCCAGTTTTCCAAATTACGATAGGCTTCAGGATTCTGTTCCAGTAACTCTAAAGAAACTATACCTGTAGCACAAGCTAGGGGATTCCCCGTATAGGAATGGCCATGATAGAAAGCAAGGGCGACATCATCATTATAAAAAGCTTGGTAAATAGCCTCACTTGCTACAGTAACCGCCAAAGGTAAACAGCCACCCGATAAACCCTTAGATAAACAAATCAAATCGGGAACCGTTCCTGACTTTAGGCAAGCAAATAGTTCACCTGTACGCCCAAAACCCGTCATCACTTCATCGTAAATAAGCAGTACATTATATTGACGAGCTAAAGCTTGCAGTTGTTGTAAAAACTGAGGGCGACACATTCGCATCCCTCCCGCACCCTGGATTAAAGGCTCAATAAAAATACCGATAATGCTTTCCCCTTGGCACTGAAGTAGGGTAGTTATCTTTTCTAAAGCTTCTGCCTCTTTAGTTTCCACATCAGCATCCTCAATAAAGGTATCGGGAAAAGGAACCAATTGGGTAGTAAACATTAAGGGCTGGAATAATTGCCACCAAAGAGAGCCAGAGCCAATGGACATCGCTCCTAAAGTATCCCCATGGTAGCCACCCTCAAAGGCAATAAAGGTAGTGCGTTGGGGTTCTCCTAGATTATGCCAATACTGAAAAGCCATTTTTAGGGCTACTTCTACGGCGGTGGAGCCATTGTCTGAAAAAAATATCCTTGTTAATCCCTTGGGTAAATGGGTAAGTAATTTCTGAGCTAAACCTTCGGCTGGTTCGTGGGTAAATCCTGCAAAAATCACCTGTTCTAGCACCTGGGCTTGATTATAAAGGGCTTTGGCGATCGCCGGATGACTATGGCCATGGATTGTCACCCACCAACTAGAAATAGCATCTAAAATCTGCCTCCCATCCTCTAGCTCTAACCAGACACCTTGGCCGCGCTTAACTAGAGGTACAGAGGACTCTTTTTTCATCTGGGTAAACGGTCGCCAAATTGGAGAATCCATAGAATTAAGTAGGTGGTCAAAAATAAAGTAATAATAGGAAAATAATTCAAAACCTTTAAACCCGACCGCCTCCTGCCTTATCTAGGGTTTGAGGGGATAGGAAACCTGTCCAGAGACAAAAGCTCTGATTTCTCCCTCCTCCAACCTTATCAAAAGACGACCCCAGGAGTCTATACCCGCTCCTTGCCCAGAAAAGGACTCCCCTGCCGAGAGGATAGTCAGAGAACGATGTAGTAATAAGTCGCGTTCCCGCAACCGGGGTAAAAAAGTCACCTCCTGCCCACCCCTAATTACCTTAACTATTTGTATTAAGTGATACCGCAATCTTTCCAAAAGTACTAATTCTTCAGGGATTTCCCCAGAAACTTCCTGTAAACTAATGGCGTTTTCTATTCCTGAATTTGTGAAGTCAACCTTTAGATTGAAGCCAACTCCGACCACTACGCGACTTTGCTGATTATTACTGGTGGCTTCACACAAAACCCCGGCTAGTTTACGCCCACAAGCCATGACATCATTGGGCCACTTAATCCGCAAACTACCCCTAAGAGCAGGTAATAAATCCTCCACCCCATCAATTACCACCAACCCAGTCGCTAAACTTAGTATTGGCAGTTGGGAAGGAAGTAATCCCTCTAGGACAAAACTCGCCGTTAAGACACCAGGGGGAGAGTACCAGGAACGCTGATATTGTCCCCTTCCTGCGGTTTGATGGCGAGTAAAGACAACATCGCCGTGGTGTAATTTCGGGGTTTTCTTGGCCCAAGTATTGGTACTAGGACATGTTTCTAGCCAATGTAACCAGGGTGGTAATTGCTGCACAGGTATTAATCAATCTATAATGGGAGTATTTCGTAGTTCTTGCAGGTCTAGAGCCGATATTTGCCCATACAAATCACCCATTAGACCTTTACCGCGCAAAAAGCCGACATTGGCACAGGGAGCCAGATAGTTAAGAGTCTCAGGTTGAAAACGATCTAAGATGGCTTGGACATTTTTTAACTGTCTGTACCAATGAAAGGTTTTAGCCGTTCTCAGGGGTACTGCATTACCTTCCGGATTGGGGAGTATATGTCTACCCGAAAAAAGAACCCCCCCATGGTTTGACCAGTAAAAGCAAGCGGAACCAGGGGAATAACCCGCGCTCCAAAAACCAAAACTATTAGGGGACAGGTGAATGTCTGGGGCAAAAGAGGTTACGGGAATCTCTGGGAGCAGATAGGCTTCTTGTTCTTGCAGGATAATTTCACAACCTAGGGCGTTTTGCATTGATTTTAAGGCTTTGCCATGACCTGTCCGATGGGTAAGAAAAAGCCAGCGTACCCCTTTTTCTTGTAAAAAGTCTTGATTAACTATGTCCCAAGAGGGACAATCTATAAGTATGTTCCCAGAATTTTCTACAATGAGATAGGAGACTCCTCCGAGGGTATCTCGATTGGGAGCAAAGGCAAACAATCCCTCTAAAAGTAAGCGAGGCTGTTTAATGACTTGGGACTTGGACATAATTTCCGACAAAACACCAATATCATTATCCCTGATGGGCGCGACTGTTCTCTAACCTCTTTTAACCTTGTTTTCGCAAATTTATCATTTTTACCATGGAAATCTGGCTAGTGCTGGCGATTTTATCCCTTGTTACCTATTATCTTGTCAAGCATAATGTCTCGTCTATTACTCGCACTCCTGTTTGGTTGCTGTGGTCGGTAATTATGGCCCCTGCTGTGATTTGGACTCTGTGGTGGTTGATTTATGGGGAAAATACTCCCCTGCCCCCATTGTTGATTTTAGGTCCTTTTGTCCTCTGTCCTCTGTTCTATTTTTGGTTAATCGAAAAGGGACGTATTACTCCAGAACCAAAAGCAACCCCGACGGAAATTAAGCCCATTGGCAATGAGGAGGAAAAGACTCTCAGGAATTGTTTTCCAGGGTCCCTTTATTTTCTCCAGCACATTGATTATAAACCCCAAGCTATTCTCTGTCGGGGTAAGTTAAAAGCTATCCCCGAGGTAGCCTATCAGACTATTAAGGACAATGTTGAAAAGGCCTTTGGCGATCGCTTTTTAGTATTATTCCAAGAGAGTTTACAGGGTCAGCCCTTTTTTGCCTTGGTAACGAATCCTTGGGCAAAATCTCCAACTCCAGCCGATAGGGAAGTAATTTTTCGTCCTGGTTTAGCCTTGGTCCTACTGGCTACAACTTTCTTCTTTACCACTTGGATGGGAGTGAGAAATACGGGAATTGAGGATAAGCAACTCTTTACCAATCTGCATCTTTTCTCCAAAGGATTGCCCTATAGCTTAGGACTACTTACTATCCTAGGAATCCATGAACTCTCCCACTATGGGGCAGCACTTTACTACAAAATTAGGACGACACTTCCCTATTTTATCCCCGTTCCCTTGTTTTTAGGTACTTTTGGGGCATTTATTCAAATGAAGTCACCTATTCCCCATCGTCGCGCCCTCTTTGATGTGGGTATAGCTGGACCCTTAGGGGGGATTCTTGTCACTATACCGATATTACTTTTAGGGTTATCTTGGTCAGAGATTGTTCCTTTAGATACAAAAGATCATAGTTTATTGAATTTCCAAGCCCTCAATCCGAGATTTTCTTTTCTTTTGGCAATTTTAGCGAAAGTATCCCTAGGAAATAGCTTGGGAGTTGGCAATGCAATTGATCTCCATCCTTTGGCAGTGGCGGGTTATATTGGTTTAATTATCACGGCTTTAAATCTCCTCCCCGTAGGACAACTAGATGGAGGGCATATAGTTCACGCCATGTACGGACAGAAAATAGCTGTGGTGGTGGGACAAGTAACTCGTTTTTTGGTGTTGATGTTGTCCTTAGTTAAACCAGATTTTCTCATCTGGGCAATTTTTCTGATGCTAATGCCCATATCTGACCAACCTGCTCTTAATGATGTCACGGAATTAGATAATAGGCGAGATATATTAGGTTTATTTTCCCTAGTTCTCTTAATCATGATTTTACTCCCTTTACCTAGAGCGATCGCCCAGTGGATGTCCTTGTAGATCACCTAATTACCTACTTTCATGTATAAGTATTTACACGCTGAGGAATAGGCGACAAGTAAAAAAAGATCCCTAGTATTTCGGATATTTTTTCTATAGTAATCTGATAGTATAATTATTTCGGGGGAATATCTATCGCGTTATTAATTGTGAGACAAAAGCTATGCAAGCATCTACTTACTCTATATACTTCAAATCCCTAGTTGTTTTTCTGCCCATTTTAGGGGTCAGTTTATTTGGTTCTGCGGCCCTGGGGACCGAACTACAATTGGAATCTCAAAATACAATTAATCATAATCAGCAAACTATCGATAAAACTACTACCACAACCCAAGTCTGCCGTTGGTGGAATTTTCCATTATGTTAACTGCATACTAAGGACTTGAGATAGAATGGGACAATACTGTCCTGCAAATCTGTGATTTTGGTATGTACAATCAGTTTTGTTCTGGGATTTTATCCTTGCTTGCCTCCTTTTCTCTTGTTCTTTCTTTTGTTAGACCTTGTCTGACGCAAGTTGTCCCTGACACAACTTTACCGATAGCGAGCAAGGTGGATGTTTCCGAGAATACACTGACAATCACCCATGGGACTCAAAGAGGAGGCAATTTATTCCATAGTTTCCAAGATTTCTCCCTGCAATCAGGTCAGATAGCACAGTTCAAAAATGCTGGCGGTGTCGCTAACATCATAACTCGAATTACAGGGGGCAAAATATCCGATATTGATGGCACCATTGAAGTCAGGGGAACGGCCAATCTCTTTTTCCTCAACCCGAATGGTGTCGTTTTTGGGAAGAATGCCCAGTTAGACTTAAGGGGGTCATTTATCGCTACCACGGCCAGTAGCATTGAATTTGCTGATAAAACGCAATTTGGGACTACAACTGCAACTCCACCGACCCTGACAATTAGTACGCCCACAGGACTACAATTCGGAAATCAAGCTCAGACGATAGTTAATCGGTCACTTTTCGGGAAAATACTCGGAGTACCCAATTCGACCGTAGGACTGCAATCGCCGCCAAATCAAACCATAGCCTTAGTGGGTGGGGATGTTCAGATAGAAGGAGGATATATCAAGGCCTTAGCGGGAAGAATAGAAATTGCCAGCGTTGGAGAAAATAGCCTAGTTAGCTTGACTTCCCTCCGGCAGGGGTGGCAACTTGGCTACGAAAATGTCTTGAGCTATAGAGATATTACGATTTCTGAGGATGCCCGAGTCAATGCTAGTGGAAAAGATGGCGCGATTTATGTCCAAGGTCGAAAGATTAATCTAAACAGTGGGGGACAGTTAATTAATGTCCCTGTTGACAGCGAATCCACGGGTCTAATTACCCTCAATGCCTCTGAATCTGTTTACTTAGCAGGGGAAGACTCGGGCGTTTTGACAACAGTACAACCGAAAGCAACGGGTAACAGTGGAAACGTAATAATTAATACCCGACAATTGGTTTTAGAAAATGGAGGTTTTTTGGAAGGGGGAACTCTGAGTAATGGACAGGGGGGAGATTTAATTGTTAACGCTTCAGAATCTGTGAGTGTTATCGGAGTTGGCGAGTTTCTACCTAGCAATATCTCTAGTCCTGCTCGGGGAAATTCCATTGAAGGAAATGGGGGCAACTTAACGATTAATACTAAGCGTTTAACTGTTGCCGATGGAGGACTAATTTTAGCTTATGCAGCCTTCACCAAAGGTCGGGGAGGAACTATTGTGATTAATGCTTCTGAATCAGTCGATGTTTTTGGACAAGGTGAAAGCCGCATACCCGGTGTATTGCCTAGTCAGATCACCACTAGCTCTGGTTTTGAATCCTATAATTTACAAGGAGGAACGGGTGAAGCAGGAGATATACAGATCAACACCCCCCAACTAACGGTGGAAAATCTTGCCCTTATTTCTGCGGGTAGTTTCCAGTCCGAGTCTGCCGCAGGTAATATCCGGATACGAGCTAACACAATTGTCTTAGACCATGGGGGCAAGCTGACGACTGAATCGACTTCCGTAACAGGGGGAAATATTGTTATTAACGCCACGGATTCTATAAGCCTATACAACAATAGCCTGATTACGGCAGAAGCAATAGGTGCGGGTGGTAGTGGTGATGGGGGTAATATTGAACTGACAACCCCGTTTATTTTCGCAGTTCCTAATCAAAATAGTGATATTAAGGCCAATGCCGGGGAAGGAAACGGGGGTAATGTTACCATTAATGCCTCAGGACTTTTTGGCATTGAACCTCGTCCCCAATCTACCCCCTTGAGTGATATAACTGCCAGTTCTAAAACGGGGCTATCCGGGGTAATTGCCATCAATGGTGCTGAAGTTGACCCCCAAAGTGGATTAGTAAACCAAGATACTGATGTGGTAGACACAAAGAATTTAATCACGCAAACCTGTGGTACGGGTGGGGAGTTCGCCTCCGGAGAGTTTACCATCACAGGACGCTCGGGCTTACCCATTGACCCAAATCAAATCACAGGTATTCCCCAGGGACTTCCCGATTTCGGAACCCCTACACCTACAGAAGCAAATCTCACCTCCACCAAGCCTCCGAGGAAAGCACTTCCAATTGTCGAAGCCCAAGGATGGATGGTTAACCAAGTCGGGGAAATAGTTCTAGTCGCTACCGCCGAGCCGGGGAATCCATTAATTCCCACTTCTTGCCCCCCCTAAAGCCAAAGATTAAGTTACAATGAAAGACCCCGATTATGTCCCAAAATTGCCCCTGTGCTGTTATGATGGGTGAGGAAAATCTGGGGATTATTTCTGGGGTAGTAGCTCAACGGATAGAGCAATCGCCTTCTAAGCGATCGGTTACAGGTTCGAGTCCTGTCTACCCTGTGGGCAAAACTTGTTATATTGGAAGTAGACGCGAACTTAAAGAGGAAAATGATCTATGAAGATTTGGGTCAATGAACAAGTTGATCCCTGCGGGATTGTTTATTCTTGTATTGCCTGTCAGAGTGAGGATAGAGCCAAAGATTGCCACGAAACTTGGTCAAAAAACCTCACCGAGACACAAAAACAAGAAGGATGGCTGGCTACCCTGAGAACCGTTGAGTCTTGGGACGATGTACCTGTTAATGCCCTAAAGCTTAATTAATCTAAGCGAACCCCGCGGATAGCATAATCTAATAATTCTATAGGATGGAGTAAAGTTATTTCCTTTCCCTGTAGTGCTAGGTGCTTTTTAATCTGCAAGGAACAACCAGGATTTGCCGAAGCAATCAACTGCGCTCCTGTATTAAGTAAGTTCCTTACTTTTTGCTGTCCTAACTCGTCTGCTACTTGGGGTTGCAGCATATTATAAACTCCAGCACTACCACAGCACAAAGCCGCATCTATGGGTTCTTTTAATTGGATATTAGGTATTTTTTCCAGTAATTGTCGAGGTTGGAGACTAATTTTTTGTCCATGTAATAAATGACAAGCATCTTGATAAACTAGGGGTAAGATTTCAGCCGTCAAAGGGGACAAACTAGCGGTTAATCCTACGGTTGCTAAAAATTCTTGAACATCCCGCACCTTGCTGACAAAATCCTTAGCCTTGTGCTTATACTCTGGATCATCAGCTAAAATGTGATGATATTCCTTGAGAGTATGACCACACCCTGCGGCATTAATAATAATATAATCTACCTCAGTATTAGCAAAACTATCAATCATGATTCTTGCCAAGGCTTGGGCTTGTTTTTCCTGTCCTTGGTGAGCAGGTAGAGCCGCACAGCAGCCCTGGGTTTTGGGAATAACAACCTCACAACCATTGGCAGTTAAAACCCTCGCAGTTGCTTCATTAACACTGGAAAAAAATAGCCTTTGCACACAGCCTAAAACCATACCAACCCGATAACGCTTTTCTCCCTGGGCGGGTAGGGTGTCAGGTAATTCTTGAAAGATAGATTTAAGACTAATTTTCGGAAGAATTGAGTCCATGGCAGCAAGGCGGGGAAAGAGAGCCTTAAGTAGTCCACTAGCTCTAACTAAATATTGTAAACCGAGACTTTGGTATAACCAAAAGAAAGGCAGTAAAAGCTTAAGACGGAGAGGATAGGGAAAGAGATTAAAAATAATAAATCTAACTAATTTGTCTGGAAGAGTGCGGGGTTGATTACGTTCAACTTGCGGGCGGGTTGCGGTAATCAGTTGATCGTATTTTACCCCCGATGGGCAGGTGCTGACACAGGCTAAACAACCTAAACAACTATCAAAATGTTGGGAGGTAGTTTCGTCAAGGTTTGCTTCTCCTTTGTTGATGGCGTTCATTAAATAAATTCGTCCCCTAGGGGAATCCATTTCTTTGCCAATGATGCGATAACTTGGACAAGTGGCTAAACAAAAACCACAATGCACACAGGCATCAATTAATTCTTGGGAGGGAGGATTTTGGGTATCAAAGGTTTTCATGGGTATTAAATAAAGCGAGAGGGACTAAAAATATGTTGGGGATCAAATTTATCTTTGAGAGTTTTCATAATGGCTCTAGCATTACCCCGATAGCCCCAGGGTTCAATCTCTTGTTTCACTTCTTTAGATGCTTCTAAAATAGTTAGATATCCTTGGTAGGATTCACACCAGGAGCGCAGTTCCGGTAAGGAGTCTTTTTTGTCTAATTGTAGTCTCCCGACACCACTACTGAGGTTAACCATGGCCAATCCTGTTCCTTGGGTGATTCTTTCTAGCTTTTGCAAAAATTGGCTAATTTGTGTGGGTAGGATGCCGATTTTAGCGGTAATAGCCCCACTGTCTCTGGGAATAATTATAGTTTCTAGTAATTGTTGCCATAGGGTTGTCTCTTGAGCATCCTGATAGAGGCTAGTTTCACATCCTTGGCTATGGGCGAATTGTTGGACTTGTTGAATCTGTTGACTAATACTCTGAGGTATACTTTGAAAACGCAGAATCAATCCTAACTTAGAGCCAAGATTTAGGGTTTTAACGAGAGCAGGAGCCAGAATTTCGGCTGCAGTTGGGGTTAGCCCCGAGGAGCGCAGGGTTTGGCAAAGGGTATTAAGGGCGATCGCCTCTCCCGTAATGCCTAGGGTTTGGGATGCTTCAGGAAAGGGATAGAGACGAAAGGTAATTTGGGAAATAATCCCTAGGGTACCGTAGGAACCGGTAAAGAGTTTCATGGTGTCGTATCCCGCCACATTTTTGACGACTCTACCCCCGGCTTTGGCAATTTCACCATCGGCGCGGATAAAGGATAACCCTAATACCATATCCCTAACTCCCCCGTAGCGTTGTCGCCAACTTCCTGCATCGGCCGTAGCGACAATTCCCCCTAGGGTGGCATTTTCAGGATAGGCGGGATCTAGGGGAAGAAATTGCCCAAAGGGTTGTAAAAAGTTTTGTAGTTGTTGGAGCGTCACCCCGGCCTCTACGGTAATGGTTAAATCCCCGACGGCGTGCTCGACGATCCGGTTGAGTTTAGCGGTACTAACTAGAAGTTGGGGGTTATGTACTAATCCTCCCCAGTCGATTTTAGTACCATTGCCGCAAGGGAGTAGGGGGGTATGGTTTAATTGGGCCGAGGTGACAATAGCCGCTAAATCAGCTTGGGAAGAAGGATAAATCAGGGATTGGGGAAGGGTACCGGCGATCGCTCGGGTAATTTTTTCGCGTTTCTGGGAGTCTATCTGCTCCCAAGGAATCCCAAGGTTCATACAATTGAGAGGCCATAAAACCCTAGTGTAGCTCAGATTGCTTCTGTGTTCATTTCCCCGGTTCTAATTCTGACAATTTGTAAGACAGGGGAGATAAATATTTTACCGTCCCCGACTTCTCCGGTGCTGGCGCTGGTACTGAGAGCTTGAACAACTGCCCAGACTTGCGCGTCATCTGTCACTATTTCTAATTTCAACCGTGGGGTAAAATCTGCGGTGAAGGTATTGCCCCGGTAGGTGGTTTCCTGCCCCCTAGCCCCGCCAAATTGACGGATTTCGGCAACGGTTAGGCCAATCACTCCTATACTCACGAGCGCTAGTTTAACCTCGTCTAATTTGTGTAGGCGAATTGTGGCGGTGATTTTTTTCAAGGCTAATCATCCTCAAGGAAAATTTTCATGCTTCTCGGGGAGGGGACAAAAAACTCAATAATCCCCGACTCCCCCATAATACCAAATCCGCTTAGGTAAATATATTATCGTGAAGGCTAGGCAGGGGGCAGGAGGCAGGAGAAGAATAACTATGGGATTAAAACAGGATTTAGTATAATAAGTGAAAATGACGTTTCATTTCTTGGCTTAATTATGGAACACCTCATCAAATTAGAAGAATGGCCAAACATTCTGCCGCCTCTCTTGATAATTCTCGGAAGTTTACTATTAGGTTTGATTTTTGAGACTCGCATCCTCAGTATCTTACTCAAAAAGGCCAGCAAATATCCCCAAAGAATTGATAGCATTATCATCACTTCTTTTCGAGGCGTTATTATTCTATGGTCTATCCTATTAGGCTTTTATTTATCATTATCTTTACCTAATTTGCCCGTATATCCAACCCTAATTATAATTGTCAAAAAAGGATTGACAGCAGCCTTTTTAAGCTCGCTTACCCTCCTAATTGCCAGATTGTCCGTTAGCTTACTACGAGTTTACACCACAGGAGATGATGGTAGTTCTCCCCTAACATCCCTCTTTGAGTTTCTTACTAAGATTTTGATTTTTAGTGTTGGTATTTTAATTATTTTACAATCTGTTGGTATTGCCATTACCCCTCTCTTAACAGCCTTTGGAGTTGGGGGTGTTTCCATCGGTTTAGCTCTACAGACAACCTTATCTAACCTTATGTCTGGTATTAATATTATCACCTCTAAAAAAGTCCGCCCTGGGGACTACATTCGTTTAAAAACAGGAGAATCAGGATATGTTCGAGACGTAGAGCTTAAATATACTATCCTTCAGGAGATTACCGACAATTTTTTAGTAATCCCTAACTCCCAACTACTTGCAGGTAGCTTTAGTAACTACAATTTACCCGATAAATCTCTTCTAATTCCCGTGGAAATTAATATTAATTACGATAGCGATTTAGAACAAGTAGAAGCAATTACCCTTGAGGCTGCTAATGAAATTTTAAGTCAGAGAAATAAAAACAATAATACCGTTAATAAAACTAGCGATTGCCTGATTAGGTATAATAAGTTTGATTATTATGGTATTAATTTAATGGTTTTTTTAAGAGTACAAGAAGAAGAACTTTTTGAACACTTAACTATCAAACATGAATTTCTTAAGAAAGTGCATAATTCCTATAAAGAGGTGGGCATAAAATTTTCTATATGTCCTCCTTATTTTATTAACAGAGAAGGAGAATAAAAATGATTGACGCTTCTTTTATCTACTACCTGAGCAAAAAATTCTTGTATTTCTTCTTCGCTTTGGTATTAACCTTAACTTTTAGCATCTATTCTCCTTGGGCCTATTCCCAAACACCTACCCCCGATACAAGCAAAGGAGACAACGAAAAAATAGAACCTGTACCGGTTATGCTCAATGATAAGGTATTATTTAAGATCAAGACTGCGGTAGCGTCTTTTACTCCCGAAGACAGGGCTAAACTAAATTCCCAAAGAATCGAAGAAGTTGCCAAAGATGACGGCCTATCCCCGGATGATATTGAGATCAAAAGTTTTCCCCATAGTAATTATACAACTATCGTCCTTAAGAAAAAAAATCTAGTCACAATTACTGAAGACGATGCTAAAGCAGTCGGATTAACTCGTCAACAATTAGCCGATGAGTATCTAGAAATTATTCAAGACAGTATCTCCTTGTATCGTCGAGAAAGAGAGCCTCTTTATCGTACTTTGTCAACCATTGGGGCTATTTTAGCAACCCTATCAATTTGGCTACTTTTTAGAATAATTAACCATCTTTTTCCCCTAGCAAAAAATTGGATTCATGGAACGATAGATAGGCTTTTAGCTATACAAAATGTTTCCACTAATCACTTAGTTGCCCTAGAACTTAGTAATTTTTTAATTCAAATTCTACGCCTACTCAAATTAATAGCATTTATTGGCGTTATTTATCTCTATATTCCCTTTGTACTAACCCTTTTTCCCCTGACTCGCAAAGCCGGTAATTTTCTACTACATTATCTAGATTCCTCTACTCAATTAGTCCTGCGTAGTATTGTAAACTATATTCCTAATATTTTTATCGTCCTATTAATTGTCTTTTTGACCTATTATCTAATTAAGTTTATTCAGCCTATTTTTCAAGCTCTAAGCCGTCGAACCTTGTCTCTTCGAGGCTTCTATCCCGAATGGGCAGAGCCTACCTATCAGCTACTAAAATTTTTAATTATTGCTATTGCTATTGCCATTGCACTTCCCTACATTCCAGGATTTCAATCTCCTGCTTTTCAGGGAGTATCTGTATTTTTAGGAGTTCTTTTTTCCCTAGGTTCAACTTCTGCGATCGCCAATACTGTTGGAGGTGTTATCTTAATCTATACCCGTGCTTTTCAGATAGGAGATAGAATTATGGTAGGGGAAGTTATTGGAGATGTAGAAGAAAAATCTTTGTTAGTAACTCGTTTACGAACTCCGAAAAACATTCTAGTTACTATTCCCAACTCCACCCTACTAGGAGTCAATATTATTAACTATAGTGCTTCCTATCGAGATACAAAAATCCCCTTAATTCTCAACACAACTATTACCCTTGGTTATGATATTCCCTGGCGGAAAGTACATAGTGCTTTAATTGATGCAGCCTTAAAAACTGATCATATTCTCCGAGAGCCTAGCCCCTTCGTCTTACAAACAGCCCTAAATGACTTTTATGTGAGCTATGAAATCAATGCTTATACTAATGCGACTAAACAATTGGAGCCAATTTATTCCCAATTACACCAAAATATCCTAGATAGATGCAATGAGGTAGGGATAGAGATTCTTTCTCCCCATTATTCGGCGCTACGGGATGGCAATCAAAATACTATTCCCTCGGATTATTTACCCCAAGACTATAACGCCCCTGGATTTCGTTTAGAGTCGTTACCGAAAAAAGATAATCCCTTGACATAGGACTACTGTTTTTTCCCATCGGGAAAGATTTCTGTCACCACTCGGCCTTGATTATTCCCTGTAACAACTAATTTATTTTCCTTCAAAGAACCGACGGCTTTATCACCTGTAGAATTAAATTTAGTGGGTTTAACCTGCTCATAGATGACATTTCCTTGGGCTTCTACGAATGGACTAAATTAACGAGTAATTTGTCGTATTTTAGGGTATGATTAGGTCAGGTACAATAAAAGATGAGGATACACTTATTTAAATGAAACAAGTTCTCAAAAATATTAAGGTATCGGAGATTCCTGCACTAATCGCTCAGTTAGGTCTTTCTCCTGAACAGGAAGTTGATCTGACGATTGAAGAAAATTCTGAAAATCTCCTTTCAATTATGGATAAAGTGGGCAAAAAAGCTCAAGCTAAAGGTTTGACAGAAGATAAACTAGCAGAACTGTTAGCAGATGAATCCTGATCGAGTTGTTATAGATACCAATGTCTTTATTAGTGCTTTACTCAATCCCGTAGGAACACCCAGAAAGGTCATTAATATCGCACTCAGTCAGTATACCATTCTCCAGAGTGCAGCAACTTATCAAGAGTTGGAGTCTAGAATAAGCAAAAAGAAATTTGATAGATATTTAGAAAAAACCGATAGATTGGATTTTTTGTTGGCTCTTAAAAATAAGAGCTTATTTGTTGACATATTGCATGAAACAACAATTTGTTCTGATTCAGATGATAATAAATTCTTAGAATTAGCAGTTTCTGGCATGGCACGAAACATTATAACAGGCGATAACGATCTTTTAATTGTCGAGACTTATCAAGGGATTCCAATTATCACTCCAGCCGAGTTTTGCTACCTTTTCTAAGATTACTAATAATTTTTTTTGAGTTTAAAAATAGGGTAAAAATGAACCCCTTCAAGGGACTAAATAAAGAGGCAATTAAACTGCTACCTTCCCATAGAACTATTGCTTTTTTCCATCGGGAAAGATTTCTGTCACCACTCGGTCTTGATTATTACCTGTAACAACTAATTTATTTTCCTTCAAAGAACCGACGGCTTTATCACCTGTAAAATTAAATTTAGTTGGTTTAACCTGCTCATAGATGACGTTTCCTTGGGCTTCTACGATACGAGTTATCATATTCCAAGTTAATTGATTGCTATACAACTTGGCTTGAGTTTTTTCGTTAATTCCCTGTACACCATTATCTAAATAAGCTATTTTACTGTTTAAATCAACTCTAGTTTTATTGCTAGTAATTGTAATCAAATCCTCTCGGTGGAACAATCGAGAAGGAACATCTGAGTGAACTATCCGATCTTGATAATCCCAAACCAAATGATTAGTAGAAATTGAAATTGGCGGTTCCACAGAACGATACTCTATATTTTCTTTAGCAGTTAATTGATGTAATTTTAAATCTACTTCTGCACGATTAGCTTGAGCTTGGTCAGTTACAATTTTGTCTTTAAATTTTACAATACTAATTGGCAGATCACTTTTAATCTTTTTCCCTAGTACTTCCCAATAAAAGCGTTCTCCTTTGAGTTGTAAGCTAGGCTCTCGCATAGTTGCTTCTACCTTACCAATTAACTCCATCTCTTGCTTTTTAGTATGATATTTTCCTTCCAGGGCTGTAGCGGAGAGATTTTCCTGACTACCCCGTAAATTTTTGCGAACCATTAATAAACCTTCTTTCGGTTTCCATTCCACTTCTTCGCTCTTAATGATTGTACCATTTCTAGGGTCAGTTGCCGTGATATTTTCTCTCAAAAAAACCGATTCTCCTTCCTTATATACCTCTCCTTTATCAGCACTAATATACAAAACTACCTTACCATTTTGATAAAGATTTCCTTTCACATCCTCTAATTTACCAACACGCTGATCCTTACTATAGTTAGCCTTTTTGACCTTAATTTTCCAAACAAGTTGTCCATCAGCATTAGACTGTTCTAGGGTGGCATTATTGAGAGTTAAGCGACTGTCT
Source organism: Microcystaceae cyanobacterium (assembly GCA_040398185.1). Taxonomy (GTDB): domain Bacteria; phylum Cyanobacteriota; class Cyanobacteriia; order Cyanobacteriales; family Microcystaceae; genus JBBAUO01. Next base: position 8,139 of record JBBAUO010000054.1, on the reverse strand, counting down.
TGACTTGCGGGAATAGGTTCATCTTTGGGTTTTTTGGTAGTGGTTTGGCGTGACTGACAGGCACTAATACCTAAAATCAGTAGTAAAAGGAGAGACAAGGTTTTTTTGGTAAAAATCATTAATTAGGTTTCCAAAGTTAAAATATTTTATAATCGAACCTAGACAGGGTAATTGTTCCCTACCCATAATACTTATTAAACCATGACCACACCTAACCTTTACCAACGCATTGCACAATTCTATGATGATTCTAGCTCGCTCTGGGAAGAAATTTGGGGAGAGCATATGCACCAGGGTTATTATGGCAAGGGAGGAAAATATAAGCTCAACCGTCGCCAAGCTCAAATTGATTTGATTGTAGAGCTTCTCAGATGGGGAAATATTACCCAAGTAGAAAATGTTTTAGATGTCGGTTGCGGGATTGGGGGAAGTACCCTATATCTAGCCGAAAAGTTTAATTGTCGGGGTGTGGGTATTACTCTATCGGCAAAACAAGCAGCCCGAGCCAAGGGACGAGCTTTGGAGAAGGGTTTAGATGAGAGGGTTTCTTTCCAAGTCGCAGATGCTCTGGAAATGCCCTTTGCAGATAATCAATTTGATTTAGTCTGGTCCCTAGAAAGTGGGGAGCACATGAGCGATAAGGAGCAGTTTTTAAAGGAATGTTTTCGGGTGCTCAAGCCCCAGGGAACTTTAATTCTAGCGACTTGGTGCCATCGTCCTACGGATTCTTTAGCAGGGAAACTTACCCCTTCAGAAAAACGGCACTTAGAGGCTATCTATCGGGTATATTGTTTACCTTTTGTGATTTCTTTGCCTGAATACGAGATAATCGCCAAAAATTGCGGTTTTAATGCTATTTACAGCGATGATTGGTCTTTAGCCGTAGCCCCTTTTTGGGATGTGGTAATTGATTCGGCCTTGAATCCCCAAGCCATTATCGGGCTTTTAAGTAGTAGTTGGAGTACTATTGAGGGCGCCCTATCCCTAGGGTTGATGAGTCAAGGTTATGACAAGGGTTTAGTGCGTTTCGGGGTTTTGTGTGCTAGGAAATAGTTGTCAACGCCCCGTATTTATAATAGGCAGCACAGGCCCCCTCGGAAGATACCATACAAGTACCAATGGGATGCTCCGGAGTGCAAGCGGTGCCAAATACCTTACATTGCCAAGGCTTTAAAACCCCTTTGAGAATTTCGCCGCACTGACAAGCCGGAGCATCTTGGACTTGACGATTAGCTAAGGAAAACTTTTTCTCTGCATCGAATTGGGCGTAACTTTCTTTAAGCTTTAATCCGCCTTGGGGTATTTCTCCTAATCCCCGCCATTCAAAACTCTCTCTTAACTCAAATACCTGATTCATCGCCTCCAAAGCCCTAGGATTACCTTGGGGTTGTACGAGACGGCTATATTGATTTTCTACCTGACACCTTCTTTGTTCTAGTTGTTGTAGGAGCATCCCAATTGATTGCAGAATATCCAAGGGTTCAAAACCAGAAATAACTACAGGTTGTTGGTAATCTTGGCTGATAAATTCGTAGGGACGAGAGCCGATAATCATACTCACATGGCCCGGACCAATAAATCCATTTATCTGTAAATCTTCATTATCTAATAGGGCTCTGAGGGCGGGAATAATCACAACATGGTTAGAAAAAAGCGTAAAATTATGAATGTTTTTTAATTCTGCTTGCAAAACCGTTAAAGCTGTGCTAGGGGCGGTAGTTTCAAAACCCAAAGCCAAAAATACGACCTCTTGCTCCGGGTTTTTTTGGGCAATTTCTAGAGCATCGAGGGGAGAATAAACTAAGCGAATATCTGCCCCCTCCGCACGAGCTTGGAGTAAACTTTTTTGAGAACCTGGCACCCGCATCGTATCCCCAAAGGTGGTCAAGATGACATTATCCTGTTGGGAAAGGGCGATCGCATCGTCTAACCTACCCCTAGGCATAACACAAACCGGACAACCAGGGCCATGGATTAACTCAATACTATCTGGGAGTAAAGCTTCAATGCCGTACTTAAAAATAGCATGGGTATGGCCACCACAGACTTCCATGAGTTTAATCGGTTTTTTCTGGGCAATCTGAGCCGCTAATTGGCTAATTTTTGCCAAAATAGCCTTAGCTTGACTAGCATCTCGAAATTCATCTACATATTTCACGGGTTCAACTCCGCTAACTGGCGAAACAACTCCAAAGTTGCCCTAGCTTCAGTTTCATCAAGGCGATTGAGGGCAAAACCCACATGGACTAATACCCATTCCCCGACGCAGGATTCTAGGGAATGTTCTGCATCGACAATACAGGCAATATTAATAGTCCGCTTCACACCACCTACCTCTACTGTAGCTAGTTGATGGGTTGTGTCCACAATCTGGGTAATTTGTCCTGGGATACCTAAGCACATTATGTTTTACCTGGGCTGATACTTTCTGGTTGCTCATGGCGAATAACTCCCAGGGCTTCTTTGATCATAACCGCAGTCGGTACCGCGACGATCGCCCCTAATAGACCACCGATCCTAGCACCTACTAGAAGAGCTAAAAGTACCCAAAAGGGATTAAGACCAAGAACACTACCCAAAATCCTTGGAGCCAAGCCATTCTCGACGATCTGCTGCACAATTAAAGCCACTCCTAGGAGTTTAAAAGCCATACCGATATCGCGCAAAGCCACCAGTAGGGTAACGGTAATAATGCCGACAGTACCGCCAAAGGGAACTAAAGCCAAACCACCAATGGTTAAACCAAATAACAAACCAAAGGGAACCCTGAGGATTAAAAATCCTGTAGTTAAGCCAAAAGCCATACAGGTAGCGCTCAGGATTTGTCCTAAAAAGTAGTTTTGGAAACTGAGACGCAGGGTATTAGAAAAGGGTTTTTGGACAGAATTGGGCAGCCATTGGATTAAACTTTGCCAAATTTCCTGCCCGTGCAGAAGCAGATAAAAAGTGACAATAATAGTCAAAAGTATGTCAATAAGGCGAACTACAGTAAAAACGGTCAGATTTAGGGCAATATTGAGACTTCTACGCGCTAAACTCTGTACTTCTCCCCCTAACCAGCCATTAATCTGGGCTATAGCTCCACTAAAATCAATGGGCAGGTTTTGGGTATCGGACCATTCATTAAACCGCATTAATTGTCGTTGTCCGGAGTCTAACCATTCGGGTAAGTAGGTGACTAATTGTTGAGCTTGGGTAAAGGTTAGGGGTAAAAGCGTTACAGCTAAGGAAAGAAAAATTAAGAGTGTCACCAAGAATACCCCAATGGCTGCCTGTTCCCGTTGTAGTCCTCGTTCCTCTAACCATTTGACCGGATAACCCAAGAGGAAAGAAAGGACAGCCGCTATCAAGATAATGACAAATAGGGATTGAAAGTAACCAAAAATAGCCGAAAAAGCCCAAGCATTTAAAACCGCCAAAGGTGCTGCCAGGGCAATTAGCAAGACACGAGAGAGGGCATTAAGGGAATCCCACCAAATTCTAAACCAGTTGCGTTGAGGAAAAGAAGCGTTAGCCTTGACCATCCGTGAAACCCACTTTGACACACAGGGAATTATTAACTATTGTCCCCCATAAAGGCTGCTTCTAGGTAATCTTGCAAGGTAAGGATATAACCCTCGCGCCATTGGCTAAATTGGGCATTTTTATTAACCGGTTCGGGATTACCAGGACGACAATGGACTAAAGCCACGTCAAAACGACAATAACAGTTCTCTAAATGGGGAAATCTAGCCAAGAAGATTTGGGCTGTAGTCAAGAGCTTTTGTTGCTTGCGAGGGTTAATTGCCAAGAGTCCACTTTCGTCCCAATTACCAGCACTACGGGTTTTAACTTCAATAAAGGCCAGAATTGCCTGGCGATCGCTTTGGGCAATTAGATCAATTTCTCCCCAACGACTGCGCCAACGACGGGCTAAAATAATCCAGTCTTGGGTTTTTAACCATTGTGCTACTAAATCTTCTCCCCATTCCCCTTTATGATCAGCCTTCGTCAAATCTATGACATCCCCTTGGACTACTCCAATACAACCGACGAAATCCCAGAAATTATCATCATCTTAACTTGGACTCTTTGTCAAGTACAAGGTATTGGTTTTAGCGGTTCTCGATTTTGAGTGAGTTCAAATCTTAGAATATCTTGGCGATTGTATGAAATTATTAAGAAATAAAGTGAGAATTTGAAAATATGTTAGGCTGGCCAATAATGGGTTGTACCTATTTCAATTGTGGAACGAATAAAGCTTTTAAAAAACCCTGATAAAACTATGCCAATTGAAAAAGTACCTAATACCTCTTTAAGTTACTATCTAATTGCCTTTGATGAGGACGGTAACGAACGTTATGAAGCTAATGGGAAGAAACTGAGCGAAAATATTTTGACAGCATTAGCCGATAAAAGTGATCCCATAACAGATGTATTTATCATCAGTCATGGATGGCTAGGGGATCTTAAGGACGCGCGACAACAATACAACGACTGGATTGGTGTCATGGCCGCACAAACGGCTGACATTGAACGTATCAAGCAGTCCCGGCCCTTTAACCCTTTACTGATCGGCTTTCATTGGCCTAGTAAGCCTTGGGGTGATGAGAATTTAGGCGGTTCGGTATCCTTTGATGTTAACGACGAGGCACAGTTAGTTAGTGAATATGGCGATCGCATTGCCAATACTGAGCCAGCCAAGCAAGCCCTAGAAACAATTTTCAGAGCTGCCAACGGGGATAACCCAACCGATACATCAGTTCTAGATCCATCGGTGTTGAGTGCTTACCAAGTATTGAACCAGGAAGCAAATTTAGGTCAAGATAGTGAGAGTGGGGCACCTGGCTCTGACTGGGAAGGTTTCGATCCCCAAGGTATCTACAAAGTGAGCTTAGAGGATCAGCCCGTTAGCTTTGACATTGACTACAACTCAATTCGGGAAGCGATTTTAAACCCTCTACGGGTGCTATCCTATTGGAGCATGAAAGACCGAGCTCGAAAAATTGGTGAAAGTGGTGGATTTAACCTCTTAAAGTCTTTGCAACAAAACTCTCAACCAACGGTAAGGTTTCATCTGGTCGGGCACAGTTTCGGATGTGTAGTGGCCTCTGCCATTGTCAATGGTCACCGGGGAAAAGGTATCCTAGTCCGTCCCGTCAATTCAGTAGTGCTAATCCAAGGGGCCTTATCCCTTTGGTCCTACGCGGGTAAGATTAAATACGCAGATAACCGCCCAGGATATTTTCATTCCATTGTGACCCAAAAGAAAGTCTCAGGAGCGATTATTACAACCTACTCCAGTTATGATTACGCGGTAGGCAAGATGTATCCCTTGGCGGGAAAGGTAGTCCAGAGCGATCCCAACTTCGCCCCTGGGGATGAATTGCCCAAATATGGTGGTATTGGGAGCTTTGGTATTGGTGGAGAGGATCTGCAAGCGGAACACAGGTCTATTCCATCCTCCCAGGAAACCGCTGAGTTTCAACCAGGTAAAATCTACAACCTACAAAGCAGCCGTGTTATTAAAAACGTGCAATTAGGAGGACCAACTAGCGGAGCCCATTGCGATATTGTCCATCCCGAAGTAGCCCACGTCGTCTGGTTAGCAGCCGATGTTATTTGATTTCCTGTTAGGGCAATTATGGAGTTTTTTAACAATCGCTATGGTGAACTAGCTTTTTTCACACCAATAAATCAAAATGAGCACTGAACAATTATTTTTTAACGGCATTGATGGAGAAACAGGGGACTATCTGTTACCACCCCTTACCCTGGAACAGGTTTCCAAGATAGCCCAAGGAGAGGAATTTGATCCAGATCACCTGAGTGAACTTAATAGTAAAAATGATCAACTCACTAACCCCAACTTTGCTCCCGAAGAAGGTATAGACCCAAAAGACCTCTCCCAAACAGGATGGGGAGTGATCTTTGCTTTCGACCCCGAAGCTCAAGGCGCAAATCCCCAAATCAAGGCAGCACTTCAGGAACTTTTAGACCATCGGAAAAAGCAAGCAACCCAAAAAAAAGAGACATATTACCGAGAATTGATTTATCGTCCTGGTGAATCAAAACCTAAGTTCCTAGCACGTCATGGGGTGGGACCAGGTCCTGCTGATCCCGATAAAATGCCCTATTACCTGCTGATTGTAGGAGATCCCGAAACAATTCCCTATCGCTTTCAGTATCAACTAGATGTGCAGTATGCCGTAGGGCGCATTTACTTTGAAACCGAAGCAGAATATGCCCAGTATGCTCATAGTGTGGTGGAGGCAGAAACAACTGGGTTATCCCTGTCTCGCCGAGCTAGTTTCTTTGGAGTGCGTAATGATGGCGATCGCGCTACCAAACTAAGTGCAGATAATCTGATTAAGCCCTTAGCCGATTGGATGAAGGGAGATCAGCCCAACTGGGATGTACAAACCTTGCTAGAAGGAGAAGCTACCAAATCAAGATTAGGGCAGTTATTAGGAGGCAATGAAACCCCTAGTCTACTGTTTACCGCCAGTCATGGTATGGGCTTTAAAGATCCTAATCATCCCAAATTATTAAGCCAGCAAGGTTCTTTGATTTGTCAAGATTGGCCAGGACCTGGAATAAAATTAACAGAAGATCATTATTTCTCCGCCCTTGATGTAAGTGATCAGGCGCGATTACTAGGACTCATTGCCTTTCACTTTGCCTGTTATGGAGCGGGTACACCGAAGCTAGATGACTTTGCCCACGGAAAAAACTCAGCAGAACGGGCGGTTATTGCTCCCCATGCTTTTGTGGCTCGGTTGCCGCAGCGACTACTCGGTCATCCCCAGGGCGGGGCTTTAGCGGTTATTGGCCATGTAGAAAGGGCTTGGGGTTATTCATTTTCTTGGTCAGATATTCGAGGTACAGAGGAATCCCAACGACAGTTAGCAGTCTTTAGAAGCACCATTAAACGACTTTTAGAAGGACACCCCGTCGGTTCGGCAGTGGAATACTTCAATGAACGCTATGCGGAGTTATCTTCAGATCTAACTATTCAACTAGAAGATATCAAGTATGGAGCACCGGTTGATGATCGGGGTTTAGCACAGAATTGGACAGCAAATAATGATGCTCGTAGTTATGCTATTGTCGGTGATCCCGCAGTCAGGTTAATGGTTGGAGAGAATGGAAAAGAGCGCCCCACTATCGGAGCCATCAATTTACCGTCCCCTGTATCCTCATCTCCGCCCTCGGAAGAGACAGCAGTTCAAAAGTCTCAAAAACAATTAACTCAAGCTCTAGAGCAGTTTTTAGAGGCGCTTAAGCAAAATCCAAATGAGCAAGGGGGAAGTTCTCGAGTGAGGCATAGGCAAATGTCACCAAAAACTTTCGATATTGCTTACTTATCCGATAATTTAACCGATTTATTAGCAGATATTCAAAATCATGTTGAAATTACGCTAACTAAACAGGGTGTGCCTTGGGCTAAGGTTTCGCCTTTACCTCAAGCATCAGAGCAACCTTTGGTTTCAAAGCCAGATTTAAATCGTGGTTCGATGGTGATGAGTGATGATTTTGATGATCCTTTACCAGATTCTTTTTGGGGCTTATGAGAGTTTTATTAGATACCCATATTTTTATTTGGTGGAGTAGTGAGTCTGAGAGATTACCTCCAAATATCTTTTATTTGTTACAGCAACCAGAGACAGTTATTTATGTCAGTCTTATTAGTTTGTGGGAGATTCAAATTAAAAATCAATTAGGCAAGCTATTACTTAGCGAGTCTTTACAGGATATTTTCTACAGGCAAAGTAAAAACAGGATCTCCTGATTTTTAAAAGTTACGCCCGACCATATCCTAAATTTGTATAAAGTTCCGTTGCATCATAAAGACCCATTCGATCGCCTATTAATTTCTCAGGCTTTGGTGGAAGGTTTAACGATGATTTCGGTTGACCAGATGTTTAGTTTGTACGATCTGCCTTTGCTTAGTGGTTAATGTATAGCACTTCTCATATTAGTGAGGTACAGAGATTGTCGCTTTGAGGCAGGGGGCAGGAGGCAGGAGGCAGGAAGAAGTGTACCTCATTATTCTGAAAAAGGCTGTAAGTTACTTATTAAAAATTGATGTAATGTTATCGGTAGGGTAACCGTTCAGGGGGGGTAGGAGTATGGTAGCATGAAAGCTATGGATGAGAA
>JBBAUO010000053.1:0-28708 GCA_040398185.1 Microcystaceae cyanobacterium | reverse complement strand
GGTAAGTTGACTGGGGGAACTGAGAATCTCCCGATTTATCGGGGGAGCGTCAATTCTTTTAAGGGTTAGTCTTGGAATTGATAAAATTTTTCAACGACTCAAAGGCCTTCGTAATATCTTTTAAGGAGATTTTTAGCAGGGATAAAATACCCACTACAATTAGAGTTGTGCCGATTAAAACATTATTCTCGTACAAAAATAACCCCACAATAACAATAAAATAAGGGGAAAGAATGCCGCTAATTTTTTCCACAATGGTCACAATTTCTGGCTTTTGACCTTCGCTTTCCGTCCAGTCGTCCTTATCCTGGGGCTTGGGGTCACTCGTTTCCTGTAGGCTGGTTTTGAGAGGAAACATCACATCCTGTAGTTTAGGGGGTTCGGCTTCGGGCTTTTTACTAAACATAACTAGACTCTACTAAGTAGGTAGGTGTTAAAAACTGTCAGATCCCCCCGCCTATCGGCACCCCCCTTAATAAGGGGGGCAGGGGGGATCGAACGCGCAATAATCACTTTGATTTAATTATAACCAGTTACTTGTTTCTTCTAGTCTAGTCAATCCTAGGGGAACTGGGAAAAAATCTACTTTTTGGTTAATAATAGAAGTGCAGAAACCACCCCAGGCAAAGGGTTTTTTGGCTATACCACACTAAGTGCAAAAAAGCAAGTTTTTAATATGTCTAATCTTTATTTTGATACCGAAGAGAAAAAACGCAGTTTTGAACTCCCCGGGGCGAAACCCCACTACAACCCCGATCGCCCAGGACAAGTTACCCATATATACTTAGATTTAGTGTTGGATATTCCTAATAAGGCTTTTCAAGGCAATTGCACCCTCACCCTTCTTCCTGTGCGCTCAGGCATTCAACAGCTAACCCTAGATGCAGTAGACTTAAAAATTAACTCGGTGAGCATTGAGGGCATTAGTCAGCCCTTTGACTACAATCGGCAACAATTGTCCATCAATTTACTCAAACCTACCACCGATACCCCTATTTCCTTAGCAATTAACTACCAAGCTCGGCAACCCCAACGGGGAATGTATTTTGTGGGCCCGGATCAATATTACCCCAACAAACCCATCCAAGTTTGGACCCAGGGAGAGGATGAAGATTCCCGCTTTTGGTTTCCCTGTTTTGATTATCCAGGACAACTGGCCACTTCAGAAATTCGGGTAAAAGTTCCCCAAAACTATCTAGCTATCTCTAATGGTGAACTGATTGCGACGGAAGAGATAGGAACAGAAACAATCTATCATTGGTCCCAAAAACAAATCCATCCTACCTATTTAATGACCCTAGCGGTGGGAGATTTTGCGGAGTTAAAGGCTTTTTGGCATGATATCCCTGTTAACTACTATGTAGAAAAAGGACGGGAGGAAGATGGATTAAGAAGTATGGAAAAAACCCCCCGTATGGTAGATTTTTTTAGTCGCAAATTTGGTTATCCCTATCCCTATCCTAAATATGCCCAAGTCTGTGTTGATGATTTCATTTTTGGGGGTATGGAAAATACATCTACCACTCTTTTAACGGACAGATGTTTACTAGACGAAAGGGCTAGTTTAGACAACATGAGAACCGAGAGCTTAGTCGCCCATGAATTAGCCCATCAATGGTTCGGAGATTTAGTTGTTATTAAGCATTGGAGTCATGCTTGGATTAAAGAAGGAATGGCTTCCTATGCCGAGGTTCTCTGGGTAGAAGAGGAATACAGTAAGGAAGATGGAGCTTATTATTTATTGGGAGAAGCCCGTAGTTATTTAGACGAAGATGCTAACCGTTATCGTCGTCCTATCGTAACTAATGTATACCGAGAAGCCATAGAGTTATACGACCGTCATCTGTATGAAAAAGGGGCTTGTGTTTATCATATAATTCGCACTATTTTAGGGGAAGAATTGTTTGATAAGGCTATTCATAATTTCGTCAACCAAAATGCCCATAAAACCGTAGAAACCATTGACTTGCTCAGGGCTATTGAGCAATCTACGGGCTATAATCTCATGCCGATCTTTGATCAATACGTTTTTCGAGGCGGTCATCCAGATTATAAAATTGCCTACAATTGGGATGGAGATAATAACCTAGCTCAATTGACTGTTACCCAAACCAACGAAAGCGATCTATTTGATCTAAAAATTCCCATCGGTTTTGGCTATGGACAAGAAATTAAAACCCTGACCCTACGGATTTATCAAAAGGAGCAGAGTTTTTATTTTCCCCTGACACAAAAACCCGATTTTATTAGTTTTGATGTGGGAAATAATTTTCTAAAAACCGTAGTTCTAGAATATCCCTTACCAGAACTAAAAAACCAACTCAAACAAGATCCCGATCCGATTTCCCGTATCTATGCAGCAGAGGCGATCGCCAAAAAAGGAGGTTTAGAAGCTCTTTCTGCCCTAGCTACCGCCTTAGTTGAAGATCCTTTCTGGGGAGTACGTCTGGAGGTAGCGAAACAACTAGCTACCATTAAATTAGATCAAAGTGTAGATGCTTTAATTAAAGGACTAGAGGATCAAAAAGCCCAGGTGCGCCGCGCCGTTATTGAGGGTTTAAGTGAGATCAAAACCCTAGAAAGTTATAATACCCTAAAAACTTTTTTAGAACTCGGAGATCCTAGTTATTACAACGAAGCAGCAGCAGCAAGGGCGTTAGGAGGAATGGTGGCGGGAAATTTAAAGGAAAAAGAGTCCGAGGTAATAGAGTTACTCAAAACTGTCCTAGAAACCCGCACTGGTTGGAATGAGGTAGTGCGCGGTGGTGCGATAGGTGGCCTCAGTCAGCTAAAAACTAACCCCGTAGCGGCCCAAATCATCAGAGACTATACCCAACTCGGTACACCCCAAGCCCTGAGATTAGCTGCAATTCGGGGATTAGGAGCCATTTCTAAGGGGCAAAATCCTGAACAGTTAACCCTGATTTTAGAACAGTTAGAAAGTATTGCCCAGGAGAGCTTTTTTCTTACCCAAGTGGCAGTTTCTGGAGCCCTTGGACAAATGGAAACCCCTAAAGCCATTGGTATTTTGCAATCTCTGGGTAATCAAAGTCCCGATGGACGAGTTAAAAGGATGACGGAAGAAGCGATCGCCAAAGTCAGAAAAAATCTAGGATCAGATAAGGCTATTCAAGGGTTACGAGAGGAACTAGATCAACTCAAACAAGAAAATCAAGACCTCAAGAGCCGTCTGACTAAACTGGAGGCCAAATAATAAGTGAGGAGGTCATAAGTTTACTTTATTTATGACCACTTGCTGAGAGCATCATAGTTATAACAGTTAACCTTAATTATCAGTGACCTATGGCTATTTCTTCACCAAATATCCCCTGTATCAGATTTATCAATACTCAAAATTATAGAAACCTAAAGGGTCAACTTGATCTAAAAAATCTTAGTATTTTTATTGATTCAAATGGTTCAGGTAAAAGCAATCTTATTAGTTGTTTAAAGTTCTTAAAAGACTGTATTTTTCCCGAGTATAACGAAAGTCGCGGCGTGAGTAGTTTTGAAAGTGCTGTGTCTCTTTTCGGCGGAGAGAGCATTTTAGATAATACCATTCAATCCCCCGCATCTGTTAATTTTTGCTACGGCTTTTCGGGATTGTCTGAGTTGTCTAATAATCCACAGGATAGTGTAGTTCTTGATCTGAAAATTTATGTAGATAAAAATAAAATATTTATTAAAGAGGAATCGTTGTATCGTCCCGACACTCGAGTAGATGATGAGCAAAACCGGAAACAAAAACCCTTCTATTGCTATCAATTTCATCATCAGGAGGTGGGCAAAGGAGTGATTAGTGTTTATGATGACAGTACGCAAAAAACTCACTTTGAGCATTTATCGGAAATTTCTAATATTTCCCTAGGACTAGATATCATTCCACGTTTGTTAGAAAACGCTTATTTATACCATTTATACCATGAAAAAACTACAGTATTTAAAGTATATAAAGTAAGAAGAGAAATAATAGAAACAATATCACAATGGCAGTTTTATAACGCCAACAATATGAATTTGCAAGCCATTAAAAGTGCTGAACATAAGATGGGTTCGAGCGATATTTATTTATCTAGTTCAGGACATAACTTGCCGACAGTGATTGCAAATTTAAGTAAAGATATCAATTTTGATGATCGTTTAAATGAGGCAATTAGAGCAATTTTACCTCGAACTCGCAAGATTAGAACAGTTCCTTCGGGACGTTTATCTTTAATATTAGAATGGTGGCTAGAAGATCAGAACCAAGCTCTTTATTTAGATTCAATGTCCGATGGAACAGTGAGAATGTTATGTTGGGCAACTATCTTGCATTCTCCTTATTTACCCACTTTATTAGTAATAGATGAGCCCGAGTTAGGTTTGCATGTTGCTTGGATGAGAATCCTAGCAGAATGGATTAAAAATGCCGCCCAAAAAACTCAAATTATTATCACAACACATAGTCCTGATTTGTTAGATAATTTTACGGATTGTTTGGAAAATGTATTATGTTTTCATGTAGAAGATAATCAGCATTTCTCCTTAAAAAACTTATCATCACCAAACTTACAATCCCAATTAGAACAAGGGTGGGAATTAGGTGATTTATATCGAGTTGGAGATCCCAGTGTTGGGGGATGGCCATGGTAGTATGGGTATTTGCGGGGGGAGGTGAAGCAGAGGTTGCAGGTTTGATTAACTTTTTGAGAAAAAACTTTAACAATTCCTGTAGGTTTGAGAGAAGAACCCCTATCAAAAATAAACGAGGTAACCCATTAACCTTGGGGGGCATCGCTTTTCTAAAAGCAGTGACACTCCAGAGCTATTATTAATGATAGATCCTCAGATAGTTAAGCAGAAATGTCCTCTATTTCGGGAATTTTGTAATGCTCTTGTCGATTTTTGTCAACGGGACTAACTACATGATATTCGGACCCAACGGCATTCGGTAGAACCCCCTACTGTTCAAACCTTAACCATATTTATCTTATCCCAGAAGTATTGCTGTAGGGGCTGGATTTCCCTCCCCAAAGCCTGACGGAGTAGCCCTATCCCCTGCTAGTGTCACAGAAGATGGTGCAGCCAACCTAATTTTAGCCAGATTATAATCCTCCTGCCTCCTGCCTCCTGCCTCCTGTCTCCTGCCTAGCCTTTGCGATAATATATTTATCTAAGCGGATTTGGTATTAGATGAAGGTCAGGTTACTATTAAGGAGAAATCATAAAAATTTATAAATCTACATGATTTTTTCTGTAAATCCTCAAACCTTGAAAAAAACCCTTCTCTTTGGCAACGACCCCACCCCCGAACTGATGGGGATTTTGGCAGTCTACTTTGTGCAGGGAATCCTCGGATTAACCCGTTTAGCCGTGAGCTTTTTCCTCAAAGACGAATTAGGCCTTAGTCCTGCTCAGATGGCGGCTTTACTGGGAATATCAGCTATTCCTTGGATAATTAAGCCCATTTTTGGGTTTATTTCCGATGGATTGCCCATCTTTGGCTACCGTCGTCGCCCCTATTTGGTTTTATCAGGGATTTTAGGCAGTTTAGCTTGGTTAGCCCTAGCAACTGTCGTTAATAATGTCCCCACAGCCACGTTAGCTATTCTTTTAGCCTCTCTTTCCGTGGCTATGAGCGATGTAATTGTAGATTCTTTAGTAGTAGAAAAAGCCCGCAAAGAATCCCTAGGTGATGCCGGCTCCCTACAATCTCTAACCTGGGCCATAGCAGCTTTAGGAGGTCTAATTACAGCTTATTTGAGTGGTTGGTTATTAGAACACTTTAGTAGTCGTACTGTTTTTGGCATTACGGCGATTTTTCCCCTAGCGGTTTCGGCAGTGGCTTGGATTATCGCTGAGGAGAAAATTCCCCAAAACAACCCCTTAGAATCCCATACTCCGACAACCCAAGAACAAATCAAAAGCCTTTGGCAAGCAATTACCCAAAAAGCGATTCTGTATCCGACTCTGTTTATTTTTGTCTGGCAAGCTACCCCTAGCGCCGACTCAGCCTTTTTCTACTTTATGACTAATGAATTAGGCTTTGAACCAGAATTTTTAGGAAGAGTGCGTTTAGTCACCAGTTTTGCCTCTCTCCTGGGTATTTGGATCTATCAACGCTTTTTAAAAACCGTGGCTTTTCGGCATATCTTGGGCTGGAGTATTGTCATTTCTTCGGTATTAGGTTTAACTACCCTACTCCTAGTTACTCATGCTAACCGTGCCCTCGGTATTGACGATCATTGGTTTAGTTTGGGAGATAGTTTAATCCTTTCCGTGATGGGACAAATTGCTTTCTTGCCCGTGTTGGTTTTATCAGCCCGTCTTTGTCCTAAGGGAATAGAAGCTTCTTTATTTGCCTTGTTAATGTCGGTATCCAATTTATCTGGTTTACTCTCCCAAGAGTTGGGCGCGCTCCTTACCCATTGGTTCGGGGTGACGGAAACTAATTTTGACAAACTCTGGTTATTGGTACTTATTACTAATCTTTCGACTCTCTTAGCTTTACCTTTCCTGAATTGGCTTCCCCTTGGTGATCCCCAACAAATAGAAGGCTTGGCAACTACCACTGAGGAGGAAACTGTTCCCAATAGTTTAAGTTCTTCTAATTTGATTTAATCTTGACAGTTTTATGCAAAAAGACGAACTAACTATCCTTATTCTCTGTGGGGGAAAAAGTTCCCGTATGGGACAAGATAAAGCCTTACTAGAATTTCAGGGAATACCACTTCTGAGAAAGATAGCCCTCCTAGGACTCGAATGTACCGATCAAGTTGGGCTGATTACCCCCTCTCCTACAACCTACTTGTCTATTGCACCTAGGGGTTGTTATTTCATTACGGAAGAAACTCCCACCCAAGGACCACTCCTGGCTTTTGCCCAAGGATTAGCATCAGTCACCAGGGAATGGGTTTTATTATTAGCCTGTGATTTACCCCTGTTACAGGCGGATATTGTGAAAAGTTGGTCAAATTCCTTGGCTCATTTACCCGATGCAGTTCTAGCCCTAGTTCCCCACCATGACGGCCACTGGCACCCTTTATGTGGGTTTTATCGTCGTCGTTGTTTGGGAATACTTAGGGGATTTATTGACCAGGGGGGGACTTCTTTTCAAGCTTGGTTAGATACTGCTTGGGTTCAAGTTCTACCTGTGGAAAATCTTGATGTTTTATTTAATTGCAATACTCCCGAAGATTGGCGAATTTTAACGGGTTAGTAGTTTCTAAACTATACGGCTAAACTCCGTCGGGAATAATTAAATCAATTATTTCTTTTCGATTCTTGCGATAAATATGGAAATCACTATCTAGTGTAAAAACGGAACTGCGGCCAATTAATTCACTCATTTTTACTACACAAGCATCCGCAAAGGACATGCTTGATAATCTTCTATTAGCAATTCTAATACTTCTTGAGCATTTTTCAAGGCTTCTTTGTATGTATTCCCGTGAGTATGAGCATAGAGTCCAAATTCAGGCAAACTAGCAATATACTTTTGATCTTCTTGTGACCATTGAATTAAAATACTATATTGATTGTTCATTTTTCTTACTCCTGTTGTAAGTTTTCTAAATCTTTTAAAGCATTGTCAATGTCTTTTTCTTGGTATTTATCGGCATCTGCACCATCTTTACCAGAAAGGGTTAAACCATATCTTATACTAAATCCTGTTTTAATACCATAGTTATTCTGCTCCTGCCTCCTGCCTGGCCTTCACGATAAGATGGTAAATTTTAAAAAGAAATTGTTAGTTCCTTCCTGTGGTATAATTGTTCTATCAAATAGTGTTTCTAGTCACCATAGGATAGGAGAATCATTAAAAATGCGAAAACTGACTAATTCTCCCTTTCGTTACCCCGGAGGGAAGTTTTATGCTCGTAAACTAATTTTACGCTGTCTTCCTCCCCATCATAGTTACTGTGAGCCTTTTGCGGGTGGGGGTTCAATATTTTTTGCCAAGAAAACTGTCCTTTACAATATTTTAAATGATAAGGATGAAGCCCTAATAAATTGTTATCACCAAATCCAAGAAAATGTTGAAGATTTAATAAAACTTTTGCAAGGTATTCCGGCTACTAAGGAGTTACATGGTTATTACAAAAATGAATTTAAACCATCAAATGATTTAGAATTAGCTATGAGATGGTACTACTTAAATCGTACTTCTTATTCGGGTATAATGAAGCCCGATGGCTGCTATTGGGGCTATGGAGAAAAATATTCTATGCGTCCTGAAAATTGGCCTTCTCATTTACGGACAACGTCCGAAAGACTGCAAAATGTTGATTTATCTTGTTTGGATTTTGAAAAATTGATTGAGCAATTACCAAAGGATTATTTTCTATTTATAGATCCTCCTTACTTTAGAGCAGATCAAAGTAAGTTTTATACTTGTTTTTTTACAACAGAAGATCATCAAAGACTAAGAGATTTACTAAAAAAGAGACAAGATAAATTCAAATTTTTATTGACCTATGATGACAGTCCTGAAATCAGAGAAATGTACAGTTGGTGTGATTCTATTCAAAGTCATGAATGGCATTATACTATCAATCGTACTGATGATCAAAAAAATGGAAGAAAACTGAAAGATGGATACCAGAAGGAAAGATATAAAGGGAAAGAAATTTTTATTGCCAATTATGATCTTCATTCGGTAGCTGGTATTGAGCCAGTTCAGTTGAATTTATTTGATTTGGAGGTATCTAAAGTTTAAATTAGTATAGTTTCTATTTGATTTATGGAAAGCCAAGGAAATATAGGCTCTCCTGTTTCGGCATCAAAATATATTTTAGGATAATTTGGAATAAAATTACAATTAAGATCACCACATCTTTTGCGACTACATTCAATACGATTAAATTGATTGGCTTCCAAGTCCTTGCTTTTGGCAATATACATTTTTAAAAAGGCATCCTTTTGATTGTTAACACTTAATCTATGTAAAAATTCTTCCCCATCTTGACTAGGCTTCCACATAAATAATCCCTGATCATCAGTTACATAAAAAGCATTAGCAATTGATGTAATAACTATATCAAAGTCACTAGAAGTATATTGATCATTATGAATCATTAGTAGATTGGCAGGGATTCCTGTTAAGACAGATTTTTGTCTAGCTGCTTCTTCTCCTAAGGTTCTTGAGCGCATACATTTAATTTCCATGAATGGATTGCCTTTTTTGCAGTGAAAGCCGTCTTTTTTTGACAATTTACATTCCACTGAGTAGCGTTTTTGAGTTATCGTGTCAATAATACATACATCAACATCTTTAAAACCAGCTTGAGGGTTTAAACGAGGATTAGTTACCTGGTATTGTGAAGAAAGAATCTCTGATAGATAACTTTGCACTGTAAACTCAAAGGATTTACCCCTAATCATGGGAATAACTTTCGGATCGTCAAGTATTTCCACCAGATATTCAATATTCAAGTTATAGCGATCGCCAAAAATCTCTAGCTTTTCTATCCAAGTCAATTCTAGTCCGTAATGTTGCAAGAAGTTAGCGAATAAATTAATAATATCTTCATAGGTCATAGGTTCAGATAAAATTCCTCTAGTGGTTTTACTGCTTTAATCATTATCCAACAGGGTGACTAAATTCAAATAAGTAATGCACTATGACGATCAATAGTACAAAGTTACCTTACAACTAAAAATGCCGATTAAGTCAAAAAAAGACCAAACATAACTAAGATAAGAAGTGAAGAGTTTTCTTTTTCTGTTTGAGGTTATCGCTACTATGCCTTTTCCCCGTTCCTGTGGTATTCTGCTCCACCCTACCAGTTTTCCTAGTCGTTACGGAATTGGAGACTTGGGACGGGAGGCCTATCAATTTGTCGATTTTTTGGTAGAAAGCGGCCAACAACTCTGGCAAATCCTACCCCTTGGACCGACGGGTTACGGAAACTCTCCCTACATGAGTTTTTCGGCTCTTGCGGGTAATCCCCTCCTATTAAGTCCAGACATTCTGCTAGAAAAAGGCCTATTAACCCCAGAAGACATCCAAGATATTCCCCAATTTCCCCTAGATAAAGTCGATTTTGAGAAGGTTATTACTTGGAAAATGCCCATCCTCCGCCAAGCGGCACGAAACTTTAACCAGAATACTAATACCTTTAAATATCGTCAATTTGAGGGCTTTTGTAACGGTAATTCCTTCTGGCTAGAGGATTATGCTCTATTTATGGCCATACTAGATACCCAAGGGGGAAAACCCTGGACTGAGTGGCCCGATGAGTTACGTAATCGGGATTGGAACGCCCTCAAACAAATTACATTTCAGTTAGCGGAGGAGATTTTTATCCAGAAATTCCTTCAGTTTGAATTTTTACAACAATGGACGGATTTACGACGCTACACCAATGAGCTAAATATTTCCATCATTGGGGATATTCCCATCTATGTTGCCCATAATAGTGCCGATGTTTGGGCAAATCCTCAGCTTTTTCGCCTCAATAGCCAAACAGGACAACCCGAAGAAATGGCGGGAGTACCCCCGGATTATTTCTCAGCTACGGGTCAACTCTGGGGAAATCCTATTTACAATTGGGAACAACTCCAGGAAACCGATTTTGAATGGTGGGTGCGTCGGGTAAAAGGGACTTTAGCCCTAGTGGATATCATTCGTATTGATCACTTCCGAGGTTTAGAATCCTATTGGTCCGTACCTGGGGGGGAAACTACCGCTGTCAATGGATGTTGGATCAAAGCGCCAGGCTTGGCTCTTTTTAATAAAATTAGGGAAAAATTGGGAGTTTTACCGATTATGGCGGAGGACTTAGGGGAAATTGACCAGGATGTCATTGATTTGCGCGATCATTTTCAGTTTCCTGGGATGAATATCCTTCATTTTGCCTTTGGGTCCGATTCCCAGAACCCCTATCTACCCTTTAATATTAATCATAATAGTGTCGTTTATACAGGCACCCACGACAACAATACAACTGTCGGTTGGTACTACGATAATACTTCTGAGTACGGACAAAAACACCTGAGTGAATATATAGGCGCCCACAGTAGTCATGGAGTCGCTTGGGATTTAATCCGTTTAGCCCTGAGTTCGGTTTCTAATCAGGCGATTATCCCCCTACAGGATATTTTTAGTTTGGGCTCCGATGCGCGGATGAATACCCCGGGCCTGGCGGAGGGAAATTGGGGTTGGCGTTATCGGGCTGAAGCCCTAAACTCTGAATATAGTACCCGTCTACGGGATATGGTGATGATTTATGGGCGTTATCAGGGATTTTGAGGAACGGTTTATGATAGTCTTGTCCTGTGCCTGTTTCTGAAATTGTATTAACTATGACCCTCAAAAACCTTGATCTATCCGCATTAGAAGCGATTGCTATTATTGCCCGTAGGGTAGCATGGGGAGGCTCGGCAATTTTGCGCTCCTACTACCGAGGAGAAGTTAATCAGGGGAACCTAGAGATTCAACTTGATAGTGCAAAAGGTCCTGTCACGGCGGCGGATTTAGCTACTAATACCTATATTGTTGGGCAGTTAAAAGCCGAATTGGGTACAGAAAAATTTGGTTACTTAAGCGAAGAAACCTATGAGGGAAACCAAGCACTTCCTGAGGATTGGGTTTGGATTATTGATCCTTTAGATGGCACTAGGGATTTTATTGATCAGACTGGAGAATACGCGATTCATATTGCTTTGACTTACCAAGGTTATCCTGTCTTGGCAGTGGTGGCAATTCCCGAAGCCCAAAAGCTTTATTTTGCGATTAAAGGCCAAGGAACCTATCTAGAAACCCCGGATGGTAAGCTAGAACCCCAGTCCGTCTCCAATCGTCAACCAATAGAGGCTTTATATCTAGTAGCTAGTCGTACCCATCGAGACGAAAGATTTAAACAACTATTAGAGCGTTTACCTTTTAAAGATCGTAATTATGTAGGTAGTGTAGGTTGTAAGATTGGGACTATTTTAGAACACCAATCCGATGTCTATATCTCCCTTTCTGGTAAATCTGCTGCTAAGGATTGGGATTTTGCCGCACCGGAGTTGATTCTCACGGAAGCAGGGGGAAAGTTTACTTATTTTAATGGCGATGCGGTTAAATATAACCAAGGAGATGTTATAAAATGGGGTGGAATTATGGCCAGTAATGGGCATTGTCATGAGTCTTTATGTCAATTATCTACCCAGATTTTAGAAGAGATTGATCGAGGTGGGAAAGGAGGAATGTAAAACCATGGCATCGGCTAGATGACTATATTAATCAGGCGACAATGAACTTAATCGGCAATAGTCCGATCGCTGAATCGGGAAAACATTGTCCTATTTGTAAACGGATTTGCTATTAGAAGCCAAGGATAGTAAGGCCCCCGCCAACAGGTACAGGGGTAGAGGTGAAAAAAATCCCTTCATCCATTGACATAGTTGGACTAAAACAAAGAGAAAAACACAGGTGACAAACCAAACTTTCATAAATTTTTCCTTGGTAAATAAATTAGCCCGCAGGCATTAGTATTAACACCAATTACGGGCTAAATGTCAAGCTATTGTTGTAAAACTTTAGACTTGAGCGGCTACCTTGGGGGTAGAGTGGGTCAATTTTTCGTAAGTCTCGCGCATTTTTAAACCAACTAGCACTTGGAATAAGCCTGTTCCATTAGTTGAACCTGGATAATCTTTGTGCTTGAGAAGTAGTTCCGTCATTTCGCCGTAATACTTAGTACCCGTTTTACTGAGATGGCTTTCGATATAAATCATTTCTTCAAGATTATCGAACTCACCATCAATTTCGAGAATAGAAACCTCATTCCCTGAGAAAGCCTCGGGCCCATAGTAAAGTTTAATACCGGGGTAAGAGCAGGTCAACTTTCGACCACAGGGGCGCCAATCAATGGTAGAACCTTCGTCAAACAAGTAAACGGGTTCAAAATTTGTCACCCCTTCCCTTTGTACCAGACGAACTCTAAGGACTTTACTTTCATTGTCCTCAATCAGTTGGGTCGGTAGAACTTGAATGACGACATCGGCGTAGGCCTTTTGGGGTTCAATATAGGCGGAAAAGTCAGGTCGTCTAGAATTGATAGCGGCCATGACGTCATCATAGGTATGACCCCGCTCGGCCATATCCCGTTGAATTTTCCAGTTGATTTTTACCTCATCACTAATATCAAGGTAAACACCAAAATCGACTAATTCCCGCACCCTGGGATCATAAAGGGGATGAAGTCCTTCAATGACAATAACTTTATTCGGTAGAATCCGTTCTGCAGGATCGATACATCCCGTTTCATGGTTATAGATTGGTTTATCAATCGCTTGACCACTTTTGAGAGCTTTGATTTGCTCATACATTAAATCAAAGTTGTTCGCCTTCGGATTGAGAGCAGTAACCCCGACCTCTTTTCTTTGTTTGCGATCAAGGCTATGGTAGTCATCTAAACAGATGACCGTCATAAACTCTTCCCCAAATAAATCCGTCAAACGACGTAAAAAAGTGGATTTCCCGCATCCGGAGTCTCCAGCAACACCGATCAAAACCACGCGGTCTAGCTGAGTGGTCATAGCTTTCCTCTAATGCAAAGTTTAATGTTAACCGATGTGACACGCTCCCAAAAGGAGCTTCCTAGGGTAATTGTCTAGATTCCTATTGTCGGATAAACCCTATCTTTGGCTGGTCTAAGGCAATTTTTCTAGGCTGAAGCCCTGTGTCGCAAGGCCTATAGTTTTTTGGGTATGGGTAGCTGTCTAGCTTAGTTTTGGCAGGATTAGCAGAGCCATACGTTCTAAGACACTGTGAATGGATCATATCAGAATAGATGACCCCGAACAAGATGGAAGTAGATGACCGAAAAAAATTAAATTGCTATTTTCTTAACATTCTTGCCCGGGGCTATGGGCTATCCTTGAGGGGAGAAATGACCCTATACCTTTCTCCCGACTCCTGCCAGTGGTAGGCTTATTATGTTTCCATAAAAATAATATCTTTAGTTGGGAGCCATTAAGATATGTATAGTTCAAATTCAGGAGCCAACCGAATCTCGACCTCTGCTGCGGGCGATCGCCTGTTTGTCTACGAGGTAGCGGGTCTGAGTCAGAAAAAAGAAACTGACAACTTTAGCTATCCGATTCGGCGCAGTGGGAGTGTTTTTTACACAGTGCCCTACAAGCGTATGAATCAGGAGATGCGACGGATCACCCGTCTCGGCGGTCGCATTCTTAGTATTAAGCCTCTGAATACCGACAGTCTCCAACCATCTCCAGCCCCAGAATCACCCCCAAGTCAAGGAAATAAGAAAAACGGTAAATCTATGACTCAAGCGCCAGCCAAAAAGGATATCCCAGTTAATATCTATCGGCCGAATAGTCCCTATATCGGCAAATGTATCCAAAATTATGCCTTAGTGGGAGAAGGTGGGCAAGGTATCGTTCAGCATCTCACCTTTGACCTATCGGCCGGGGATTTACACTATGTAGAAGGTCAAAGTATTGGCATTGTGCCCCCTGGAACCGACGATAAAGGCAAACCCCATAAGCTGAGATTGTATTCTATTGCTTCTACCCGTCACGGAGACTTCAAGGACGATAAAAGCGTCTCGTTATGTGTACGTCAGCTAGAGTATCAACATCCGGAAACCAAAGAAACAGTCTATGGGGTGTGTTCTACCTATCTGTGTCATCTGGAGGTGGGTGCCGATATTGCCATTACGGGGCCTGTGGGTAAGGAAATGCTATTGCCGGAAGACGAAGATGCCAATATTATCATGTTAGCAACGGGTACTGGTATCGCCCCTTTCCGTGCCTACCTCTGGCGGATGTTTAAAGAGATCCATGAAAACTATAAATTTAAGGGTTTTGCTTGGCTCATTTTTGGGATTCCCTACACAGGAAATATTCTCTATAAAGATGATTTAGAAGGATTAGCCGCAGACTATCCCGATAATTTCCGTCTTACCTACGCCATTAGTCGGGAACAAGAAAATGCCGAAGGTGGCAGAATGTATATTCAGCACCGAGTTGCGGAACACGCCGATGAACTCTGGCAATTGATGCAGAGCCCTAAAACCCATACCTATATGTGTGGGCTTAAGGGCATGGAAGGTGGCATTGACGAGGCTTTAAGTGCCACTGCTGCCAAAAATGGCGCGGATTGGTCTGAATTTCAGAAACAAATGAAAAAAGACCACCGTTGGCACGTTGAAACCTACTAGGAGTTAGGGGTTGGGGGTTAGGAGTTAAAACCAATTCCTAATTCCCTAGGACTCCCCATTACTTAATAAATCGACGATCGCCTGGTGCTTAGGATTTGGTTCTTTGTTGACAATAATCTGTCGAGAATCTGTAATCAACCAATCCAGTGCCGCCGCCTGTACGTCAATAGCTGCGCCGTTTTTATCTACACAATAGCGTCCGAAGACCAACTTATCCTTGAGCCATACCCCGGGACCCAGGCGGGAGTATTCAAAAATCACACTGTTATCGACGGTGGCACCGCTACAAATCCAACAGTTAGGGCCGATCATGGTGGGTCCGATAATTTTTGCCCCATCTTCAATGCGTGTCATGGAACCGATATATACGGGTCCTTGGACTTCCACTTTATCCCAGTTGATGGAGACATTTAACCCCGTGTAAATGCCCGGCCTAACCTCTATCCCAGGGATAGCGACATTTTTGATCTCCCTTTTTAATACCCCACGAATGGCGTGCCAATAATCGGGGACTTTGCCAATATCCACCCATTCAAACTCCATGTTCAAAGCATAGAAGGGAGCTTGCTTTTCTACCAGTTTGGGAAATAGTTCACTCCCAATGTCATATTTTTGGTTAGGGGGTATAAAGTCAATAACTTCTGGCTCAAAAATATAAATACCCGTATTAATCTTTGTGCTTAGGGCTTCCTCTACGGAGGGCTTTTCTTGGAAACTGATGATGCGATCTTGCTCATCGGATACAACAACCCCGTAGCTGGAAACATCTTCCTTGGGAACTGTTTTGGTGATGATCGTCGCAATGGAACCCTTTTCTTGATGCCATTTAACCGCAGCAGTTAAATCTAGGTCAATGAGCGCGTCGCCGCAGAGCACAACAAAAGTACCGTCAAAAAATGGACTAAAATCTTGGATGCGTTTGATTCCGCCGGCAGATCCCAGGGCATCTCCGACTAATTCTCCATCTTCAATCCGTCCTTCAAAGGAATAGCCAATCTGTACGCCGAAACGCTGGCCATCACGAAAATAGCTCTCAATTTCCTCGGCTAGATGACTGACATTGACCATGATCTGATCAAACCCATGCTGGCGAAGTAGTTCTAAAAGAAACTCCATCACAGGTTTTTGGAGGATGGGGATCAGAGGTTTAGGGATAGTGTGGGTAATAGGACGTACACGAGTTCCTTTCCCGGCTGCCAGAATCATGGCTTTCATGAATAGTTTTGTCCTTCCGCTTATACCGATCAAATGTTCATCAATGATAATGCCTAGTTTATCATTTGCCGTCAAAATGTCTAGATTGCTTTTTTAATAGACTAAGCCCAATCCATCGGCGCGGGGCTCGGTAGCTGTCACCAATACCCCCTGACGCTGAAGAATCATCTGGCCTTTCCCAAACATGATGGCGGGCGCGGTTTCGATTTGGTGGCCTTTTTGTCGTAATCCGCGCTTAATTTCCCCAGATACATTAGCTTCAACAATTAGCCGATTCCCTTGTAAAAATCGCCATCTGGGAGCGTCTAGGGCGGCTTGGGGGTTCATACCATAGTCAGCTAAGTTAACCACCATTTGCAGATGTCCTTGGGGCTGCATGGCGGCTCCCATTACACCGAATGGTCCCAGGGGCTGGTGGGCTTGGTTTAAAAAGCCAGGCATAATTGTATGAAAGGGGCGTTTAGCTCCATTGACTTGATTAGGATGGCCCGATTGCAGACTAAAACCGGCTCCACGATTATGTAAAGCGATACCGGTTTGAGGCATCGGCAAAGGCCAACTTCATCGCCTCAATCTGAAAATGAAAGCTTTCGACAGAATCTCGGGGATAACTGGCTAAATTTACTGACTCTAGGATATTTAAAGCCATTAAAGCCGCAATGCCCTGACCATTGGGGGGAATTTCCCAGACTTCTAGACCGTTGTAGGTAGTAACAATTGGCTCTACCCAGAGAGATTGATGGCAAGCTAAATCCGACTGGGTTAATTTTCCTGCCGTTTTTGCGGCAAAGAGAGCGATCGCTTCGGCTAATTTACCCCGATAAAAACTCTCGCCCCCCGTTGCGGCAATTTCCCTGAGGGTTGAACCATGAATCAGACTACCCCAAATTTCTCCCGCCCTCGGAGCACGCTGGCCCCCAATCCCGTTAGAGGTTGGCTCAACCACCGTTAAAGCGATCGCACTGGCAATAGCTGCATCCACGGCATTGCCCCCGGCGAGAAACATTTCCATACCCGCTAGGGTGGCGAGGGGTTGACTGGTGGCTACAGCACCGTTGCGTCCGAGAAGTAATCTTCTTTGGGAAGGATAGGGATATTGATTCAGGTCGTAATCCATCACGCCAGGAGCCATTGTAGATGTTCTTGTAACAATTGCGGTAAGTTATAACTGGTAACAATTTTTTCCCTGGCGGTCATTCCTAGGGTTTTTTTATAGTCTGGGTTTTCGAGGACTTCTACAACTTTGTCGGCAATTTTATCAGGAGAAAAGAAATCAACTAATAAACCATTTTCCCCATTATTAATCATTTCTCTGACTGGAGGGGTGTCTGAAGCAACAATCACACATCCTGTAGCCATTGCTTCTAACATAGACCAAGATAAAACAAAAGGACGAGTTAGGTAGATATGTACTGAAGAAGCTTGGAGAACCTG
The DNA here is from genome assembly GCA_040398185.1 of Microcystaceae cyanobacterium. GTDB lineage: Bacteria > Cyanobacteriota > Cyanobacteriia > Cyanobacteriales > Microcystaceae > JBBAUO01. The sequence goes on along the minus strand of JBBAUO010000053.1, from coordinate 10,904 downwards.
AAGATATTGGGAATAGGGAAGCAACCCTGTAAAGTGAATGCGGGATAAATCAAGGGATAGTTTTTCGAGCATTAATTGTTTATAGGTTTGGCCATCAGCTAAAGTTTTTCCATAGGCAACCCGATCTTCCCCAACAATGACAAAATGGCAATTAGGGCGACGGCTTTGTAAAATAGCCACCGTTTCCATAAACTGGGGAAACCCGCGATAGGGTTCCATCCCTCTGGCTACATAGGTAACAATTTCCTCCGCTGGGGATAAATCTAAATTAAGACTCGGGATAATTAATTTGGCTTGGGGTTGGGGAGTAAAAAAATTAACATCCACGCCATCATGCAAAACCTTGAGCTTGGGGATAAATTCGGGGGGAAATTGTTGTTTTTGCCATTGGGTAGGACATAAAGCGCGATCGCAACTCACCAAATCAATTAAAATCGGGGCATTTTTAAGCCTAATTTTGGCTTCACTATCGGCATCTAAGGGATCATGGGGATCAAAATCGGCATCGGAGCCGTGGGCGTGGTAAAACCATTCAAAATAGCCGCAAAATTTGCTCTGGGGAAAAATATCCTTAATAAATAACCCCGGTCCCCAACCCGAATGGGCATAGACTACATCGGGAATAAAACCCTGCTTTTTGAGTTCAATAGCCACACGATAAACGGCTTGGCCCTGTAAAACAGCCGATTCTAAGGTTCTAACATAGTGGTGGGTTTGGGGATGAACTGAGCGATTTTCCTTATAAATAACTTTAGCTACACCAGGAATATTACCTTCCGCTCGAGCAGTGCCAAAAACTACCTGATGACGGGGATCTTGGGCTAAAACTGTGGCTAAATGGCGAAATTGGGCAGGAAAGTTGGGATGTAGGAAGAGAAATTTCATATTTTCCCAGAAAATTTGTTGCAAGTTTCCACTTTAGTGTAAATTGGAAAGCAAGTCTATGTTATTCATTGAGGAAAAGAGATTTATGGAAACGCCTTTTGCCATTTGGGAAAAAAATTTATCCGAAGAAGTCTCATTTTGGAAAGAATGGTTAAATGATAAACAACTAAACAAAGAACACATGGAGGCAATTAATAAATCGTTCCCTTTTTGCCATCTTGTCGATAAGTTATTAAATGCAACTATCAAAGTTTTAGATGTAGGTTCAGGTCCAGTGTCAATAATAGGCACGCAAATGCCAGGGAATAGTATTGAATTAACAGCTTGCGATCCTCTAGCAGAAGAATATAATAGTATGCTTCGAGCAGTCGGATTAGATGAAAGGGCAAATATTCAAAAAGTATCTGGAGAAGATTTAAGTAAAGTGTTCAAAAAAAATAGTTTTGATATTGTTTTTTCTGCTAACGCCCTTGATCATAGCTATGCTCCACTTCTTTGCATTCAAAATATGTTAGAAGTGTGTAAACCTGGAGGATGGGTTATCATTGTTGCTGTTGAAAACGAAGGAGAAAGAGAAAATTATCATGGTCTACATCAGTGGAATTTTTCTCTTTCTAACCTAGATCAAGTAAGTTTATGCTCAAGAAATCAAAATAGCAAGATTATTATAAATGATGAACTGAAGGGAATACAACAGTTTAAAGCTTACTCAGTTGATCATGGTAATAACTTGCCAATTATTCAAATAGAAATACAAAAATCAGCTTAAATTATTAACTATAGATTTTTTCAAGGATCTGTCAAGAATTAAGGCAATTTCTTAAAACCCATAGGCATCGGATTATTGAAAGCCTTATACAGCAATGATCTGATACTAAATCCTGTTTTAATACCATAGTTATTCTCCGACCGCCTCCTGCCCCCTGCCTCCTGCCTCTTAATATGGTACAAAAGAACTGTTTAAGCTTCTTGGATTTATTAACCTTCCAAGTCGTGTGACTAAACTCTAACCTAACTGATATAGTGGGGATAGTCCTTAATGTCTCACAGAACATTAGTTAATGAGTTCAGACGCAATCAACAAACAACCCCCGCCCATAGGAGATCATTGGTTCGAGTCCTCGGAGACGGATACTTTGGCGGACTATAGCGAGACTGAAGCCGATGCCTCGGAAATTCCCGTCGAACCTCTAGAAATAGCAGTGACAAGCCTCGACTCAGTAGAAGATGAAGTAAGAAAACTACAACGACAAAAACAAACCCTGGAAGCGGAAATTGCCCAACTAGAAGCCCGTAGGGAAAGGTTAATTGAGGAACAAGTTGGAGATATCCAAGTAACCATTGAGCAAATGGTGAAAATGGGACTGAAAGAATTAGAATCTCGCAAAGGAGCCCTAGAAATCTCCGTAGAACAACTAGAAAGAAGACGCGATCGCATTAAGGAAGAAATGCGGACTACCTTCGCGGGTGCATCTCAGGATTTAGCAATTCGAGTTCAGGGCTTTAAAGACTATCTAGTGGGTAGTTTACAGGATCTAGCCGCCTCCGCTGAACAGTTGGAGTTACCAAACTTTGAAACCCGTGCTGTTTCTCCTGCACCGACAATTTATTCCCAAAAAGAGGCTGTCCCCGTACAATTGTCCAAACCAGGGGGTTTTGAGCAAAAGGGGCAAAAGATTCGAGAATTGTTAGATCAATACCGTTCCCGTCCCGACTACTATGGACAGCCTTGGCAACTACGTCGTACCTTTGAACCCATCCACTCCGAGCGAGTGCAAAATTGGTTTTTTAACCAAGGGGGTAGGGGTACAATCCGTTCGATGGGTAGCCGATTACAGAATATTTTAGTAGCTTCGGCTATTATTTCCGTTCTCAATCAGACCCAAGGCGATCGCCTGCGGGTACTAATTTTGGCCAGTAGTCCCGAACGACTAGGAGAATGGCGCAGGGGTTTACAGGATTGTTTGGGAATTTCCAGAAGTGATTTTGCCCCAGAAAGGGGTATTAGTTTGTTTGAATCCCCGGAACCTTTAATCCAAAAAGCGGACCGTCTTATTGAAAACAAGCAGACGGCTTTAATTATCATTGATGACACGGAAGATCGGGTGAATATGAACCTGTTACAATTTCCTCTCTGGTTGGCTTTTGCCCCCGATCCCCAACAGAGTTCTAGTTATTATTTTTAGCTAATTTCAAAGGGTTCTCTTCTATCCCTACAAACAGACCTTTACTGTGACTATGAAAAATAGAGCCCAACCCGCTCCTGGAGAAGGAAGACCAGATCCTGTTTTAATACTATAGTGATCCTCCTCCTGCCTCCTGCCCCCTGCCTCCTGCCTAGCCTTCACGATTGTCTACTAACATAAGCGGATATTGTATAAGACCAGTTTTCCTAAAAGATGTGACCTGATGATTGGGCAAAATTCAGTATAATTACAGAGAACCTTGTTGAATCGCTTGACATAACCAGCGTACAAATGCCATTGTGCTTGATTAGTCTAAACCCTAGGCCAAATACGCTTGGGAAATTTTAACAACTTATGATCCGTTGAGTAGGTTTTTCTAGCCCGCCTATTTTGCCCGAAAGACTACTAAACCCAAAAAGTGATCACCGTCTGTGAGTGAACTGTGCTATGTCTGTGCTTACCAAGCAAAACGTCAAACTCGAAACCTTACAACTGTTTCAAGCCTATAAAAAATCTTGTGATACCAAGCTCCGCAATCGGATCATGGAACTTAATTTTGGCTTAGTTAGAAAAGAAGCCCATCATTGGCTCCATCAATGTCCTGAGAGCTATGAAGATTTACTACAGATTGGTTGTTTAGGTTTGATTCGAGCCATTGAGCGTTTTGACATGGAAAAGGGCAACGCCTTTAGTTCCTTTGCGATTCCCTATATTAGAGGAGAAATCCAGCACTATCTCAGGGACAGGGGTTATGTTGTCAAAATTCCTCGTCGTTGGTTAGAACTAGGACAACAGGCCGCGTCAGTACGGACAAGGTTTCAGACTAAGTGGAATCGTCAACCGAGCGATCGAGAAATTGCTGCGGCCTTGAGTCTATCTGTCGAAGAATGGCAAAATATTCAACTGGCTTTTCAAAACCGTGAACCGATGAGTTTAGATGCCGCAGTTGGCTCCGATGAAGATGGACCAACGAGTTTAGGGGATTTAGTTGTAGATCCCAACTATCGCAGTTTTCAACTGAGCCAAGATGATCAAATTCGTTTACAGCAAGCCCTGGGCAATCTAGAAGACCGTACCCGACGGGTTTTGGAGTTTGTTTTCCTCAAAGACTTAACCCAAGGGGAAACAGCCCAACAATTAGGAATCAGTGTGGTAACAGTTTCTCGCCAAGTCAAAAAGGGCTTGGAAGTCTTAAAACAGGTTATGAAAAATGAAGTTCTCTAGGGGTTGGGGTGGGGAGGCAATCAGTCCCCAAATCCCAATTCTTGTACCTTAAGGCAACCACTCCAAAACGGCTTCCTCTTTGGTATTAGTGCGACGAGAAGGAGTCTCACGATTGAACTTCATGTGAATAGAACGAGTTTGTTCCCCATCGATCGCCACAGCCATGATCGGATAGTCGATTAAGCCATCTTGGAAAGACATCTGGAAGCGGAAAGTTCCGTCGGAGTTGAGTTTGATCGGATGACCGCCAATAGTAACCGTAGCATCTGGTTCAGTTGCTCCATAGACAATCAGTTCCGCATCGGCAACTAACCAGAATTTGCGAGGACGCACTCCCAACTGTTCCGAGCCGCCTAAACCTATTCCTGAAGCGGTTAGTCCGACACCAGACATGGATAAACCCGATACCGTAGGCACAGCCCAAAGGCCTACCCCAGAGGGGAAAACATAGGAACTGATTACGTCTTGAGGTGACACCGGAACGGGTAAATGCTGCATGGAGCCATAGAGAGAGCCCGCAATCCGTTGAGACTCTGTGCCCTGGGCCATGGCAAAGATTTGATCGTAGATGGGAGTGGTGGTGTCAAAACCAGTCTCTGTAGTTGTGGTACTGCTAACCACTGGTTGACGCTTGTTAGGTGGTACGAGTTGATAGAAGGTTTGATCTCGCAGTTCCTCTTCCCAGTTGACGGTGATAAACACATCTTCTACCCAATCAGAGGGGTAAACAGGGGGAATCCGAACGGCAGAAGAACGGGATAAAACTAAATAACGACCATCAGGACAACGATAACCAATGTCAATAATATAATCGCGATCGCTTACAGGTACGGGAAGATACCATTCCCGGGCCATCTCATCACAGAGATATTCTTGCACGCTATGGGGAGATTGATGACTATCGAGATCGGTTACATCGTAGAGACGTAAAGATAATTGTTGTCCTCCTTGACGACGGAGTTCCTCTTTTTGGATATTGGGAATATCCCAATAAGCGTAAGCCCATTGAGGATCTCGCGGCATAAGGACAATACGACTTTCTCCATAACCTCCTGGTAACTCCCCAATTCCTTCATCCACTAAGGCAAAAGTAATCTCTTGGGGATCTTCCTGGCCTAAGTCAAATTTTGCTGCTTCCACTTTTTGCTCCTCTTGGATGATTGATTTTGGTATAACTATCTGACTCTGCATGGCTTTAGCCACTGATGCGAGTAATTGGTCCTTTCGCATACGGCTATAGCGAGATATGTTGTACTGACTAGCAACCCTGCGAAGCTGCCTGAGGGTCATTTCTTCTAAGGGTAGACGTTCTGGTTCCATGGAAGTAGACTCTCCAATTTACTCTTAACAGTCACCTGAGTATTTCTACTTGATGACTTGAATCTAATGACTCTATGTAACAAAATATTACCCGTCGCGGTCAAGGGGTAGCAGGGAGCAATTTGTTAGGATTTACGAATTTATAACCCTTTTGGGGATCGCAATGTCAGGATTTGATGACTTTTGCGATCTCAGAGGGCAGGTGATGGGGTTATGGCTCTATCTACCTCGAATCTTGAAATCTGTAGAGTTTTCAGTAAAAATTAGAGTTCCATCACACCTGCTATTAACTTCCAGCATGGAGCTTCATCTTCATTTTCCCAACTAGCTGGCTTCCAAGGCAGACCGAGACTTACGGTTGCTAGACAATTACTTTGAGCTTGACAACCTGCCTCCAACTTCTTAACCAATACTGGATCTGTAATTTTTGCCCCAGGCAAACTTTGACCATTAGCTCCTTGAATGGTACCTCGCCACCCATCTTCTTTTCTCTCCACAGAGAAGCTAACGGCGTGAACTAGCTGAAGAGTAAGGCGGTTCGGCAATGGAAGTCTCTGCAAAAAGGAAGGTTTAACGTATTTCCATGAATTATGTAGTATGAACTGGGATTTCAGACAATACTTGAGGAGATCAGCACTCTCTACTTTGCCTAAATAATTCCATTGACCAGGTAAAACTGAACGATTTTCACATTCAAAACCAAAATCCTTGCCAGTCTCAGCGAGAGGAATTTCTAAAATATCTAGCAGTTCTGGCTCTCTACCTTCAACCAGTCGAACAGACCTTGGTACTCTACCATCATCAGGGTATTGGGCATCGCATACAGGTCGAATCCACTCGCTAGTTTCGATATCTATTCCAGCAATACAGCGTTCTCCATTCTTCCAGGAATTAGCAAGACAAATAATTGTTGACATCAGGCTTACATTAGCTTGTTTAAAGATGATGTATATTTATGTTTCCCATTTTCCCGTTTAAATATTCAGCCACCAGACGACGATGGCAATGATGGGGTTTAGCCTCGCTACAGAGTAAGCAAGCACCGTCAATCAACTCCAGAGAAACTTTTTTCTCTATTTGACGGTTAGCAATAAGCTTTAAAAATTTTTGCTCATATACCGCCCAATCTCCCTTATTTTTTTTGTACTCATCTAAAATGTCTTGGGTCGGAGCCAAATCTAAAAGATGGATATAATCAACATTGTCAATTATTCTTAGAAAGTATTCTAAGTCCGCTTTTTTTGTGAACCCCGCTAACTGAGAAACATTATTCAGGCGAGTGTCTATAACTCGCTTAACACCTGCTTTACTGAGAATCTCAAAGAATTTTTGAGCGTTCTTTTGAGTGAACCCGATAGTGAAAAGATTTATCTGATTGCTCATGGTCATTATCCTTTATTTCTACATAAGCGATTTCATCACCTTGAAGTTTATAGGCTTTCTCCAAGCATTCCTCTCTTGAGGGCAAGTTACTGGGAACTCCCTCATCGAATAGAGAGAGTTGAACAGGTTCTTCCTTGGTATCAGAAAACTGGTTCAAGCTATGTTTGATCAGCATTCTCTCTTCTAAATGACTATGGGACTCTAGCTCTCCGTTCTTCAAGATATGGGCGATAGGTAGGTTGAAATTACATAGGTGGTGGCAAACCAAAATCGCTCTATGACAAGTTAGTGGATCTTGCTCGGCACACATAAGCGCGATTCTATGTTTTTTCAAGCCTCGCCAAATTTTTTGTATCCCTTCATGAAAGTCATCAGTAGCAGCGATTTTTTCATACACTGCTTTTCCATCCAAATAGCACTCTGGGTTGTCAGGTCTTGCTCCCAACTCCCGCCCCAGAAACACATAACGCATTCCTTCACTTTCTAAAGCTTTTTGCAGTTCTACTCGATTGAAGTGGGGCAAGAAACGACTGTGGGGACGTGAGCGCACATCTCCGATAGCCGTTATACCGTGCTGGCGCAATAAGGTGACAAACGTTTCGACAGTATGATTGGAGTGACCGATGGTAAATAACTCCATTAGTAAATTCTCCTTAATGAAGATTGTCCGAGTTATCCTACTTCATTATCTATCCTTTACCATAAAATGCCCACCAATAAGGGGAAATTTAGCACTAAGTTCTTTAATATTAAGTTTTATTGAATTTAGTCGGTGTTTTTGGTGGCTTTGCTAGGATAAAGTTCCGAACCCGCAAACATTCAACTTTATTGACGATCATTTCTAAATCTAAAGTAAGTTATGAGACATTTTCAAGATCAATGGATTGAGGACTGGTGTAGCGATAATGGCTGGACAGACTTGTATGTAGAGCGGTGTAATAACTATTGGGCTTTTCCCCCTGGAGCCGTGATTCCTGAGCCGATTCCCCCCAAAACTTTAAGAATTATTAAGCTAAAAGAAGGCCTTTGTGATGAAGAGAAACTCTGGCTAGGATTGGCCACGGGTTTGACGCTTTTCTTCTTAGTTTTGGGGTGTATTTCCCAATGTCCTATCCCCCTTGTTTTTGCCTTTGCTTTTGATGCAGTAACTGCGGCACGGTTAGAAGTTGAATATATTTAGCATCCGACTAAACCCTGTTTAGCTAGTAAAGCAGTACCGTAGGCGGCTTCTGTTTGGGGGGAAACCACCACCGTCACCCCCAGAAGGCGCTCTCGAATCCTTTGCCAGGTGAGATTCTTTGCCCCTCCTCCTGCGGTATAAACTATCTTAAGGGGATCTGCGCCCAACTCTTGTAATTTTCCATACCCTAGGGCTTCAATTCTAGCGATGCTTTCTAATAAACCCTGGAGAAATTCCCCAGGATGCTCGGGACGAGGCTCTAATCGGGGTAATAGGTGAGGATCATTGATGGGAAAGCGATCGCCTGGCTTTAGTAAAGGGTAGTAGTGAAAACGACTAGACAGATTTGGATCAATCCCTTGGGAAAGTCTGACTAACTCTTCATCCCCAAAAAAATGCCTTAAAACCGCTCCCCCAGTATTAGACGCACCTCCTGTTAACCATAGATCTCCGAAACGATGACTATAAATGCCATAACGACTATCATCGACACGGGTTTGGCTTAATAATTTTAGTACCAAAGTTGAGCCAAGGGAGGTGACAGATGCTCCCCTTTGCCTCACTCCACTAGCTAGAAAAGCCGCGATACTATCCGTTGTACCCGCACAAACTAGACAATGGGCAGGAATATCAAACTTTTGGCTTATTTCTGGGGTAATTGTTCCCACAGGGGTACCAGGGGTTAACACCGTGGGTAAACCGGGTAAATCGGGAAACCAATCAGGATAGCGAAGATCCCTGACATCGTAACCCAATTTTAGGGCATTGTGATAATCACTAATACCTAATTGCCCATGGAGGAGAAAAGCTAACCAATCGGCTTGGTGGAGGAAATATCTCCCTGGGGAATAAACCCCTGTTTCCCACCACCAAAATAGTTTAGCCAAGCTGGAAGTCGCACTTAAAACTAGATGCTCAGGGGGAGCAATGGGGCGGATTTTTTCTAAAACCTGGACTCCAGGACTATCGTTATAGAGTAGGGGAGCAGTTACGGGATGGCCGAAGTCATCGCATAATAACACCGTTGCCGATGTACCATTAATAGCAATACGCTGAAGACTTTTTCTGACATCGGAGGGCAAATGTTGGAGCAGATAAAACAATGCTGCTTGCCAAATCTGGGGAGTTTGTTGGTTGAAGGGATAATGGATTTGAGCTTGGATAGTTTCCTGGGTATCAATGGCGATCGCCCTTGCCCCCGAGGTGCCAAAATCAATACCTAGATAACTAGACAAGGGGGCGGATACCATAATCTCGATAACGGCGATAATCCTTTAAAATGCGATCGTGATCAAAGCATAATTTTTCAGGAATTTCCCACGGATGGAAGACTCCCACTTCCTTGGCATCATCTGCGGCCTTGGGTTTACCGTTCGCTTGGGCAATAAAAACTATACTCAGGGTATGTTGACGCGGATCTCGTTTTGGATCGGAATAGACATGAAACTGCTCAATTAACTCTACAGTCAGTCGGACTTCTTCCTGGGCTTCTCGTCTGGCTGCTGTCTCTACACTTTCTCCATAGTCAACAAATCCCCCTGGTATCGCCCAACCGTGGGGGGGATTTTTGCGCTCAATTAAAATTATCGGTCTGTGGGGTTGATCCACTAATTCGATAATAATATCTACTGTGGGGATAGGATTACGAAAAGCCACGGGAGTATCCTTGACGCTCAATTCCCATTAACAGTAGCACATTTTCAAAACAATGATTCAAAAACCGACTACTATCACCATCATCGGTTCAGGAATGTGGGGAAATGCCTTGGCAAAATTAGCCAATCATAACGCCCATCAAGTTCGTCTTTGGGGACGCAGTAGCCCAGAAACCCTAATACAAGCCCTAGAGCAAACCGATGTCATTCTCTCTGCTGTTTCTATGCAGGGTGTTCAACCTATTATTAATCAACTAAAAGCCCTAAATATTGCCGAGGATATTATCTTAGTTACCGCCACCAAAGGACTAGATCCCGTTACCTTTAAAACCCCCTCCCAACTATGGCAAACCGCCTTTCCCAACTCTCCTATTGTCGTTTTATCCGGGCCAAATTTATCCAAGGAAATCGAGCAGGGTTTACCCGGAGCTACGGTAGTCGCCAGCCATAGCCCCTCGGCCTCTGAATTGGTACAATACCTTTTTTCCTCCGATAGTTTTCGTGTTTATATTAATAGTGATCCCCTGGGGACAGAATTAGGGGGAACCTTGAAAAATGTAGTGGCGATCGCCTCTGGGGTTTGCGACGGTTTAAAATTGGGAACTAATGCCAAGGCCGCCCTCTTAACCCGTGCTTTACCAGAAATCATTAGAGTCGGTACCTATTTAGGTGGTCAGAAAAAAACTTTTTTTGGACTATCTGGTTTAGGGGATTTACTAGCAACCTGTAGCAGTTCTTTATCTCGTAATTACCAAGTCGGTTATCGGCAAGCAGAGGGAGAATCCTTAGCCGAGATTTTATCTACCCTAGAAGGTACAGCCGAGGGAATTAATACCACCGAAGTTTTAATTAAAATTGCGGAGTCCCAGAATTTATACCTTCCCATTGTCCAACAAGTTTATCAACTGCTACAAGGTCAAATTACCCCGCAAGCGGCGGTTAAGGCGTTAATGGAGCGAGATTTAAAGTCAGAGTTCAATGACTGGGAGCAGTGATATAGTAGTTCTCGATATTAGTGAGGTACAAAGATCCTCGTTTGAGGCAGGAGGCAGGAGGCAGGAGGCAGTCCCG
>JBBAUO010000052.1:0-29723 GCA_040398185.1 Microcystaceae cyanobacterium | reverse complement strand
GGCTTGCTGGTAGAGGGGTAAAGCCTCCTCGTACCTCCCCATCGACTCGTACAGCAGGGCGAGGTTGTTATAGGAGGTGGCGACATTGGGGTGTCTGTCCCCTAACTGCTCTAACCAAATCTCCAAGGCATTCTGGAAGAGGGGTAAAGCTTCCTCGTACCTCCCCATGGATAAGTACAGCGCGGCGAGGTTGTTGTAGGATTGGGCGACATCGGGGTGTCTTTCCCCTAGCTGCTCTAACCTTATCTCCAAGGCTTGCTGGTAGAGGGGTAAAGCCTCCTCGTACCTCCCCATCGACTCGTACAGCAGGGCGAGGTTGTTATAGGAGGTGGCGACATTGGGGTGTCTGTCCCCTAACTGCTCTAACCAAATCTCCAAGGCATTCTGGAAGAGGGGTAAAGCTTCCTCGTACCTCCCCATGGATAAGTACAGCAGGGCGAGGTTGTTGTAGGAGGTGGCGACATCGGGGTGTCTCTCCCCTAGCTGCGCTAACAAAATCTCCAAGGCATTCTGGAAGAGGGGTAAAGCCTCCTCGTACCTCCCCATGGATAAGTACAGTCCGGCGAGGTTGTTGTAGGAGGTGGCGACATCGGGGTGTCTCTCCCCTAGGCGCAACTCGCTCCGCGAGTCCCCGAAGGGAACGCGTGTAACCTTAACCGATTCCTTGCGCCATTTCTCGGCTTCGGTAAACTGGCTCTGACCTTCATAAATTCTTCCTAATCCTACAAAAGGCCAGATTAAATCCTCATCCTTTATCCATTTCGTCAAATTCTCCCCCACTTCTCTTAAATGGGAAATATAGGAAGTTGTGGACTCAATCACTTCTAAGGTAATAGTGCTTGGAATCTGTTGGGCGATCGCCACAATAACTCGGCACATATCCCTCTTATATTCAACGATATTTTCTATATCTGTCTGCTTTACTCTGAAAAATTCTCGAATTAGAGGGTGTAATTGATATTCATTCTTTTCGTTAAATCGGAGTAAACTTTTATCTATTAATCCCTTATTTCTTACTTTTTCTAGTTGTTCTTGCTTTGTTTCTTTTTCTTCTTCATTATCTGTCTTAATCACACATTGCTCTACTAATGACCATGGAATAGACGCAGAAGCAAAAAGACTTAGGCGACATCCTAAATTCTTAGCATCGTCGGATAATTTCTGCCATGATAACTCAAAAGCAGATGCTAGACTTTCGTGCTGTGAAGTAGCATCTCCCTTTTCATCTAGAATTAACGCTTGTGCGTTCAAACGATTACTTTCTAAACGCTTTTGAACTTTTTCTATTGTTAAAGCACTATCATTTGCCAGATAACGACCTACCAACTCTAGTCCTAGAGGTAAATAACCCAACCATTCACACAGGGCTTTAGCCTTTTCTAATTCGCCATTAATACGTTCACTTCCTACTAAAGAGCGCAATAATTCTAACGCCGATTCTTGCTCTAGTACATCTAAATCTATACGCCTATAATTTGATCCTGCCGTCTCCCGGCTGGTGATTAAAACTTTAAAATTATCTTTATTTCTAGGTGGTAGATAAGAAGCGATCGCCTTATAATCAGTCACGTCATCGTAGACTACCAATACAGTCCCTTCGCGCCAATGATTCCAACAATGGGTTACTTGATCAACTAATTCCAATCCATCAGGTATCTCTAATTTCAGTAGCGATCGCGCATAGAGAACTATTTGAGTTCCTAAATCACCGCTTCTACAATCTAACCAACATAAACCCCCTGTATATTCCTGTTGGTTTCTAAGAGCATACTGTATTGCCAATTCAGTTTTGCCTATTCCCCCCATTCCAGATACAGCACAAATAGCTAATTGGTTATTTTGCTGTAGTAGCTTGTAAAGGTTTGTTAGTACATCTTCTCGTCCGACGAAATAGGGGGTTCCTAAATAGGGTAGATTACTAGGAGAGGTTTTTTGGGGATTTTCAGTTAATTCCTTAATCTTTTGCTTACATTCAGCAATCTGTTCATCTAATTGAAATTTCATCTCAGGGGATGATGCGATCGCCCTTTCCCTATTCAAAAATTCTAATCTATCCTGCCACGTCTGTAGTGCTGATTTTGAGGACATTTTTTTCAGATAAATGGGTAAACAAGAGAATTAGGTGACTTTCCCTTAGAGGTCATTTATAAAATAAAGAAAATCTAGGTCTTAACTTTAACTAAATCTCTTTCCACAAAATCCTTGATTTTGATGTTCACCCATCTACTCATCAAAAACCAGAGATCCGGTTATAATCACCAGAACCGACCCTCTTACAAAGACAATAACTTTTCTGTGAATTGTCCAGGAAGAGGGAACGCCTAAAGGAGAGAGGAAGTCTTAGGTGTAGGGATAATACTTCGTCCATTCTCCACCATACCTTCAAATTTGTCAATCCCAAAACCTACTTTCACTTGACCTAAACCGCGAACTTGATTCCCTCCTGGGGAAGTTATACCAAATCCGTTTTATCTAGGATCGATGATCAATTATTCATCCCTTTTCTCTTAAACCCTCCTGCTGACCGCCTAGCCTCCGCGATAATATATTTACCTAAGCAAATTTGGTATAAACCCCTATCTCTGGGAAATAGGGGCTATTCGGTTATCTACTTCTTCCAACCTTTTTCTGCTGTAGACAGAACATAGGTGGCTACATTTTCAATATCAGCAGCGCTCAGGCGACCAGAAAAAGCTGGCATAACGCCTTTCCCCTTGGTAACTTGGTTAATAATAGCCTCTACAGAATCTATCTTATTTGCCACTAACGCCTCTTTTTGGAGGGTTTTTTGGGGGTTAAGATTATTTCCGCCCCCGATATGACAAACCGCACAGTTGGCGGCAAAGATTTTAGATCCAAGGTCTGCATCCCCTGCGGCAAAGGCAGGACGTACCATACCCATGGTAAAGGCTAAACAAAAAACAACTACTGCTAATACTAACCGTTTCATTGAAGTTCTCCCATTGATGGTTTTTAAATTCCTTTACTATCGGACATCAAAAACGAGAAACTTGTCAAACGACAGCCTGTCAAACTTGCTCGGCAAAATAATTAACCACGGCTTGGGCAATGGCTAGGGAACCGTCTTTAGGGAGTGGGGTATCCTGACGGGGAGGAATCGGGCTTTGGTGCAAAAAGTCCCAGTTACCTTGGAAAAATTCCTCTGGGGAGATAATTTGGTGGTAGCCATAATCTTGTAGTCCTTTGAGTAGGATTGCTCCTTCGGCAAAATCATCTCTAATCAGGGAAACTAAAGGAACATCCAAGCGCAGCGCTTCGGCAAAGGTACTGTAACCCGGTTTAGAGATAACGCGATCGCAGATGGGCATAAAATCCACAGGACGATAGATAGGATCGCTAATAATTATAAGATTGGGTAATATGGGTGCTTGGCGATCGAAGGAGATAAATTGCCAATCGGGAAAGAGAGCCAGATTATCGTAGGGTATTTGTTGTAGACCTAGACCCCCAAAACTGAGGAGAATGGTTTTTTCAGGGGGAGCAGTTAAATTAAAAGTTTGGCGGAGGGTATCTTGATCGTAGTGAGGACTTCCCCCCGTTAATCCTGCCTCGGTAATTTGGGGAAAAATGCCCATGGGTTCCGCAAGGGGTAAGCGAAATAGGCGATCGCACTGACTATAACATTGACGAATCCAGGTGGTAATATCTTGAAACTCCGCTCCCCAAGCTTGATAGATAAAATCCCAACCAAAATTACCAACCATCCAGCAGGGAATACCGGCAGATTTAGCCATTAGGGGTGCGAGGGGGGGAATATCCCCTAAAATTAAACCAACTCGGTTACTTTTGAGGAAATCTACCTCAGAAGCGATGAGACGGTTTTGTTCCCGATAAATTTCTTGCCATTTTGCCAAGGTAGAAACCTTATCCATGGTTAAACTGTCGGACTGAATCACGCCCACATCAAAGGCTCGATGGCGTTGTATATAGCCTTCGGTTAGATAGGAATCTAGTAACCAGTGGGGGACTGTCGTAGCCATAATCGGCAAAATATCGGGATTGAGCCGTTGAATTTCCGCCACAATAGAAGCCATGCGTACTGCGTGACCAAAACCATGACTGGTAATCGCTAAATAAAGGGATGGGCGCATTGCTCAAGGGTTAGGGTTAGGAAAAAGATTTTAGACGATAGCCAATGCCATAAACTGTGTCAATGACATCTTCAGAGCATTGAGCTTCTTTAAGTTTCATGCGAACACTTCTAATATGAACCTTAACTGTAGCTTCCCCTGGGAACTGATCACAGGACCAAAGATGATCAATGATTTGATTGCGAGTAAAAACCTGATTGGGATGTCTTAAAAAGAGTTCTAGCAGACTATATTCCTTTGGGCTTAGGGGAACTAATACCTGGTCATAGAAAACCTCACAGGTACTAGGATTAAGAGTCAGAGGACCCCATTGCAATACTGGGGGTAGGGTGGTATTACCTCGTCTCAGGAGAGCGCGAATCCGAGCCGCTAGTTCCTTAAGTTCAAAGGGTTTAGTCAGATAATCATCCGCCCCTGCATCGAGCCCCGTTACCCGATCGTCGATGGTGTCCTTAGCGGTGAGCATGAGGATAGGAGTTTGATCCCCTTGGGAGCGCAATTTATGACAAACCGTCGTCCCATCGAGCTTGGGGAGCATTCTATCTAGCAAGATAAGATCATACCCAAAGCTTTCGGCCAGATCTAGACCCGCTTGGCCATCATGGACTACTTCGACCGTATAATTTTGGTCGGTCAGGTCTTCAAAAATGGCATCGGCAATACCCTCATTGTCTTCAATAACTAGAATTTTCATGGTTAGGGAAAGGATTTTTACAGACTTGTCTTGGATTCTAACCATTATTGACGACTATCTGCGGGTAATTTCTCCACGATTTAAGCGCCTGATGGCAATAACCGCAGGACGAGGGACAGCATTTGCCGTTAATGTTGGCCAATTGGAACCCAGGGGAACTAAACGCTTTTGGGTAAATTGTTGTCCACCGGTCGTGGTGAGAAGATATTCCCGCTCCTCAAAGGCACCATCAGTGCGGATACCTTGGGCTTCCCCGGGATGTTGTACAGAGATTAATAGGGTTTGTTGATCTTCGGTAAACCAGGGGCCGGTCATTTCCGTTTCCATAGGAGCGATCGCAAAGGGATAGGATTCCCCCCTATTCACCCCCGAAGTTGGTAAAAACCAAGCGGTGTTATTGCCAAAAATCCCTAGGATACTGGTAGGCTTTTCCCCCAGGGTACGAGTGGGAACGGCTTGATTTAGGGCAGTAGTCGATGTATCGTTGACCATCCAGAGATTGCCATTTTTGTCAAAGGCCAAATTATCAGGATTAGCAAAACCCGCACCTCCTTGATCTGGCTCTCCTCCCGTGGCAAACATTTTCCAAGTAAAGGTAAGGGATTGGGGTTCTTGATTATCCTCCTTGAGGGCCATAATCCAACCGAACTCGTAGGGAGTTTTTCCTGTAGGTCCTTGAAAAATATTTTTATCTGGGCTACCATCACCCCCAGGAGTTCCTGAGGTAAAGGTAATAAACAAAGTTCCATCGGCGGCTAGTTCCGTATCTTCAGGGCGAGCCGTACAGGTGACACCCGCAGCATTAGCGGCATAATGGGCATCAATGAGAATTGCTCCCTGTTTTTCCTGGGGACTACCCCCATAGAGATCCCCTAGGGTTTTAAACTGGTCTTTATAGTCGGCTACACGCTCATCGTTCGTATATTCTTGCACTCCTCCCTCTAAGCGGTTGGGATTTGGTAATAAAACCAGTCCCTTGCTTACCAATTGGGAAGGCAAAACCGGATCAACTGGGGTACTTGCTTCTAGGGGAATCCATTTCCCCGTACCATCGGCGTTGAATTTAGCTCCGTAGAGCATTCCCTTTTCCAGTAACCTAGAGTTATTTTTATCTGTAGGGGTTTTGAGCATCTCTTGGGAAACAAATTTATAAAGATGTCCTCCCCGGCGATCGCAGCCACTATAAACGGCTAGGGGTTTTTCTTTAACTGCGCTAAAGGCGACAGCCTCATGGCGAAACCGCCCTAACCAAGTGTGTTTCGTGCCATAATCTGTGGGGTTACTAGGATCAATTTCTACCATCCAACCGTATTTATTTCCCGCTAATCCAAAAACATTTCCCATGCCATCTATTTCTTCGTTCGTAATGGCAAAGGGTTTATACTCAGGGGAAAAGGAAGATCCATCGGCTTTTACTGGCTCATAGACTTGATCTTGAAAGTTTTCTTCGGCACTAAAAACCGTACCCCAGGGGGTCGTTCCCCCGGCACAATTTTGAAAGGTACCGATGATTTTTACCCCTAATCCATCCTCATAACCGATTTTATCGGATTTTTGAAAAATCAATACCCCGGGACCTGTACATTGGAGATATTTACCATTTTCTAGCCCAGAGATGCCCGTAATACGTCTATCTGCCGGGGAATTGGTTCTTTGCCATTTTCCCCAGTCGGTGCGCCGGATGGAGATTACCCCCAAACCTAAATCCGTTAAACCTTCCTTGGCAATCTCTTTAATTTGGGCTTTTAGGGGACTATTATCGGGCAAGGAAAAAGCATCTATGACTCCTTTAGTGGATTTAGTCGCCTCTCTAACTGCTTTAAGGGGTAGGGGTTTACCGATCGCTTGCTCAAAACTGGCCATCCAAACCTTCCCGCTAATGTATTCAAAGTTAACGGTTAGATAGCCATCATTGGGGCGGGTTTCCAGAAAGGATAGGTAATCGTTGTTATAACCAAAGCGAGAATCTCCCACCGGATCTCCCCATCGGGCGACGATATCGTAGGTAAATCCGGACGGTAAGACGACATCATCAACTACTGTATAGGTGCTATAGGCTTGGATTTGTTCTTTGTCGGCAATGTTACTGATTTTGAGAGGAATGGGAATTTTGACAGGGTTAAAGCTCAAGTTATCAATTCCCTTAGCTAAACTTGGCTCTAAAAAAGGCATGGAGAAGTCTTTTTCAGCGATACAGAAAGCTGTAGTACCAAAAGTAGCTCCAAGAAACCAGAGAAAATCGCGGCGTGGGAGGGTCATAGGGATATTTTATAGGGATTCCCCAGGATTCTAGCCAAAGAAGGTTATGAGAAAGTTAATAACCTATTCCCATTCAATGGTGCCTGGGGGCTTAGAGGTAATATCGTAGACAACACGATTAACTCCCTTAACCTCATTGACAATGCGGTTAGCGATGGTTTCTAGCAACTCGTAGGGAACTTTTGCCCAATCCGCAGTCATACCATCTTCACTGGTGACAAGACGCAGGACAATGGGATAGGCGTAGGTTCTTTGATCCCCCATTACCCCCACACTACGAACGGGTAAGAGCACCGCGAAGGCTTGCCAAAGTTCATGGTATAACCCCTGTCGATTAATTTCTTGACGAACGATTAAATCCGCATCTCTTAAAATATTGAGATTCGCGCTAGTCACTTCCCCCAGGATACGGATCGCTAAACCAGGACCGGGGAAGGGATGACGACGGACTATTTCTTCGGGTAAACCAATGGATCTACCGAGTTTGCGGACTTCATCTTTAAAGAGTTTCCGCAGGGGCTCTACTAACTTAAAGCGTAGATTTTTAGGCAGTCCCCCGACGTTGTGATGGCTTTTAATTTTGACTGCTACCCTTTCGCCGGTTTTGGGATCGACATTAGTATGGGCTGATTCAATTACATCGGGGTAAAGAGTTCCCTGGGCTAAATAGTCAAAAGGTCCCAGGCGTTGGGATTCTTCTTCAAAGACTTGGATAAATTCATGGCCAATTAGACGGCGTTTTTCTTCGGGATCTGTTATCCCTGCTAGTTTTGAGATGAAACGCTCCCTAGCATTGACGTAGACAACGGAGATATGAAACTGTTTGTCAAATATTTCCATTAACCTTTCCGGCTCTCCCTTCCGCATGAATCCTTGGTCGATAAACATGCAAGTCAGTTGATCGCCGATCGCCCTATGGAGTAAAAAGGCTAAGGTAGAGGAATCTACGCCCCCAGATAGGGCAAGTAATACCCTCTTGTCGCCAACCCTAGCGCGAATGTCTTGGATGGATTCTTCTACAAAGGCTTCGGTGGTCCAAGTGGGCTCGCACCGACAGATATGATAGACAAAATTACGAATTAGGGCAATTCCCCCGACACTGTGCACTACTTCGGGGTGAAATTGTACTCCAAAAAATTTTCGGGAATGGTGGGCAATGGCGGCACAGTCGGTATTATCGGTATGGGCTAAAATTGAAAAGCCTTCGGGAAGCTCTTTACAGGAGTCGCCGTGACTCATCCAAGCGATGGAACCATCTTCAACGTTAGTTAATAAATCCGTGGGATCATCTATAGAAAGGGCTGCTTTTCCGTATTCTGCTCGTTCCGCTCGTTCTACCTTACCCCCTAGTTGCTGTACCATTAACTGCATTCCGTAGCAAACCCCTAATACGGGTACGCCCAGTTCCCATAGCTTGGGATCACAATGGGGAGAGTTTTCGTCATAGACAGAGTTGGGTCCTCCGGAGAGAATAATCCCCTGGGGGTTGAGTTGGGCTAGTTCCTCGGCACTGGTACGATAGGACATCACCTCGGAATAGACATTAGTTTCCCTAATCCTACGGGCAATCAATTCCGAATATTGGGAGCCAAAGTCCAAAATTACAATGATTTGACGAGTGAGCTTGGGAGCAAGGGGCTCTATTGGCAAAGTTTCTAAGGATTTAGGCATTGATATTCTTCTTTGAGAACTCCCTTGATTATAACTACTCTGGCAACAGACAATCGGGCAAAATTTCGCGGGCTTTGGGGCTAGTAATTAAGATGGAGCGATCGCGGCTAAAGAGTAGACTTCCTACCTGGACATTTTTTTCGCTGTTTTCATAAATATAGGCTTGGGAACGGGTTTCTATCCCCACAGAAATAGCTTGGTATAATGGTTCTACCCAATTTCCCCCCTCGTATTCCTTCAAGAGGGTTAAGGCGGCTTCCGTTGTCTCGCTTTTTAAGAGCTTGGTTAAAATAGCCCCTGGTAAACCTACCTCCACACCGTAGGCTGTCAGAATTTCTAAGCGTCCATCCGCTAGTTGGTGATGGGTGTGAAAAATTCCCCCGGCTAACTTGATTAATTTCCCGTGATAACCAAACAGTAGTATGTTTCTAACCCCCCCAAGGGCCGCACTGACTAACATCGGCCCTAGCCAATTGGCGGTTTTTACTAATTGCCTGGGGTTAATGCCCATTTTTTGGGCTAAATCTCGACCATTTTCGCCAATGCAAAAAACTAAGCTCTCGAATTGTAGGGAAATAGCCCTTAATTCGGCTTGATAGGCTTCTAGTTGACTCGGAGCACTCAAGGGTTGGGAAATGCCCGTTGTTCCCAATAAAGACAAACCCTCCACTACCCCAAAAGCTTCATTAGAAGTTCTCAGCGCCAGACGCTTGCCTTCGGGGAGAATAATCTTCACGACTATCCCCTGATGGGGTGAGAGTAGGGGGGAGAGGTTGGCTTGGATCAGTCTCCTAGCATACCCATAGATGGCCGCCTCCCCTTGGGCATTAATGCCGATCCCCTCCCCTCCCTCAAGGCGAATCTGGGGATCACTGGTGGGGATGAGGCTGACTAGAGCCCAAACGGGGGTATGGCGGGTTATATCCAGATTATCCCCAGGATCACTGCGAGTTATCCCTAGGGCAGTCTCAGCATCTAGTCTGGCTACCTGCTCAATGGGAATCTCCACTTCCTGATGCGGCTCGACTAAATCCACCAACACCGTCTCCTTGACTATTTCTTGCTGAAGATGACGGAGGGCGGCGATCGCTGCGGCACAGGCAAAAACGGGCAAGGTAAAGCCGGAACGGGCTGAGTCGCTATCGAGAACGCTCATCCTCTAGAATCCCCAGACTGGGAAAGCTGCTATAGTTAATGTGGTGGGTCTTTGGCGATTTCTGGATTTCTTCTTTGATCTGATCTAGATCAATATAGCGATCGGAAACATTAATCAAACTATCGCTTGTCATGGAACGCAAACTCACCACTTCTACCCTTGCCCCTCGATAACTGACAGCATCGGCTGCATAGGCTAAATCCCCGTCCCCACTGACAATAACGGCGGTATCGTAGGCTCCGACAAGAGCCATTAAATCGACGGCTATTTCCACATCTAAATTGGCTTTTTTCGAGCCATCGGGTAACTGCACTAAATCCTTAGCTATGACTCGATAACCATTGCGTCGCATCCAGAGTAAAAAACCTTGTTGCTTTTCGTTAGTGCGATCTACCCCCGTATAGAAAAACGCTCTTAACAGACGGGAGCCGCCGGTGAGCCGACAGAGGAGTTTGGTATAGTCAATCTCGATGCCTAACTGCAAAGCAGCATAAAATAAATTGGAGCCATCAATAAAGATAGCCACACGGCCCCGGTTTTCTAAAACTTGTTCTGGGGTAAAAAGATGATCGTTTTCAAAATCGTCAAACATTTAAAAATTCCTCGTTTATTATAAAAAATGGGTTTAATGTCCGATAAATTCCCTAGAGATTGACCTCAGGAAGCTCTAGTTTAGAAAAAATCGGTTCGGGTTGGCTCAGTTCCTCACGGTGAAGGAAGATCCCCCACTGACTGTGTTCGGAAAAAGGAGCAAGGTGATTGACCTGAATAAAATCGTTAAAATTGATTAAAAAACCGAGTTGTTGATAAATTTTGCTACTTAAACCAGGAATTATCGGAGATAGTAGGTAAGCGCATAACCGTATCGACTCCAGAACTGCATACAAAACCTGTTCTAGTTCTAGCTGTTTCCCCTGTTTAAATAGACTCCAAGGAGCATTTTCATCGATAAATTTATTACCAGCACGGATGAGAGTAAAAATCTCCTCACAGGCTAAGGGAAACTGTAGAGCATCGTAGGCCATGATAACTCTGCTACTTAATTCTACCCCAATTATCTTGAGTGTATTATTTTCGGGCAAATCCTCAATACTCAAAGTTGGACATTGACCATGGCAGTATTTCCGCACCATTCCTAGGGTTCGGTTCAAGAGATTACCCAGATCATTAGCTAAATCAGCGTTAAGAATGTTGACAAAACGGGTTTCGCTAAAATCCCCATCTCGTCCTAATTCTACTTCCTTGAGAAAGTAATACCTTAAAGCATCGGCACCGTAACGCTCCACTAAGTCTAGGGGATCTAGGGTATTCCCCAAACTCTTGCCCATTTTCTGCCCATCTTTGGTTAGGAAACCATGACTAAAAACCCTTTCAGGCAGCGGATAACCAGCCGAGAGGAGCATGGCGGGCCAATAGACTGCATGGAATCGGAGTATGTCTTTGCCGATTAGGTGTAGATTGATGGGCCACCAATGGGAGAAAGCATTCTCTAGGGTAGGTTCTTGATCTTCCTCCAGTAAGGCACTCACGTAACCGAGCAGAGCGTCAAACCAAACATAGAGAGTATGACGGGGATCTCTGGGAATGGGAAATGCCCACTCTACATTAATACGGGAAATAGAGAAGTCTTGTAGCCCTTGCTTAACAAAACTTAATACTTCATTGCGTCGGCTTTCGGGTTGGATAAAGTCCAAATTGTCTTGGTACATTTGCTCTAGGGCAACTTGGTACTTAGACAGACGGAAAAAATAATTTTCTTCGTCCCGCCATTCGGCCTTTTGATTGGTGTGGATGGGACAATAACCCTCAGCCGACAGTTCCCGTTTTTCTTTGAACTCCTCACAGGCGACACAATACCAACCCTGTTGTTGATTGAGATAAATGTCTCCCCGTTGCCAAACTTTTTCTAAAAAAGCATTGACAATGGCCTGATGGCGGGGATTAGTAGTCCGAATAAAGCGATCGCATTGGATATTAAGTTTTGACCAAAGTTCCGTAAAACTCTTGACAATTTGGTCACAATACACATCTGGAGCTATACCTTGGCTTTGGGCCGTCCGCTCAATTTTTTGTCCATGTTCATCAGTACCAGTAATCAGCAAGACCTCATGGCCTTGGAGTCTTTGCCAACGGGCGATAACATCGGCTACCATGGTGGTATAGGCACTTCCTAGATGGGGAAGACCATTAACATAGTAAAGGGGAGTTGTTAAAGCAAATTTTTTCTGGTTTTTGTCTGATATCATGTAATTTGGCGCGTAAATAAGCTATTATAAAGCTCTATTATCTAAAGATTATAAATTCCTATTTTATGATTATTTAATTTTGTTTTAACCTAATTGACCAAGATTGATCAATAAAGACAATGTTAAGGATTTGCGACCCTCGTTGAATATTCTATCGCCTCCTGCTTCCTGATCTATGTCTAACGCCCCATCCCTAAATGCTTCCCAACTTTTACTCGATTTAGCGGGAACTGATCTATCCGTATCCTACCAAAATCGCCTTCCCTCCCCTGATGTTCCAGTTTTAGTGGTGAGTAACCATCGCAGTTTTATGGATGTCTTTATTTTGATGAAGGCTTTGGATCATCCTCTGCGGGTTGTTTGTCATCACTATATGGGGAAAACACCAATTTTAAAGGATATCGTCCATTTTTTGGGCTGTTATCCCCTAGAAAGTCCAAATAAGCGTCAAAAGTCTTTTTTGCAGGAAGCAGCGAATATCCTTAATTCCTGCCAATGGTTAGGGATTTTT
The DNA here is from genome assembly GCA_040398185.1 of Microcystaceae cyanobacterium. Taxonomy (GTDB): domain Bacteria; phylum Cyanobacteriota; class Cyanobacteriia; order Cyanobacteriales; family Microcystaceae; genus JBBAUO01. Next base: position 17,074 of record JBBAUO010000052.1, on the reverse strand, counting down.
CCCGAAGGAGCAACGCCGATGTTGCAGTTAACCCAACCCCATCAGGTAGGAGAGTTTCAGCGAGGGTTTGCTCACCTGGCTCTGGGGAAGAATCTGCCGAATTTGGCGGTTTTACCCGTGGCGATCGCCTCCTATAATGAAACCATTGTCAAGCCCTTCCCCATCCGCTTTTTGCACCTACTAGATGCCGATGAACCTTTGTTTGATCAAGATGGTTTCCATGAAGTAGTCTTGTATCATCATGTTAAGGTATTGATCGGTCAACCTTACTGGGTAGATGATTCCCTGCGTCAGCAGTACCAGGGTAAAACGGCCAAATCAGTCGTCAATCAATTAACTCGCCATTGTCATCAAGAAATTGTTAATTTATTGCAGCCAGTATGGTAAATCCTTCTTCTTCTATGAGATTGATGCTTCCCTACGAAATCCAAAGCCATCTTCCCCTACTGGTGTTTGTTCCAGGAATGGATGGGACCGGTAATTTGTACGGAAAACAAGCTGATCAATTACGTCATTATTTTGATATTCGCTGTCTGACTATTGCCCGGGATGATCGCCATGATTGGGAAAGTCTCAGCGATCAGTTGATTACATTATTACAAGCAGAGCAATATCTTTGTTCTCGTCCCGTTTATTTGTGCGGTGAATCCTTTGGGGGTTGTTTGGCGTTGAAGGTGGCGACTAAACACCCGGCCCTTATTGAGCGTCTGATTTTAATTAATCCTGCTAGTTGTTTTAATCAGCGTCCTTTACTAAGTTGGGGAATTGGTATCAGCCAATGGATTCCTGACTTTTTACATCGGAGTGCGGCTCTCGTTTTATTACCCTTCATGGCTTCCTTGAATCGGATTAGTGCGGGCGATCGCCAGATTTTACTAAAAGCGATGCAGTCAGTACCACCTAATACTATTAGTTGGAGACTCTCTTTACTCAAAAGTTTTTGTCTAGAGTCTAGTTGTTTAGCAAGAATTACCCAACCTGTTTTAGTAGTAGCAAGTCAAGGCGATCGACTTTTACCCTCCCTAGAAGAAGGGAAAAACCTAGTAGAAAAGTTGCCTAATGCCCAGATACAAATTCTCTCCGGTAGTGGCCATGTCTGTTTGTTAGAATCTGATATTAATCTTAAGCATATCCTCGAAGCCTACGACTTTTTACCTTTTTTACAGACTTGCTAGATTTTCCTGGGATGTTTTGGGAAGTAATTCTGAAATTACATAGGTCGAAATAATAGCGGCAAAGAAGCACCAAACTGATATGAAAGCATAGTAGAAAATTAGCTTGGCTAGAAATAACGCTGCGAGAATTAGCCCGCCTAAACCCCTTAACTTGCGATTTTCTGAGAGAATTAAAGGCATTAAACAGAGTATCATGTAAAGCCAAGGCCCCCAGGGTTGGTAACTGATAACTTTGATTTGGTAGTCGATTGATCCCCTAAGGATAGAGACAGATAACCAATGGGAATTAATTAGTAGGGGAAAATAAAGAAATGAGCCGTAAAGTAAACCAGCAATAGCAAAACCTAAAAATAACCGTTTAAAGACTTTCCTTGTCTCCAGTTTTAGGGCGGCGATCGCCATCTGGAAGGGCCAAAGAAAATGGGAAAAAAATAGAAATCCTAGGGCATAATGATTAACTAATACGGGATTATGGGCATCAAGGGAAAGCCAAACCATTCCTTCTAGAGCTTGCTGTAACCCAAAAAGCAGAGGGATCATAGCCATAGGTAAATATTTATAGTTATTTTTTTCAATTACTTTTTTGCTACAGTAGACCCCTGATGTTACCAGTAAAGCACTAGCGGTAAAACTTGACAGCGCCGAAAAACACATTTTCAGACTCCAAAGGATATATTTTCCTTTCTGAGATACTTGAGCCATTGATAGGAAACTAGATTAATTATTAGTCCAATCAGGAGCAGCATAAGCATTAAAGCTATCTGGTACCAAAGGATGGGTTTGACTGATAAATCCGCAAGCAGATGAATCAGGTTTAAGACGGAGTAAATAATCGTTAGAAAAAAATGGATCATCCGATAGCGTTGACTATCCCAAAAGAGGGTGGCAATGATCACCAACAAAGGAAAAGAAAAAAAGCCCAACATCAACCAGAAAATGCCATTAGTAGCTTGGATGCTATCCTGGGAATAGGCAACACTTTGACCGTGAAACAAAGGCATTAAGCCCAACTGGGTATGAAACAAAGTCCCCAACAAAAAAGCAGTCCAGAGGGCAATAATCTTTTCTGAATATCTAATATCTCTCATTTTATTTTGCTAATATGGGGATATCTCTGTATCCATTGTAGATAAATTTTTTGTACTAATAACTATATGTTAATAAATGGTAATATTTGAGAGTTACGGAGCTTTTTATATCCTTTAGTCTGACAAGCTGTCTTTTGACGGTGGGTGTGGGGATAGGAGATGATGCGATCGCCGTTTTTTGAGTATAAAATAAACGATGCTCCCGAACAAACCTTTTAGTAAGCTTTTGCTGGCGATATTTTCCCTTTTAGTCGTTACCCCCGTACTAGCCCATAGCGTCAAGGTATCTAAAGATACTGAGATTACTTTCCACATCCACGACGCACAGGCGAAAAAGCCAGTCTCAGTTTCTTTTGCTCTCAAGGGTAGAAACGATAAAAAACTAATTCCTTTCTCGGGGTGCAATTGTCAGTTAGCGATTTATGCTATTCCCCGTACCCAGGGGGATAAACCCGTAGCACAACCCGCCCTAAAAGCCGTCAATACCGACGAATACCAGGGTATACCAGGGACGGAAATTACCTTTCCTAAAGCGGGTAAATATGATTTAACCTTGAGCGGTACTCCTAAAAAGCCATTTATCTTCACGCCCTTTAAAGTAACTGACACGATCGCAGTCGATAGGTAAAAAGACAACTTTTAGGTGAAAATATAGATAGGATAAATGAACTAGCGAACTATGACTAACCCGAATCTACTTCTGCTTGTGGATGGCCATTCCCTCGCCTTTCGCGCCTACTACGCCCTAGCTAAGTCTTCTAAGGGCCCCTTGCGTACCTCCACTGGTATCCCCACCAGTATCTGTTTTGGGTTCCTCAATTCCCTAATACAAGTGATTGAAAGCCAACAGCCCCAGTATGTCGCCCTCGCTTTCGATCGCCCGGAGCCTTCTTTTCGCCATGAGAGCGATAGTCAATACAAGGCTAATCGTCAAGAAACCCCTGAGGATTTTCTCTCTGATATCCTTAACCTTCAAGATTTACTCAATGCTCTTAATTTACAAATTGTCACCAGCACTGGTTACGAAGCCGATGATGTAATTGGTACCCTTGCCCATCAAGCTCATCAACAGGGCTATGGTGTTAAAATCCTGACAGGCGATCGAGATTTATTCCAATTGGTAGATAATCAAGAACAAATACAAGTCCTTTATCTTAATAAAAATTCCTATACCGAATTTAATACCGCAGCAGTTGCCGAAAAAATGGGAGTGCAGCCCAGTCAGATTGTAGACTACAAGGCTTTGTCAGGAGATGCCTCGGATAATATTTCTGGAGTTAGGGGGATTGGCGAAAAGACGGCTATTAAACTACTCCAAGAATACACAAGTCTAGCCGATATCTATGGGAATTTAGATAAGCTCCCGAGTGCAATAAAAACTAAACTCCAAGCAGGGAAAGATGATGCTGAAAAGTCCTACTATTTGGCAAAAATAGCCCTAGATGCTCCCGTAAATTTTAGCCCCGAAACCTTTAGATTAAAGGGCTTTAGCCAACGGGATATTAAGCCAATACTGGAAAAGCTAGAATTAAAAACCTTTGTTAAAAGGTTAGAAAAACTACAGGTACAGTTGGGGGGAGCTTTAGAACCTGTTTTAGATTTGGCTCAATCGGAACAGTTGTCTTTATTTGATCAGCCTGTAAATAAGCCCTTTGCTATTGCTCCTGAAGTTATTGATACTACGGAAAAACTATCTCGTCTTGTAAATCTATTAAAGGGTATAAAGATACCTGTGGCTTGGGATACGGAAACCACGGCTTTAGATCCGAGACAGGCTAAATTAGTGGGAATTGGTTGTTGTTGGGGAAGTAAGCCTACGGAAATAGCCTATATTCCCCTTCATCATACCACAGGTATAACCCTCAATACCCAAGAAGCTTTAGATATTTTACGCCCAATTTTAGAAGGCTCTACCTATCCTAAGGTTTTTCAGAATACTAAGTTCGATCGCAGTATTTTTTACCACCAAGGAATTAACCTAGATGGGGTTGTTTTTGATACCATGTTGGCGAGCTATGTACTGCATCCAGAATTAACCCACAATTTAAGTGATCTCTGCGATCGCTATCTAGATGATATTACCTCTTTAAGTTATAAGGACCTCAATATCCCCAAAAATAAAACCATTGCGGATCTAGACATTCCCACCGTTGCCAACTATTGTGGTATGGATGCCTATGCTACTTTTAATTTGTTTGCCATCCTCAAGGCAAAATTAGCCAAGATACCCCAACTTAATCAACTCTTTGAAAACGTAGAGCAACCCTTGGAAATAGTTTTGGCAACGATGGAGGAAACGGGAATTTTGATTGATGTACCTTACCTAAAGGAATTTTCTCAGCAATTAGAGCAGGATTTAGATATTCTCGAACAAAAAGCTTACGAAGCTGCGGGGGAAACATTTAATCTGAGTTCACCTAAACAACTTAGTGAAATTTTATTTGACAAGTTAAATTTAAACAGAAAAAAATCTCGGAAAATAAAAACTGGTTACTCTACGGATCATGCTACTCTAGAAAAACTCCAAGGAGATCATCCCCTCATTGATTATATTCTCGAAAATCGTACCCTAGCCAAATTAAAATCTACCTACATTGATGCTTTACCCGAATTAGTCTGTACTACAGGGCGCATTCATACGGATTTTAACCAGGCCGTCACTACCACGGGAAGACTTTCTTCTTCTAATCCTAATTTACAAAATATTCCGATTAGAACTGATTTTTCTCGTAAAATTCGTCAAGCTTTTCTTCCTGAACCGGGATGGTTATTAGTAGCGGCGGATTATTCCCAAATAGAATTAAGAATTTTGGCCCATTTAAGTCAAGAGCCAGTTCTCATTGAAGCCTATAATAATCATCAGGATGTCCACAAAGTAACGGCTCAACTTTTATTTGATAAAAAGGATATTAGCCCTCAAGAACGCAACCTAGGAAAGACTATTAATTTTGGAGTTATCTATGGTATGGGTTCCCAGAGGTTCGCCAGGGAGTCAGGATTTAGTGTGGAGGAGAGCCGAAAATTTATCAATAAATATCATCAACAATACTCTAAAATATTTGAGTATTTGGGAGCCATGAAAAAACAGGCTATATCTAAGGGATATGTGAACACAATCCTAGGTAGACGACGTTATTTTAATTTTGTCAGTCCAGCCCTTAGGCTATTACGAAATCAACCTATAGAGAGTATTGATTTAGATAGGCTTAGTATGAGTTATGAAGATTCCCAACTGCTCAGAGGTGCTGCTAATGCTCCTATTCAAGGTTCTAGTGCGGATATTATTAAAATAGCTATGGTAAAAATCCATGAAATTTTGAAATCCTATCGAGCTAAACTACTATTGCAAGTCCATGATGAATTAGTTTTGGAGATTCCCCCAGAAGAACAGAGCGAACTACAGGCAAAAATCAAAGAAGTGATGGAAACATCTGTTAGCTTGAGTATTCCCCTAGTAGTGGAAGTTAAATCAGGACATAACTGGATGGAGGCGAAGTAATTATTCTAATTATTCTAGTTAACGACTATCCCTGAATCACCTGTTTAATAGTCGTAAAAGTCTCTAAACTAATTAATCCCCTGCGTTGGCCTTTTTGATTAGAGATACCAAAAAATACCGATTCTCCCTGCTTAGGATTGCGAGAAAAACGGGGAGAAGAATTAATATAGATCAAGGCACTATCTAACTCCATGGCAAACTTACGGCTTTCTCGATAGGATTCCGTGATAATACAATCAGCATGGCTACTACTGTGGTGATTTATCCATCTAATCCCTTGCTCTAAAGCTAAAACCCGCTTAAAAGCTATGGTTTTGTCCAAATAGGGTTGATTCCATTCCGACTCGACGGCGAGGCTTAAATGTTCGGGAAAATCCTGTACCAAGGTTTCATCACCGCGCAGTCTAAAGCCTTTTTCTTGAAGACTATTCAACAGCCTTACCAAAAATTTTGGGTTATGGTTGGTACTAATTAACACTTTTTCGATCGCATTGACGGGATCGGGAATGCTTTCATGGCTATCGAGAATAATCTCCCGAGTTAGCTCAAAATCGCCCGTACTTGACCAATAAAGATAACAATTACCCATGGCGGCCTTCAAAACAGGAGCGGTGGCCAATTGACCGACTTGGCTGGTTAGATTGGGGCGGCCATAGGGAATAATCAGATTTACATATTGATCCAAGGTGACTAAATCTTTAATCGTGCTCCCATCATCCGGGGAACAACTCAAGATGGAATTGGCGGGTAAACCGATATCTTCTAGGGCTGTTTGTAATAAGTTGGTAATTACCTGATTAGCTTGGCTAGAAGTTGCACATCCCCTGAGGATTAAACTGTTTCCCGTTTTTAGACAAAGACCGGCGGCAATGATGGCTAATTCGGGAAAAGTTTCGTAAATTAAAGCTACAACCCCTAGGGGCATTCTTTGACAGTAGGTTTGCGAAGGATTGAGTTGATAGGGAGTATCTATAACTTTTTGTAGCGGATCTGAGGACTGGGCTAATTTTTTTAAAAGTTCTAGGGTATTCTCTAGCCTTTGGGGTGTGAGTTTTAGCCAGCGCAAAATCTGTTCAGAAACCATCATCTCCCGACTGATTTCTAAATCTAAGGTGTTGGCTTCGAGAATTTCATTCTGAGACTGCTCTACACGCTTGGCAATGGCTCTAACGGCTCGACTGCGTTCGACTCCCGAAAGACTTCCTAGGTTGAGAAAGGCTTCATAGGCTTTTTGCGCGGTTAAGAGCATCGGATTCGGTGAGATCGATATAACCATAACTATATCCCTAGCGCCGATAGGCTAACCAGAAAATGATAGCAGGTAAGATGACCAATACTAACCAAAAAGCCATACTAATCCCCACCGTTGCTTGCAGGGCTAAGGGGAGGAAAACCATGAGAATCAGCAAGATCAGCCCTAACATGATGGGGACGTAGCTATCTCCTAAATGCTGAGAAGCTGATGTCCATCGGTTTCCGGTCCAACGCCAGGCTTTTTTATAGGGGTAGGTGGAGGATAACTGCTCAATGACATGGCCGTTATCTTGAACGACAAAAATCTGTTGGCAGCGATCGCATCCCATCGCTTCTGTGAGAATTATCGGCTGCAATTTCCCCCGTCGTCGACAGGGACAGGGATACTCTTTTTCTAAATCAATTTTTTGATATTTTTGATGTCGCACAAGCCGTTTAAAACCCGTTCAATAAATTATGACTCAGCACCCTCTAGTATATTCTTTGTTCTCCCTGAATGGGTGCTACTCACTATCCCCCCTGGGACAAGAGTTGGCTAATTTTAGCTTAAATCTTTTTTCATGGTTCTTTAATATGGCGTTTCCTAAGCTACTGAGGTAAATTTAACACCTGCCGACCGCCTCCTGCCTCAAACGAGGATCTTTGTCCCTCACTCAATCGAGGACTGCTATATGGGTCGCCTGGGATTCGAACCCAAGACGAATCGGTTAAAAGCCGAGTACTCTACCGCTGAGTTAGCGACCCCCTTGTTTATTCCACACAGTTCCTAATCATAACATAGTTCTTAGAAATTGTGCAAGTATTTTTTTTAGCAAGGCCCCCGGAGCGACTTTCCTAGGGAGCACTTGCTTTGTTTCTATCTTGACCTAAGCAACCCCTTGGTACAGAGAAGATGCTAATTTTTCCGATTCACTATGACTTGGAAAGCCGCGAGTGAACTCTTGAATGTTAACTTTTCCGGCTTGTAAGGATTTGGTTAAAACCTCTAAAGCCACTTCTGGTTTACCCGCGCCACAGAAAAATAGATCAGCCGCAAAGTAACCATGTTCAGGCCATGTGTGGATGGCAATGTGAGATTCAGCGAGGGTAGCCGTTGCCGTGACTCCGTGGGGGCTGAACTGGTGCACACACAAATCGATTAACGTTGCTTCTCCGGCGCTAATCCCTTCTAGCAGAGCGTGACGAATCCGTTCTGGGTCGTTGAGAAGATCGGCAGGTACTTGCCAAGCATCGACAATCAAATGGGTTCCCAGTTTAGTCATTTTTTCTCTATTACTCCATAGATAAAATCTTCCAAGACTTCTAATACTAACACAAACTTTCCCCCATGGTCAATACCTGGGGAGAAAAAAGGTTAAAGATAGATTAAGGTTTTTTAGGAGATCATCTTTCCGCGACTACCATTGGGCATAATGGTTTCCTCAAGGGAAGCAGAAATCAGGTTATTTTCGTTTAAAATCGCGCCAATGAGATTGGCCTGATTCAAATTAGCTTTTTTTAACTTAGTTCCCACTAAATAGGTTAGTAATAATCCAGCTTGATGCAAATTTGCCCGAGATAAATCCGCATCACAGAGATTAGCACCGAGTAAATTACACCCCTCTAGGTTAGCTAGGGTGAGATTTGCCCTTTCTAAATTGGCCTTACTCAGATCCGCTCCACTTAAATTGGCCTCGCTGAGATTAGCTAGGGTTAAATCGGCTGCGGTTAAATTTACCCCTTCTAAGTTAGCCCCACTTAAATTAGCCCCTTTGAGATTACAACCGCGCAAATCGGCAAAGCTGAGGTTAGCTCCACTTAAATTGGCTTCCTGTAGGTTGGAACGACCTATATGGGCTCTGACTAGATTGGCTTGCTTTAAATTCGCTCCTTTTAAGTTGGCATCGCTGATAATACAACGCTTGAGTACCGCCCCAGATAAGTTAGCCTTACTCAGCATGGCATGGGTTAGGGTAGCTCCTGTTAAATCAGCACCCGTTAGATTGGCCTTAAATAATTGGGCAAAAATGAGACTACTACCAATGAGACAAGCGCAGGACAGATTAGCTCTTTTGAGGACAGTTCCGCTCAAAATCGCCCCGCTTAGGTCGGCTTGAAGCAAAATCGCCCGACTGAGATTGGCTTGGGAAAGCGTCGCTTCCACTAATTGGGCATGGGAAAAATCACATTTTTCTAAGTCACTTTCCCTTAAATTAGCCCCAATCAAAGTCCCTTGACGGAAATTACCCTGCTGAAGTACCGCTCGGCTCAAATTGATCCGATTTAGGTTGACTTTCTGAAAATTAGCTTGGTATAGCTTCGTTTCTTGAAAGTCCCTTTGTCCTTGTTTATATTGACTGACTAAATGACTCGGCCTTAAAACTTTGTTGTTACTCATAAAAAAGATGTTAGGGATTGCTCCTTACCTATCGTCAGATTTTTGCCAAGAGAGATTTATTTGTAAAAACCCAAAAAACAGCCTGATCGGTCTTTTTCTGTGTTAATGACCTGATTAGACAGCGATCGCTTGGATTTGTTATTGGTTATTAAATTCCTGATTTCTCAGATTTCCCAGTCATACCAACCAGGTCTAGGCATTAGGTTAGAGAAGTCCCTAGCATCGGTACGTCGCACCGAATCTATGACACTGACGTTCTGTTGGCTCGGTATCATAAAGAAAACGACCCGCCTATATTCCCCACACACATCCCGTACCCGAGAAGATGAAAAAACATAAAATCTAAAAAAAGTCAATACTTTACTTAAAACCCAACCGCCCAACAATCAAGTTAATAGGGTATGGGTCTTATTATCATAGGGGTTGAGTGAGCATTTTGGCAAGGGGTAAGCGGGACAAAAGGGAAAAAACTCCAAAGCCAATTAATAAAACGCCACTGAGGGGATTAATCCAGGTTGACCATTGCCGCAAGGCCAAGATTTTTTTCAAAGAAGAGGTAAATACCCCAGCTAAAATTAAGGGCATAACATAACCCAAGGTATAAGCTAAAAGCATTACCCCCCCCAAAACTAAATCTTGCGTGAGCGCTACCCAGGCTAGGAGCGTAGCTAGTACAGGAGTGCTGCAGGGAGAAGCCACCAATCCAAAGGTTAAACCTAGTAAATAGGAGCGCAATCCTGGGGGTATTTCCTTGGTAATCCAATCCGTTGCTCTTAGTGTGGGAAAACTAATCGGTAACAACTCTAAAAGGTTTAAACCCATGAGAATCGCTATTAAGCTTACCAAAATGGGTAAACCTACGCCAATCTGTCCATAGACTCGACCTAAGCCCGAAGCAATTATACCTAGAATGGCCAAGGTGGTGGCGAGTCCTAAGGAAAACCAAATAGATTGTAGGGTAGTTTGCCAACGTTTTTGCTTTTCATAACCCCCTATATAACCGATGGTAATGGGGAGCATGGAAAGCATACAAGGGGTGAGACTCGTAGCTAATCCAGCTAGAAAGATAATACCGATACTTAGTAGACTTAAATGGGAGAGTTGCTCGACGACTAAACGGTTAGCCAGTTGTTGGAGATGATAGAGTTGGGTAGAAAGAGTTTCTAGCATAATTTGTGTTAATGAGTGCTGATTTTTTCGTAATCATTTCTATGCACCATAATAGTTGAGATCATTCCTCCCAACAACTGAGCCATCCTGTACCCGTTATAATACTAAATCCGCTTATGTTACTAGACAATCGTGAAGGCTAGGCAGGAAGCAGGGGGCAGGACGCAGGAGGATTATAACCCGATTTTAAAACCAGATTTGGTATAATTATTTAGACTTGCCAAATCGTCGCCCCACAGGTTATGATAGAGGGAGCAGTATTCGGGGTGGATGGCGAAACTGGTAGACGCACCACACTCAAAATGTGGCGGGGAAACTCGTGTCGGTTCGATTCCGACTCTACCCATACATTAAAGCTTCTCGTAATCTAGGAGAGCGGCAATAAAGAAATAGTCTCCCCAAATGAGCCCACTATCGTAGATTTGGGAAGGGGTTAGGGATTTAGGGTGATGGTAACAACCATGGCTCAATAAACTCATTTGGGGACTTTCCCTGTCGGGAAGATAATCCCTTGAGGTAAGGGCAATTAAAATAGTATCTACCCCCTGTTTGTACCTTGACCAATCGGGATCTGTCCGGGGTAGAGTTTGTAATAGTCGGATTATACCCGCAAGGGCGATCGCCGAGGCGGAGGAGTCTTTTTCTGTTTCTGGATGTTTGAGAGCATAGTCAAAATCCCAGGGTACAATCCCATCCTTGGGTAACTGGGAAAGAAGATAATTAATACTCTCCTTGGCAACCTTTAGCACTTGGGGATCTTGGGTATATTGATAGGCGATACTACTACCATAGATAACCCAGGCTTGCCCCCTAGACCAAGTGCTGTCATTTCTCCATCCTTGTTTTCCTTCATTAAAGAGAAATTTTTTATAGGTAGGGGAATCGACCCTATCATCAAAATATCCCCTCTGCCAAGTACCAGACTTACCCGGATGGCGGTTTTTGCCAAAGGTAGCCCCTAGGGTTTTAATATGACGAATAGCTTGATTACGCCAGTTTTTAGCCTCTAGGGGGTTAGAATTGTGGGCAGAGGCCCAGAGTAATTGTTCCACATTAATAATATGATCAATAAATGATTGCCAATGGACCTGGTTATCTGTCTTAGCTTTTCGGGCAATACCCAAAGTACCAATAGCCGGGTGAAAGCGTTTAGATAGGGTTCTGGCTCCTGCTAGAATGGAGTCTAATTGTTCAGTTTTTTCTGCTCCCTCTGACTGCTCAAACCAAGGAGCAAAAACTAATAAATTATTAGTGGTAACGTCCGTCGCTTTTTCAGTGAAATCTCTGAGGGGCTGGCTCCATTTTCTGGCATTTTCTCGCCAGGAGTCTTTTTTTGTATGGAGAGACATTTTCCAAAGTAAGCCGGGGAAATACCCCGCAGCCCAAGACTTAGACCTAGTTTTGTTCCATTTTCCTTTTTCTGTATACTCAGGATAGTTACGTCCTGCTAAACTATTTTGACGTAGATAGTCAATGGTTTTAGTCAGCTTATAATCGGCAATTTCCCAACTTAAATCTATTCTTTGCTGTAGGGTGAGTTGCTCTCGCTTTTGGGTTTGCCAATGGTCATTTAACTTAGCCCATCCTAGCCCAATTGTCAAGGAAAAAATCAATAAAGCTAAGGCAATATATAAGGGTTTATTTCGCAATTGTTGAACTCCAGAAGATTTTATTTAACCTGAGTTTGGGATAAGCTGAAACCCTGATTCTTTCAACCTCAAAAAACCTTTGATTATTTCCCTAGGGGCGATCGCCAATTGTGGTTATCTCCCGACTGCCAAAAATCGCCTCTGCATGGGAATAGAACTTAAATTCTAAGAGATTGTGAAAAGGGTCTTCAAGGAAAAAGCTTCGATGTTCGGTTACAAGTCCCGAAAAGCGCGTTTTAGGTTCTATATAAAAAGGTAATTCCTTCAGTTTAGCCCGTTCTAAGAGGGATTTCCAGGGGGGTAACTCCAAAAAAACTAACCCAAAATGCCGAGGGTAAATACCTTTCTGCACTGGTTGCGTATCTTCGGTACGATGGGCTACTACCTGATGACCATAAAAGTTTAAGATAATGGCGTTTTCGCTTTCTCTACCTAGCTCACAACCTAATCCTCCACAGTAAAAGGCTTTGGCTTGGGCTATATCCTCAATGGGAATCGCTAAATGAAAGATGGCTGAGTTAGTCATAGATAATAACATCACTACTGATCTGGATCAATAATAGCATCTCTATCTAACAGTAGTAAATTCCGCAATTGGTCTGTATCTAGTTGGGTTAACCATTGTTCCCCTGCGTCAACGGTTTGCTCGGCCAATTGTTTCTTATTCTCAATCATGTCATTAATTTTTTCCTCCAGAGTACCACTACAGATAAACTTATGTACTTGTACATTCTGCTTTTGTCCAATGCGAAAAGCCCGATCCGTTGCTTGATTTTCCACCGCAGGATTCCACCATCTATCCACATGGAAAACATGATTAGCACGGGTAAGATTTAAACCTGTCCCCCCTGCTTTTAGGGAAAGAATAAAAATCCTTGGTCCATCGGGATCGTTTTGAAAGCGATCAATCATTTCTACCCGTTGCTTCTGGGAAATAGAGCCAGATAAGAAGATTACCTCTTGTCCTAATTTACCTTTAAGATAGGGTTGTAATAGTTTTCCCCATTCGGCAAATTGCGTAAATATTAAAGCTCTGTCGCCCTCTTCTACCAACTCCTCTAACATTTCCTCTAATCTCAATAATTTACCCGATCGCTGGGCTATTCCTAGGCTCTCTTCCTTGAGAAATTGAGCAGGGTGATTACATATTTGTTTGAGCTTAATTAACAGGGTAAGGACTAATCCGTGTCGTTGGATTCCCGTGGATTCTTCAATGGTAGCCAAGGATTTTTCTACCGTAGCTTGGTAGAGATTAGCTTGCTCCTCCGATAAACCACAAAATACATTCATTTCCTGCTTTTCGGGTAAATCTTGAATAATGCTTTTATCGGTTTTTAACCTTCTTAAAATAAATGGACGCACTAGGGATCTTAAAACTTGTAAAGATTGGCGATCGCCATACTTCTCTATCGGTATAGCAAAGCGGCGTTGAAAAAACTGCTGATTTCCCAAAAAACCAGGGTTAAGAAAGTCTAAAATTGACCATAATTCCGAGAGGCGATTTTCCACGGGAGTTCCCGTTAAAGCTACTCTAAAATCTGCTTTTAAGCGCCGTACTGTCTGGGATTGCTTGGCTTGGGGATTTTTAATATTTTGTGCTTCATCTAAAACAACACCTTGCCATTCTATGGCTTCTAGGGTACTAGCATCTCGATATAATAACGGATAACTGGTAATTACTAAGGCTTTATCTTTAATAACCCGAGCAAAGCTTTTTCCTTTTGGGCGATTGTCTCCATGGTGAATAATAGTTGATAAACTAGGGGCAAATTTTTGTACTTCCCGTTCCCAGTTATTTAGGACTGAAGTAGGACAAATAATCAGGGTAGGCTTTACTAGCATTTCCTCGGCTTTAAGGTGCAGTAAAAATGCTAATAGCTGAGGGGTTTTTCCCAAGCCCATATCATCGGCTAAACAGGCCCCTAAACCCCATTGCTCTAGGAAAGCTAACCAACCCACTCCCCGCGCTTGGTAGGGCCTTAACTCTCCCTTAAATCCGGAGGGATTGGTAATAGCTGCAATGGCTTGGTTATTAGTTAAATTATTTAGGAGTTGTTCTAAAACTCCCGATGCTTCAAAGCCAACCACGGGTAATTTGGCAATAGTGCGAGTATCTCCTGTGTTAATTCTAAGGGCATCTTCAACGGATAAATTGACTTGTTCGTGGGCTTGATTTAAGATAGATTGGGCTGCTTTAACGTCCGTGGGTTGTAGGGCTAACCATTGACCATTAATCTCAACAATAGGAGACTTTTGTGCCAGAATTTTCTCAAAGTCTTCCTTAGATATAGTCTGCTCTCCTATGACTAATTTTAACTTATAGTTTAATAAACTTTTTAGGCTTAGTCTTTCACCTCTTTGGGTCGTAACTTCGGCTTCTACTTTAATCCCTAAGCGTTTTTCCTTGCTTCCTTGGGTTAAGCCTTCAGGGAGAATAACTCCTAACCCTACATCCTGTAATTGCCAGATAATTGAGCGTAGAAATTCGTAGACCTGAATCGAGTCTAAGGGGCATTGAATGGGCTTACTTTCCTGTAAACTTTCCTTGATGGGAGCATAGAGACGCGCCGCCAATCCTAATCCTTTTAAAAGGGTTTCGTGGGGATCTTCTAGGATTCGGTTTTTTAAGGTTATTTGTTCCGTCCAAATACTAGCCGCATTTACCAAAATATCGGGATTATCTAGGGCTTGTAGATGATAACCTAAGCTCCAATTACCTTCCCCAACTTCCCGTAAATCCCGCGCTGGTGGCTCTAGGGTAAAACAGAGTCTAAATTGATTTTTTCCGAGTTGGCTATTATGGGGATTGACTAGATAATTTTGTAGGGGAAAAGTCCAATTATAAAGAGCCATTTCTAGGCGTTGTTTGGCTTTGTTGTCCCAATCTAAAATAGATATATTTTCACTAAGAGATTGTAACCAAGGGTAAATCTTGGCATCCTTAGATAGGTTAGTAGGAAACTCGATTAGCTCACGGACTTGAGCATCTAAAATATTGCCTAAAAAATCTAATAATAGGGTTTGTTTGTCGGGAGAGTCGTAGGCTAAACAAACAGAAGGCATAACTTGTAAGGCGATCGCCAAGCGGGCCTGATCTGTGGTGCTATCTAAGAGAGGATACCAATAGTCTTTATTATCTAGGTAGGGTAAAAATTTATTTCTGGCAATTAAGTCTACTATCCAGCGATAGTTATGGAGCCAGAAGGTTAAATCTTCTCCCTTGGGATCATTTTCCACTAAAGAGCCTAGGGGCAAAGATGGAAAAAAAGCAATGGTTTCCCTAGGAGTTAAGCTAATACCTTGTACCCGCCAAGGATACATTTCTAAGGCTTTTGCCTTTACATCTAGCTGACTTTGATGGGAAAGTAGGGGTAAATAATGATTCTTCTTTCTCGGGATTTGATAGGTGGGTATAGTGATAGAGTGCGATCGCCATTGGGTATTTATATCCAGTTGAGTTAAAAGACGATGCTCCGCCAAGAAAGCCCCAAGCTCTGATTTATCTAAACAAAAAGGATGTAAATGGGTTTCTTCCTCCGTCAAAGAAATAGCATCTCCGGAGCGCCAAGTTTCGCCCCAAATTAAAAAATAGCCTGTGTCGGGGTGAGGAATCCAATTACCGTGGAGAATAGTCATTGATTATGAATAAATGTTAATAGTGCCAAAAAGGAAACAACCTGTTAAGCTAGTGGTTAGAAGTTGGTTCTGTTCATTTTACCTATGAAACGTCTAATCTTTCCCTTAGCCGTTGCCCTATTTGCCTGTACTCTGCCAAGTCTAGCCCAAGCGGAAAATATAGGGGACCTACAACAACTCCTAGATACCAAGAAATGTACAGGTTGTGATCTCAGTAACTCAGGGCTAGTTCAATCTAGTTTAGCAGGTGCCCAGTTAAATGATGCCAATTTGGTAGGTGCCAATCTGAGTGGGGCGAATTTGAGCGGGGCGGATTTGAGTGGGGCGAATTTGAGCGGAGCTTCTTTGAATGGGGCGAATTTAACGGGAGCTAACTTAAGCAGAGCCAATCTCAACGGGACTGATTTAAGGGGTGCTTACTTGACAAATGCGACCTTATCGGGTGCTAATCTGAACAATGCCTATGTACAGGGAGTGATGGGAATGCCCGTAGATGCAGGGAGTCCAGAGTTGTTCTATGGATGGGGCGTGGTAGAATCAAAACGAGGCAATCAAAATTCAGCTATAGGCAATTATAACAAGGCTTTAACTCTCAATCCAGATTTTGCTCCCGCCTATCTAGCGAGAGCTATTACTTATTATCGCATTGGTAATGAATCCCAGGCTGAAATAGATGCTAAAGCGGCCTCATCCCTATTTGGTGAGCAGGGGGATTTAGAAGGACAAAAAACCGCCGATGATTTTATCTTAGCTATGGAAAACGCCCGTAAGCCCAAAGATGATAAACAAAGTCCTGCTTGGATGGGAGGAATGCAGCAAGCGGTACAAGCAGTCGGGGGATTGTTGTTACAATTTGTGCTACCTGCTCTAGGTCTTTGATGCAGAGCGATCGCTCATCCCCATATTAACCTTCATCAAAGCCAATCGCCCTAGCACTTAGAATCCTTACACTTCATCGGGGTTAATGCCCAGTGCTCTCAGCCTTGCGGCAAGTCGTTGGGCTTTTTGTTCAGCTTCCTGTTGGGCCCGCCGCTCTCGATCAGCGATCAAACGTTCTTGAATGGCGATCGCTTCGGCTTCTTCCTTGGCTAAACGTTCTTGAATGGCGATCGCTTCGGCTTCTTCCTTGGCTAAACGTTCTTGAGTGGCGATCGCTTCGGCTTCTTCCTTAGCTAAACGTTCTTGAGTGGCGATCAAGCGTTCTTGAGTGGCGATCGCTTCGGCAT
>JBBAUO010000051.1:0-31317 GCA_040398185.1 Microcystaceae cyanobacterium | reverse complement strand
TACTGGTCAGCATTCTTGCCGAAGGCA
Organism: Microcystaceae cyanobacterium; assembly: GCA_040398185.1. GTDB lineage: Bacteria > Cyanobacteriota > Cyanobacteriia > Cyanobacteriales > Microcystaceae > JBBAUO01. The sequence goes on along the minus strand of JBBAUO010000051.1, from coordinate 31,290 downwards.
CTGCGTAGCAGCCCCCACCGATAAATCGGGGGACTTCTGCTGACATTTAGTTAAAAAGGAATCACATTTGCTGATAGCCCGGCATTGCTAAGACTCTCCAAAACCTGATTAGCGTTTTCTTGGGTGCTAAAAACACCTATTTGCCAAAGGGAACGCCCATTATAGGAGGTGCGGAAAGCATCGGGATAAAGCGATCGCAATTGAGTTTGTTGCTGACCATTATCAGCCCTAGCGAGAACCTTAAAACCCTTACTTGGGGCTGGTTTTACAGGTGTATTTCCATTGAGGGAGCCCAGGACATCGGAGAGATTTTTGCGCGCGCCTGGCGGTGGAGGGGGGACAATAGCAGCATTAGAGGAAGGAGGAGGAGGTAAGGGGGGTAAAGTCGTAGTTTCTGGTCGTTGGGGGGGAATTGGGGGTAAAGTCGCAGTTTCTGGTCGTTGGGGGGGAATTGGGGGTAAAGTGGCTGTTTTAGGAGTCTGAGTTGGAGTAGAGGGAGCCGTAAAAATTAATTCGCCCGATGGGGGAGTTATGGGTTTGGAATTGGTGAAAACAGTAGTAGGTTCAGGGATAAAAGCTTGACTATCCCCTGTTAGGTAAACATGATTAAGAACTTGTCCTTGATAGGTTCGTTTGCTAAAGTGCCAGCCTGGATTTAAGCTAATTTTAAGCAGGCCTGATGTGAGTCCGTAGGTTCTGCCAATAATCCTCTCCCCCTGGCCCTTGGCTTGCCTCGGTGTGCCGATGAGCAGTAATTCCCCATTACGTTCTACAATTCTCAGGAGGTAATCTAAACCATAATCTTGATGATCAATACGAATCGAATAGCCGTTACTGTCGGTGCTACGTTCACAAATACCGGTAAAGTCAAAATTAAGTAGTAGGGGATCTATAGTAGTGGGTTTTTCCCCCTTTTCACTCCAACAGGGGCGTTGTCCTGGGATTTGATATAAAATCAGCAAATCATATTTATTCTGCCCATAGGGACGAGCTATAGCCACAAATTGACTTTGGGTCATTTCCCTTTCTCCAAAGTCTGTTGCTCCCAGGGGCCCGGAGAGAGGAACAAGGGCAGTCCAGATAGTTAGACTAAAAGCAGCAATTTTCCCAAAAAGATAGCGTGTCATCATTTTTTTGCCGAAGTGTCAGAAAAACTCAATTACCCTAGACGTAAATAAAAAAGATTTGTTGTCTTTTAGGGTAACATTTTTCAATTTTTTTTAACTAAGTTAATCTCCTAAAGTAACTGAAATTGGCTCTAGGAGTTCTCTTCGCGGTTTTTTTTGAGTCTTTTGAGCTTTTTCCGCAACTTGACGCTCTTGTTTAGCTTGGTCAATTTTAATCCTTAACTCTTCCACTTGTTGTTTGAGCTTTTCTTCTCGCACTTTGACCCGTCTAGGATAGGTAAGATGCCTGTTACGATGCTAAAATTTGGTGGTTATCCATATCCTTATTACCCATGCAGATTAAACGACAAAATACCAGTATTATTATTGATGATGTGGCTATGAGAGTTTATATAGCTAGTCCCGATAAAGAAGGTAAATATCCAGGGATTTTATTCTATTCGGATATCTATCAGTTGGGTAGCCCGATTACTAGATTAGCAGATCATTTAGCCGGGTACGGCTTTGTGGTGGCAGCTCCGGAGATTTATTATCGACAATTACCTATTGGAACCGTAATTGAGCCAACGGACTTAGGGCGCATTCAAGGAAACGAGTCCGCCAGGAAAACTACATCATCGGAATTTGACCTAGATGCTCGTCAGGTGATTGATTTCTTAAAACAACAGGAAAACGTAAATGCCCAACGGATTGCAACCATGGGTTTCTGTATTGGCGGACATTTGGCTTTTCGGTCCGCGTTTAATCAAGCCATTAAAGCCTCAGTCTGTATCTATCCTACGGGTATTCATAACGGTAAACTAGGCAAGGAAAAAGCGGATACTATCTCTAGAGTTGAAGAGATTAAGGGAAGGGTTTTAGTAATTTTTGGTACATTAGACCCTCATATTCCCGAAGATGGTAGGGTATCTATCCTTAAAGCTCTAGAAGTCAATCAGATTAACCACAAAACAGTGGAGTATGAAGCTAATCATACTTTCATGCGCGATGACGGTTATCGCTTTGACCCCGTCGCTACCGATTCGGCTTGGAGGGAAATTACAAGCTTTCTCCAACAGATATAGTAGTTTTGGGCATTAAGGAGCAGGTACGACGCGATAATAAACGCCGTTTGCGCCGTAGGACGGGCTAAACCAAACATTACCGCAATTATAATAGCTTACGCCCCCAAATGGACTGTAAATACATCCTGCTGGAAGAGTTGGGTAAATCGCGCCCATCCCATAGGCACTTCCTGCCGCGACTCCTGCGTTATAAGCACTGGCACTGGCCGCTGCTGCTCCCACGGCAACAGCCCCCTCGGCTGCCCAGCCTCCACAGTTGTAGCACCAATGCGACTGGGACTTTCGTAAGTGGTGACGGCGGTAAACTTTAGCGAACGAGTGGCGGCTAATCTCTCCCCCATGGCCTTTAAGATGGCGATCGCCTGGGGTTCTATTTTCGGCTGAACCTTGGTTTCAGTGGCCGATCCTGTCTGTGCCGTTGAGGATAGTGGCATTCCTAATAGGCTCAGGGCGGCAACGGATGACAGTAAGCATTTCTTTGGAGAAATCATAATCAAGTTAATTAATTAGCTGTTTTAACTATATCTTTCTTCGCTCCAAGGATCTCCCCGACGATGATAACCATTACGCTCCCAAAAACCTTGGGAGTCCACGGACAAAAATTCTAACCCGTTAATCCATTTAGCACTCTTCCAAGCATAGAGATGGGGAATTACCGATCGCATCGGTCCCCCGTGATCGGCGGGTAGGGGTTGCCCAAAGACTTTAAAGGCAAAAAAGTTATCTTCCCTGAGGAAATCATCTAAGGGTACATTCGTCGTATAGTCACCATAACAATGTTGGAGGACATAACGGGCTTGAGGGTCGAGATCGATTAGTTTCATAAAATCGGTGATCCTAATCCCCGTCCATTGCACATCCAGCTTTGACCAACGGGTGACACAATGGAAGTCTTTGGTAAACTCTTGTTGGGGTAAAGCCATAAAGTCGTCCCAGGAAAATGTCTTGGGGGTAGTTAGTCCCCAGACTTTGAATTGCCAATCCTTGGTGCTAAGGGAGGGGGTATCTCCGTAGGTGAGTACGGGGAAGCCTTCCGTCAAATACTGCCCCGGGGGAACGCGATCGCCTGTTTCTGCCCCTGGTTTCTTAAAAAATTTGCCTAACATTTTCCCATACCTCCATTTGATCAACAATGGTAACGCAGAGAAAAGGAGATGTTCTCTTTTCCTCTGGCCTTCTGGGTGTTAATCGTCTGCTTCCTCTTCTTCAGTTTGGGGATAGACAAAGCTATTAGAGCGCCCGGTAAGGATGGATTTACCCAGGGAAAGAGCTTTTTGAGCCTGTACTGCGGCTTGTCTTCTCCAGTTAGCTCTACGTTGATCTCTTTTACCTTTAGATGTTTTCTTCTTAGGAACAGCCATAGTGATTTTAGTTTAACTTTTAATGGACAACCTTTCTATTGTAGGGGTTGGGGACTGAATCTGACAAATGCCCCTATCCTAAAATCTGGTCATCCACCGTAAAGTCAACGGCGGCTTGATGACGGCCTGAAGCTAGATAATCATTGGTAAAAGAGTCCGTTAAACCCCTGACTAAATCGTAGGTAGGTTGCCAATTTAACTGCTCCATCGCCTTGTGAACATCGGTAAAGAAATGTTGCACCCTTAGGGGAAAAGCCTTGGCCTTACCCAAATTATAATCCTTGGGGTTGTAGTGGGTAATAGTAATTTCTTCGGCAGACTTACCTGCGGCCACCGCACAGGCTCGGGCCAAGCCATCAAAGCTAACGTAGCGGTAATCCCCAACATTATAGATCTGATTAATCGCCCTAGGGTTGCCCAGAATTGCCGCCATAGCTTTCGCTAAATCCTCCACATGGCCAAACTGAGTTAGATGTAAGCCATTACCAGGGATAGGAATCGGGCGATCGCGCACAATCCGATCAAAAAACCAAGCTTCTAGATCATTATAGTTTTGTGGGCCATAGATATAAGTAGGGCGCACTGAAGTCCAAGGTAAACCAGATGTAGCCAAATACTTTTCGGTTTCGTACTTACCCCGATGACGACTTTCTGGATCTAGGGGATCTCCTTCAATATGCGGCATTTGATCGGATTTTAAATAAACTCCCGCCGAGCTAACATAGACAAAATGCTGGACTTTGCCCGCAAAAATTGCGGCTAAGGGTTGGGTATCCTCGACTTCCCGCCCGTTGTTATCAAAAACTGCGTCAAAGGACTCCTTTCCTAGGGCTGCTTGTAGTTGCTTAATATCCGTGCGATCGCCATGAATTTGTTGAATCCCTTCCACGGGGGGCGGATTATTGCCCCGATTGAACAATACTACTTCATGGCCCTGTTCTTGCAAAACCTTAGTTAAATAGACCCCAATAAAGCGGGTTCCCCCCATAATCAAAACACGCATAGTCTTATCCTATTCATTCAGCACTTACCCATAATAAGCCGTTAGGTAGCCTAATTAATTGCTAAAATCAGGCAGGATCTAAAAGTTGTCTTAACTAGCATGAGCGTCATTAGCGTTGAAAATCTCAGCAAAGTCTATCCCGTTGCTGTCAAACAGCCCGGTTTAAAAGGCACCTTAGACCATTTTTTCTCGCGTACCTATCGGCAAATCAAAGCTGTACAGTCGGTTTCCTTTACCCTAGAAGCAGGGGAAGTGGTGGGATTTTTAGGACCCAATGGCGCGGGAAAAACCACTACCCTCAAGATGTTGACAGGGTTAATACATCCCTCCACGGGTAAAGTGTTAGTGGATGGATATGTACCTTTTCGCCGACAGACGGGCTTTTTAAAGAAAATGAGCCTCGTTATGGGTCAAAAACAACAGTTACTATGGGATTTACCCGCCCTAGATTCTTTGAGAATTAACGCCGCAGTTTATAATCTGAGCGATCGCGTTTTTAGGGAGCGTTTATCAGAGTTGTCAGCAATGCTCAATTTAGAAGATAAACTCACCCAACCTGTGCGAAAACTCTCCCTAGGGGAAAGGATGAAAGCTGAGTTGTTAGCGGCTTTACTACATCACCCTAGTATTTTATTTTTAGACGAACCCACCCTGGGATTAGATGTTAATGCCCAGTCCTCAGTCAGAAATTTTCTCAAGGAATACAATCAACGTTATCAGGCGACTATTTTGCTTACCAGTCACTATATGGCTGATATTACGGCTCTCTGTGAACGGGTGCTCCTAATTCACCAAGGGCAGTTAATGTATGATGGTAGCTTAGATCAACTTTTAGATCACTTTGCTCCCTATCGAGAGGTAAAGATTGAATTAGCTTCTCCTGTAGATGAAAAGGAGTTATTAAGCTTTGGAGAAATTCAATCCGTTGAGGGGCAAGAAGTTCGCTTTTTTGTACCTAGGGAAAAACTGACGGCAACAATTTCTCGGATTTTAGCCCAGTTAGAAATTGTCGATCTAAGTATCACAGATCCGCCGATAGAAGAAGTGATTGGGCGTTTATTCGCGGCAGGGAAGGTCTAAACCAAATCCGCTTTAAAAAGAAGACATCCCGTAGGGGCGCAATGCTTGCGCCCAGAACATTTCAGGAATTTATTGCTAAGACAATCGGGCTAGTCCCTATTTTAATTGGCACAGGAAGAACAGGTATCCTCAGATTCTTTGAAGTTATCTTTTTGCACGGTACGCACATAGTAGACAGCCTTACAACCCGATCGCCAGGACAAAATCAGAGTATCATAGATATCCTTGGCACTCAAACTACGATGGGGCTCATCAGCATAATAAACCCCTTCATTGAGATTAAAGAGTAACTCCATAGAAATACCCGTATCAATCCACTGCTGCATAGTAGCCACCGCCCTTACTACCTGATTTTGATCTAGATTTTTATTTTCCGGGTAGTACCAGAAACAATCCCCCACAAAGGGTGGTGCAATGGGAACTGTCCCCTTAGCCCATTTATCGTAGAAGAAACGACTATAAACGGGGAGAATACTGGCAGTACATCCCTGGACTAAAGAAGAAGACGTATTCGGAGCGATCGCCGTAATATGAGAGTTACGAATCCCGTAACGTTGGATATCCTGGGAAAGTTGTAACCATCTTGCTGGTTTCTCGGCGTTTTCTAAAAACCATTCCACCGGTTTACAACCGATTAACTTACCCTGACTCCAATCACTTCCAGCAAAAGCGTTATAGGCCCCTCTTTCCCTGGCTAATTCCATAGAGGATTGGGTACACCAGTAACCTATCTCTTCAAACAGGTGACTAATTTCCGTCAAACTCTCGTAGTTTAAATGACGTTTTGCCAACCAATCAGCCAAGCCCATGCAACCAACTCCAATGGTACGGTATTGGTGGTTATGGTTTTTTGCTCCCTCAAAGGGAGGGTTAGTAATGTCAATGGTATTGTCTAATATTCTCACCGCCAAGCGACTAGCAGATTCTAATTCCTCTACTTCGAGATTAGCTAAGTTAAGACTTACTAAATTGCAACAGTGGGCGTAAACCCCCGGTGTCACATTAGAAAAGGATTCCGTACAAAGGTTAACCCCCGGGATGTAGCCCTCATGTTTATTGGGATTAGCACGGTTAATGGTATCCTTGAAGGCAAAATAGGGCATCCCTGTCTCCACTTGACTACGCATGATAGTCTTGAACAGATCCCTAGCGTTAATTTTCTGATAAAGATGAATGGTTTTGTCTAAACTAGCCTCTATTAACTCATAAGCTCTTTCAAACTCTTCTCCCCAAAGCTCTGCTAATTCTATCCCTAAATTAGTCCGTACCTCGTAGGGATCTACCAAAACCCAGTCTTGCTTATTCAGCACCCGACGCATAAATTCATCGGGAATTACCAATTGGGGAAATATATCGTAGGCTTTGCGCCGTTGATCTCCATTTTCCGTCTGCATTTCCAGAAATTCTGGTACATCTAAATGCCAAATATCCACACTAACCGTAACAGCCCCCGCTCGTCTACCCCCCTGGTTAACTGCTATAGCAGTATCGTTTAATAACTTAATCCAAGGAATCACACCACCAGAGGCGTTAGGCTTTTTCATTACCCAACTTCCCGTCGCCCGAATCCGACTGACATTTACGCCCACACCGCCACCATTTTTGGAAATACGGGCAGTATTAGTGATTTCTGCGAAGATACTCTCTAAATCGTCATTAATTCCTAAAATAAAGCAACTGGTTAGGGAGCCCTCAGGTACCCGCAGGTTAGCTAAAATTGGCGTGGCTAGGGAAACTTTGCGGGTGGCGATCGCTTCATAGAATTGTCTAGCCACCAGGAGACGATTTTCTGGGCTTTCTACAGAGGCTAGTAATAATGCACAGGTAAGTAAAGCTTCTTGGGGGAGTTCATCGGGGAGTAAATAACGACTGGTAAGCAAAACGGAGCCAGCATAGTCATAATCCGTATCCCAATCTGGATTAATCCAAGCTCCGGCTTCTTTTAACTCCTCATCCCCATAGGTAAGGATTCTCAAATCGTACTGGTTAGCTGCTACTTTCGCTTTCACCGTTTGTCCATAGTCCCCATACTGATAACCGCGACTAACTAGGACATCTTTCCACAAACTCCAGATATGTAGTCTTCCTGCAACATACCGCCAATTGGGTTCTTCGGGGCTACACATTTCCAGGGCGCAGTTGATCAGATTATCTTGGATTTCTCTAGTGGTAATACCATGACGCAAGCGAGTCGTTAACCCGGCTTCTAAAGCAATGGGGTTGACTTGTTTTCCTGAACAAGCCCACTCTACTACTTCCCTAATTTTGCTGATATTGAGGGCCGTGGCTCTGCCGTCTCGGCGAATTACCTCAATTTTGTGATGTCCCAGAACATGGGACTGGGGATGGGTTTCTAGGGGAACAGAGGAACTCTTGGGAGGGGAAGTTTGGGTTAATAAAAGTTGCTGCATCATGGGTCAAGATAGGTTGAAAGTCGTACTGTTAATTGTACTTCGTTGATCGAGGTTTTAAGGGTCACATCTAAGGTTACACCACAGATATAGTGTTCGGCAAGTTTTTGTAACTCTATATGTGGATATATAATACCAAATCCGCTTAGGTAAATATATTATCGTGAAGGCTAGGCAGGAGGAGAATAACTATGGTAATCAAAGCGAATTTAGTGTTACCCCTTGCTATTTGCCCCGTCAAAAGGTACGCTAGTCGATCAATGAAAAACTCTAGGACAACGAGATGAAGCAACGAGGCGTTACTGTTTGGTTAACAGGATTGAGTGGTGCTGGTAAAACCACTATCACCCAGGCATTAGAAGAAAAATTACGAAACCATGACTATCCCCTCGAAGTCCTAGATGGCGATATTGTCAGAACAAATCTCACTAAAGGATTGGGTTTTAGTAAGGAAGACAGGGATGAAAATATCCGCCGCATTGGATTTGTATCCCATCTACTCACTCGTAACGGCGTGATTGTGATTGTTTCTGCCATTTCTCCCTATCGGCAAATGAGAGAAGAAGTTAGGGAAAAAATTGGGGATTTTGTGGAGGTCTTTGTCAATGCGCCTTTAGCTGTTTGTGAAGGTAGAGATGTCAAAGGATTATATAAAAAAGCCCGCGCCGGAGAAATTAAATCTTTCACGGGAATTGATGATCCCTACGAACCACCCCTGCATCCTGAAGTAGAATGTAGAACGGATTTAGAAACCCTAGAAGAATCTGTAGCCAAGGTTTGGATGAAGTTGGAGGAATTGGGCTATTTATCGAACCCCATCCCCTAGGACTGTACAGCCAAAAGGCCTATCCCGCCCAGGATTTTAAAATCCAGCCCAAGATAACACCTAAACCTCCAAAACGGACAATTTGCCAAAACCATTCGCTGAGAACTCCTTCCTTGAGGGCTTCCCAGTATAATTGTCTTAATATTCTTTGTAGGTCGGCATCGGTAAGGAGTTTACTTTCTAAATCGATGCTTAATTCTTGAATTTTTTGGTTTATTTGGCCTAATTCCTGGGTTAGTGCGACTGTGGGCTGATTTGGTTGCACTTGTTCCCGTTTTTCTTCCATTTGACCCCTTTGTCTGAGGGCATTTTGCAAATCTCGATAGCGGTACTTAAGATCAGCTAGGGCCTGTTCGACGGCGGCCAATTCCTGAACAAACTTAGTATCATCATTACTCAACGGATAGGATTCGTCGTCATGGGTCATAATCTAATGGCTTAGTTGCTAGACTAGATAACGTCTGGTACAAGTCAGGATTTTCAGGTTTTTCCAATATCCTAACCTATACTTACCCCTCTATTCTTTCCCAAGTTCAATGTGTTATGCAATCAACTTCCCCCCTAGCTGATGCGGTACAATCTCTAAGTACCTTGGAACTAGCCCAAGCCCTTGCGGAGCGTCTAGCCATTACCAGCAACGACTGGCACCGTCTGAAGGCTAATCGTCGAGCCCAAGCCGGGCAACAAATTGCTGCGGCTTTGGTGTTTTTACTAAAAGAACAACCGGAAGAAACCCTATTGCACCTACAACAAGCCACAGGATGGTTAGACAAATCCATTTCCGCCCCCCCTTGTCCTACCCATGGGCGTTAAATTATGGAAAAACGTCCCATCTATCTAGACTGTCACGGGACAACTCCCATGGATACGCGGGTTTTGGAAGCCATGATTCCCTATTTTGTGGAACATTTTGGCAATGCTGGCAGTATTAATCATCTCTATGGATGGGAAGCCGAATCCGCCATCAAATTGGCTCGTCAGACCCTAGCAGAGGCGATTGGTGCAAGTCCGGAGGAAATTATTTTTACCAGTGGCGCGACGGAAGCGAATAACTTGGCCCTCAAGGGAGTGGCAGAAAGCTACTTTAGTCAAGGAAGACATATCATCACGGTGGCGACGGAGCATAGAGCAATTTTAGATCCCTGTCAGTATCTTGAGAATTTGGGGTTTCAGGTGACATTGCTGCCAGTCAAACCTGATGGCTTAATAGATTTAGAGGAACTAGAGAAGTCCCTCCGCGAGGATACCATTTTAGTTTCAGTCATGGCGGCGAATAACGAAATCGGTGTTTTGCAACCTTTGGTTGCAATCGGGGAAATCTGTCGTCGTCACAATGTTCTTTTCCATAGCGATGCCGCCCAAGCTTGGGGTAAAATTCCCTTAAATGTAGAAACAATGAACCTGGATTTAATGTCCTTAACAGCCCATAAAGTCTATGGACCCAAGGGAATTGGGGCTTTGTATGTCAGAAGACGGAATCCGAAAGTACGTCTCGCTCCCCAAATGCACGGGGGGGGTCAAGAAAGGGGACTTCGGGCGGGAACTCTCTACACCCCCCAAATCGTCGGTCTGGCGAAAGCTGTTAGTCTGGCCTTGGATGAGTTAGAAACAGAAGCAGTGAGACAGATACAACTGCGGGAACGACTCTGGGACAAGCTCAGTCAATTGGAAGGGATTCATCGTAATGGTCATTGGCAACAAAGACTACCGGGTAATCTCAATGTGAGCGTAGAAGGGGTGGACGGCAGCGCCTTGCTGTTGGGGATGACTTCTCTGGTGGCTTTATCTTCCGGATCTGCTTGTTCTTCGAGTTCCAGGACTCCTTCCCATGTGTTAAAGGCTTTAGGCCATAGTGATAGTTTGGCCTACGCCTCCTTGCGGTTTGGTCTGGGAAGATTTAACACCTCCGATGAGATAGAACAAGCAGGGGACTTGGCGATCGCCACTATTGTTTCCCTCCGTCGAGCCTGGAGCTAATTTTTTCCGATTCCCTTGTCAAGAAAACCCCTTTCGGGTTATAGTCTAGTTAAAATCTTTAGATACAGATGGAGTGCTGCTAGTTAAATAGTAGCAGGGGACAGGGGAAGATAGCGAAGATTCAGCCCAACCGAGGCTAACAACTCAAACTATCACAAATCGAGATTTTTCCCATGTTGAGAGGTCGGGGTCAAAGAAGAGGTGAATACAGCCGGGGTTTTGATAGGTTTTCAATGTAGCCCCTTGAGGCTAACCACTCCTATAGGCAACTGTGTTCTGGTAACTTTTTTCCCTAAATAATCACTGGGGAGTTTCTAAGGGAAGACCCTTAAAGGGTAATCCTTTAGACGAATGGCCGTAGACAAATAGCAAAAAAAAGATGAGCAAAACCGCTCTTTTTCTCGTCTTTACATCAGTCCGGAGATTTTTGTTAGACCCATCTAATCACACTAAAATCGGAAATATTCATGCTTTTTGAAGTGAATTGAGAAAGTTTGAGGAAATTGAATGCCAAAACAAATCATTATTGCAGAGCAGCATCAAATCGCTGCCGTTTTTTGGGAAGATCAAATTCAAGAGTTAGTAGTGGCGACGGGAAATCAGCAGGTAGGAGACACCTACCTAGGGCTGGTAGAAAATGTAATTCCTGGGATAGACGCAGCCTTTGTGAACATTGGTAACGCCGAGCGCAATGGGTTTATCCATGTGACGGATTTAGGTCCATTAAAACTCAAAAAAACAGCTGGTGCGATTACCGAACTCCTAGCTCCCCAGCAAAAAGTTCTTGTACAGGTAATGAAAGAACCAACGGGGAACAAAGGTCCGCGTCTAACGGGAAATATTACCTTACCCGGTCGTTACCTGGTGCTGATGCCCTACGGTCGTGGCGTTAATCTATCCAGGCGGATTCGCAGTGAGGATGAGCGCAGTCGTCTCAGAGCTCTTGCCATTTTAATCAAGCCCGCTCACATGGGACTACTAATCAGAACCGAAGCCGAGGGAAAAGCCGAAGAGGCCATCATGGAGGATCTAGAACTTCTCCAAAAACAATGGGAAACGATTCAAAATCAATCCGTAGGTAGTCGTCCCCCCGCCCTTTTGAACCGAGATGACGATTTTATTCAAAGGGTACTCAGAGACATGTACACCGCCGATGTCAATCGCATTGTCGTAGATTCTCCCAATGCGGTAAAGCGAGTTAAACAACAACTAAGCAGTTGGGGAAACGGACGTTCACCGGAAGGAGTGTATATTGATTTTCACCGGGAAAATTTACCCATTTTGGATTATTTTCGCGTCAATGCGGCGGTGCGGGAAGCGTTAAAACCCAGAGTTGATCTGCCATCGGGGGGTTATATTATCATTGAAACCACAGAAGCCCTGACAGTTATAGATGTCAACTCTGGCTCCTTTACTCGTTCAGCTACGGCCCGGGAAACCGTACTTTGGACAAATAGCGAAGCCGCGACAGAAATCGCTCGACAACTACGCCTCCGCAATATCGGTGGGGTGATCGTCGTAGACTTTATCGATATGGATGTCTCCCGCGATCAGCTAAAACTCCTAGAACACTTTAATAAAGCCCTAAAAGCCGATAAAGCCAGACCTCAAATCGCTCAACTATCAGCCTTGGGTTTAGTAGAATTAACCCGCAAACGTCAAGGACAAAATATCTATGAACTATTCGGACAAACCTGTACCCATTGCGGAGGCTTAGGACATTTAGCCCGTTTACCAGGGGAAGGGGAAGCCATCATTTTAGAAATCCCGACAATATCCACCCCCACAAGCACCAATAAAACCATTATTGACAAACCTTTGATTTCGCCTCCCGTGGAAATCCATGAGAATTTCTTCGCGCCTGGGTCAGAATTTGCAGAGGAAGAAAATAGTCAAACGGAAGATCCTCTAGACGATTTAGCCGATGCTGCCAATGGTGGCCCGCGCCGTCGCCGTCGTCGTCGTACTCCGGAGCTTGTCCTCAAAGAAGAAAATGGCAACAAATTACCGCCCAATGTCGTGGGTGAGCCAGAAGTTGAGCCAGAGGAGCAACAACCCCCCATAGAAGCAAGACGGGAAAGAACTCCGCGCCCCGCACGACGGGAAGAAATTCCCATAGAACGGATTGCCGTGGAAATGACACCCATCGAGCAGGATGTTTATTCCCTGATGGGCATTTCTCCACTGGTTTTGATCAACAAAGAAGTTAAAGATCCTCGCTCAGTAATTGTTTCTGTAAAAACAACCGATGGCTGGGAACGGACAATGGACGAGGTTATCGCTCCTCCACCTTTGGTAATTGCTCCCCCGCCGGAGGTCATCATCATCTTCCCACCGGAAGAAGTTGTTGTCGAAGCGGCCACACCCACAATAGTGAAGGAGGAAGAAGGAGAGGAAGAGTCCCTGGGGGAACCAGACATGGAATCGGAGACGGATACAGAACGCCCGATTATTCGTCGTCGTCGTCGTCGTTCTTCGGCTAAGGAAAATTAGTGCTCCTTCCCTGATAAATGGCTAAAACCCCAGAGTTACTCCCCTTTGATCTGGCCTGTTTACCTGAGGTAACTGGGCCAGATACTTTGGTCGCAGGGGTAGATGAGGTCGGGCGCGGTTGTTTATTTGGTCCCGTGGTAGCCGCAGCCATCCTGCTCCCCTTTTCTCAAGTAGAGCAACTAGGTAGTTTAGGGGTCAAAGATAGTAAGTTACTGTCTCCGAAACGACGCACAGCGATCGCCGGTGAGTTACAAAGGTTGGGAGGAGAATATCGCATTGGCTATGGGAAAGCCGGGGAAATTGATCGCCTTAATATTCGTCAAGCTTCCCTACAAGCCATGGGACGCTCTCTCAGCAAGCTCTCCACTGCCCCTAGTCTCTGTTTGGTGGATGGGCGAGATCAAATTCCCGATTTGTGCTATCCCCAATACCCCCTAATTAAAGGAGATGAGCGATCGCTTCTGATTGGGGCGGCCAGCATTTTGGCTAAGGTTTGGAGAGATGATCTTATCCAACGTTTTGCCCGAAAATACCCCGAATATGATTTATGCAATAACAAAGGGTACGGCACTCGCAAACATCTACAGGCCCTCCAACAATACGGAGTCTCCCCTCAGCATCGGCTCTCCTTTCGTCCTTGTCAAATCTCCCCAAATTTTAAGGCTTCCCCGCGCACCTCTGGATAAAGTTGTCCTCGCTCATAGACAATTTGACCGCCGACGATGGTTACTTGGGGCCACCCCGTCAAATTCTGCCCCTCAAAGGGACTCCAACCGCACTTAGTTTGTAGTTCGGCTCTCAGTACCGGTTTATAATTCTCCAAATCCACTAAAACCAGATCCCCATCGTACCCAGGAGCAATGACACCCTTATTGGGAATCAGGTAAGCATCGGCCACCGCTTTTGACATCCAGTGCGCCACTTGAGCGACAGTACACTTACCCTGTTTAGCCTGGGTGAGCATTACGGCTAAGGACGTTTCGACCCCAGGCATTCCCGATGGACTTTGGGGATAGGGTTGGGCTTTTTCTGATAGGGTATGGGGAGCGTGATCCGTAGCGATAAAATCTATGACTCCATCCAAGAGAGCTTGCCAAAGTACGTCTAAATTGTCAGCGCTTCTTAGGGGTGGGTTCATCTGAGCTAGGGTACCAATTCTTGCATACTCAGCTGTCGTCAAAACTAAATGTTGGGGAGTGACTTCCGCCGTTACCCAAGTCGGTTTGTCTTGCCGTAACAACTCTGCCTCTATTCCTGTCGATAAATGCAGGATATGTAAACGCCGTTGGTATTTTTTGGAAAGTTTGAGGGCCAGCTTGGTGGCGATCAGGGCGGCTTCCTCGTCTTGAATTTGGGAATGAATGGCTGGATCGCTAATACCTGCGAATAATTTGCGTCTTTCAATAATCCGAGCCTGATCTTCCGCATGGACGGCGATTAATCGACTTCCTTGGGCAAAAATTGGTTCTAGTTCCGCTTCTGTGGGGACGAGTAGGGCTCCGTGGGCAGATCCCATAAAAATTTTGATACCGCAGCTAGGATGGGCCGAAAGTAAATCCGGCAGGTTTTCGGCGGTAGCCCCCATAAAAAAACCATAATTAACTAGGCACTTCTGGGCTGCCCTGGCTAGTTTGTCATCCAAAGTCTCTTGGGTGGTGGTTAGGGGACGGGTGTTGGGCATTTCTAGGAAAGATGTGACTCCCCCCCTAGCACAGGCACAACTAGCGGTAAATAGGTCTTCTTTATGCTCTAATCCTGGTTCTCGAAAATGAACTTGGGGATCTATAACCCCGGGCAACAAAGTTAACCCCTGAGCGTCTATGATGGTACTATAGCCCTCACTGGCAATTGCTGCGGCTATTTCCACAATTTTTCCCCCTTGCACTGAGAGATCACCTAAGAAAAATTGACCATCCCTTAGGAGAATCTGTGCCCGTTGGATCAGTAGAGATTGGCTAGGCATGATATAGATAAACCTCAATATTCTAGTTATACTGAAAGAAAAGCTGACTCTATTGTTGCTGATATATTATTCTTACCTTTTTTTGATTATTATGCCCGAAAGTTTTAAACAAAATCCTGACTCTCAACCGCAAACAGACCTAGAATCCTCGGAAATTCCCCCAACACCAAGACAGATTTTGACCAAAAAGCCCCAACCTGAGGAAGAAAACTCTCTGGTTGAATTTTTGAAAGTACTGGGAACAGCTCTGGTTTTGGCCTTGGGGATTCGTACTTTTGTAGCAGAAGCTCGCTATATTCCTTCTTCATCCATGGAACCGACTCTGCAAATTAAGGATAAATTGATTATTGAAAAAATTGGTTATCACTTTCATAATCCCCAAAGAGGCGATATCGTTGTTTTTAAACCTACCCCGAAACTCCAAGAGGAAAATTTTAAAGATGCTTTTATTAAAAGGGTCATCGGTGTACCAGGGGATAAAATAGAAATGAAAGGGGGTACGGTTTATGTCAATGGCAAACCCCTCACGGAAAAATATGTTGCCTCTAAACCTGACTGCCCTACGGTTCTTACTAATCTGGTAGACAAGAGTAAATGTACCATCAACAAAACTATCCCCGAAGGCCAATATTTAGTGCTTGGGGATAACCGCAATAATAGTTACGATTCAAGGTTTTGGGGTCTAGTTCCCAAGGATTATATTATCGGCCGCGCTGTAGTTCGCTTTTGGCCTTTCAACCGTATGGGAGGACTAGATCCTAGCCCCCTCTATCCCAACCCCTAGGGCTTATTTTTTTGCCTTGGCATCAACACATTCTAGTACCCGCACTACGGCGGCAGCGGCATAATTGCGTTGGGCCGGTTGATTGGGCGCGAAATCATCTCCCTTTTCATTGAGGGGAGAAGCAACTCCACAATAGCCCGACATTTGCGTAATCAGTTTTTGTCCCCAATGACCCGAGATATCGGCAAACTGCACGGGAGTTTTAGTGGCTACTAACTCAGTCCCCTGATTTTTCTGGGCTTGTAAATACTCAGCCATACGCTGCATAACGGCGACTAATTCAGCCCGAGTAATAGGATCTGTCGGGCGAAAAGCTCCGTCGGGAGAACCGGTTACAAGATTGTTACTTTGAGCCCATTTGATTTTCTTGGCACTCCAACGAGTATCCTCTACATCGGTAAAGGGACGAGCGCCCGGAGACACCGCATTGAGATCAACTTTGGAGACGGTATTAATAGCATCCACGACGATGGAGACTAACTGCTCCCGGGTGACGGGGTTATTGGGGCGGAAGGTATTGTCTTCCTTGAATCCAGCTACAATTCCTAAGCTCACAGCTTTTTCAATTTCGGCTCTGTAAATGTCTGTGCTAATGTCTTTAAAATTAGAGCTTCCCCCTTCAGGAACCGGGGGCGGCGAGCCAGCCGAGGCAATTTCGGCACGTTTACCACTGAAATAGAAATGACCCAAAGGTTTCCCCTGGTAGGCTCGTTTAGCAAATCTCCAACCAGGATCTAGTTGGATTTTCATAAAGCCGCGCACCAACCCCCTAGTACGCCCAACTACGATTTCAGAATAACTGCTACTTCTTGGGGTACCCACTAGCAGTAATTCTCCGTTCCTCTCCACCAGTCTGAGGACATATTCTAGTCCTAAGTCTTGACCATCTAAACGGATGGAATAGCCATTACTATCGGTTGCACGGCGACAGTTACCCGTAAAGTCAAAATTGAGAAGTAATGGGTCGACAATAATGGGATTTGCCCCACTTTCACTCCAACAGGGCTTTTTACCAGCAATTTGCTCGACAATAAATAAATCAAACTTATTTTCGCTGAATGGACGCGCTACCGCAACTACAGCAACGGGTTCGATCTCTTGCTCCTCAAAGTCGGCGGCTTTAGCCTGGGGTAAGGTCAGTCCATTACCTAGGGTTAAAGTCAATAGGGCCGCAATTTTTAAAGGTAGGTTAAATTTTTTCACAGGGACTTGATTAATAAAACGCTCTATCAGTTCCTAGACCTAAGCCTAGGGGTTGATGTTCCATCTTACTCAAAATTCCGTATCCCGATTCTAGATCTCAACCCACAGGTACAATAATCCTAGAGGCATTTTTACCCTGGGACTGAATTTTTATAGTGATAATTTTAAAATCAATTAATTTAGTTTCTTTGGGACTTTTAAGCGTACCAGAATTGACGGAATAAGCAGGAAAACAAGCCCCACTCAAACTGAGCCGCAAACGATGACCCCAGGGAATTTTAATACAAGTGCATTGTAGGGAAATCCGTAGGGGTAGTTTTGGATCATCACAGCGACTATAGCCTTGGGTAAAATTATAAACCCGACCATCGGGATGAACTTGTGATAAAGTTGCACACACATCAAAACTCGCAGCATCAGCTACACAATAGCCTTCAAAAAGAATCGCACCGAGGAGAGATAAATCCTCAACTAGAGGCGCAGTGGTATAGGTAAGGATATCCCCACGATTATCCAGACTAGAGCGTTCAAAAGAACCCCCAGGAAAGGCCGCATGTCCTCCCAAACTAGGAACGCTTCGCCAGGGATCATGGACGAGGACATCCTGTTGAGGGTCTGGGGATAAAGTTTCTACTAAATGCCCATCACTTTCTTGAACATTAGCTAATCCTGTGCTAGTTAAATAATAGGATTTAGAGGTAGGATCTGGCCATTTATGAAGATGTTTCCATTGATTACTTCCCATTTCAAATAAGCTAATAGGTGGCTCTTGTAATATCTCAGAACTCTGTCCTTTTAAAAAATAATTAAACCATTTAATTTGTATAATATCTATTAAACTAATAGCATCTTTACCATAATTTTGAGAACCGACAGTTCTAGACCAAGATATATGACTCCAAGGCGCAATAATCAATTTTTGTAAATACTGAGAACGCTTTGACATGGCTTTATATAGATTCAAAGTTCCCCTCAGGTAGGGATCAAACCAGCCGCCAATATGGAGCATAGGTAAATCTAGCTGCTCGATAAAATTTTCAGGAGAAAGCGATCGCCAATAGGGATGATTCTCAGGATAGGTTAACCAATCATGATAAAAAGAATCCGGGGCAAGTTCTTGTAAAATTTGAGGAACGACGGGAATGGCATCGGCTAGAGGTAAGTTATGAGCCGCAGCAAAGAGCTTGACAAAAGCGGCATTATCCCCTTTAATACGGGCGGTTTCGGAGGCCAATTGCAGAGCCCATCCTAAATTAGATTGTAAACAAAAAGCACCATTTTCAAAAGCCCAATCTTGGTATAGATTATAGGCAATCATGGCGGGGCAAATGGTTTTTAGGCCTGGCGGTTTGGTGGCCGCGGCATAGAGTTGAGTCATTCCCTGATAGGAAAAACCATACATTCCCACTTCCCCCGTACTACCTTCTAGTTGAGACAGCCAAGAGATGGTATCCTCGCCATCTTCTCGTTCGTGGGCAAAGAGTCGAAATTCCCCCGTGGATGAGCCCCTACCCCGAACATCTTGAATAACCACAATATAGCCATGGGCTGCATACCAGAGAGGATGGGCGTAAACAATGGTTGAAGCAATTTGGCGACCGTAGGGTTGACGCATTAATAAAATCGGGTACTTTTGCCCATCTTCGGGACGATAAACCTCCATATCAAGGCGAATACCATCCCTAGTTTCCAGGGAAGTTGTAGTTTGGGTAATTTTGGGGAAGTTATTCATTCATCTACCTGGGGAATTGTCAAAAACTAAGAACTGATGTTAGTTTGGATGAAGATTTAAAAAATAAAGTATTCCAATGTGTACCCATTATAAAAGCAGTCGAACCCCAAGGAAGACGCTTGGATTCTATATTTCTAGTTCGGCCTTGTCTTTTATGACTCTTTTAATTATTAATTTACCCAGTCGAGGAGTTAGTCTCGATCCTAGCTCGTATTTAAGTAAAAACACGCAGACAATTGCGGGAAACCATCTCCGCGCCGAATTTACTAACCACTATGTAACTGCAGGTGATCCCGATAATTATGTAGTCAATTCTCCCTCGTTCTTTGATGGGGTAGCTGCTTTGATCCTCAATACCGATTTAGGGGAAAGAGACTGCTCAGGGAGTTTGCTCAGTTCGGGGAAATATATCCTCACTGCGGCCCATTGTCTAACCGATGGGGAGGGCAATTTGATTACCAGTGATAGTGTCGCTGTTTTTAATTTGCCCCTAGGGCCTGAGATCCTCTATGGTAATGAATTTTTCATTCATCCCGATTGGGATGGCAACTTAATTAAAGGTAATGATATTGCTCTTATTAAGCTTAATAGCGTTGCTCCCGATAATATTACTCGCTATCAACTCTATACCGATGGTGATGAAGTCGGTCAAGTCGGGGAGAAAGTCGGCTACGGTTGGACAGGAACAGGTAATACAGGACGTGAATTTGGAGATTGGCAACGTCGTAGGGGACAAAACCGCTATGATGCCCTAGGGGATCTGATGTTGACAGATCTAGGTTTGACCCCGAAGGTTGATTTTGTGCCAGGTTCGATGTTGGTTTATGATTTTGACAATGGTAATGCTGCCAATGACGGCTTTGGAGTCCTTTATGGTATCCATGATTTAGGGGTAGGTGATGGGGAAGTTAATTCCGCCCCAGGAGACTCCGGGAGTCCAACCTTTATTGATGGCAAAATTGTCGGTATTAATTCCTTGGGGTTTGGGTTAGAGCGAGATGGTAGCACCGTTGACATTGATGGGCAAAGCAATTCTAGTTTTGGTGAATTTAGCGCCGATACGAGGGTATCTCTATATTCTAACTGGGTCGCTCGTACCCAATCGATCCAGGAGCCGAATCAGTTAGTCGGATTAATTAGCTGTGGGCTTTTAGCTTGGCTAAGTAAAAAAAACTAACAACGCCAGAGGGCATCGGCAACTCGACAGACATCTCGCATCGGTGCGACATCATGAACCCTCAAAATATCGGCAAAACCGGCGATCGCACCACAACAAGCGGCGGCAGTTCCCCACTGGCGTTGTTGGGGATCATTTTGCTCTAAAATTTTGCCAATAAAACTTTTCCTGGAAACGCCCACTAAAATCGGTAAATCCAGTCTACGAAATTCTGGGATCTGTCTGATTAATTCTAGGTTTTGGGGGGTTGTCTTGGCAAAACCAATACCAGGATCGAGGAGTAGTTGCGATCGCCCAAGGCCAGCTTGGTTAGCCTTCTGGATTTGTTGCCTAAAAAAACCGTTAATTTCGCCAATTAAATCCGTATAATCGGTTAACTGCTGCATAGTTTGGGGAGTACCCCGTCGGTGCATTAATACTAAGGGAACTTGGAATTTGGCTACCGTGGGAAACATGGCTTCGGAAAAAGTACCCCCAGAGACATCATTAACCAAATCAGCCCCGGCTAAAATGGCCTCCTCAGCCACTTGGGGGCGGGTGGTATCAACTGAAAGAGGAATAGATATCCTGGGGCGCAGGGCTGCAATCACAGGAATAACCCTGGCTAACTCTTCCTCTAGGGAAATTTCCTGAGATCCTGGACGCGTGGATTGTCCCCCAATGTCAATAATATCAGCCCCCTGGTCAGCTAATTTTAATCCTTGCTCTAGGGCGAGGTTTAGGGTATTAAATTGGCCACCATCACTAAAACTATCGGGGGTTACGTTCAGGATGCCCATAAGGTAGGTTCTTTCCCCCCAATTAAAAATTTTAGAGCCAATTTTTAAGTTTTTCATAGAAAATACTGAGACAATTCTAGGAAAAATTTTCCCTCGGCGAGAAGTCCATTGACAAAGTTATCTTCGTATTCTAGCATGCCCCCTATCTGGCACAATTTAAGTCCTGACTACGGAAAAACTGCTATAAACTAAGGATAGATTCTGATCGTCCCCTATAGTAGCAGCAGCTATGCTTACCAAAAAACCATTATCTACCATCGAGATGCCTAAATATCTTCCTGCAGTTTCCGACGAAGAAATGCTCCAAAAAGCGCGGATGAAGGACGTTTTGCTCTTGGTAGAAAATTTAGTAGAACGGGAGGAGAGAACCGTGAAGATGATTATCGACTGTCTCTATGATGTGGGTTCGGTGAATCTGATTAACAAAAAATTTAAACCTCGTTTTACCAACCGACTGCTGAAATCCATTGCTAGATTATCTAAACCAGCTTTTAAAGTAGTTGCCCTCTATTGGTTTAAGAAAAACTGTCCCCAGTTAATCACCGACTGGTTAGACACGAAAGTCCGCTTCTAATTTGTTTATACTTTAATACTATGGAAACCAACTGGCAACAGGTCAAATCCTACGAGGATATACTCTATCATAAGGGGGATGGCATCGCCAAAATTACGATCAATCGTCCCCACAAGAGGAATGCTTTTCGACCCAAGACCGTCTTTGAGTTATACGAGGCCTTTTGTGATGCGCGGGAAGATGCCGCCATTGGCGTGATTTTACTGACGGGGGCCGGTCCCCACAGTGATGGTAAATATGCCTTTTGTTCAGGGGGAGATCAAAGTGTTCGCGGCTCCGGGGGCTATATAGGGGAAGATGGTGTCCCCCGCCTGAATGTGTTAGATTTACAGAGATTAATCCGTTCTATTCCAAAAGTAGTCATTGCTTTAGTTGCGGGTTACGCCATCGGTGGGGGTCATGTTTTACATTTAATTTGTGATCTCACCCTAGCTGCGGATAATGCTATTTTTGGACAAACAGGTCCCAAGGTTGGCAGTTTTGATGGTGGTTTTGGGGCGAGTTATTTGGCTCGTGTCGTCGGGCAAAAAAAGGCTCGGGAAATTTGGTTTCTTTGTCGTCAATATAATGCAGAGCAAGCCCTAGCCATGGGTTTAGTTAATTGTGTTGTACCCGTTGAACAATTAGAAGCAGAAGGTATTCAATGGGCTCAGGAAATCCTGGAAAAGAGTCCCTTGGCAATTCGTTGTCTAAAGGCGGCTTTTAATGCTGATTGCGACGGACAAATGGGATTACAAGAACTAGCGGGTAATGCGACTTTACTCTACTATATGACGGAGGAAGGAGCAGAGGGAAAACAGGCTTTTTTAGAAAAGCGTCCCCCGGATTTTCGTCAATATCCCTGGTTGCCCTAACGGGGAGACGGGGTGACGGGGTGATGGGGAGATGGGGAGATGGGGAGACGGGGTGATGGGGTGATGGGGAGATGGGGTGATGGGGTGATGGGGTGACGGGGAGACGGGGTGATGGGGTGACGGGGTGATGGGGTGACGGGGTGATGGGGAGATGGGGTGACGGGGTGATGGGGTGACGGGGTGACGGGGTGATGGGGTGAAAAGTCAGGCCAGCAGATGATTACAAAAAAAGTCCTAATTGCTAAA
Organism: Microcystaceae cyanobacterium; assembly: GCA_040398185.1. Lineage (GTDB taxonomy): Bacteria > Cyanobacteriota > Cyanobacteriia > Cyanobacteriales > Microcystaceae > JBBAUO01. The sequence continues at coordinate 8,636 of JBBAUO010000051.1, read as the reverse complement.
TATTTTTGCTAGTATTCTCAGCATCTAGATGGGTTTTAAGTAGGAGAAGTTTTGGGGATGGATTGTAGTCATATTTACTTCTGTGAGGACAAGTCGAAGATTAACCTGATAGCCCTCAGAGATTTATTTGATTTAGCGGCATTTTGGGCAAAGGATCGCAAAATTGAAGACCTAGAAATAGCGATCGCCCATAGTAACCCAGTTATTAGTATCTGGGATAATTCTCTGATGATTGGCTTTGCGAGAGCCACTTCCGATGGCATTTATCGGGCGACAATTTGGGATGTCATGCTCCATCCCCACTATCGGGGCTTAGGATTAGGCCGCAGGTTGGTGGAAACGATATTAAATCATCCCTCTATCCATCGAGTTGAGCGAGTATATTTGATGACAACCCATCAACAAAAGTTCTATGAGCGTATCGGTTTTGTTGACAACTCCAGCACGACGATGGTTTTTAGTAATGGTCTATCTATTATCAATAACTATGCTTTTAACCTAGACTCCCTTCCCGTTAACTAGGGGTAATAAACACTTTATCTGTGCCTTTCCTGAGCTATTTTCTTGGATTATTAGACTTCCTTGCATTACCTCTAAAAGTGTTCGCGCTAAAACCAACTTCATCCCAGGAGATACCTCCAGATTTTGGCTAAAGTTTTTTACATCTTCTAGGGTAGTTTCTGGGGTAAAAGATGTTAGATTTTGACTTTGATTCCAAATATTTCTAGATAACTCGGATTCCAAAATAATCGCTATTAAATCATCTTTTACTTCAGTGTTTAGCTTAATAATTCCTTCGGGCTGTAGTTTAATAGTTGTATCGACTAGCATTAACAAAATCTCTAATAAATGAGAGCTATCAGCCAAGATATAAACGGGAGGAATAGTAGCGAATTGTAAGTATAAGCTTTTATTAATGGCTTGTAAATGGGTTAATTGATACAACTCTTCTAAAAGTTGACCGAGTTGGATGGGTTGTATTTCTAAAGGGATGGAGCCATAGGTAATTTTAGAAACCTTGAGGATTTCATCTAGTATTTTCATTAACTTGTCCGCCGCCTGATAAGCTTGGGCGATAAATTCCCTTTCTTCGGCGGGGTTTTCGCATAAATCAGCAAGAATTAGTTGATGTAGTCCCATTAAACTACCCAAGGGCGATCGCAACTCATGGGAAGTGCGGGCGAGGAAACCAGCTTTAAATTGATGGAGATAGCCCATCATCCCATAGGCTAGACGAGTTTGTCGCAGTTCTTCACTAGAATCCATAGTATAGGCAGGTAAAGTGCTAGAGCATCATACTACTACGCCCAGGACTTTGCCCCCCGCAGATCCTGAAGAAAAAATATATATTTGGCAAGTTTTATGCCGAGTACCTTGATTACTGGCGGGAAAAACGATTACATATAAGGGTAAGCCCCTCAACCTCTGAATGTGATTATACGGAAAGGAAGTTCTCCATGGATATAAATCTCCTACCCGCACTGAATGACCACAATTTGCCGTATCCTGATACGATTCATCCGATTGTCGTTCATTTTGTCATTGCGATGGTATTATTCGCCTTTCTCTGTGATGTAATCGCCTACTTCACAAAAAATGCCAAATTATACGAAGTTAGCTGGTGGAATCTATTTTTTGCCACTATCTCCATCTTTATCGCCATTATCTTCGGACAGGTGGAGGCGGGTTTATCCCAAGCCTATCAAGCCGTGGAACCTGTTCTTAACCTACATACCATCCTCGGCTGGTCGCTTTCGGGCATTCTGGCCGCCATCACAGGCTGGCGTTATATACTCAGGTCAAGGGACCCAAAAACTTTACCAGTTCCCTACCTAGGGGTGGGGGTTTTGGTAGTTGGACTGATTTGTTTTCAGGTATATCTCGGGGATGAACTCGTTTGGGTTTATGGATTACATACCGTCCCCGTTGTCGAAGCTATTAAGGAAGGGGTATTACAATGAGTCTGAGTGTAAGTGAACAGTTGTCCCTTGGTACTAACCGATTACCATACCCCATTCCCATCCATCCCAATTTAGTACATTTGACCTTGGGACTATTTATCATTGCTATTGCCTTTGATATTGTGGGAGTTCTCTATCCCTTTGAAAAGCCCCTCTTCAAGTACTTATCTATTCCCGCAACCCCCTCCAATTTTTTCGATGTGGGTTGGTACAACATGCTGGCGGCGGCCATAGTTACTTTCTTTACGGTAGCTGCTGGTTTTTATGAAATGCTGTTGGCGGACCCCCTTGGTGACGTTAAAAGTGCTTGGGGTTTACAATCTACGGAAACCATGCTCTGGCATGGAGTTGGGGGTGTTTTCCTGCTGCTTTTTATCGTGGGAATGACGGTTTGGAGAGGCTTTCAACGTTATGTTTGGCGGCGAGAAAATAGCCGACAGGTACAGTGGAGTTATCTTTTGGTAGGACTAGGGATTATGTTCTTGCTGTATCTCCATGGCACCCTAGGAGCGCAGTTAGCGGCGGAATTTGGGGTTCATAACACGGCAATCCATCGGTTGCGAAACGCAAAAAACGCGATTTAATCGGCAAAAAATTATGAAACTCCGCCTGACTTTAATTTTAGGATCTGTGGCGATCGCCCTCGCCCTGCTCAGTTGGGGTATGGGACAGCAAGCCTATACCTGGTTGCCCCCCCAAGCTTCGGCTGAATCTCAGTTAGTTGATGATTTATTTAGCGTCTTGGTGGCCATAGGCACATTTGTCTTCCTAGGAGTTTTACTAACTCTGACTTACTCCGTCCTATTCCACCGTGCGGGCAAGTACGATGAAAGTGATGGGCCTGCCATTGAGGGAAACCTGACCCTAGAAATCGTTTGGACTGCCATTCCCTTTGTCCTAGTCATGGGAATTGCCTACTATAGTTACTATATCTACGACCAAATGGCAATTCTAGGACCCATGGAACACGCCCATGCTCAGAAAATGGCCGACACTACATCAGATGAAGCGATCGAAGTTATCGCCCGTCAATGGGCTTGGGAATTTCATTACCCCCAACTCGGAGTCACCAGTACAGAACTCCATCTACCGAGTCATCAACGGGCTAAACTGGTGTTAAAATCCGAGGATGTTCTCCATGGCTTTTTTGTGCCAGCCTTTCGCATCAAACAGGATATTATCCCCAATCGGGCTATTGGTTTCGAGTTTACACCCATTCAGGAAGGGCGTTATCGTCTGCGGGATTCCCAATATAGCGGTACCTATTTCGCCGCCATGCAGACAGATGTAGTGGTAGAGTCCCCTGAAAGCTATGAGCAATGGTTAAAAGCAGCGGCCAAACAGACACCAAAACCCGCCTATAACCGAGCTTTTGAGGAATATAACCAAACCTCCCCGACAGCTATCCATACAGCCTGGAAAACCATTGTCCCCGCTACCCCGGCGATCGTTAACTACTCACCCCCCCAGGAAAATAAATCATGACTAATCTTTCCCTACCGGGGCTACCCCTACCGGAGGCGCCCGAAAGTTGGCGACGGTTTTTTAGCTTCAGTACCGATCACAAGGTGATTGGCATTCAATATATAGTTACTGCCTTTTTCTTCTTCCTAGTCGGCGGCCTTTTTGCCATGATTATTCGCGGGGAACTGATTACCCCAGAAGCAGATTTAATCGATCGCACCGTGTACAATGCCATGTTTACCATGCACGGGACGGTAATGCTCTTTCTCTGGACTTTTCCCGTTTTAGTGGGCTTGTCTAACTATCTTGTTCCCCTCATGATTGGGGCGCGGGATATGGCTTTTCCCCGACTCAACGCCGTCGCCTTTTGGATGGTACCTGTATTCGGCATCATTCTCATGGCTAGTTTTTTAGTACCAGGGGGACCTTCCCAGTCTGGTTGGTGGGCTTATCCCCCAGTTAGTTTACAAAATCCGACGGGAAACCTGATTAACGGTCAAGTTCTCTGGCTGCTAGCGGTAGCCATTTCTGGAGTGTCCTCGATTATGGGGGCTGTGAATTTCGTAACAACAATTTTTAAAATGCGTGCTCCTGGGATGACTTGGTTTCGGATGCCGATCTTTGTCTGGACCGTACTCAGTGCCCAAATAATTCAACTTTTTGGTCTACCGGCACTAACCGCGGGAGCCGTAATGCTGTTGTTGGATATTACCGTCGGGACTAGCTTTTTCGATCCCGCCAAGGGGGGAGATCCAGTTCTTTTTCAGCACTTCTTCTGGTTTTATTCCCATCCTGCGGTTTATGTAATTATCTTACCTGTTTTTGGCATTTTTTCGGAATTATTCCCAGTTTATGCCCGTAAACCTCTTTTTGGCTATAAATTTGTCGCGGTTTCTTCCTTGGTAATTACAGGATTAAGCGGCATCGTCTGGGTACATCATATGTTCGCCAGTGGTACCCCAGGCTGGATGCGAATGATCTTTATGTTTTCAACTATGTTAATTTCTGTGCCAACTGGAGTTAAGGTTTTTGCTTGGGTAGCCACGATTTGGGGCGGAAAACTGCGACTAGATACCCCCATGCTCTTTGCCATGGGTGGGCTGATTATGTTTGTCTTCTCTGGTATCACGGGCATTATGTTGGCAGCAGTTCCCTTTGATATCCACGTCAACAATACTTATTTTGTAGTTGGACATTTTCACTATGTCGTCTATGGGGCAGTGGTGATGGGTATCTACGCCGCTTTTTACCATTGGTTTCCGAAGATGACGGGCAGGATGTACTCGGAAGGATTAGGTAAATTACACTTTGCGCTTACCTTTATTGGCACAAATCTCAACTTTTTTCCCATGCACCCCCTAGGATTACAGGGAATGCCCCGTCGGGTAGCTTCCTACGATCCTGAGTTTGCTTTTTGGAACGTTATCGCTAGTATCGGTGCCTTTGTTTTGGGTATGTCTACCCTACCTTTTATTCTGAACATGGTTGGTTCTTGGATACAAGGAAAACCCTCAGGGGATAATCCCTGGCGAGCGATCGGACTAGAATGGTTAGTGTCTTCCCCGCCCCCTATGGAGAATTTTGAAGAGATACCCGTGGTAATTTCCGAACCCTATACCTACGGAAGAGAAGAACCCCTAACTGCAAACTTTCATAGACAGGAGTTGAGTGATGAGCGTAACTAACATAGAGAGTTCCCCCCATGCAGCAGAACATACCCATGATGAGGCGGGAAATAGTTTATTTGGCTTTATCGTTTTCCTACTCTCGGAAAGTGTGATTTTTTTGAGCTTTTTCGTGGGTTATACCGTTTATAAGCTCAACTCCCCTAACTGGCTACCTGCGGGGGTGGAAGGGCTAGAAATTAGAGAGCCATTCATCAATACTATTGTCCTAGTTTCTAGTAGTTTTGTGATCTTCTTTGCCGAGAAGTTTCTCCATCGGCAGAATTTATGGGGATTTCGAGCTTTTTGGCTACTGACAATGCTCATGGGTAGTTATTTCCTCTACGGCCAAGCGGTGGAGTGGGGTGGCTTAGATTTTGGCTTTACCTCTGGGGTTTTCGGGGGTACTTTTTACCTCCTAACAGGGTTTCATGGTTTGCACGTTCTTACTGGTGTTCTCCTCCAGGGAATTATGCTCATCCGTTCTTTCTTTCCTGGTAATTACGAAAAAGGGCAGTTTGGGGTAGAGGCTACCTCTTTGTTTTGGCACTTTGTGGACGTGATTTGGATTGTTTTGTTTATTCTCATTTATGTGTGGCAGTAGGAGGAAATTAAAATGATTATTGACGATCACCATTACGATGTGATTATTATCGGCACCGGTGCCGGGGGAGGAACCCTAGCTCGTAAGTTAGCCCCGACGGGGAAGAAGATTCTGGTATTGGAAAGGGGCAAGTTTTTAGCCAAGGAAAGCTCAGAATTAGTGGATTTAGAAGTTTTCAGCAAGGAAGGTTATCACGCCAAGGAACGCTGGTTTGACAGCGCTGGCGAGTCTTTCTACCCCCAAACGAGTTATTCCGTGGGGGGGAATACCAAAATCTATAGCGGTGCTCTATTACGGATGCGGGAGCGGGATTTTGAGGCGGTACAGCATAAAGATGGCATTTCCCCAGAATGGCCCCTTAAATACCCAGATTTTGCTCCCTACTATAGCGAAGCAGAGGCCCTCTACCGCGCCCACGGTAAGACGGGAGATGATCCTACGGATTCCCCAGATCGGGAGGCTTTTCCCTTTCCCCCCCTAGCCCACGAAGCGCCGATTCAAGAAATTAGCGATCGCTTTGCTAAACAAGGGCTACATCCTGCCTATTTACCTATCGGTATTGGCGATCAAGGACGCACAGACTCGGAGGATACAGGAATTAGTCCCGCCCTGAAATTGGGAGATGTTTCCCTGAGAACGGGGGCTACAGTGGTGGCTTTACATACAAATTCCACGGGTTCGGAAGTTAAAGGGGTAGAAGCGGAGATTGACGGGCAATCCTATTTATTTATGGGAGATTTAATTGTCTTAGCCTGTGGAGCGATTAATTCTGCGGCGTTACTACTACGCTCTGCTAACGAAAAACACCCCAAAGGACTAGCTAATGGTTCGGACTTGGTGGGACGAAACTTGATGAAACACCTAATGACGGTGGTAGTACAGATTCGCGGTGCTGCTAACTCAGGATTGTTCCAAAGAACTCTGTATCTGAATGATTTCTATTGGGGAAATGAGAATTTTCCCTACCCTATGGGTCATATTGAAAATGCCGGGGGAATTTTACAGGATGTGATTTTTTCGGAATCCCCACCTTTAATATCCGTGGCTACTAAATTAATGCCCGGCTTTGGTTTACGTCAATTAGCTACCCATTCCTTGGCTTGGTGGTTACAAACTGAAGATTTACCTAATCCTAAAAATCGCGTTCGCGTTGAGGGGACTAAGTTATCGGTGGACTACACAGCTAATAATATCGAAGCCCACGATCGCCTGTTGTATCAGACCCAAGAAATGCTCAAGGGTGGGGACTCCAAGGGTTCTCAACCATTGCGCGGACTCCATCCCCACGGTATGGCCCCCCAGCAGGTAGTCGCCCATCAATGCGGTACTTGTCGCTTTGGCAACGACCCAAAAACTTCGGTGCTAGATTTACATTGTCGTACCCATGGGATAGATAATCTGTATGTGGTCGATAGCAGTTTCTTTCCTTCTAGTTCGGCGGTTAGTCCGGCTCTGACGATTATTGCCAATGCTCTAAGGGTAGGAGATCATCTGATTAAGCGATTGCAGTGATAAGAGTACAATGATTAAAAGCCCTTTACGTTATCCTGGAGGTAAATCTAGGGCAATTAGGGATATAGAAAAATATTTCCCAGAAACTTTTTCCGAGTATAGAGAACCCTTTGTTGGAGGGGGTTCTTTATTTATTTATATTAAACAAAAATTTCCCCAGGTTAAAATTTGGATTAATGATCTAAATCCTGAATTATTTTTATTTTGGAAAATCGCCCAGTCTGACTTAAATAATCTAGTCAAAGAGCTTTATTTAATTAAGGCTAATTCCCAGGATGGAAGGCTCTTATTTGAACAACTTAGTAAGGTTAATACTGAAGATTTAACTGATCTAGAAAGAGCAGTAAGATTTTTTATTCTTAATCGAATTACCTTTTCTGGAACTATAGAATCTGGAGGTTTTTCCCTAGAATCTTTTCGGAAAAGATTTACTAACTCATCTATCGAAAGACTAGAAAAATTAGAAACCATATTAGATGATATTAATGTCACAAATTTAGATTACAATGAGGTAAATAAAGTCGAAGGTAAAGAAGTATTTATCTTTCTTGATCCTCCTTATTTTTCAGCTACAGCGTCTAAATTATATGGTAAACGAGGCAATTTACATACATTTTTTGACCATGAAGGATTTGCCTTATCTATGCAAGAATGCCATCATAAATTCCTAATAACCTATGATGATTCTCCAGTAATTACAAATAGTTTTAAATCCTTTAATACCTATCAATGGGAACTTCAATACGGCATGAACAATTACAAAAAGAAAACTGCTGCCAAGGGTCGGGAGTTGATTATTACAAACTATGATAAATAGGCGGTGAAAAATAAAGTAATAATAAGAAAATAATTAAAAACCTTTAAACCCTCCTGCCCCCTGCCTAGCCTTCACGATAACATATTTACCTAAGCGGATTTTTAGTATTATGCCCCTAACCCTTCTCTCGCTGCTGGCTCTAACGCCCATTCTGACCGCTTTCTTACTGCTGGTGGTGGCCAATCGTCCGGCCACTCAGGCAATGCCCGTTGCTTATCTAGTGACCGTGGTGATTGCATTGTTAGTGTGGAAAGTCTCTTTTATCCAGATCGCGGCCTCAACTATTGAGGGAATCATCGTCACCGTCGAAGTTCTCTATATCGTATTTGGGGCGATTCTTTTACTTAATATCTTGCAAGAATCGGGAGCCATTAGCAAAATTCGCCAAGGACTCTTGAATGTTTCCCGCGATCGCAGGATTCAAGTTATTTTAATTGCCTGGTTATTGGGCGGTTTTATTGAAGCGGCTTCTGGTTTTGGCAGTACACCAGTTATTGTGGTACCGCTTTTGGTTGCGATCGGTTTTCCAGCTATGGCCGCCGTCATCGCCGCGCTGATTAATGAACTACCTCTAGCTGGCTCCGCCTGAGCTAGAGGTTTCTACATCCTCTAGT
>JBBAUO010000050.1:0-32091 GCA_040398185.1 Microcystaceae cyanobacterium | reverse complement strand
ATAAGTGGCGTTTTAGGAGAGAAATGCCCAGTAGCGATATTGGGAAGCCCTCAGTAAACTGAGGGAGGATGTCACTCCTAGGATTACTATATAATGGGTGCCATTTAGTACCAAAGCAATAAGGGGTAAGATTTAATGGTGTCTCCAAGTTGTTCGCTCTGGTTGTTTGTAGCGCGAACCGACGTATCTTTTATGATGCAAACGATTCCTCATCTAGTCAGGATGAGCAACTTTCCCTTCCAAGAAAAAGTCCTAGCGATTGATACGGCCGCCCTAACGGGAGAAAAAATCAATCGTCCTGGACTGGGGACAATGGAGGAGTTAAGGACTTGCGCTCAAAGGTTACTAGAAGCAGGGGTAGTTGATCGCGTGGTGGATTTTAATTATGATCCCACCTATCAAGCCCGTCTTTACCTGAAGCATTTCGGCAGTGCTTTAAGCTGTACCCATAACTACAAGGGTTATCCGATTCTGGGTTCGATTTTGAAAATCGAAGAGTGTCTTAGTGATTATATGGTTCACTTCGACAGTGACATGATGATGTACCAAGATCCCGACTATAGCTGGATTCAAGAAGCCATTCAAAGGATGGAAGATAACCCGAACATGATGTTTGCCCGTCCCATGGGAGGACCTCCCACCGCCGACGGAAAGCTCTTACAAACTACCTCCGGTTCCCTCAACGCTGAAGGATTATATGAGTTTAAGTTTTTTGGAAGTCGCCTTTACCTACTTAACCGTAAGCGTTTTGATAAGTTGTTACCCTTACCGATAGTTTGGCGGGAGTATCGTCAACCCCTGTTGAACAAACTCCCTGAAGGCACGAGAACAGCCTTTAATCTATTGACGGGCAAAGGAAAACTAGACTCTTGGGAAATTATGGTTTCTCGTAAACTAGAACAGACTGATTATCTTCGTATCAACTTGACTAACCCTAGGGCTTGGACATTGCACCCGAAAGATCGCAGCCCGGGCTTTATCCAAGCCTTACCCCAGATTATCCAAAGAATCGAATCCGGGGACTTTCCACCTCGACAAGCAGGATTCTATGATTTGGTTTCAGAACTTTGGTTTTGAGCAAGGGAACAGGGGAACCTTATAAGGGTAGGTTTTTAATATTTTAGTCAGGGTCGGACAAGGGAGACGAGGAGACAGGGAGACGGGGAGACAGGTCAGATTCGGGAACGAAACAATCAGAACAATAGCCACTTAGGATTTCCCCAACCGCACCAAGGAAGGTTCGGTATTCCCCCCTTGTCCACTTTCCTTCCTTTTCCCCCTTGTCTTCTCTACACCAGGCAAGTTAAAAACCCTATGGTGCTAAGGCATGACCACGGAGTAAACTACCAATGGTTTTGGCAGTAATCTTCATCTGGGTCAGGGGATTCGCAGGAACAACGGTTTTATAGAGGTAGCTGTCAAAGGTAAGTCTTTGTACGTCCTTATCAGAACACATTTCTACAAAAGCCTCGCGGGTAGCATCGGAGCGATAAAAGACTCGTTGTAGCAAGTCCAAAACCAGATAGGTAATGCCATATTTTTTGTCCCAGCGCTTGATGTAGAGTTGGATCTCCGCTTCCGTGGGGATACGTTGACCGCTATTGCTCACTTCTATAAGGGTTTCGGCACACATACGCGCCGATTTAGCCGCGAAGTAAATCCCCTCTCCTGAAGATTTAGTAACGGTTCCTGCCGCATCCCCCACTAGGGCAACTCGTCCAACTACCCGACGCGGACGGGGATGTTCCGGGATAGGATGGGCTTCAACTTTGATAATTTCTCCACCCTGGAGTTTATGGGCGGCGCGGGTACGGATTCCCATTTGTAGGTCTTTGATGATAGCTTTGTTGACCTTCATTGTTCCTGTTCCCACCGCTACATGATCATGTTTGGGGAATACCCAAGCATAGAAATCTGGGGAAACATCGGTTCCGACATACATTTCTGCTAAGTCTTCGTAGTAGTCCATCATCGGTTGAGGTAAGCGAATGCGTTCTTGGAAAGCTATCGCATAGTTATAGTCCCCGGCATCAATGGCTTTGGCAATACGAGAGTTGGCACCGTCGGCACCAATGACAACATCCACCTTCAGGGTTTTCATTTCCCCTTTTACCTGACCATTGCTATGATCCGCGTAATGGAGGGTATAGGGAGCGGTATCATTGGTGGGAATATCCAATTGATAGACAGTGCCGTTAATTAAAATAGCTCCTAATTTAGCGGCGCGATCGCGCATGAAGCCATCTAGCACTTCCCGACGACACATACCGATGTATTCATCTTCATTGTCTAGATTGATATCCACCTCCACATTCGAGGGTGAGATCATTTTCATTTTTCTAACGCGACGATCAATAATTTCTGGCGGTAAGTCAAATTCACTTACCATACAAAGAGGGATAGCCCCACCGCAAGGCTTGGCATTATCTAGCTTGCGTTCAAATAGGTAGGTTTCAATCCCTGCTTTAGCTAACGTTTCAGCCGCCGACGATCCAGCGGGTCCTGACCCAACAACAGCAACCCTTAACACCAAGGTCTTTCTCCTAAAACTTTTTCTGCGTTACGGATCGCATCCTATCACAGACATTTAGCTTCAGGGATCGAGATCCCTCGGATTTGCCCTAATTTGCAACAGTGCTTAACAACTTTTGTAATAATCCTTAATATTATCCGTCTAACATCTATCAATAGGCGACTATACCATAGAGCTTATTCTATACCTTCTTCCTAAAAAAAATACCCCCAACAGAGGAGATACTTTCTAGGAAATTTAACCCTAATATTTAGAAAAAATTGGGTCGGTGATGGATAAGATTTAAGTATTCTTCCCGAGTCTTGTGATCCTCTTGGAATACCCCTAACATCGCGCTGGTGACAGTCCAGGAGCCTGGTTTTTGTACCCCACGCATGACCATACACATGTGGGTTGCTTCCATAACCACTGCTACCCCCCGGGGATCTAAGATTTCTTGAATGGCTTCGGCAATTTGGCGAGTCAGACGCTCCTGTACCTGTAGTCTTCGTGAATACATTTCCACAATACGGGCTAACTTACTTAAACCCACCACCTTCTGATTGGGAATATAAGCCAGATGAGCTCTGCCCATAAACGGTAACATGTGATGTTCACAAAGACTAAAAAAGTCAATGTCCCGCACCAGTACCATTTCATTATGTCCTTCATCAAAAATAGCCCCATTGACAAGGGTTTCTAAGGACTGATTATAGCCTTGGGTGAGAAACTGCATCGCTTCCGCAACTCGTTTGGGCGTTTTTAATAACCCTTCTCGTTCTGGATCTTCCCCGACTGCCTCTAACATAGCCCGCACCCCTTCCATCATTTTGATTTTGCTTTCCTCCGGGGAAGCGCGATGGATTTCGGCCTTTTGGCCATTGTGGGTGTTGCGATCTGGTCTGGGAACTAATTTATTAACCATAGGGATTGATTCTAAAATGAGAATTTTTGGTAATTTCTAAGGGCAAAAACCTAGAGGATTCCTGCACTCGATACAATCGTCAAATTTTCAATGACCGCCTCTTGGGGTAAGAGCACAGCTTGTAAAATTGTTTGGGCAATTATTTCCGGAGTCAGCATACCGACACGATCAAAATCGGCTTTGACTGTATCACTATCCCAGAGGGGGGTATTGACAGACCCAGGGGAGATAGTTACTACCCTAATCCCATTAGCTCTTTCTTCAGTTGCTAGGACTTGGGACAGCATCAATAGGCCAGCTTTGCTCACGCAGTAAGAACCCCAACCCGCAAAGGGATTAGTGGCAGCGATCGAAGCTACATTAACAATTGTACCCCGATGGCGTGCTCTCATCTGAGGCAAAACCCCCTGGATACATTGCAAAATACTTGTCAAATTTAGATTCATGACCGCAAGCCACTCCTCTAAAGGGGTATCCTGCAAGGAATTGGTGTAACCCATACCTGCATTATTAACGAGTATGTCAATTTCTCCAAATTCCTCGGTGATCAAGGCCACTTTTGCCCTTACCTCCGCAATGTTCCCCAAATCTAAGGGATAGATTTTAGCTTCCACTCCTGCGGCTTGAACTAAATCCCTGACCTCGGATAGCTTATCCGGGGAACGACTGACTAGGGCTAGGTGAATACCCGCTTTGGCAAAGGCCAAGGCTGTAGCTCTACCAATCCCACTACTTGCCCCCGTAATAATTGCCCGGGGTTGACTAAAAGAAAAATTTATGGTAGGATCTGACATCTCGTAAACATTCTGCCAAGTAAATAACAAGAGGAAAAGCGCGCTGAACGGTCCCCAGTCAAAGAGGGGAAAATTCAGGAGGTTTGGTCTGTCAACTTTTAATAAACGTTACAAAATTTTACAATTCCCATTATAACACGATCAATTGGGCAGTGGGATCAGAATCCACCCCACACCGAATCCGCATCTGAAAACTGTTGTCTCATATAGGAGTTGATCATATTTGTACGCCTAGTACAATAATTTGTCACCGAGTAAACCCTTTATGTTACAAGGCTTGGCACCATTTTGATGATCACAGTCCATGTAAATCAGATTTGGTATAAGGTTAAGCATAGAGGGTTTGACCCTCTTTTTTTGGCTACCCCAAGGGAAGATTTTCTGACAATTTTCCTAATTCCCCATTATATTGATGAGTAGGTATTTAATTTGAGGCTAGGTATAATGGTACTTGCACCCTCTGAAGAAAAGATGTGGGAAAAATCTAGGTCAAAAGATCCAGCAAATCCAATGACCGATGAACAAATTAACGATAAGTATGAGAGAGGAGAGCAGAGGATACTTATTGAAATGAATCGGGAAAAACTTCCGAGTTTTGCCGAGGCTTTAAAGAAACCTCGGTATATGGATACTCAGCCTTTCTACCAAAGAAGACCTCGTTGGGATAAGAAAAAGCAATCTCGACTTATCGAATCATTTCTCATTAATCTGCCTGTGCCTCCAATTCTTCTTTATGAAAAAAATTACAACTTCTATGAAGTGATAGATGGGCAACAAAGAATTACTGCTATTCGGGATTTTTATGAGAACAAATTAGAACTGAGTGATCTAGACTTATGGCCAGAACTAAATGGAAAAACTTATAAACAGCTTCCAGCAAAAATTAGAGCTGGTATTGATAGACGTTCAATTTCATCTATAGTTTTAATTACAGAATCTACTCCAAAACCAGAAGATGCTCTTTATTTAACACAGCTTGCTTTTGAGCGTTTAAATACGGGAGGTATAGATCTAAGCAATCAGGAAGTTAGAAACTGTTTATATTATGGAAAATTTAATGAATTATTGCTTGACTTATCTAAGTACAGTATATTTGCAAAAGCTTGGAAAATTCCTATAGATAATCCCGAGAATCTTTTAAAAAATAATTTGTATAAGAAAATGGAAGATGCGGAATTAATTCTTCGTTTTTTTGCCTTACGTCATGTAGATAATTTTTCTGGAGGTATCAAAGAATTTCTCGATTCTTATATGATTAAAAGCCTTAACTTTCCCGATAAAGATATCGAGTTTTTAAGAAATATTTTTATTAATACTATAGATTTAGCTTATGAAATTTATGAAGAGAAACTATTCAAACCTTACGATTCTACAAAGCAAAGTTGGAAAGAGAAGGCCTACAAAGACTATTATGACGCAGTTATGGTTGGCTTGAGCAGACATTTAGATGAGCGAGATTTGTTAATTTATAAAAAAGCTCAAGTCCTAGAAGACACAAAAGAACTGTTAATAGCAGATAACCGTATGATTTTTACCGGCCGTGGCAGAACTAAGAGTGATATTCAAAATAGAATCGAGTTATTCGATAAAATGCTATCTCAAGTTATCGCGGAGTAAACTGCGATGTTTCAGGCGATTCTGGAGACAGCACAAAAGAATATTGACACCATTCGTTGTATTTTAAAGACAAATCAACAGTTAAGAGAAATTATTTATTCCCAAACTGAAGATGATGATATATTAATAAAGAACCTCAGAGAAAGTGCGCCTCACGATTCAGAATGGCAAGTTTTTGACCATTGTGCTTCAGTGATGAGATTATATGCTATTTACGAGCAATTTGTCGAAGATTTAATTAGAGGCTGGCTAGAAATTATTCCTAAGCTTTATCCAAAATATGCTGAATTGCCAAATGAAATTAGAATTAGGCACCAGTGGGGAGTTGGCAAAATACTTATTGATTTAAAAAAACATAGATATAAAAATCTCTCTCTGGATGCGGTAATTTCTGGATTATTTAATGGAGTTACTGAACAAGGCGTATATGAGTTATTACCGGATGCTTTTTTAATCCATGAACAAAATCTACGGGAAAATATTCTAGAAAAACTATTGAAAGAATCTGGAGTAGATGATACACGAGAGTGGCTTAAAACTTCTCGGCATATAAAAAGGTTTTTCAAAGAGAATCCAACCAGAGCAGAAGCGGAACTAAACAAGCTTATTGACTTTCGTAATGATGCAGCCCATAGAGGAACAATAGATAATGTTCTTGGGCTTGAAGCATTGCTAGAATTGTGCGATTTTATGGAAGCCTTGTCTGAATCACTTACTGAATTAGTAACTTGTCAAGTAATACAAAGAAAAAAAATAATCAAACAAGCAACTAAAATTGGTCAAATTACAGAGTGGTTTCCCAAGCCTAAGGCTGCAGTTCTAAAGTCCGAAATTGATCAGATTAAATTATCGATTGAAACAGAAGTTTTTTTGACAGATGATAAAGCTTATTGCCAAACGGTTAAAATTAAAAGTATTCATATTAAGAATACTCCATGTGATGAAATACAAACAACTAAAGAAATGGAGATAGGATTAACGTTTGGTGTCGATGTGAGAAAAAATTTGAATGTATATATTGTCGTATAAACTTCCAAGCATTAAACTATTTCATTGGCGATCGCTGTTAACTCGGCTAAATGAACTAGGGTTTGCTCCCCATCTTCTAGGGAATGCTCCAGGGCTTTAACCGTTTGCAGACAGCGATGGGCGAATTTATTAACCATAGGGATTGATTCTAAAATGAGAATTTTTGGTAATAATTGCTCGGGGTTGACTAAAAGAAAAATTCATATCTCGTAAACATTCTGCCAAGTAAATAACAAGAGGAAAATCGCGCCGAAAAGTCCCCAGTCAAAGAGGGGAAAATTCGGGGGTCCGGTCTGTCAACTTTTAATAAACGTTACAAAATTTTACAATTCCCATTATAACACGATCAATTGGGCAGTGGGATCGGAATCCACCCCGCACTGAATCCCCATCTGAAAAATATTTGTCCGACTAACACAAAGTTAGTCACACTCTCGGATCGCTTTCCCATACTAGATTATGATTGTCAGAGCAGGCTTTAGAGGATAAGACAAGATGAAAAACCGCATCTTTACAGTTATTTTGTATAAGGAAGATGATATGTACATTGCTGAATGTCCAGAAGTTGGTACAGTAGATCAAGGAGAAACAATCGAGCAGGCGATCGCGGGATTGAAAGAAGCCACACGGCTTTACCTAGAGGAATTTTCCTTGCCAGAAGAAACATCTCCTAGATTTGTGACCACTATCCAGGTTAGTTATGCCTAAGCTGCCACGAATCTCAAGTAGGGAGGCAATTCGATGTGCGGTTTTTCCCCTACCTCAATGATCAAGATGGCTTTTTAAACTTCACTATCAAGGTCAGAAGGATCACTATTTCGGAGAATTTGCCAAATAGTTGCCAGAATTAGCCTTTCTAAGGTGGTTTTAGCCTCTAGAAGCTGTAGGTGACACCGCAGGTAATCCGCTTCATTGGCGATCGCCGTTAACTCGGCTAAATGAACTAGGGTTTGCTCCCCATCTTCTAGGGAATGCTCCAGGGCTTTAACCGTTTGCAGACAGCGATGGGCGATGGCAATTTCCGCCGCTACCTGTAATTCTTGGGGAACGGGCAACTCATCCCGATGGAAAGCTGCTAGAATGCCGTAATTATCCCGATACACTTGGGTATAAAGTTGATCCAAGCGTTGTTTAGTTTTTTCGGTAACTTGTTCCATCTGGTCTGGGAACTAATTCACTTTCAGATTGCTTTCCCATGTTAGGATGGCTTATAATGTTCGTCTTCTCGGCTGATTCTATAATATTCAATCTACAAAAGCGAAAATAACAGGTAATTTATGGACAAAGAAGAAATTCTAGCCAAACTAAGAAAGGATAGGGAGAAGATCGAAAGCTTCGGGGTTAAGTCCTTAGCCATTTTCGGATCGGTGGCTAGAGGTGAATCTGGAGCGAAAAGCGATCTGGACTTGTTAGTAGAATTTGAAGGGAAGATGAGCTTTGATAGATATATGGACTTAAAATTTTACTTAGAAGATTACCTAGAGGTAAAAGTTGATTTGGTCAGCCAAAAGATGCTCAAGCCACAGATTCGCAGTTCCGTCTTGAAGGAAGCTATCAGTGTCGCGTAGCCTCCGATTGTACTTAGAAGATATTTTATCTAGTAGCGCCAAAATATTACGCTACACAGAGGGAATGACCTTTGAAGATTTCATCAGGGATGAAAGAACCTATGATGCGGTGGTCAGGAACTTACAGATCATCGGAGAAGTCGTAAAAAATGTTCCCATAGAGTTTAGGGACAAATACGAACAGATCCAGTGGAGAAAAATGGCAGGACTAAGGGCTATTTTAGCCCATGCTTATTTCAGCCTAGAAGACGAAATTATTTGGGATGTTGTAGAGAACAAAGTTCCAATTTTAATTGAACAGATGCGGGAAATATTGCTGGAATTGAAATGAGAAATAAATAATTTTGCAATAACATTATTTGTGCCTCACCAGATCGGGAAAGGCTATATTATTTTTGGATAGGAACTTCTTTCGACATTTTCGGTTAAAGTAATAACCTTTAGACCCCCTATTGCTTCGCCAGAGCAATCCGCATTTGAGCTTCATAATCCTCAACATGCTCGCCGCTACTAATATCCACGATAACGGACGGACGAGCTTGATAGTACCAGTCAACCAGAAAGGTGGTCAGTATTCAGGTCTACACCTAGGGTCTTATACCAAATCCGCTTAGGTAAATATATTATCGTGGAGGCTAGGCAGGAGGCAGGAGGAGAATAACTATGGTATTAAAACAGGATTCAGTATTACCTAAATCAAACAAACTCTCTAGATGGGACAACTCCGAAGGACAATTAGCTTGGTTGTTATGGGAATTAATACCTTGAATACAAAGAGGAATTAAGGTTTCGTGGAGATAGGTATAGTAAAGTTCTTGAGCTTTGGCGAGGGATAGGCCTAAGTCTGGGAACTAATTTATTAACCATAGGGATTGATTCTAAAATGAGAATTTTTGGTAATAATTGCTCGGGGTTGACTAAAAGAAAAATTTATATCTCGTAAACATTCTGCCAAGTAAATAACAAAAGGAAAAGCGCGCTGAATAATCCCCAGTCAAAGAGGGGAAAGTTCAGGAGGTTTGGTCTGTCAACTTTTAATAAACGTTACAAAATTTTACAATATCCATTATAACACGATCAATTGGGCAGTGGGATCAGAATCCAGCCGACACCAGATCCGCATCTGAAAACCCATTTACAGTGCGGTATGGCAAACATGATGCGTACTCGCCAAAAGCGAAATGCCAGCGGGAGCGAAGATAAGTTATGACAATATCTGTGAGGTTTTCTGATTAAAATGAAATTAAGGCATTGATGGTGGGAGTGCAACCCTTGCGCCCTTTAACGATGTGCGAGTGCCGCTTTTGTAGGCAATTTGAAGATAATTGAGGAAACAGCAATCAAATCCTTAACCGACTATACAATCATTTTACGCCCCGATGATAACAGAACTTATGTGGCCTACATTCCTGCGATTAAAGGCTGTCATGCCTGGGGAGAAACTCCTGAAGAAGCTCGCTCGGAATTAAACCATGTTTTTGAGATGATTCACCAAGAATATCTGGAAGCAGGACAAAATTTACCTGATGATGTCGAGGTAACTGTTACCCATGCCAGCTAAAGCCAAAACTTTAGAAAAAGTCGCTAAAAAATTAGGCTTTCAGAAAGCTCGTCAAAAAGGAAGTCATGCTCGTTGGAAACATCCCGATGGTCGCTCAACTACTATCCCCATTCATGGAAACGCTGAAATTGCGACACACGCATAGAAACCCCCAGCAGATGGTTCTAGAGCTTTCTCTAAATCTTCCTTAGAGTATTGTCCTTTGACTTGTTTTATAGTTGAATCAATGCTTAAAAGAACTTGTTCTTCTAAAAAAAGTATTGTTTGACTCAAACTTTCAAATAAATCATCAATAACGATTTCATTTTGAAGAAAACTATAAGTAACTGAACAGATTGAATTTTTTATAATTTTTCCGCAAGGATTTTGAAGCTTTATCGTAGAACCTTCACTAGAAATTAGTCCTAGAATAAAAATATGTGAATTAATAATTAAATTGTCGGGGTCACTTATTTTAGGAATAGACAACCAAGTTAAATGACCCCATACTGACTCTTTATCCTTCAATAATTTATCTACTTTGCTATTCAAATGCTCAAGACTATTTCTTAAATTACGTATAGACTCTGTATGGCTTATAAAGTTTTCAATAGTAGGGGGGGAATTTTCTGCAAGAATTTGTATAAAGCCTCTTAATCGGCTAATAATATTAATAATCAGAGAAATATCAGAAACAATAGACGAGCTAAAAGTTTCAAGGTTTTTATCATTAGAATTTAAAGATATTTCCCAAAGAGACTTAAATAAAGAGGAATAAGATAAATCGAATAAATCTACTCCAAAAACAATACCATTTAGTATGACTTTTTGCTTTTCGTTTAAACAGATAGGCAAGCGTCTAAGAATAGATTTTTCTTGAATAATTTTAAAGTGCATTAATTTAACCGTAACCGTTCAGGGGGGTAAAAGTATGATAGCATGAAAGCTATGGATGAGAAGCACTTAACAGAGAAATACCGGCGTGGTTAAAAAATGGGCTATTATTGGGTAACAAAGCATGACAAATCTAGCCATTGTCCAGATAATGACTTAAAGAGCAGATATATTAAGATTAAATCTAATTTCTCAGGCTTTTGAAATCGCTCAAACCCCAACAATTCTAGCCAATGGGCATGTTCTTGCCCCATCATCAACTCGGTTGGACTTTTGCCCTAGCCTCCCGATCTGAGCAAGGAGTGGGAGAAGAAGACTTAGTTTCCCCCTCACCTCGCTCCTCTTACACAGGAGTTTGTAGTACGCCGTTAGGCGGAAAGGATTTAGAACCCTCTCTCTCCCCCTTTTCTCTAGTGGGTTGTTGACTAATTTCGTGAGAGCCTGAATTACTGGCATATCTAGCTTATCACCATTTTCAGATTGTCTCACAGAATCAGGATGTTGAATAGTTGTAGAGTGGGTGTTGACTAATTGTTGGCTAACGCCAATTCCACTATTATCAAGGGTTTTAGCCATTATTTTAACCACACTAGGGAAGTGCGTAGGAGGGGGAGAGTACCCTTCAAGAGTGCCTTTTTCTGGGCTTGGGGTGATAAGGATTCACCCAGAATCGCACTCAGGATGAATACCGAGCCATTTTTTCCTATTTCAAAATCTTTTCCAGAAAACACTTGCGAGCGTAGAAAGCCCTAGATTTACTACCATGTCCCTGTCCTTTTGTGCGAGGCTGTATCAATAGCCCCAATTTACCTGTCAAGCTGTCAAAGCCTTGTTCTATGATTGTTTTGCGTATTAAATTATAGTCATCCCTGACTTGCCTATAGATTACCTGATCATAGAGATTAAAGGTATTAACAGAATATATTTTAGAACTATTCTCAGCTTTTCCCTCAAAAATTCTAGCTACAACAACAATCTCTTGCATTTTTTTATAAAGATGGCTTTCTTCAAATTCCTCTTTAGATACCTTGTTCGGGTTGATCATCGTGATTGCCATTGTTTCTTTAATTTTTAGTTCTCCTGTTCTCAAATATTTGAGAGAGATAAGTTTGAGTTCCCAAACACCAAAATCGGGCAACTGAGACGAATTTTGCTTTAAACCTAAGCAGCGTTCAATAGTAAGTCCAGCCCATCCCTTATTTAACTTACCATTGGAGTTTTGATAAACTGTTACGCCGTACTGTTGAGCTAAAACTCTTAAATCTTGTCCGATAAGACTAGAGAGTTGTTTTACTGCCTCTGCTTGTTCCATATAGATAACCAACAACTGAATTTAGAGATATGGTCTAGTGTTCCCAAAATTAGGAGATAGTTATCAGTGGAACCTCTTTTAACTCAATTTCCATAATTCCTTACAATAACCTCAGGAATTTTTCCTCTGTTTTCCCCCTTAGAGTTAATCGCTCTTGAGGCATAGACAAATTCAATGTGGTATTTCTCATATAGCTCTATAATTAATGGTGCTGATGAGTTAGACAGCATAAATTTCACACCCCTATCTGTCAAGCGATTACAAAAGTCTCTAAGTTCTACCTGCATTTCACTGCCAAAACCGTCTTGAGTATAGCTAGTGAAATTTGATGTTGTATTTAATGGAGCATAGGGAGGATCGAAATATACAAAATCATCTTTATCAAGAATGTCTTCAATTTCAAGAAAAGGATGAATAGAAATATTACATTTTTTTAATACTTTGCTACAAGCCAATAAATTTTCTTCGTCAAGAATTTTGGGATTGTTGTAACTTCCCATGGGAACATTAAAATATCCTTTAGAGTTAACTCTATATAAACCATTAAAACAGCTTTTATTTAGATAAATCAAACGACTAGCTTTCTGAATATCGGTCCATTCCAAATAATCTAGTGTCCTATCGATATTTCTTATTTTATAATAATAATCTTTGTCATACCTATGTTGCTTTAAGTCCTCTATAAGCTCTGATACATTATTTTGAATAGCTCTATAGGTATTAATCAAATCGAGATTAATGTCTGATAGATAAGCTTTTGAAGGCTGTAGGGCAAAGAATAATGCACCTCCTCCTAAAAATGGTTCAAAATAACGTACAAATGAAGTAGGTAAGCGCGATAATAAATCTAATCTTAATTGAGATTTTCCACCTACCCATTTCACGAATGGTTTACATTCTATTTTATCAGCTTGATTAACTACAGACATTTTGATGGCCTAGACGACAACTATATTTTATCTTGTTTTATTCTACTTGACAACAAAAAAATATTGTTGTACCATATTTTTGTATTATTAACTTATCTCTGATACAATTAAATCATATAGACAAGCTTAATTTATAGATTAATGTTAATAGATCAGTAGTTTGTTCGCTCTGCTCATCGCCTTATATCCCACGCTTAAAAGACGTGGGTTTTACGGCGATTTCTATAATAATACTGGAGATGGCTGGCATGAATGCGGTAAATGTAAAAAAGCTCCAAATGATCCCTTCAAATTTTGTCTAGGAGAAGGCTACGGTGAAATCATTGAAGTTCCTAACAGAGGTCGTTATCGTGCCTTTCGGACAGGAACTACTATTGTTTTAGATTAGGACAATTGGAAGATTCCCTGTTGGAGTCGGCTCGTCTGTAGGTTGGGTTAAGCATAGCAAAACCAGTATTTCCGACCAGACAGCAAAGCCGAAGGCCTAGGTTAAAATAGAGAGACAAACGTTGAAACAGAGTCTAGCCAATGACAGTACGACAACCCCGCTACAACAAAGAAGAATTTGCCCGACGTGGACACGAAATCTATGAGTCTCAGGTGCGATCTCAAGTCGGGGAAGGGAATCATGGAAAGATTATAGCTATAGATATTGAAACAGGGGCTTTTGAGGTGGCTGACGATAGCCTGACGGCGGCCAAACAATTATTGATACGTTTTCCTGACGCACAGATATTTGGTATTCGGATAGGGCATCGTGCCGTCCATCGTTTTGGCTTTCGTTCTTCAAGTGTGTTGTGATGATGATGGGCAACGTCAATTCACGCCGAGAAGCAATTATTCAATTCGCAGTGCTAGGTCAAAACAATAGTCGGAAGATGTTTATTCATAGTTTGTGATGTCTACACCTAGGGTTTTGCCTAAATCAAACAAACTCTCTAGATGGGACAACTCCCAAGGACAACTAGCCCCGTTCTTATGGGAATTAATACCTTGCATACAAAGAGGAATTAAGGTTTCGTGGAGATAGGTATAGTAAAGTTCTTGAGCTTTGGCGAGGGATAGGCCTAAGTGCAATTTTTCCCCTACCTCAATGATCAAGATGGCTTTTTTAACTTCATTATCAAGGTCAGAAGGATCATTATTTCGGAGAATTTGCCAAATAGTTGCCAGAATTAGCCTTTCTAGGGTGGTTTTAGCCTCTAGAAGCTGTAGGTGACACCGCAGGTAATCCGCTTCATTGGCGATCGCCGTTAACTCGGCTAAATGAACTAGGGTTTGCTCCCCATCTTCTAGGGAATGCTCCAGGGCTTTAACCGTTTGCAGACAGCGATGGGCGATGGCAATTTCCGCCGCTACCTGTAATTCTTGGGGAACGGGCAACTCATCCCGATGGAAAGCTGCTAGAATGCCGTAATTATCCCGATACACTTGGGTATAAAGTTGATCCAAGCGTTGTTTAGTTTTTTCGGTAACTTGTTCCATAATCCGATAACGCTCCTCGGCAAACAAATGCTGAAGATCAAAGGATTGATTGCCAAAGACTTCAGACATCTCCACCACCATCCGCGCCGCACTAGCTTGTTTGAGGGTATCAAATAAACCTGCTTTCATTTCTCCATAGTTTTTACGCCCACTAAAGGGTTGAATACAACAATGGAAATCCCAACCCCCTAGGTGTAGTACCGCAAAGATAAAGCGATGACTTTCCCAAGTAATTTCATTGGTCAGAGCCACTTGTCCTACGGCTAAACTTAACGCCCCAATCTGTTGTTTTTGGTAATCTAGTTGCAGGGCTTCGTAACAATAGAGGCGATGCTGTTGGGGATAGGAAGTAAACAGAGAACTAATGGCGTAATGGGCTGCTATCTGGCGGAAGCTAATCTGAGCGGGAATTACCAGTTGTCGATAGACTTGCGCTCCATTATTGAAAACATCGACATTACTAGGTGCTAACTCCAAGCGAAAAATAAATTCTTTTTCCAGTTGTACTCCCGCTACATCGGCGGCTAATTCGATCGCCCGCGCCGCATAACGGAGGATTTGTGTACCTTCAGGGCGAGAAATTTCTTCAAAAAACCAACCACAACTGGTAAACATCAATAAAGCGTGACGCTGCATCTCTAAAAGGCGCAGAGCATCTATTTTTTCCACTTCAGAGAGAGTACGAGATTGGTGGCGTTCTAAAAAGCTTTGGACATTTTCCTGGGAACGATCCAAAATCACTTCTATATACTCATCCCGGGCTAACCAAGGCTCTCTAAAAAACTGCTTACCTGTATCTTCATAAACCGCAATTAACTGATCCCGTAACCAGTTTAAAGTATCCCGTAAGGGGCGGCGCCATTTTTGATGCCATTGCCCCCCACCCCCGCAACCACAGTCATTTTGCCAACGCTCAACCCCATGGAAACAACTCCAAGCAGTTACTGGCTTGAGAATTACTTCCCAAGTCGGGGGACAGATACTCAAATAATGGGCATAATTGGTAACAGTCCAACCTTTTTGGGCAAATTCCCGCACAAAGGCGTAGGTCAAACATTTTTCTGTCCCCCTTTTGTGGTGTCCGAAGGTTTCCCCATCGGTAGCCACGCTAATTAGTTGGGAAGGACGGTGATCTCCTTTAATAGCTTGGCCGAGTCTACCTAATAAATGATTGGTACTGGCTAGGACATCGTTAAAGCCCATATCCCTAGAGATAGGCCCATCGTAAAAGAATAGATCGATATAACGACCCCCTTGAGTAAAACAGCGATAGGGACGGGTGGGATCAATTTGTCCTCCCCCCACTTCCAACCATTTGGGATCAGGATTTTCTCGAGTCGCTAGGGGGCGACAACGCTCTGCTTGGGAGGGGGCTAAAATCACAAAGCGAATACCTTCATCAATAAGCACCTCTAGGGTTTCTGCGTCTATGGCAGTTTCGGCTAACCACATCCCCTCCGCTTCTCGCCCAAAACGCCTATAAAAGTCAGCTTTTCCCCAACGGATTTGCGTATATTTATCCCTACGGTTGGCCAGGGGCAAAATGATATGGTTATATACCTGGGCGATCGCATTCCCATGACCATTTAATCTCTGACAACTTTTTTGATCTGCTTCCAATATCCTTTGATAGACTTCTACATCGTAGTTTTGTAGCCACGACATCAAGGTCGCGCCGATATTAAAACTCAAATACTCAAAATTATTGACAATTTCGAGGACTTCACCCTGGTCATTTAAAATCCTGGAAAAAGCGTTAGGGCGATAACATTCATGGTGTATTCTTTCATTCCAATCGTGGAACGGATAGGCGCTTGGCTGACGTTCTATGGTGTCTAGATAGGGGTTTTCCCTCGGTGGTTGATAAAAGTGTCCGTGAACCGTGACATAAACTCCCCTAGCCGTTGGCAAGGGTTGGGCTGCTTGGGTCTTGAAAGTCAGGGATTCTATATAGGTCATGGGAATTATAAAATAATCCAGTAGTTTTTTTAAGGTTGCTTATAACTGCGGTACGATGAGGGTTTGTAGAAAAAAATTGTCAAGGCTAAAAAATTTTTTCCTAGACGATCTATAACACAGTTTGAACAAATCAATCTATTAAATAGCTTTGCCATTGATCGGATACTTTTCTAAGTAAGCGCCAGCTTTTGCCCTCTACTTGTCTTTGGAGATAGAGATCGAAAGAGTTATGGGGTTGTCGTACCCGTTGATGGGGTAACTGGAGGGTTAGGTTAAAATTACCCTGGAGGTGATAGGCGGGCAACTTGGCAATATAAACGGGTTCAATGAGGGTGACATTGACGGAATCTAGTTTGAGTCGGGGAACTGCTGCGGACAAAGAAGAACTTAAACGCTCTTGGGTTTGGGATAGCTGTAGGGAAATGGCCTTTGTGATCACCGAGCCATCGGGGGCAAATTCCGTCGGCGGAGTTGGAGCATTACAGGCCGTTAATAGTAGGATGAGAATAGCCGCAAAAATAGGCTGATACCAAGAAGTTTTCATCTGTAATCCCATAGTAGGAGTGGTGATGTCTCAAGAAAAGCCGCAACCTAAATATTTTTCTCGGAAAGAATTTACCGAACGGCTAGAACAAACAATAGATAAACTAAATCAGATGATCGCCAAGGTCAATCAAGAATCCCTTGAGACTTGGCCCGATGAGTCTATTGTGGATAATCTAACCCAAACAACTCTCCTTTTAGAGGAGTCTTTGGTGACTACCCCCCCAGTCCCCGAGCCCATTCCCCGAAAACCAGCCAGTTTCCAGGAGGAGGAAGAAGAAATCGGGGTAATCGACCAAGTTCTCCCTAGTTTTAATAGTTTAGAACATTGGTGGGATCGGGTTTTAAGTTCCGTGCGATCGCTTTTACCTGCAAGCAGTAGTGAAAAGATTTCCGATTGGGTTCTCACGGGTATTTTAACAGGGACAGTGGTAGCATTGCTCTTGGCTTCGGTTTTAATCTTTTTCCCCAACTCAGCCCCCGTTGAGGAAATTGCCCAAGTTCCCCCCGCTAGTCTGGAGACGGAAGCAATACCAGAAGCAATACCAGAAATCACTCCCCCACCTAAACTAACCCCAGAGCAAAGTTTAATCGCCGCTTTACAAGAAGCCCTTCAGGATTTAACCAAACAATACCCCGAAGGAATAGTCACAGGTATCCGAGCCGATTTTGATTCTAGTCGTTTAGTCGTCACTATCGACGATGGTTGGTATCAATTAAGCCCAACTCGCCAGGATCAACTCGCGGATTCAATTTGGCAGCGATCGCGGGGATTAGACTTTAAGAATATGGAAATGCTCAATACCGAGCAGTCTCTAGTGGCTCGCAATCCCGTCATCGGGGCCGAGGCGATTATTTTGGAAAGACAAAAATAGCCCGAAAAGGAGCACTTCTGTGGTAGTCTGGGTAGTGGCTAATTTTGAAGGAAGTGCGGTCTTTATCCATCGTACTGAATTTGAGAATTTTTCCCTTAAAATAAATCGAACAAATTTAGACATACATCAATGGTAGCTATAACAGAACAAACCAAAGTTGGTAGAATTATCCAGGTCATCGGGCCCGTTGTTGACGCTGAGTTCCCCAGTGGCAAACTGCCCAGAATTTATAACGCTTTAAAGGTACAGGGTAGAAACTCAGCCGGACAGGATATCGCCATTACCTGTGAAGTCCAACAGCTACTCGGAGACAACCAAGTCCGTGCCGTTGCCATGAGTAGTACCGATGGCTTGGTTCGGGGTATGGATGTCATTGATACAGGCGCGCCCATCAGCGTTCCCGTCGGTAAATGTACCCTAGGACGCATCTTCAATGTACTAGGAGATCCCGTCGACGAAAAAGGTCCTGTTAACGCCACAGACACCTCTCCCATTCACCGAGCCGCGCCTAAACTGGTCGATCTCGAAACTAAACCTACGGTTTTTGAAACAGGGATTAAGGTCATTGATCTGCTTACCCCCTACCGTCAAGGTGGAAAAATAGGACTTTTTGGCGGTGCCGGGGTTGGCAAAACCGTAATCATGATGGAATTGATCAACAACATCGCCATTCAGCACGGGGGAGTTTCCGTCTTTGGGGGTGTAGGGGAACGGACTCGGGAAGGAAATGACCTCTATAACGAAATGATTGAATCTAACGTTATCAATGCCGAGCATCCCGAAGAATCTAAAATTGCCCTCGTCTATGGACAGATGAACGAACCACCTGGGGCGAGAATGCGAGTCGGTTTGTCGGCTTTGACCATGGCAGAATACTTCCGTGATGTCAACAAACAAGACGTACTTTTATTTATCGACAATATTTTCCGCTTCGTACAGGCAGGTTCTGAAGTATCGGCGCTCCTCGGACGGATGCCCTCGGCGGTGGGATACCAACCCACCCTAGGAACTGATGTTGGGGACCTACAGGAACGGATTACCTCCACCAAGGAAGGTTCAATTACCTCCATCCAAGCCGTTTATGTACCTGCGGATGACTTAACCGATCCCGCTCCTGCTACTACCTTTGCCCACCTAGATGGAACCACTGTACTATCCCGTGGACTAGCCTCGAAGGGGATTTATCCGGCGGTGGACCCCCTGGATTCTACTAGCACCATGTTACAGCCGAATATCGTCGGCAAAGAACATTACAACACAGCCCGGGCGGTACAATCTACCCTGCAACGTTATAAGGAGCTCCAAGACATTATCGCCATTCTCGGACTCGATGAATTGTCAGAAGAGGATCGTCGTATCGTTGACCGAGCTCGTAAGATAGAACGTTTCCTTTCCCAACCCTTCTTTGTCGCAGAAGTGTTCACGGGAGCCTCGGGTAAATACGTCACCCTCGAAGATACCATCAAAGGCTTTAACTTGATTTTGGCGGGAGAATTAGATGATCTGCCGGAACAAGCTTTTTATATGGTGGGTAATATCGAGGAAGTAAAAGCCAAGGCCGAAAAACTCAAGCAGAAGGGCTAATTTTGACCTAGTGGTTGCCAGTTATCAGTCATCCTTGGCTGTTAATTGGTGATTTTTAACAATATTCGAGGCAAAAGAGATCAGCAATGACCATAACTGTAAAGGTAATTACTCCCGATAAAATTGTTTTAGACAGCGTAGTTGAAGAAGTAATCCTACCCAGTGCCACAGGACAACTAGGCATCCTGACGGGCCACGCACCCCTGTTGACGGCTCTCAATACGGGGGTAGTGCGCTTGCGTTCGGGCAAGGATTGGCAAAACATCGCCGTTTTAGGCGGATTTGCGGAGGTAGATGAGAATGAAGTTAAAGTTCTCGTCAACGGGGCAGAATTGGGCAAAAATATCAATAAAGAAACCGCCCAGAGTGAATACAACCAGGCGCAGATTCGCCTAGATGAAGCTACAAAGAGCGGCGATCGCCTAAAAATCGTCAAAGCCCAACAGAGTTGGAAGAAATACCGCGCACGCTTACAGGCTGCGGGTGGTTTGACCTCGGTTTAAGGGCTATTCTGGAGCAGTCCCCCTGGGATAGGGGGGCATTTTCTCCTAGTTACTACCGCAAAAAACGATATCAGGAAAGTGGGCTTGGGCTTCAGCCATGGGAATTTGTTTAGTTTGATTACGCAAATCTTGCCAAAAGTTAATTACTTCCGTGGCTTTGTTGAGGACTTCAATGCGCTCAACTTCCGAAATCCAATGTTTGGCTTCTAATTCGTCCTTGAGTTGTTGCCAAGCATCATTACGAGGCCAGAAAAAATAGGCAGTCAGGGGACTTGTTCCCTTACCCACAATATGATCTACTGCTATAGCGACATTTTCATCTAACCAAAGCACCTTTAAAATAAATCTTGACTCCAAGAACTCCTCCAAATAACGCGATCGTAAACTGTACAATTGTCCATTCTACCCTTCTTTGAGGACTATGAAACAAAAAATTGTCGGGATGCTCAGTAGCTATACAGGACTAAATGAGCAAAGGGATTGGCTTTGGCGGCAAACACCCCACCCTTTAGGCGTTTGGTCAAATGTTTCCCTACTAGGCACAGATCCTCACCCTGACTATCTGTTAATGTATCAGTTCGATTTTCCTCGTCCCCAACCCCCCGCTCCCTGGTGGAAGAAATTCCGTAAGCCCGAAGCTTCTCCCGATGTAGCTAGTTTATTGCGGGGCGTACCTAAGGAGAGGATTATTTATTTGCTCCGAGAACCTCCCCTACCTGAAGTCGTGAAAACCAATCAGGCTAATTACGAAGCGGCAAAGCAATATTGTGGTTATATCTCGGGACCCGATGATCTAGCCCCGGTTCCCGATTATATGCCCGCTATTTGGTATATAGGTAATTCCTTCCAAGATTTAAACGAAATGCCCCCACCGACTAAGGT
Source organism: Microcystaceae cyanobacterium (assembly GCA_040398185.1). Lineage (GTDB taxonomy): Bacteria > Cyanobacteriota > Cyanobacteriia > Cyanobacteriales > Microcystaceae > JBBAUO01. The sequence continues at coordinate 11,140 of JBBAUO010000050.1, read as the reverse complement.
AAAATCCTGCTCTTGGATCACTTCAGGTATTGCTCGCACTGCCAGCCATCGTCAAAGGTTAGCCTTTTTACGATTATTAAGAGACAATCAGGTGAACTTTGATCTCTATGGCAGAGGTTTACCCAATTGGGCCGAAGGCCAAGGTACCCTTAATAATAAATGGCATGGCATGGCCCCTTATTATTACAATCTCTCTATCGAAAATTTTGCCGAAAATGAACTCTATGCGACTGAAAAATTATGGGATGCTCTCTTAGCCTGGTGTTTGCCTATTTACTATGGGGGAAGTGCTGCCGACAAGCTCCTACCTGCGGGTAGCTTTTTACGTTTACCGAGTCTGGATGAAAAAGGACTAGAATATGTCCAGGAAGTCATTGCCACCCCTGAAGCTTGGCATCAAGCCAAAGATGCGATCGCCGAGGCAAGACAAATTATCCTCTTCAAGTTAAACTTACTGGCATGGTTATCCGATTTTGTGGAGAAACAATCTTAAACCCCTATGGATGGAATTTGTACCCTTGGCAATGATCGGGTGGTAAATCAGATAATTGCTCTACTCAATAGCATTGAGACGATTTTGGGCAAAGACATGCCTGTCTGTATCTATCCCTACGATGACCAAACTCAAGCAATTGCCGCAGCCATAGCTAATCGTCCTCAGGTTCAGCTATTTTCAGATCAGACAGTCATTGACAGATGGGATAATTTCGCCCGAGCGATGTGGGATACCCATCCGACCGCCAAGGAACGCTGGAAAAAGGCTGGAAGTGATGGTTATCACCGCTTCGGCACCCATCGCCGTTACTGTGCCTTTGATGACTCGGCTCCCTTTGAACGCTTCATTTATATGGACGCGGATACTTTGGCTCTCGGCCCAATGGCGGATGTTTTTGCCTTACTAGATCACCATGATTGTATCGCCTACGATTTTCAGTATAAAGATCCTACCCACGTCTATGAGGTAAATTCTCCCAAACTCTCCCAAGTTTTTCCGACCGAGCGTGTGGCTACGGAGATTTTATGTTCAGGATTTTATGGGAGCAAAAAAGGCTTATTTCCTGAGGAAAAAAAGACTTGGTTGCTTGAGCAACTCCAATCTGGAGAAGCCGAGATTCTTTATCCGATGGCTCCGGATCAAACTTTGCTTAACTATATGATGATGCGCCCTAATTATTCTATTTATAATTTATCTAGGCGATTGCCACCCCAAGAACGCACGGGTTGTTGTGTCACCTCTCCCCATTTCGAGGCTCAAGATCAGATTCTCTACGATCACGGCAAACGCTTAACCTATCTCCATTACATAGGCATTTCCTCCAGCATATTTAATCGACTTTGTCAAGGAGAAAATCTAGACTTTCCCTATCGGGATATATTTTTACATTATCGTTATCTCCATGAAAAGGAAAACTCTCCCCAATTTCTAGGGGAATCTCAACCCTATCAAAAACCTGCACCTAGCTTAAGGGAACGAATTTTAACTAAACTTGGCTTTGTTTAATAGTAGAGAAAAATTATGACCCGTGGTATGTATATTGTGGCTAATGACAAGGTTTATGACAATTCCGTCGCCTTGCTCAATAGCATTCGTCTCTATGACCAAAATGTTCCTATTTATCTAATTCCCTACGATGAAAACTCCCAAAAAGTAGCCGAAGTTCTCAAGGAACGCTATCGGGTGGAACTCTTCCCGGATCTAGATTTTCTGCATAAACTTACGGGAAATGTCTTAGAAATTTTTGGGGAAGGTTTTTTTGCTCGTCCCAATAACCTCAGGAAATTAGTCCAGTGGTTTGGACCTTTGGAGCAGTTTCTTTATATTGACACGGATATAGTCGTTTTTAGTCCCATTATTGAAACCTTAAACTACCTAGATGAATATGAATTTATTTGCTGTGATTTTCATTTTAAAGGGCGGAAGTTAGCAGATATTTTTTCTCCCGTTGTTATAGAAAAGAGTGTTTTTACCGCAGCAGAACTAGAGGATGTTTTTAATGGGGGCTTTTGGGGTTCCCGTCGGGATCTTTTTTCAGAAGCAGAACTCTATGAACTTCTCAAAGAAGCAGCCACCCATCGGGAATATTTTGACTTCACTCGTAAAACCACCTGTCAGCCGATTTTGAATTGGTTAATCCTCAAATCCACCACCAAACGCCTTAATCTGGTCAAACTTCCCCACAAGGAGCCTGGCAGTTGGGCGGGTTCTCCCCAATTCCAAGAAAAGGATCATATCCTCTACGATGGCGAAACTCCCCTAAGATATTTACATTGGGCAGGTCAAGCGATGAAACCAGGGGGTCCCTATCGAGACTTGTGGGAATATTACCGTTATTTAGGGGAAGAAAAGCCCGTAATGGTAGATAAGGTTGAACCCCAGGGTTGGCAAGGATTTAAGCAAATTAAAAACCGCCTCTTAAAAAACCGTTAGAGCGCTTCTCCCCCTACTACCACATCCCGAATCCTTAAACTCGGACCACCGCAGCCGACGGGTAGCCCCGATTGTCCTCCCTTACCACAACCGCCTGACTCGTCCCAATAAAAATCATCCCCAATCGCTTCGATATTGGCTAGGGTTTTAAAGACATTTCCCGATAGGGTAACATCTCTGACGGGTTCAGTTATTTCCCCTTGGCGAATCATCCAAGCAGCACCGGCGGTAAAGGTAAACATTTCCCCGTTGGTCATTCCTCCTAACCAATTACAGGCATAAACACCCTCTTCTATTCCTGCAAATAACTGCTTAACGGGAGTTTTTCCCCGCTCAATCCAGGTGTTGGTCATGCGAACAATGGGCGGATAATGATAGTTTAAACAACGAGCATTCCCCGTGGGTTGTTCTCCCAACTTGCCTGCGGTTTCCCGTGAATGTAGTCTTCCTACTAACACCCCATCTTTGATTAACTGAGTCGTAGTGGCAGGAGTACCTTCATCATCATACAAATAACTACCCCGATGGCCTGGGGGTAGAGCACCATCAAAAATTTGTAATTCCTCCGGTCCAAAGCGCTTCCCCAAACTCATTACTTCTAGTAAGTCGGGATTTTCGTACAACATATCTGCTTCTGATAAATGACCAAAGGCTTCATGGACAAATAAACCCGTTAAAATTGGGTCTGTTACCACGGTATAGGTACTGCCTTTAATGATGGGTAAACTCAAGGCCTCATGCGCTCTAGTTGCCGCACCTAAAACCTGTTCATCTAGTTGGGCTAAATCCTCAAAGCCTCGGCGAGAGCCTGTGGTTTCCCTTCCTGCTTGGATGATGTCTCCCGCTCTGGTGGTGGCAGAAAAACGCATTTCTAAATCTGACCAACTTTGTTCGATTAAAGTACCCTCAGAGGTGGCGAGGATAACCCTTTGGTTACTATCTCCGTAGCGTACCGAGGTACTGATAACAGTGGGGTGAGCAGTTAAAAGAATGTCATTGTAGCGCGAACAGAGGGCTTTTTTCTGGGCTAGACTCACGAAACGAGGAGGGGTACCAGTCATGGGCAATTGACAGGTGATTTCTCTGGGCTTAATGGGCGCTAGAATGGTTTCATCTTCGCCAATTAGTCGGGCTGCACTAATGGCCTCCGAGAGACGTTCTTCTAAAGATGTTAACTGATTAAAAGCGGCAAAACCCCAACCCCCTTTATAACAAGCTCTGACCTGTCCACCGATGGAAATACCTTCGCTAATGGCTTCTACTTGGTCGGTTCTCAGTAAAATACTGGTTCCTTCGCTTTCTTCTAGACGAATTGAAATAAAATCAACTTGATGACGATAGCGATGGATTAGTTCCATCAATTGGCTTTGGCGATCGCGGACAAAATTGGTCATATTTAATTGATTGTTAGTTTTTCTGGGGTTTTGGGAAGTTTAGAGTCAGAGCTTGCTAGCTATCCTATCATATTCAGGAGTACACTCACCATCAACCAACCACCCAACTTTCCCAATTTTGACCCAAATAAAAATAATAAAAAAGAGGGCAATTGGTGGAATCGTTCCCTGGGTTCTGCGATCGAGAATATCACCAGTAAATTGGGCAAAGAACCAGTTCCAGAAACTGTTTTAGCTCTTAGACAGCTAAACTAGAGATGAAGTCCTAATTACCAATGGAAACGATGGTTATCTATTCTAGTTTTTTTCTAACCCTGTTAATGCTGATTGGCTTGTTTTTCTTTATCCGCGCCTCCGTTAAAGAAAGAATAGAACAAATAACCCTTGTGGCCGAATCCTCAGAAGATGCCATCTTAGAACAAATCAGCAACTATTTTTGCCAAAGATCCTACAAAGTCCAAGCTATTGACCCTAGGGAGAATCAGGTGAGTTTCACGGGATTAGTACGCCCGAGTTGGTTTCTAGCGATTTTTTTGACATTGCTCGCCGCCATTGGTTTAGTTTGTCTCGGTTTGACTTTATCCTATCTCTCTAGTGCGGTAACGCCTTGGATTCCTTGGTTTAGTCTATTGGGACTGGGTGCGGGGTTTTTTTATTGGAAACAAGCCCAACGGGTGGAAAAAGTATCCTTGAAAGTGGAGTCTTCGGATTCTGGTACTTTACTTACCGTCATAGGACACCGGGATGAGTTAAAACAATTACAAAAAGAACTTTTGCTCAAACCCGTCTAAGCTTCTAGAGTGGGAGCGAGGGCAATAACTTGGTTTCTACCAGCATTTTTAGCTAGAAAAAGGGCTTTATCCGCCGTAATCTTCAAAATTTCTGAAGAATGCTCGGAAATAGGAACTACGGTTGCTACTCCCAAGCTCATGGTCACATAATCGCTAACCGAGGAATTTCGATGGCTAATCCTTAGGGCTTCAATTTCTTCTCGGATCGATCTCGCCACAGTCATAGCACCCACCGAGTGCGTATGGGGTAAGATAATGGCAAATTCTTCTCCCCCCCAACGAGCCACTAAATCCGCAGGACGACGGGCACAATTTAGAATCGCCTGGGCTACTGATTTTAGGCAGTCATCGCCTTCTACATGGCCGTAGGCATCATTATATTTTTTAAAATAGTCAATATCTCCTAAAATCAAGGACAGGGGGATGTCTTCGCGTTTCGCTCGTCCCCATTCTTGCTGCAAATACTCATCAAAACAACGGCGATTTCCCACCCCCGTCAACCCGTCTAGATTGGCTAATCGGCGCAGTTCTTGGTTTAGACGATATAAATCTCGATTCATCTGTTGTACTGCTGATTTTGACCTTTCTAGTTCTTCTTCGGCTAATTTACGTTGCGAAACATCGGTTTGTATGCCAATATAATGGGTAATTTCCCCTTGGGAATTGAAAACAGGAGAAAGGGAAATTTCATTCCAAAAAAGCTTCCCATCTCGACGATAATTACGAACTGTGACACAGCACTCTCTTTTTTCCAGGATAGCTTGGCGCATCTCTTCTATTCCAACTTGTTCGGTATCATTCCCCTGGAGAAAGCGGCAATTTCTACCGATAACTTCTTGGTTAGTATAGCCCGTCATTTTTTCAAAGCCGGGGTTGGCATAAATAATCGGATAATTTTTTTGTAACGCATCGGCGACAACTAAGCCGTTATGGGTAGCGGCGATCGCACAATTTAAGAGATAGACTTGCTCAGTGGTATCATGGGCAAACTGATGGGAAGACTCAAATAAATCTAATTTACCTTTGAGGATTTGGTTTTCCTGTTGCAGTTTTACCCATTGTTTCTTTAAATTCAACTGGTAGTAAATACGGGTGCCTATTTCCTCTAAATCGTAGGGTTTAGTTAAATAATCCACCGCACCCAGTTGAAAAGACGTAACCGAAGAAGCCGGAGCGTCAAAGTTGGCTAAGAAAATTAACGGGACTTCTTTTGTGAGGGGATTAGCTTTCAAGTATTCACAGACTTGATAACCATCGGGGGAAGAGAGGGAGATTTGTATAACAATCAGGTCCGGTAGACGAGTTTCTGTGGCTAAAATCGCCATTTCTCCATCCATAGCCTGTCGGACATAAAAACCTTGCTGATGTAGATAACGAGACAATAGACGCAGTTCGTCACAATTGTCATCTACTACTAAAATATCGGCTTTACTCATGTTAAGTACCTAGTCATAATTAAAGTGATAAACTCTTCGATTGAGGCAGGTGGCAGGTGGCAGGTGGCAGGAGGCAGGAGGGTTTAAAGGTTTTTAATTATTTTCCTATTATTACTTTATTTTTGACCACTTACTTAATGCTCCAAAATCTACTCGGTTAAATCTCTAATCTTGGCAAAGTTAAACTGTTCTAATAAGGCTTTTAGCCCCAGTCCCAAAGCTTCATGGTGTCTGGGAATCTGTTGGATTAGTTCATAAAGTTGGGTACTATCTCCCGCCTTAGCACTATGATTAACCTCCCTAATCCATTGGGCTGACATAACTTGTAAAGATTGCCTACTTAGCGGTTTAATTAATTCTAGGCGACCACGCCTTGAAGGTGAGATAATTTCAGAATTAAAGGCCGATTTGTTAACGAGGGGATGATTCGCCCAATCCTCCAGGGGAATAGTAGTTATATCACCGTCAGGACTTTCTTCGTCGATTTCTTCCATCTCATAAAGATAGCGAACTTGTAGATGACGGGCAATGGTTTCTAAAATTATCTCTATTTCAAACGGTTTGCGAACCCAATCATCATAACCTTCTTTTAAATGGGAGGATTGGTCTTTCGCAAAATTTCCCGAAATGATGCCGATAATGATACTTTTTGGGGGTTCAACCCCAGGAGGAAAAACTCCCATAGACTCTAAGCGTCTAATTTGTTGAACTGCAGCTAAACCATTCATAATAGGCATTCTACTATCCATCCAGATCAGATGGGGAAGCCAATTTGACCAAATGCTAATAGCCTCCTCGCCGTTACTAGCTTCCCTTACTTGAAATCCCAAGGGTTCTAAAATTTTGATGATTAATTGCCGATTTTCTGGACGATCATCTGCTACTAAAATGCGACATTCTGGTTGATTGGGAGCTAATCCAATAATACGAGAAGAACTTTGTAAATTTTCTTGCCAGGAGTTCTGTTGACCTACTTGTACGGTAATATTAAACTTAATAATAGTGCCTTCTCCGACATGACTGTTGACCATAATATCCCCACCCATTAACCTAATTAGCTTACTACTAATGGCTAATCCTAATCCCATGCCCGACTCTAATTTAAGGGGAGAAAATGGTTCAAAAATTTGTTCTAGTTCTGATGTTGTCATGCCACAACCACTATCTTCGACTTCAAAAAAAAGCGAATAAAAAGCATCATTTAAAACCGTTTCTTCTTCCATAATCCAAGCGTGATCGCCCACCCCTACCCTGAGGGTAACACCGCCACTATTGGTGAATTTTAGAGCGTTATCGAGGAGATGTAATAACACCTGACGTAACTTAATTTCATCGGCTGTAATAGTCGCAGGAACTTCGGATGGCAAATAAAAAATTAGATGTAAGCCCTTGGCAATAGCTTGGGGTTGTAGGGTAGTTTCTAAGGACTCTAAAAAACGACGCAGATTAAAACTGGATTGATTTAAAATCGTTTGATTAGCTTCTAATTGGGTCATCTCTAGGAGATCACTTAGTAAAGCTAATAAATGATGTCCACTACCTCGAATTGACTCCAAGTTTTCGCCTGCGGAGGGCAAGTCTTTGAGTTGGCGTTGAAGGAGTTGAACATACCCTAAAATTGTATATAAAGGGCTTTTTAGTTCGTAGCTTATTCGGGCCAGAAATTCACTTTTAGCTCGTTCTGCAGCTTCTAAATTATTTTGAGCCAAGGAAAGTTTCTCAGCAGATTCGTCAACTTGGGCGGATAATTGCGCCTGAATCTGTTGTAATTGGGTGGAGCGTTTCTTAAGTTGTTTTTTTAGGTGCTGAATTTCTTTGTTTTTTTGGTAAACCCAGACACCCAAAACTGCACAAAAACCAGCCCCAATAATAATCTGGGTTATCCACTCCATGATCGGTTTGTAACCTATCCCCTAAACCCTGCTAGGGAGATCCGATATTATAGTATCCCCCCATTGTATCACGCCCCCCTATTCGACCCCCGCGATCGGTGCAAAGCCCTGACGCTGAATGTTTTCGGTAATATGACGTGGTTCTAGGAATTGCAGTAAATAATCAGGTCCCCCGGCCTTTGAACCCACCCCCGACAACTTGAAGCCCCCAAAGGGTTGACGAGAAACGATCGCCCCTGTAATAGTACGATTTAGGTACAAATTGCCGACTTCAAACTCCTCACTAGCCCGTTGAATATGTAGGGGGGTACGGGAATATAACCCACCCGTTAGGGCGTAGTCGGTACTATTGGCAACTTCTAGAGCTTCAGTAAAGTTCTTAACCCGAATTACCGCCACCACTGGACCAAAAATCTCCTCCTGGGCAATAGTAGCAGTAGCAGGAACATTTTTAAAGATCGTGGGACCGACAAAGTAGCCCGTGGATGGGGTTGGCATTTCCAGGGCTATTTCCGCCTCTTGCTTGCCCGTTTCGATATATTCCTTAATTCTAGCCTGGGCGATTGCGTCAATCACCGGACCCACCTCTGTACTCGGTTGGGCTGCATCTCCTATATTTAGCGATCGCGTGGCTTCTACAAAACGTGCTAAAAAGGCATCATAGACTGAATCTAAAACGATTACCCGAGAGCAAGCCGAACATTTTTGTCCTGTATAACCAAAAGCCGACTTGACGGTACCGACCACCGCCTGATCTAAATCCGCACTATCATCGACAATAATGGCATTTTTCCCGCCCATTTCGGCAATGACACGCTTGAGGTGTTTTTGTCCTGGTTGTACAATAGCCGCATCGGCATAAATCCGACAACCCACTTCCCTTGAACCCGTAAAAGCAATTAAATGTACATCGGCATGTTTTACCATGTAGGCACCCACTAGAGAGCCTCTCCCCGGTACAAACTGAAAAACACCCTGGGGAATACCCGCCTCCACAAGAACCTCAGCGATTTTTGAGCCAATTACGGAAGCAGTTTCGGCGGGCTTGAGTAGAGTGCAGTTTCCCGCAGCTAGGGCGGCTACCGTCATCCCTGTGGCAATAGCAAAGGGAAAATTCCAAGGGGAGATTACGAGAGCAATACCCCGTGGTTGATAGATATAACGATTAGTTTCTCCAACTACATCAAACCCATACCCTTGATCTAGCCTTTCCATTTCTGCGGCGTAGTAACGACAAAAATCAATGGCTTCCGAAACTTCTGCATCGGCCTGTTGTAGGACTTTTCCTACCTCTACACATATCCAAGCCGTCAACTCATAACGCCGTCTTTCCATGATATCGGCAGCTTTTCGTAAAATCTCCGCTCTTTGGGCTACAGGGGTACGTTTCCAGCCCTTAAATGCTTCCTTTGCCGCCGTTAAAGCTACTTCGGCCTGTTCTACGGAAATTAAACCCATTTTACCCACCAATTCTCCTGGATTAGAAGGATTAAGGGAATCTATATAGACATCTGTTGCTACATATTCCCCATTAATTAGGGGTAAATAGGTTTTACCCAATTCACCCTGCACCTGTTTTATGGCTTTTCGGGCTTTTTCTCGGAAAATTACATTAGCGTAGTCAGTATCAGGAGCATTGGGAAAAGTACCATCGGGTTGAAGTTCGCGCTTTTGGGGAACTGGGGGAGCAATTAACTCAGCGACGGGTCTATCTTCTAAATTTTGCCGTAAAAAGGAACTATTAGCTGTATTTTCTAACAAACGTCGAATTAGGTAAGCCATCCCTGGTAAGAGATTACCATAGGGGGCATAAACCCTGACACGATGACCTCTTTTAACTAAGGCTTTAGCCAGTTGATCCCCCATTCCATAGAGTACCTGCATTTCCCACCGTCGTCTGGGAATATTAAGGGTTTCCGCCACAGCACAGGCGAGCGCTTGGGAGCGGACATTATGACTACCTATGGCTGCATACAAATATTGGTTATTTTCCAGCAATAGACGAGTCATCTGCTCAAAATTGAGGTCGGTTTCGGCTTTATCGTTGTATACAGGCTGTTTCCAGTGATTTTGTAAGGACTTAATCGTTTCTTGATCCCAATAGGCGCCTTTTACCAATCGTACCGTAACGGGATAACCCCGCTCCTTAGCCCAGATAATTAGGTCTTTTAGGTCTGTTTCTGAGTCTCTGAGATAGGCTTGGAGGGTAATACCCACATCGGTACGAGTGCGAAATTCTTCTTCCTTGAGGAGGTCTTTGAGAATGGCTAGGGTAAGATCCTTATAGGTGTATTGTTCCATGTCAAAGTGAACAGCACAACCGAGTTCCTGAGCTCGACGTAGGAGATGGCGCAACAGATGACAAACCTTTTCCTTGCTACCATCGGGATCTGTTGGGTCAAACTGGGAATAAAAAGCCGTTAATTTAACCGAAACCTGTACCTTGGGTAAGCTTTCCCCATTAGCTTCGTCGATTTCACTAACTTTTGACCAATTTTTTGCTTCTGTGCCTAAATGTTCCATGAGATCCACATAGGCTTGGAAATAATTCTTAGCTTCTGTTTCTGTAATTACTGCCTCACCTAATAAATCAATGGTAAAGGCCATCTTTTCCTTTCGCAAACGCTCCACGCTTTTAGTGATTTGTTCCACGTCTTCCCCGCCAATATATTTACGGGCTAGGGTTTCTACGGCTTTGGTAATGGTAGCGGCGGCCAGTTGAGCAGGGGGAGAATTGGCTTCGGTAAAGTTTAAAATACCCTTGAGGGTAGAAGGTAACTCCACGGACTCATCCCCTAGGTATTGCTGGAGATGGCTGGCTATTTCCCCTTTGGTTTGTAGCGCGGGTAAGCAATCAATGAAGCGAAATAACTGTACTCTGAGGTTGGGGTTGCCCATTGCCCAGGCTAATAATTTGTCGTCTAGACGCATTTGATCCTGTATTTGTGACCAAAATGAGCGTTTATCACGGGTTTGGGCGATAAGTTCCCGGGCGATTTCTTGGGTTTTGCTTTCGTAGGATTGATTGGTCACGGCTTTATAACTCCTTCTTGATTAGCCCAAATATATTATTATACAGGGGTTTGATGCTTGGCGATCGCCTTTTTGAATTATCCTTTCCCTGAACCTAGGGAAAAAATTAATCGGCGAGGTTCAAAGCAGGGTAACACTTTGGTGAAAAAATCCCTCTGACCAGAGC
>JBBAUO010000049.1:0-33573 GCA_040398185.1 Microcystaceae cyanobacterium | reverse complement strand
AGTTCTTCTTCTGACTCTATCTCCCTAGCTGCCTGACCACCCCCTGAACGCTTACATTTGTTCTATAATTTAATTGTCCTAGTTCCTATGCTAGTGGCTCTGTATTACCATCGTTTTCCCCCCCAAGGAAAAGAAACTGTGTAGATGAAAGCTTACGAATACCATCATATTGTCGGCTTTGAAGAGACTAATCTTGTCGGTAATGTCTATTATGCCAATTATATTCTTTGGCAGGGACGTTGCCGCGAGATGTTTCTAAAAGATGAAGCCCCTAGTATTATCAATGATCTCTCCCAGGGATTAGCCTTAGTTACTGTGCGGGTTTCCTGTGACTATTTCTCGGAATTGTTTGCCTTTGATCAGGTAATTATTCGCATGGGTTTAGGGGAGATCAAACAAAATCGTATTACTATGGTCTTTGAATATTGGCGTGTTACAGATAGGGGAGAAGAATTAGTGGCCAAAGGAGAACAAATGGCAGCTTGTATGCGGCGAGAGGGGGGAAAAACGGTTTCTACTCCGATTCCTAACGCCTTAATGGTGGCCTTAAATCAATATCGCTAAGATAGAGGGTAGTCTTGTAGATTTGTTATTAAATCTTTAAACATTAATTCCTTCATTTGCAGAAAGGTTAAGGTTAAACCGATTAAGCTGCATAGGGATTGGTGAAAGGTCTGACTTTTTTCGGCGAGGTTCAAATCGAGGTAACATTTTGGTGAAAAAATTCCCTTCGATAGGATCATTTGTCCTAAGAGATTGGACTAAGGGAGAAAACTAAGAGATAATAGAGGATTCCCGCCTTATCTCCTCGAAAAACGCATGAATCAAACTTCTTCTCCCGCCGCCCAACTGGAACCCCATCAACGGCAAAAAATAGCCTTGAGTAACCAAGCACAAGAACTCCAGCGCCGATTACTGGCAGCAGTGGAATCGCTTGCACCACCTGCTTCCCAACAAGTTTCATCTCATCCTCGAAGCCGTGAGCAAGGCGATGGCTACTACCCCCAGAACCAGTTCCTTAGTTGAAAATCTCAATTCTCGCCTCAGAAATTACTTTTTCCTGAGAAAACAGCTTGGTTCAGGTTATCTTGACCTATTACGCTTCTTTTTGAACTACAGGACTTTTATGCGAAGTCGCTGTCCTGAAAGGGTTGGCAAGAGTCCAGCAGAGTTGATGACGGGGCAAGAACATCCCCATTGGCTGGAATTGTTGGGGTTTGAGCGATTTCAAAGCGCCTGACAAGTTGGGTTGAATATTAATACAATTGTTTTTTCAGTCATTATCAGACAATGGCTAGATTTGTCCTGTTTGTGTTACCCAAAAAGCCCCATTTTTGAACCACGCCCAAAATACCAGTTCCTATGGGAATCCCAAAACCTCCTCTAACAAGAATAACTATTGACAAAATACCTTTGGCATACTCTTCATAATTCTTCTATTGATGGGGAAAATTTTTGGCACTATAATCTATCTTAGTACTTTTGTACTGAAAGTGTCGTTAGGGGGGCGATCGCCAACTATCCTAACATAGAGGTGGGTATTTTGGATAAATGGTAAGATTTACGGTTAAGATTGTAGGGTCAGTTATATTCTAGGAAGTTTTCCTGTAAAACTTGGGAATACTAATAGACCTCTCCAGAAATCAGGCGCTTAAGCCTGAACTACCAGAAATCAGGCGCTTAAGCCTGAACTACCAGGACAAAATCTTAATTGTGGTCGATGTCTAAGGATGATTTCTCGGCGAATTGTTATCGGTGATGTCCACGGCCATTATGGCGCTCTTTCCCAGTTGCTAGAAGCGATCGCACCAGGGCAGAATGAACCTGTATACTTTCTCGGCGACCTAATTGATCGCGGACCCGGCAGTGCCCAAGTAGTAGAATTAGTCAAGAGCCATCGTTACCGATGTGTATTAGGAAATCATGAACAGATATTACTAGAGATTTTAGACGGCCACCAATCCCTTGATAGTGAAATGTTCCAAGGCTGGCTCTACAATGGCGGTTACGCTACCTTAACCAGTTATAATCACAAAATCCCCCAGGACCATATTGAATGGATGAAAACCTTGCCTAACTATCTAGATTTAGGAGATATTTGGTTAGTCCATGCGGGGGTTGCTCCCCATCTACCCATAGAAGAACAAACTGTAGAGAATTTTTGCTGGATTCGGGATGAGTTCCATAGTATAACTGAACCCTATTTTGAGAATAAACTGATTATTACAGGACATACCATGACTTTTAATTTCCCCGGGGTAGAGCCTGGTAATTTGGCATCTGGTGCGGGGTGGTTAGATATTGACACAGGGGCTTACCATCCCTATAGTGGTTGGTTGACGGGAGTAGATATTACCAATAAGCAGGTATATCAGGTTAATAGCAAAAGCTTGGCACTGCGTCAATTTGCCCTCGATGAAATTACCACCCCCATTGTTCCTGAGCAGGTCTACTCGAAGCGGAAACAAATGGCTTAAGATGATTATCAGTGAATAAGGGATTAAAGATACAGTGGTATTTAAAATAGGTTTACTCGGTTTAGGCGTTGTCGGTACAGGAACCGCTAAAATCTTAACAGACCCGGTGGGGCGTAACCCCCTAGTTAAAGATATTGTCATCCATCGGGTAGGAGTGCGATCGCTTTCTAAGGCTCGGGAAGTATCATTTCCTGAGGAGCTAATTACCACCGACTTAGAAAGTATTGTCACAGATCCTGAAATTGATATTGTGGTGGAGTTACTGGGGGGATTAGAGCCCGCAAAATCCCTAATTCTCAAGGCTATAGCTCATAAAAAGCACATTGTAACGGCGAATAAAGCCGTAATTGCCCGTTACGGCCATGAAATCTATGAAGCGGCGGAAAAAGCGGGAGTTTATGTCTTGCTAGAAGCAGCAGTTGGGGGAGGGATTCCCATCATTAAACCCCTGAAGCAATCCCTAGGAGCTAACCGCATTAATAGTATTATCGGCATTATCAACGGGACTACTAACTATATTCTCACCCAGATGACCTATGAGGGGGCAGACTTTGGGGAAACCCTAGCTTTAGCCCAAAAACTCGGCTATGCAGAAGCAGATCCTAGCGCGGATGTGGATGGTTTCGATGCAGCCGATAAAATCGCCATTCTAGCCTCTTTGGGCTTTGGGGGTAGGGTAAAACGGGAAGATGTCTATTGTGAAGGAATTACTAAAATTACTGCTCCCGATATCGCCTATGCGGACAGATTAGGCTTTGTAATTAAGTTACTAGGTATAGCCAAGGGCTCTAAAGGGGAAGAATCCGATACCCTAGATTTACGGGTACATCCCACCCTCATCCTCAAAACCCATCCCTTAGCCAGCATTAATGGGGTTTATAATGCCATTTTAGTAGCAGGAGATCCCCTCGGTGAGGTAATGTTCTACGGGCCAGGAGCGGGAGCAGGACCCACCGCCAGTGCTGTAGTATCGGATATTATGAACATTGCGGCTATCCTAGAAAGTAGTAGTCAAATCGAAAACCTAGATCCGCTTTTGAGTTGTTCCCATCAACATTACTGTCAGTTAACTCCCATTGAATCCCTACAGACAGGATTTTATGCTCGCTTTATCTGTAAGGATGTCCCTGGGGTAATTGGCTACTTGGGTACGGTTTTCGGTGATAATCAGGTCAGTTTAGGATCAGTGGTACAAATTGGCCTACTTGATGGTTTAGCGGAGATTGTCGTTGTCACCCATACCGTCAGAGAAGGAGATTTTCGTAAGGCTTTGGGGCAAATGAGCGGTAATCCTGCCATTCATAGCATCGCTAGTGTGATTAGGGTATTATCCGCCGAATCGTGATGAATAGCGATCGCCTTTTGATTTTTTGCAGTCTTAGCCTTGGGGGAATGCTTTCTTTGGGGGGTTTTCCCGTGGTTGCCCAACAAGGTAATACAAATGTCTGTCCTACCCCGGCTCTTTCTCGCCTTAAACCGCACCGTACTATTGTGGGGGAAACTCCTGGGAGTATTGCTAATCAGTATAATCTACTTCCAGAAACCCTGATCCGTCTGAATCCAGTGCTAAAAAATACACCCCTACCCGCAGGTTTAGAAATTCTCATCCCTCCCTTTAATGGCATTAAAATAGAAGCACCCAACGGAGCAACATGGAAAGATTTAGAAGATGCCTACGGGGTTCGTGCAGATATACTATTTGAAATCAATGGTTGTGCTAAAGTCCCAAAAGTAGTTTTTATCCCCGGTACCAGTTGGACAAGTAATTCCCAAGCGATTCAAAAATATATCGGTTTAGCAGGTTATCCTCTACCCACCCTCGCCACCGTCGGCTTAAAATATGGTTGGCAAGATAGCCCCATCAATCAAAAACGTCTCTTCCACAGTGGTATTGATTTATTAGCTCCTGTCGGGACTGAGGTACTAGCTGCGGATAAGGGGATTATTGCTTTTGTGGGTTTAGAGGGTCCCTATGGTATTCTGGTAATTATTAATCATGGCAATACTTACCAAACCCGCTACGCCCATTTAAGTAAGGTAACGGTTAAAGTCGGTCAAGTAATTAACCCAGGGGAAGTGATTGGGTTGGTGGGTACAACGGGACAACCAGATATTATAGAGCCCCATTTACATTTTGAAGTCCGGTATAAATTACCAGTGGGTTGGGTAGCTCAAGATCCAGAAATTCACCTCAAGGTTAAACCACCCGCGCCTTGATGGTGCTAGGATATGGACAGCAGAGCAAAGGAAAGAAAGATGATTCCGAGTCTAGAAGATAAGCCAAGATTTCGTCTACATTTGGATAAGGTTTTATTTGGTTTGTCCTGTTTATACCTAGGCGGCGTTTTAGTCTGGCTCGTGACTCAATCGGGCCCAGGGGAAAGCTCGGCAAAAAAAACCCCCATTTCCCCCCAAGATGCTCAGTTTATTGCCTATTTAGAAAAGTCCCTAGATGTAATAGACAAGGAGAAAACGACCTCTCCTACCGTTGCTGTTGCCCCTCCTCCCGTGGTAGAAAGGATTTATGTTCCCGTATATCCCCCCACTCCTGTCGCCCCTCCTCCCCCCCCCATACCTTCGGCTAGACCTGTATCTAAGCCCATTCCGAGGACTACTGCTATCCCCTCTTTGCCTCCTCCTCCCCCTACCTCCGTCCCTGTTTTAACTCCAGGGAAAACCCTACTCCCAACCCAAGCTGGTTATACCCTCGTTGGGGTAATGGAGTTAGGCGATCGCTCCATGGCCTTGGTAGACTTTCAAGGTATAACTAAACGTCTTACCCTGGGGGAAATAGTCGGCAATTGGCAAATAGTCGGTATTCAAAATCAGCAGATAACGCTCTCCGACAATGGCAGCATGAAAACATTAAATGTGGGTCAATCTTTTTAGGAAATGAATATTCTTTTAGTTGACGATGAAACGGAATTAAGTGATCCCCTAAAACATATTTTGTCCCAGGAGGGATATAAAATAGAAGTAGCAGATAATGGACAAACAGGGTTACAATTTGCCGAGCAAAATACCTACGATTTACTAATTTTAGATTGGATGCTTCCTATTTATTCTGGGGTAGAAATCTGTCAGATATTACGGGCACAAGGAAACCAGACACCCGTGCTGATTTTAACCGCGAAGGATACCCTGGATGATCGGGTTCTAGGGCTAGATGCAGGGGCGGATGATTATTTAGTAAAACCCTTTGAATTACGGGAGCTACTAGCCAGGGTAAGAGCCTTACTCCGTCGTTCTCCTAATTTTGAAGTTACCTTAACCCAAAGGCTAAAATTTGCCGATTTAGAACTAGATTTAGATAATCAAGTTGCCTACCGTCAGGGTAGGGTAATTAACCTTTCGGAAAAGGAAAATCAACTTTTGGCTTATTTAATTAAATCCCCAGGACAACTGCTTACCCATGAGCAAATTTATCAACATTTATGGACAGAAAATGAGAGTCCTAATAGTAATGTTTTAGCGGCTTTAATGCGTTTGCTTCGTCGGAAAATTGAAGCCCCAAAGGAACAGATTTTAATCCATACAGTCTACGGAAAAGGCTACCGTTTTGGAGATTTTAACTCAGGTTAGCTTCTGATCAGTAGCAGCAGATAAAGCGATCGCCAAACCATCTATCAAAACAAAAATATTAATATCGTTTACCTCCAAATTCGAGGCAAATTTAGAACAAATCCGGGCAACAGGTCTTCTCCAGATAGTTCGGTGGGGTTTTCTAATATTTCCACTTCCTTTCCCTGCCGATATATCTCCACCCGTCGATTTTGAGGATCGATCAACCAGCCTAATCTAGCACCGTTCTCCATGTACTCCTGCATTTTTGCTTGCAAGGAACCGAGGGTGTCGGATGCGGAGCGTAACTCCACCACAAAATCAGGGCAGATATTGGCAAAGGTTCCTGTTTGTTCAGACGTTAATGCTTCCCAACGTTCTCGACTCACCCAGGATACGTCGGGTGAACGGGTTGCTCCATTGGGCAGTATAAAGCCCGTAGAGGAATCAAAGGCTTTTCCCAAATCCTCATTGTCTTCATACCAGCGATCGAGTTGCCCAGTCAGACTGCGGTTGCGCTCTCCGGTTTCCCAACCTGTTGGTGGATTCACAATCAAATCTCCTGTGGCGGTTCTTTCTAGCCTCAAATCACAATTTGCCAGGGCCAGTGTTTCAAATTGCGCCAGAGTTACCTGCAATAAAAGGGTATCTGGCAATTCGATGACAAGTCTTGTTGATTTGGGCGGTGTCTGTACCATAGCGATCGTCTGGGTTTGGTTTAAACGCTTCCTTCTTGTATTTTACCAAAACTGAAAAACCCTTAAAGAAAACCATGCCTTTTCCTATTAGTTGTATTTAGCCAAAGCACTAGGTTGTTTAACGCCGTAACAGTCTTATAAAACCCTCCTGCTCAAAATGACGGTCAGTTGTCAAGGCCTCTGTCTTACCACGCTGTCGCATCAAAACAAAACTGACTGCATCGCACAATGAATACGTCTTGTCCTGCCGGTCGATCAGAAGCTTCATGCCTTCTCGATGTAGTTGTTCGTCCACCCAAACTGTTTCGATATCTGGGTTATCCAGCAAGTCCATCATAAAAGCCAACACCACAGGACGAGGAAACCGGCGTATCAACGCTAAAGCAATCAACTCAGCTAAAACATAACTATGAGTCAAAGACCCCTTTGCGCTATTGAGTAACTGTACTGCTTGCTGATGCTGTGGCTCATTTCGATGCAGATAGCACAAAAAACCCGATGTATCTAAAAGCACAAATTACCCCTATTCCTCATATTCAGTTGCGTAGGCTCTTGCGAGATCAGCATCAATGCTTTCATTATCTATACCTGTCGCATATCCAAGGCTGATCGTCCCGGCATGGTTCCTAAATCTTTGCCGAGCCTCTTCTTGCTGTACTACTGATTGCAAAGTCTTACTTACATGGCTACCTTGATTACCTAATAACACAACAATCCACTCGGCAACTGATACACCTACCGCATTCGCGTTCTGTTGTAGGTCTGCATAAACCTCATCACTTAGTTCTAGAATTAGCTGCTGACTCATGTGCCTCAAAAAATTCGACTAACCAACTAGAAGTAATCATAGCTTTTACCTGGCTCCGTCAATAGATTTATCGACAAGATACCATCTGGGTACGTCACCGTTCAATAATGGCAATATCCCACATGCCCTGTTGATTGGTTTGAAAGGCAACCCTACGCCCATCTCCACTAATAGTAGGATGACTGACTGCTCCTCTTATATTAGCTGTGAGCAGTTCCGATCGCTGGGAAAGGCGGTCATAAATCATAATATCGCTTTTGCCCCGTTCTAGGGAAACATAGGCTAAAAAACGCCCGTCAGCACTTAAAGCCGGTTGTTCTTGGCGAGAGTCCCTTCTATTGAGGTTGGGAAGGGGTACTAATCGACGTTGTTGTAAGTCAAACAGATAAATGTCCCTTTGTCCATAGCGATCGCTAGAAAAAGCCAAATAACGACCATCGGAGCTATAGTTCGGATGTTCATCGGGGGTAGGACTATTTAAACCCCCAGCGAGGATTTCTGGGCTAGTCAACAGGGAAGCATTACAACCGCCTAAGAGCAGTAGTATAGCCAAGGGTAGGATTAAAGGGCTGATTGTCATTATAATGAAAGAAGAGTTAACTTATGTATCTTTTTCCCGCGAAAATTCTCCATGTATGACCTAGTTATTGTTGGTGGGGGAATTGTCGGAGTTACCTTAGCCTCGGCACTAAAAAACTCTGGCCTATCTATTGCCATTGTAGAAGCTCAACCTCCAGAAAAAGCAGTTTTACGCCGACAAGCCTACGCGCTTTCCCTTCTCTCTGGGCGCATTTTTGAAGGAATTGGCGTTTGGCCACAAATAAAACCCCATCTAGGTAAGTTTTCCCGTATTCGCCTCTCCGATGCCGATTACCAAAAGATTGTCGCCTTTGACGAGGGGGAATTGGGAACAGAATTTTTAGGCTATGTGGGGGAGCATCCCCAGATTCTCAAAAGCCTACAGGACTACCTTACCACCTGTGAAAACGTGACTTGGTTTTGTCCTGCTCAAGTAACCAGTGTTATCTATGAAGAAACCTGCGCTACCTTGAAGCTCCATGTCAATAACCAGGAGCAAACCCTCCATACTCTTTTGGTAGTGGCGGCCGATGGAGCTCATTCCCAAATCCGCTCTGAGGCTAAAATTAAAACCCACGGTTGGAAATATTGGCAATCTTGTATTACCTTTACCATCCAACACCAAGCTCCCCGTAACGATATCGCCTTTGAGCGTTTTTGGCCCACGGGTCCCATGGGGATTTTACCCCTCAAAGATAACCGTTGCCAAATTGTCTGGACTGCTCCCCACGCTGAAGCCAAAGCCCTACAGGAATCTACCCCAGAAGCCTTTCTTGAGCAACTACAAGCCCATACCGGGGGACTTTTAGGGGAATTAGAACTAATTAGCGATCGCCGGTTATTTCCTGTACAGTTAATGCAGAGTCAGACCTATATTAAACCCAGACTAGCCCTAATTGGGGATGCTGCCCATTGTTGCCATCCCGTCGGGGGACAGGGCTTAAATCTAGGGATTCGGGATGCTGCGTCCTTGGCTCAAGTGCTCCAGGAAGCCCAAGACAAGGGAGAAGACATTGGGCATTTAGACACCCTAATCGCCTACGATAAATGGCGCAGAAGGGAGAATTTGGCTATCCTTGGCTTCACCGATCTTTTAGATCGACTCTTTTCTAACAATTGGTTGCCCATTGTCGTAGTCCGCCGTTTAGGATTGTGGATGCTAGTTCATCTCCCGCCCCTAAAACGGTTAGCCCTACAACTAATGACAGGATTGTTAGGAAAAGCGCCCTCCCTCGCCAAACCCTAGGAGAGTTTCTTTTTAATAAACGTAACCAATTGACCTACTTGTTTCTTGAGTTGGTCAATTTCTCCCTGCATTTTGGCGACTTTAGCTTTAAGAACCTGAATTTCCCCATCTGCTCCGACTGCAACCCCAACTTCCCCGGGGCGAGGATGTAGTTTCGCCTTGGCCATGGAATCTTTGATGGCCTGTATTAGCTGTTTTTGATCAAAGGGCTTTTCAATAAAGGAAAACAACTGAAAGGGTTCGGGGAGTTTTTCCACTACTTCTTCCTTGCGTCCTGACATGAGGATCAAGGGGATGGTTTTTAGGCTCTGTTCCTTTTGAATTGCCTGATAGACTTCCCAACCACTCATTTTAGGTAAAAGGAAATCTAACATGATCAAATTGGGACGCTCCGAACGGATGAGGTTATACCCCTCTAGTCCATCATTAGCCTCAATAACCTCAAAATTACCTGCCGACAACATATCCTTAACGTGCATCCTAATGACACGGCTGTCATCAATAACGAGAATTTTGTGATTAGACACCATTGACTCCTTAGCCAGATGCAACTTGACACTGCAATTTTATGCCGCACTGAGAGCTTTATGTTGGGATTATAGCACCTTGACGGGGGGATTATTTAATGAAGCTACCCTAAAAAATTATGTAGTTTTTGCATCTAGAAAATGTTTAGCCTCCATTGCCCCCGACTTTTTGTGTCATAGGTTACAAAATAGACCTAAATAAAAAGAATTAAATATCTATAGTCCCCAGACAAATCCTATAGAAAAATTCCCATTACTCTCAGTCATTATATTTTAACTATTCAAAGAGGATAATTTCCCATGGTACACGCCGCCCAACGCCCAGAAACAAGCCAAAACAAGTTTGAAAAATTAAAATCCCAAAAGGACGGATTAGCAGTCAAAGACGAAATCGAGCAGTTTGCCCAAATCGGTTGGGAAGCAATGGACAAGACCGATTTAGAACATCGACTCAAGTGGTTAGGGATCTTTTACCGTCCCGTTACCCCTGGTAAATTCATGATGCGTTTGCGGATTCCCCACGGCATTTTAAACAGTACCCAAATGAAGGTTTTAGCGGAAATAGTCGATCGCTATGGGGACAATGGTAACGCCGATCTTACCACTAGGCAGAATATCCAGATGCGGGGAATAAGACTAGAAGATATTCCCGAGATTTTAAGAAAACTCAAAGCCGTTGGCATGACTGCGATTCAGTCGGGTATGGACAATGTTAGAAATATTACAGGCTCCCCCATGGCGGGATTGGATGCAGAGGAGTTGATTGATACCCGTGAGTTGGTGCAACAAGTCCAAGACATGATTACCAATTACGGGGAAGGAAATCCTCAATTTACTAACCTACCCCGTAAGTTTAACATTGCCATTGAAGGCGGACGGGATAACTCAGTCCATGGGGAAATTAACGATATTGCCTTTATTCCTGCCTACAAAAACGACCAACTGGGCTTCAATGTCCTAGTAGGGGGCTTTTTCTCTGCCAAGCGTTGTGCCCCCGCGATTCCCCTTAATGTCTGGGTAAATCCCAATCAAGAGGTAGTGGAGTTATGTCGCGCTATCCTCGAAGTCTATCGAGACAATGGCTTAAGAGCTAATCGTCAACAATCTCGTTTAATGTGGTTGATTGATGAATGGGGTATCGACAAATTCCGCTCCTCCTTGGAAGAACATTTAAACCATACTTTAGTCACTGCGGCTGAAAAAGATGCCATTGACTGGGAAAAACGGGATCATATAGGAATTTATCCGCAAAGACAAACAGACTTAAACTATGTTGGCCTAAATATCCCTGTTGGGCGCTTATTTGGCTCGGATATGTTTGATTTAGCTCGTATTGCTGAAGTATATGGCAATGGAGAGATCCGTCTTACCGTTGAGCAAAATATCATTATCCCCCATGTTCCCTCGGAAAATATCGAGGCTTTGTTGAGTGAACCCCTACTAGAAAAATTTAGCCCTTCCCCCCAACCCCTACAAAGGGCGTTAGTTTCTTGTACTGGGGCACAGTTTTGTAATTTTGCCCTAGTGGAAACCAAAAACCAGGCCCTGGCCCTAGCAAAGCAATTGGATACTCTACTAACCCTACCTCGTCCCGTTCGTATCCATTGGACCGGTTGCCCCAACTCCTGTGGCCAGCCCCAAGTGGCGGATATTGGTTTAATGGGGACAAAAGCTCGTAAAAATGGCAAAACCGTAGAGGCAGTGGATATTTATATGGGTGGTAAAGTCGGTAAAGATGCCCATCTAGGAACCTGTGTACAAAAAGGAATCCCCTGTGAGGACTTATTAGTTGTTCTCCAGGGGATTTTAATCGAACAGTTTGGGGCAATTGCTAAATAATATCTATGCTGCTTTTAATTGGGCTTTTTGTTGCAATAGGCTAATGATAGAAGACTTTTCTAGTAATCCCACCAATACCCCATTCTCACGGATTACGGCTAATTGGGGAGTATTTTGTTGATCTATTAGTTTCAGTACCTCTAGCAGAGGTTGACTAGACAAGACGGTGGTAAAGGCTTGCTGTGACTCCATTAACTCCGTGACAGGGGTGGTTGTCCAGTCAGAAGTGGAGACTTTTTTGAGGTCCTCAGTAGCGATCGCCCCCAGTAGTGTTCCCGTTTCGTCTGTTACCAGAAACTTGCGCCATTGATTTTTCCCAATCACATAATCGTTGGCAAATTCCCGCAGGTTTAAACTAGAGTTAACAATGGGACTATTGGGAATTACAGCATCTTCTGCGGTTAAACCCGATAAAATCTCTTGAACTTGGGCAGATTGGGCAGAACTTCCCGCATTTTGTAATAAAAAGAAGCCAATCAGGAGAGTCCAGAAATTACCGATGGGACTAAAGCCCAACGTCGCCAATCCTCCCACTACAACCGCTAACCATCCAAACAGTTGACCGACTCTGCTGGCGAAAATGGTACCCCGATTGGGATTGCCTGTAATCTTCCATACCAGAGCTTTAAGGACATTACCACCGTCTAGGGGTAAACCGGGGATGAGGTTAAATATCCCTAGGGCTAAATTCATCGAAGCTAGTAAGGAAACGATCGCTGCCAGGGGCAAAGGTAAAGAAACAGTCAAGCCAATGATGGCAAATACCCCAAACAGGAGTAAGCTCACCAAAGGACCAGCGATCGCCACCAGAAAAGCTTGTAAGGGCGTTTCCGACTCCTTCTCTAAACTAGCCAAACCCCCAAAAATAAATAAGGTAATAGATTGAACCCCAATTTTCTGAGAGATAGCCACAAAACTATGGCCTAACTCATGGGCGATCACGGAAGCAAATAATAGTAGTGCAGTAACTAAGCCCAAAATCCAAGGGGTAATCCCACTCAGTTGGGGAAATAATGCTAATTGTCCCCCATAACTCAAGGTCACAAGGCCTAGCACCAGGAACCAGGAAGGATTCACATAAAAAGGAATCCCAAATAAATTACCAACTCGTATGTTGCCGTTCATCGGACAACCTCCTAATTCTTTCTTCCTTTCCTCAAATTGTAACAAACTGTAAAATTTATGAGACAGTCAGCTAGTAGTAAAAACCGTATCATACTAAATCCTGTTTCAATACCTTGACCTTGGTTGGGGGTTGGTAGCGACAAGAAGCTCCACCAGCCCGAAGCGCGATCGCTAAAGTCCATAACGTCAGTTCGGGATAAGCCAAAAAGGTTGCTGTTTGAACCACAAAGAACACAAAGGAAAGCAGGAAAAAAGCGGAAAATTTATATTAGATCAAATATAAAGCAATTGGTTGGCAATTTCATCGGCTGTTAAAGTATCTAAAAGAATTGCTATTCTCTCGGCAATTTCATAGGGATTTCTTCGTTTAGCGATCAGAATGCCAGCATGAACTTGATTATTATGGAAGAAATTAGTATGTAATTTTTCAAAATCTAATCTATTATGAGTTAAGATACAACGACCCAATGATGAGGAAAAAACTAGCTGTTCTATATCAGGTTTACCTAACATCTCTTGTTGCTTTGCTGTTGTTGCATCTATTCCTCTAGCTGATATCAAGGTAGCCACTAAAACATCCACATCTTCATCAAGATAAATTCGAGCGAATAGAGTCATCTTTAATTCAATTTGGCCTTAATTGCTGGATGGACTAACTCATCGGGAACGTGATTGAGTTCAATATATTCATTGATCTCCAGTTGATTATCTAAATAAAAGCTAAGAGCATCGAAGACTTGAGCTAAAGTTAAATGTGGTAAATGTAGGGGTATTTCCTCAGGCCTGATTCCCAAACGCCAATTTTCGACAATGGCTCTCACCGGTGTTCTTGTTTGAGCAATAATTGGCTCACCCGATAATATTTGAGGTTCCCTTGTGACATAGCGAGAGATTGTCTTTACAGTCATACCAATCCAGTTTTTTATAATGTCCTCTATTGATTAGGATAGCATCATTTTACCTAAGCGGATTTGGTATCATTCACTATCTAGTGCCTCTTGTTTTAACCGTCGTCCCCAAAACCAAAACGGTAGGATACCGCCAAGTCCGATCGCCAAGAAAACACAGAAAAGCATAGTCATCCGCACAGATAGGGGAAGCGATCGCCAGATGGGGAACTGTCTCTTGGAGTTGGGGGTAAACAGTGTGCAAAAATATATTCAGACAGTATAATCTTAATCGGCTTGCTGAAATTTTCCCCCAAATACCTATGACCAATTTAACTGAACTACTAGAACCAATTGCTGCTTGGTTTCGGAATCTCAACACACCGGAGCCGATTGTCCACTGGGGCCATCCCGCCATGATGGGAATTGTCGTCCTAGTTATGGGTTCCTATGCCACCTATGCCGGTTGGCAGAGTCGTCTGACAAAAGATGCGGAAGTTGCCCTAAAAAGCCGTTTAGAACATCGCAAAGTTGCCCCCTTAATGTTTTTATTCCTAGCTTTAGGCTATACCGGGGGTATTTTATCCCTAGTCATGCAGAGACAACCCATTTTGGAGAGTCCCCATTTTTTCACTGGTACTCTTGTTCTGGCTTTATTAGGTTTAAATAGTTTACTTTCCCTCATCGGTTTTGGTGGCGAGAAAAAGGAATTATTCCGAAGTGCCCACGCTTACATCGGTAGTGGGATTATGGTACTTTTGATTGTCCATGCCATTTTTGGCTTGAAGTTAGGGCTTTCTATTTGAATCCCAACCTAGAAAAAACCCCTGTCCGTTGACAGGGGCTAAAAATTATAAAACTAACCGCAATTAGTCTAGATCAGGCATGCTGAGAACTGGTTCAGTCTCGCGGTCAATTCCCTTCTCGAAACCAGCAACAGCAGCGCGAGCGCGGCCGGCGTGCCAGAGGTGTCCGATTAGGAAGAAGAAACCGAGAGTAAAGTGAGAAGTCGCCAACCAAGCACGGGGAGAAACATAGTTAAAGGAGTTAACATCTGTAATAACCCCACCGACGGAGTTTAAAGAGCCTAGGGGCGCGTGGGTCATATATTCAGCCGCACGACGCACTTGCCAAGGCTGGACATCATTTCTGATTTTGTCGAGGTCTAGACCATTAGGTCCGCGGAGAGGCTCCAGCCAAGGTCCACGGAAGTCCCAGAAACGCATGGTTTCACCGCCAAAAATGATTTCCCCAGTAGGAGAACGCATTAGGTATTTACCCAAACCTGTTGGACCTTGGGCCGAGGCTACATTAGCCCCTAAACGTTGGTCACGAACGAGGAAGGTAAAAGCTTGGGCTTGGGACGCTTCCATCCCAGTTGGTCCATAGAACTCACTAGGATAGGCTGTGTTGTTAAACCAAACATAGACAGCAGCAATGAAGCCCATCAAAGATAGAGCTCCTAGGCTGTAGGAAAGGTAAGCTTCCCCAGACCAAATCAGGGCACGACGAGCCCAAGCAAAGGGCTGAGTCAGAATGTGCCAGATACCACCTGCAATCAAGATTAAGCCAATCCAGATATGACCACCGATGATATCTTCCATGTTATTAACGCTAATGATCCAACCTTCGCCCCCAAAAGGAGCTTTGAGTAGATAGCCGAAAATAATCGCCGGATTGAGGGTGGGATTAGTGATAATCCGCACATCCCCACCACCAGGCGCCCAGGTGTCATAAACGCCACCAAAGGACATGGCTTTAAATACCAAGAGCAATGCACCAAATCCTAAAAGAATCAGGTGATAGCCGATGATATTGGTCATTTGGTTCTTGTCTTTCCAGTCATAGCCAAAGAAGGTAGAGTACTCTTCTAGGGTTTCAGGACCTCTTAAAGCGTGATAAATACCACCGAAGCCAAGGACAGCAGAGGAAATTATGTGTAATACACCCGCCACAAAGTAGGGGAAAGTATCCACTATTTCACCGCCAGGGCCGACCCCAAAACCGAGGGTAGCCAAGTGGGGAAGTAGAATTAGCCCCTGCTCATACATGGGCTTTTCGGGGATGAAGTGAGCGGTTTCAAACAGGGTCATAGCCCCTGCCCAAAAGACAATTAAACCAGCGTGGGCAACATGGGCACCTAGGAGCTTACCGGATAGGTTGATCAAGCGAGCATTGCCCGCCCACCAAGCAAATCCAGTGGAGTTCTGGTCACGGCCACTGACGTTAGGAAGATTAGAGAGCGTTACCACGGGGGAGAACCTCCTCAGGGAATATGAAGTTTTCGTGGGGTTGGTCTAGGGGAGCCATCCAAGCTCTTAGACCTTCGTTTAACAAAATGTTTTTGGTGTAGAAGGTTTCAAATTCAGGGTCTTCTGCGGCTCTTAACTCTTGGGAAACAAAGTCATAGGCGCGCAGGTTTAAAGCTAATCCGACAATGCCAATGGAACTCATCCATAAACCTGTCACGGGGACAAAGAGCATGAAGAAGTGTAACCAGCGTTTGTTGGAAAAGGCAACACCAAAGATTTGCGACCAGTAACGGTTGGCCGTCACCATGGAATAGGTTTCTTCGGCTTGGGTAGGTTCAAAGGCTCGGAAGGTATTAGAGCCTTCTCCGTCTTCAAACAGGGTATTTTCTACCGTCGCTCCATGGATAGCGCATAACAGGGCTCCGCCGAGGATTCCTGCTACTCCCATCATGTGGAAGGGGTTCAAGGTCCAGTTGTGAAATCCTTGCAAGAACAAGATGAAGCGGAAGATACCCGCTACCCCAAAGCTCGGAGCAAAGAACCAACTAGATTGTCCTAGGGGGTAAAGGAGGAAAACGCTGACAAATACTGAAATCGGTCCCGAGAAGGCGATCGCATTATAGGGGCGAATCCCCACTAAACGGGAGATTTCAAACTGACGTAGCATGAAGCCAATCAGCGCAAAGGCTCCGTGGAGGGCAACAAAGGGCCAGAGTCCGCCAATTTGGAACCAACGGGTGAGACTACCCTGGGCTTCCGGTCCCCACAAAAACAGTAGGGAATGGCCAAAGATATTAGCGGGGCTAGATACGGCTACCGTTAGGAAGTTACATCCTTCTAGGTAAGAGCTAGCTAATCCGTGGGTATACCAGGAGGTAACGAAGGTGGTACCCGTTAACCATCCCCCTATGGCTAGATAAGCACAGGGAAACAGTAATAGTCCCGACCAGCCCACGAAGACAAAGCGATCGCGTTTTAACCAGTCATCGAGGGCATCAAACCACCCTCTTTCTACTTGTGCGCGTCCGACTGCTATGGTCATAGATTTTTATCCTCTTGCTTAACTGAAATCAATGGCAAGATTTCTTAATGTACTAGGTTGTCAGTCATTTCAGGAATTATTCCCATTGTCTTATAGGATGAGACTCTAGAAAACCCCTCCCTTAAACTTTGTCGGGGGTTAACAGGTCTTTGCTCCCAATTTCCCGCCCTGATTAATCAGTTGGGGATTTTTTTAATGCCTATTTTGGCAGCCTTCGGTCCAGGAATAGACCCAAAAACTTTTGGCTACCTTAACTATTATTAGCAAAAAATTTACAATCTGACACATCTTTCCTCATAAATCCCTCAGGCTTCATCGTAGGCTTCAATGTCTAGTAGGTATAAATAGGGTGCGGCTAGATCCTCTCTTTGGAAAGCGATCGCTCTGAGGAGGTGCCAGTCTCTGAGGGCTTCAAAGGGGCTACTATAGTCATCTTGTTCTAGTCGCTCGGCTAGATTAGCCAATTCCTCCTCTGTGACTGCGGCAATCTCTTTTTGACTAAAGCCTAGTGTCTGCATGGTCATACTCCCTCCTTTTTATCCTGTACTTTATTTTAGCGTGGCTTTTAATCAATCAAAATATCTTCGTCGGCTTCCTGTTCGTATTGCCATTCTAGATCAGGCATGGCTTCAAAGGCTTGGCGGACATAATCTTCCCAAAGTTTGCGAATCTTGGCTAAATAGGGATCTCCTAGACGAAATTCCAACTGATAGCGCATTAAAAAACTATCGGCTTCATACATGGCTATATCTATCGGTGGGCCTACGGAAATATTGGATTTCATGGTGGAGTCAATGGATAAAATCGCACATTTAGCCAGGTCTTGCAGGGGTGTATCGTAGGTAATGGTACGGTCTAACAGGGGCTTGCCATATTTGGTTTCCCCGATTTGTAAAAAGGGTGTTTCTCGAGTTGCCTGAATGTAATTACCCTGGGTATAAATTAAGTAGAGTTGGGGTTCTTCTCCCCGCACTTGTCCCCCTAACAAAAAATTGCAACTATAGTCAATTTTGTCCCGATCTAGCCAAACGCGATCCTTTTCTTGGATTTGTCGGCTTTGTTCGCCTATATACTCAGCTACATCACTTAAACTCGCCAAGTTGTGGAGGTTTCTTGGGTCTTGGTTTTGTAAATTCCGCTTGATTTGAGTAATTACCCTCTGGGTCATGGAAAGGTTGCCAGAGGTACAAATGAGTATCACCCGCTCCCCCTCTTGGGAAAAATCAAATAACTTTCTATAGGATGAAGTGTAGTCCACCCCTGCATTGGTGCGGGAGTCAGCCCCCATCACAATTCCAAACCGATTAATAATTCCTAGGCAATATGTCATATTTTTTGCGATTCGCAAGCTCAGACCGAATGATACCAAATCTATAAACAAAAAACTACTCATAGTGAACGCGAATTTGTTATCATCCCAAATCCGTTTTATCTAGATCTGAACTTTTGTTAAGAAATATAAAATAGGATTGTGACCACTCCAATGGCGACTCGCCTTGATCTTCATGGAAAGCTTAAAAACCGTTTCTCGGTGGACTCGTCAAATTATCGCCTTTTGTTCGCTTCCCTTCCCCACTTTAGTCATCCTAGGTTGGCTCGGACTTTTTGCAGCCCTAGCTACAGGTTGGTTACTTCAGGAAAAAACCCTGGTCACTTTTTTTACTAATTGGCAATTTTGGCAGGAAAATCCACCCTTTTGGCTAACTGTACCCAATTTTACCCAACCGTTTTTTCTCTACCTACCCACTCTAATTTTATTCCTTGTCCTACAAACCATTATCAGATTATCCCCCCAGCCCCAAACTTGGTCTAGGATTTTGGTAGTTAGTTTATTATTCGCCGTTACCGGACGCTATCTCCTCTGGCGTATTTTCTCTAGTCTTGATTTATCTAATCCCCTCAATGGTATTTTTAGCCTCGGGTTGCTCTTTACAGAAATTTTCGCCCTTGGCTCTAGTCTGATTCAACTCTACCTGATGCTCCATTTTAAAGATCGTCGTCAGCAAGCCCGACGGTACCGCCAAGGATTGCTTGCAGGAGACTATCACCCTACCGTTGATATTTTAATTCCTACCTATAATGAGCCAGATTTTGTACTGCTGCGGACTATTGTTGGTTGTCAAGCCTTGGAATATCCCCATAAAAAAATCTATGTTTTAGATGATACTAATCGCCCTCAAATTAAACAATTAGCCCAGGACTTAGGTTGTTATTACCTAGCTCGTAACGAACATCATTATGCTAAAGCAGGAAACTTAAATCATGCTTTACTTTTAACGAGTAGTGAGTTAGTTGCTGTTTTTGATGCAGATTTTATTCCCACGAAAAACTTCCTGACTCAAACTCTCGGCTTTTTTCAGAATCCTAAAATTGCCCTTGTGCAAACTCCCCAAAGTTTTTATAATCCCGATCCCATTGCCAGAAATTTAGACCTAGAGGCCTATATACCCCCTGAAGAAGAGGTATTTTATCGCCAAGTTGAACCCATGAAGGATGGCGTTAATGCAGTGGTTTGTTCGGGAACTTCTTTTGTGGTAAGACGTAGTCACTTAAAGTCAGTAGGCTATTTTGTCACGGAATCTGTTAGCGAAGATTACTATACAGGTATTCGCTTAACTGCCCAGGGTTACGAGGTAATCTATCTTAATGAAAAACTAAGCGCGGGATTAGCAGCGGAAAGTATTTCTTCTTACATTAGCCAACGACTACGATGGGCTAGGGGAACTCTTCATTCTTTGTTTATTCCCTCTAGTCCTTTTATTATTTCCGGTTTAACTCTACAGCAAAGACTAGCCCATTTGGAAGGGTTACTGACTTGGATGGCGATTTTAAGCCGCTTAATATTTCTCTTTGTTCCCCTAGTCTATTCCTTTTTTAAAATTTCTCCTATGCAGTTTTCCACCGATGAGCTAGTCTATATCTTTTTGCCTTACTACTTATTACAAATTAGTTCATGGAATTGGCTAAATTTTCGTTCTCGTTCTGTTATTTTTTCGGAAATTTCTTCCCTGATTTCCTGTGTTCCCCTGTCTCTGGCTATTGTCAAAATTCTCTGTAATCCCTTTGCAGAAAGTTTTCAGGTAACACCTAAGGGTTTATCAAGAAATTATTATACCTACAATTGGAAAATTGCCAGTCCTTTGATAATCCTATTAACCCTAACAACCCTAAGTGTTTGGTTTAATATCAGCCAAAAACTTTTTCTCCAATCGGGGGTAAATTTAGGCATGATTTGGGGCGTTTATAATATGATTATGATTACGGCTGCTTTACTGGCTTTGCGAGATGTACCTAAGTCTGAACCTTATGAGTCCTTTTCTTTTACTAATTCTGTTCGGGTAATTACTCCAGAAACTAATGTGTCGGGACGACTAGACAAGCTCTCAGAAACTGGAGCATCCCTTTATACATCGGAAAACATCTACTCAACTTCTGTAGTTCTAGAAATTTTAGAAATAGGCTTAAAGTTACCTGCTAATATTACAGATACTCAAGGGTTAAAGCAAGGAACTAAGGTTAACCTACGTTTTACCTCCCTTAGTCTAGAACAACAACGAAAATTGATTGAGTTTATCTATTGCTCTCCCAATCAATGGGTAGATAAAAACGCCCCAGGAGAGTTAGCATCTTTGCTTTTATTACTCAAGAGTTTAGGGCGATCGCTTCATGGTATAATTTCATATAAATCTGCTTCCAAATTGATAGGTTCTAATAAGCCATAATTTTTTTCTAGCATTGTTTTTAGTGCTTTGCTAGGTCTGAAAACAAAAATATCTGCTTTTGATTTATTAATTAAACCCAGAACTGTTTCCTTTTTAGCTGGATAACTAGCTAGCAGAAATTTGACATCTTTATTGAGATGATAACTCAAGGAAAGTACATCCCCAATATTAATCCATCCATCACCGCGATCACTGACAATTAAGGCATTAGAGCTTTGATTAACGACTTTGGTAATTTCTTTATTAGAATAACTAGGAAGTTTTGCCCAAGAGGTTTCTGCCTCAACATTCATAGCTCCTGATATTAAACCATTAGTAAGAACAAAAACTAAAATTAGTTGCCAAAGTCTATTATTTTTATAGTTATAAAAAAGATAAGCTACGGCTAATTGTACAGCAGGATAGCTAGAAATCAAATAGCGGGTTATAGTAGAGCGTAGGGTTGAAAATATAAGATCGGGAATTACTAAAAGAAAAAAAGGAACCACAATAGAAGTAATAATAAACCCAGAGATCAATAAGTCCTTGGTTCTATATACTACAATGATAGCCCAGAATATTAAGCCAATAAATAGTAAGCGATACAGGTAAGTTAGGGGATTGTCAAAGCCGAAAAATAAATCGGTAAATAATGAAGAAAAGCTTAAAATCCATTGTTTTGAAAAAAGTATAATATCAAACCTCGCCTTAGCCCAATCAGTTAAGCTTATAGCTGTTTCTCTCCTAGCCAATAAAA
Organism: Microcystaceae cyanobacterium; assembly: GCA_040398185.1. Lineage (GTDB taxonomy): Bacteria > Cyanobacteriota > Cyanobacteriia > Cyanobacteriales > Microcystaceae > JBBAUO01. The sequence continues at coordinate 12,074 of JBBAUO010000049.1, read as the reverse complement.
CTAATAGCCAAGGTAAATAAAGAATCATTATGGATAGTAGAGACAAGCTAAAGGGGACAATTTTTTTAAATTGCCTGATCACTAAAATAAAAACTCCCTGGGCAATAATAGTTACAGCAAAGAAAAGATGAGTATACCAACCTAGACTGGCGGTAATAGTATAAAGAAGCCAATCCTTCCGCTGACCATATTTAGTGGCTTTTAAGAGAAACAAAGAACTGAGGATAATAAATAGAGTTAGTAAACTATACTGACGAGCAATTTGCGAAAAAATAATATCAAAGGGGGAAAAGAACAGAAATAAAGTCGCCAAATAACCTACTAGCTTTGAATTGAATAACTCCAGGGCGAGGAGATACATTAAAGGTAGTGATATTAAGCTGATAATAATCGGTAAGACGCGGGAGCTAGTGATGGAAAAACCAAAAAGTTTACCCCAATATCTATTTAGAAGAAAGTACAAAGGTGGGTGATGGGGATCTTCATTGATTAGAGAATTAATGGTATCAAAATCACTACTACCGATCTTCAATTGTTGGTATTTTTGTAACTGTTCAATACTGACAATTTTATTTTGAAATTCCTCATTATAAAAAACATTAGCCCGATTGCCCGTAGCTCTAATAGTAGTATAAACTTCATCATGCCAATAAACCTTTTTTTCTAGGTTCAGGAAACGAAATAAAAGTCCAAGAATTAGGAGAATAACTAGGAGTATTTTTAGATATTTAGTCATTTATAAATAAAGGTTACGGGGGATTAATTTTAAGATTTAACTGATAGGAAAGAGCTTGACTAGATTTGGAAACAATAGTTAATTCATAGAAACCGGTTTCTGGTAAAATGCCAGACCAACGAATTTCGGGAGAATCCTCTAATAAATTATGCTGTCCCGTGGGGGAATAAACCGAAAGCAAGGTAGACTGATCCGCATCTAAATCAATCTCTAAGGTAGAGTTCGCTTTTAAAGAAATTAGATAGATTTGACCTTCCCCCGGTTGCAGGAAACCCTGACGCTCAATAATAGTATTAGCAGATGTTGGGACGGGGATTTCCCCATGGCGATCGCCTAAATTTAGATTTTCTACCACATCTTCGGCAAAAGCAGCCCAAACCTGACCTAGGGGCTGATCTAAAGAAGGTCGACGAGTTACTTGGGGAAAAGCATCAAAAAAAGCCCCATCGGTTAAATCAAATAAAGTCCGACTACTCAAGTGTAGTTGATTAACTTGTTTCGTCCAATCCTTAAGTTGTTCGGAAGTATAGCTTCCTAAATGCTTACGCGCTTTTTCGGTTAACTTTTCCAAGCGATCGAGCAATTGCGCTGCTAAAGCATCCCGTGTGCGGCGAATTTCTAGGGGTTGACTAACCACAAGAGTTGGATGTTCCAGGGCGAAAACTTGATCTAATAAAGATTGAAAAAATTGCGAATTAATCCCCAAACGAAGACGTTGGGAGCGTAAATCAGTCTGGCGTTTCCATTCCTGCTGCTCGTCATTAAAAGGAGTAGGAGAGCTAGGGAGAGGAATGGGAGTAGGGGTAGGAGTCTGTTTGGCTAACCAAATTTTCGCGCCCAACCAACCAAGGGAAGCAAAACCTAGCACAAAACTCAACCAGAGCAGAGAGTTAACTAAACATCCCCATCCGATAAATTTTTTCTTCCCAGGAGTTACTTCCTTAATACGGGTAATTTTTTCAGTCCCTTTATCCATCTGTTGCCCTCTTAACTGCTAGGGCGATCGCCTGGGGAAAAATCAAGTGTTCTTGGATCTGAATGCGCTGATGTAGGGTTTCGACGGTATCATCAGGGAGGATGGGGACAGCCACTTGCATTAAAATTGGTCCACTGTCTACATCCAGACTAGCTAGGTGTACCGTTACACCTGTGATCTTAACTTGGGCTTCTAGAGCTTGTTTCACGGCATTAATGCCCTTAAAACTGGGTAAAAGACTGGGATGAATATTAATAACTCGCCCTTGGAAGGCCTTTAATAACACCTCCGTCACCACCCGCATCCAACCCGCCATGATCACCCATTCTACTTTATGGGCTTTTAGGGTAGCTACTATCGCTTCATCTAGGGCTTCTCGGCAGGAATATTGCCGATGATTGAGGAGAATACCTTTAATCCCTAATTCTCGCGCTCTTTCTTTAACCTTAGCTTCAGGATTATTATAAATCACTACCTCAATGCGGGCGTTGAGCTTTTGATCGGCGATCGCCTGGGCTAGGGCTGACAAATTACTCCCATTTCCCGAAGCCAAGACTCCTAGGGAAATAGTAGACTCCAGCTTTAAATCCTGGGGAGAAAGACAAGGAGAAACGAAACTCGCAGAAAAATTGCTCATAGCGACTAATTAACTAAGGTAAGTTGGGGGTTAGGGGTTAAGACAATCCTCCAACTCCTAATTCCCTTGATCGGGAATCTTATCCTGAACTCAGTCAATATTATCATTTACGTCAAAAATTGAAAGCCCATCAACTTAATTTGTTTGATGCCCAGATGACCAAAGAAAGCTCTCAAACGCAGGGAAAGAACAAGGAGCAGTCCAGAGCGCTCTCCCCTAAAACCGCCAAGCTCTGGTTTGATGGGGGGACATTTCCCCTCAATCCCGGTCATGGAGGTTCGGGGGCTGTCCTAGCGTTTGAGGGCAAAGAGTACAGCTTCTCGGAATATATCGGCGAGAAAGAAACTAACAACCGTGCTGAGTACGGAGGGCTGCTTTTAGGCTTGAAAAAAGCCTTAGAAATGGGTATTACTCATCTGGAAGTTTATGGGGATTCTCAGTTAGTTATTTACCAGATGACGGGGACTTATGCTTGTCGAAATAGTGGATTAATCCCTTTATGGCAAAAGGCTCGGAAATTAGCAAAGCAGTTCCAACGCTGTAATTTTAACTGGATACCGAGGGAAAAGAATGGCAAGGCGGATGTAGCAGCAAGTAAGGCGATTAAACAGGTAATGGGTAATATCGCAGAAATACCCGATGATTTACCTATCTGTGAGCCGAGATCAGGATTAGAGGGAAAAATTAAAACTTTAAACAAGCAGGGAGAAGGGGCGAAATTTAAGGAATGGCTTCTGTTAAAATCTGGCAGGGATGCGTTTTCTAGCCTGCGGGGGGAGGCTCTGGAGGAACGGATTCCAGCAGAAGTCAGGGAGGCGATTCGGAATGCTTTGACTGAGGAAGAAAAGGGGGAACTCTACCCCAAGGCTTTGCGCTGGTGGCTGAGGGGCTTGAAGGCCGCTTTTGCACTGCGGAAAGTGCGGGTAGATGCGGAGGTGAGTGCTAATTTTGAGAGAAAATAGAACTATCTGAGATATCTGCAAATTCTGAACATGACAGCACCATGCCGTAGCAAATGAGCTTTTAAAGTTTTCTTTTAGGCTCATCTAGCTGGTATGGTTTTGTTGACTATGTGGTAAACTTATACTAGACGCTTTACTTGTCGTTTTTGGCAACCCCCAGCCCTAAACTTTGTCCTAAGCAGAGGGTATCCATATATTCTCGTCTTCTCGCAAAAAAAAACAATTTAAAAAAATGGCAAAATTACCTGATCAACATCATATCAATCAAATTAGACAAAGATTATGGCTTCGTGGGGAGTATGGACAAGCATCTATAATGATAGGGTCAGGTTTTAGCATCAATGCTCAAAAAAGCATTTCTACCACTCCTGATTTTCCATTGTGGCCGCCATTAGCTAAAAAAATGGCTGAGGCTCTAAATATAGAACCTGATAGTACTGCGCTTAGTTTAGCCGCAGAGTATGAAGCGAATTTTGGAAGAGAAGCTTTAGATAGATTTTTACACCAAATTATTCCAGATAATCAACATTCACCAGGAAAATTACATCAGCTACTAATGGCTCTACCTTGGTCAGATATTTATACTACCAACTACGATACTCTGTTGGAAAGAACTAGAAAATATATTTATGATAGAAAGTATGATGTTATCCATACTCCATCGGATATTCCTAATACAAAAAACCCTCGAATTGTCAAACTACATGGAAGTTTTCCTTCTCATAGACCCTTTATTATTACAGAAGAAGATTATCGAACTTACCCTGTAAAGTTTGCACCTTTCGTTAATATGGTACAACAGTCTATTATGGAAACAATTTTTTGTTTAATAGGATTTTCAGGCGAAGATCCTAATTTTGTTAATTGGATAGGATGGGTTAGAGATAATTTAGGTGAATCAATGCCAAATATTTATTTGTGTGGATTTCATGATAAGTTATCTGAGGGAAAAAAGCGATTATTAGCACAAAAACGAATCATTACCATTGATTTATCTCCGCTATTTCCAGAATCAAAGTGGGAAAAAGCCGTCATGCTAAGAGCTTAGAGTGGTTTTTACTAAATTTAATGTACGGAGAACCAAGTGATCTGTCTCAATGGATGATTAAAGATACATTGCCAAAACCTAGAAGCTTAGAATGGAAGAAAAAGGCAAGTGATGGCTTACCTGATATTCCAAATGAACCAGCTTCTCTCTTGCCTAGTAATCCACAAAAATCTGATCCAAAAATAATAGAGACTTTTTTAATAAAGTGGAAAGAGGAACGAGAAACTTATCCAGGCTGGGTGATATGTCCCCAAAAAAATAGGGATGGGTTATGGAAAAAAACCCAAAATGTATTAGAGTCATTCAATACACTAAATAACCTTATTGAGTGTATTGAAAAATTAGATAAAACTCAACAACTTCTATTTATTTATGAATTAAACTGGCGAATAGAAAAAGTATTAGTTCCTTTAGAAGAATGGCGATTAAATCAAACTTTAAAAGTAGTTAATTGGTTCAACCCATTTCCTCAGTATATTTCTATGGAAAGTGCAGAAGTTATACCCAATCAATCCAAGTCTGCTCAAGAAAATTGGTCGGCTATTCAAGAAGCTTGGATTCAATTAGTATTTTCGCTAATTAAAGATGCAAGAGAAAGTCATAAAGAGGAGTTTTATAAGTGGAAAACATTACTAGAAAAATTAGTTCATTTAAACAGTGAATGGCAAGAAAAGTTATACTATGAGCAATGTCTATATCATTTAACTCGCCTTGAGATATGGGAAATCAAAAAGATTTTAAATCAATGGAATCCGGCTGATCACCTTCCCTTTTGGAAGGCAAAACGTGCAGGAATATTGGCTGAAATTGGCGACCCTATAGAAGCAGTAAAAGAGCTAGAAACTGCTTTAGAAAAAATTCGGTCTATGTTATCTGTAGGAGACTTGAACTATGAACTTTTATCTCAAGAAAGCTATATAATTTATAATTTACGGTGGTTAGAACATTGTAAAGTTTGGGAGAATCGGGAATTTAGTAATTTAGAAGATCAAAATAAAATTTATGACGCGAGGCTAGATCAACTAGAATCATATAAATGTAACCCTAGACAAGAGATTGATGACCTTAGTTTATTTTTAGAACAATCTAATCCCTTAAAACAAGTCCCTCAAAGAGAAAAAAGTGGCTTTTATCCGAGAACCGTGATTAAAACTTATAATCTAGTAGGTATAAATTACGTAGAGAAAATATTTCCAGCTTTTCAAATCATTCGCTTATTTGAGGAAGCAGGAATACCAGTTAGGTGCAATTCGTATCTTCATCATGATAAGTATTTATTTCAAGCTTGTCAATGGATTGCTCCTTTGTCTCCTCTTTATACTGTAGGAAATATTTTAAGAATAGGAAAAAGTGAATATGTAAAAGAATGGTTAAACATAGTTCGTATTATTAGTCTTTCTCAAAAAGAAGCAGACTACTTGAAAGAAATTATCCAAACTTACATAAGTATAACAATACAATCCGATGTGCAATTCATTTCATCAGATTCTAAACTGACTCTATGTTTTATATTTTTATCTCGCCTCTGTGTGAGATTTGATGAACAGCAAGTTCAAGATATATTAAATTTAACTATAGATTTGTATCAAAGTTTGAGTTTTATGAGAAATTATAATAACCGAGAGAATATTTATTTATTATGGGAAGGTATATTTCGTAAAATTTCAAAAGCTCAACTAATCAGTAATTTCGGCAGATTGTTAAGTTTGCCTGTGATTAATGAAGATAGTTTTAAAATTGAAGATACTGCTTCATGGAAAGACCCTTTTTACTTTATTCGTTTTGATAAAATTTCTGGGCTAACTAAGAATGAGCAATGGAATGAAGCCATCCCACGCCTTATCAAACTTGTTCAGGATGGCCAAGAAATAGCTAGAGAATGGGCAACTTATCGATTTCGTAGAGTTGATTTATTAGGATTAATTACAGATGAAGAAAGAATAAATTTTAGTAAAGCATTATGGAATCGCATTAATCCTGAAAATCGTCTTCCTGATAACTCTCTGTTGTATAAATCTTTTGTTCTTTACTATCCAAATCCGTTTGAAGAAGATACAGATTATACAAAAAATATCGTGAAAAGCTATTTACTCTCCTATAATTGGTCTAACGATATTTCCTCTAAATCTTTTTCTGGATTTGATAAGAAATACTTAGGAAACTTGATTAATACAACTCAATCTATTGCTTCTATTAACAACAATAAAGAGCAACTAATTGACTGGAATAATGATGAAGTCAATAGGATGTTTGATAAAATTTATCAGGAAATAACAAGAATAAAAGATGGACTTAAAAGCTGGAAAGATGACCTTGAAATAGTTAAGAATAATTCTTTTGATTTTGTTGCTGTTGTGAACCAACTATTGATGATAATAATTTTACCTAAATTCTCCTATCTTGAAGATACTAATAAATTAAGGTTAAAAGATATTATAGAAATTTTTCAGTCATTTGATGAGTGCTGTGCGCTAACAATTTTACCGATAACTCTATTGATTAACCCGGACAGTTATGAGGAAGTTGCCCAAAAATTAAGGAAGGGGTTATTTGATCAGGATAATAAGAGTGCCCAATATTCATTGCAAGGTATATATTATTGGATTATGTATGAACAGTTGGGTATATTACCAAAATCGCCACCTGATTTATTTGAGAATTTAGTTTCTTGGGTATATATACTGCGTCAACCGAACCTAAAGATAGCTTTAGGCTATACCAATGAGATTATTAAAAGATTTCCAGATGTTTTATTAGATAAAAATCAACAATTAGAAAATCTTTTGTTAGCATTAGAGTATCTTATTGAAGCAACAAAAACGCCCCAGAATTGGGATGATTTAGACATACAATATCCTCGGTCAACGATACCAAATTTTGACATACCTGAATATAGACAACTATCTTCTCAGTTATCTTATACCCTATACCAGTTATTTCAAGAAAAGGGTCTAGAAATGCGAGAAATTCTTAATCGTTGGAAAGAACAGAGTCAGTCCGATATCTTGACAGAAGTTAGGTCTATTTGGCTATAGCTTCTCCATTTTAACCCACATTCCGCACTTCAACAAAGTGTATTTAGACGCGAGAAAATAAAGGGATCAAAATACTCCCCTCAAGCTTCCTATCCAAGTTGAGATAACCCACCATATTCAAACCGTTCACTGGCTCTTTGTCTGGCCAATAAACGTAACGAAGCAGGGATCTTAATCATTTATATCTACTTCTTCAGATGCTGCGATCGCAAGCGAAGCAAAGAGAGGAACTCCGATAGCTCAACCAACCCCTCTGCTTCTTTTCTTTCGGCTAGGGTTAGTGCCTCGCCGGAGTCTTGACGATCCAGGAGAACTGGGCATTTTACCTTCTGTAAGGATGAGATGCTCCCACAATGCTTTTTAGATATGTGAGCAATGTGGCATGATTGACAGTAGAAGCATGGAGTAGAAAGCATGACTACTTATCAAGATGTTCGCCGCCAAGTTGAGAATCTTACCCCAGACGAGCAACTTCGCTTATTGGAAGAGTTGGCTGAAATAGTGCGCCGCCGTAGGCTTGTAAAGGCCAAGCATAGCATTATGGCGCTAGAGGGATTAGGAAAAGAAATTTGGCATGGACTTGATGCCCAAGAGTACATCAACTAGGAACGTGCTTCATCTTTCCGCCCTCCTAGAGACTCGCGCTTTAGCGCTGAGAGGAAAGGGGGGCAAGGTTCATGCAACACAAGAATAGTCACCTTTTTTGTGAATGATAATACAGGTTTTTTGAATTGGGAACCTGCAAACCCACTCCTATTTCTAGGGTAATGTTAGCTCTAGCAATGTTAGTGGTTGGTACTGTCTAACACTAAATCCTGTTTTAATACTATAGTTATTCTTCTCCTGCCTCCTGCCCCCTGCCGACCGCCTAGCCTTCACGATAATATATTTACCTAAGCGGATTTGGTATAACATAGTCCCTGAGCTTGACCAGCCCATTATCGAGTAAGCTATAGGTGTAAATCTTGAAACGAGGATATGGTATGACCCTAGCTGAAGTACTACCAGCAGCACGACGGCTCTCTGCAATGGAAAAACTCAAGTTAATTCGGATTCTAGCGGAGGATTTGGATATGGCTGAGGATATTTCACCGTTGGAATCCTTCAAAACCTATGACTTTCCGACTCCATACAATAGCTTTGGGGCTGGTGCTATCTTGATGGAAGCCCTTAAGCAGTCAAAGCTAAACCAGCCGTAACGTATGCGATTTAAGTATTCAACTACCAGCCCAACTCAAAATGAGTTTGACAGTTTACCAAGATTGCCATTGTCGTTGCTCAGAGAAGATCGAAGGGTTGAAGCAAGTGGTTTAGTGGATAGTGGGGCTACAGTTAATGTCTTACCTTACGACCTCGGTTTGCAGTTGGGAGGCGTTTGGGATGATCGTAGGGCCGTCATTCAATTGGCGGGCAACCTCAGCAATCAGCCAGCAATGCCTTTCTCTGCCATTGCTCACATCGGAGAGTTTCCACCCGCCGAATTAGTGTTTGCATGAGTCAGAAGTCCGAACACCTTACTGATTTTAGGACAGACGAACTTTTTTCTTGAAAATAATAATTGTGAAGCAATCATCAAGGTTGCAGTTGGTCGCATTGGCTCACCAAAAATAGCACTCGATGCTATCATTGATACTCGATTCACCAGCTTTTTGTCTTTACCGCTTTCTGTCATCACAGATATTGGCTTGCCTTGGCACTATCGAGATATTGGCACATTAGGCGACGGGAGCGAAAGGTTAACATTTTCAATCCTGACAGAAAGTTCTATGAGTTCCCTTGATGACCGAACCCGTTCTGAAATTGTCGCCCAGGTGTTAGCGGCGAGGGAAAACCGTTCTGAGTTTCTGGAGCAGATGAAGCAACGTCAGCAGAGGGGATGGGATGTAGCCCGACAGTGCGCTAAGGTTCTCAAGGAACAGTTTAGAGCAAGCCGTGTTGTCCTGTTCGGTTCCATGCTGTCTGCTGAACGCTTAACCTCTCTCTCAGATATAGATTTAGCCGTGTGGGGATTGCCAGAACGTGATTACTTTCGAGCCGTGGGCAATTTACTAGACATCACTTCAGAGTTCAACATTGATTTGGTAGAAGGTCAAAGGGTTCAGCCCCATATCCTCAAGGGTATCGCTCAAGGTATCGAGCTATGAATCTTTTGAGAGAGGAAATCGAGCAAGAGCTAGTCCAGATAGCTGAACTTGTGGCTAAAGCCGAACGCTTACTGCATCTAGCCAAGCAAACAGATGACCCAGATTACCTAGCTGGCTTTATCAGTGGACTTGCTCTATACCTACATGGCTTCTATACAGGAGTCGAGCGAATCTTCTATAAGATTGCCAGAGAAATAGATGGCGTTGTCCTGAGCGGCTCTGATTGGCATAGACAACTACTCAATCAAATGTGTATAGAGATTCCTGATGTCCGCCCCGCCATTTTATCCGAGAAAACCCATGAAGAGTTGAATGTGTTTCGGGGATTCCGCCATGTCGTAAGAAGTTTATATCGGTAAGGTCATCCATAAGCTTATCGAAGCTAGGCTAAAGGGGGAAGTATGGGAATGTCCCTTAACACATTGATAACTAGATTACTGATTTTGGGAACTCTAACACGGTAATCTGCTAATAGAAGCGACTACCTTTGGGGATAAATAGACCAGTAATGAGAGATTTTGTTAAGCTTCACCCTTATCTAACTAATTTTCTCCTCAGTTTAGCCACCTATACCCTGGCTGGGCTAGGACTAATCCCCCGGGCGATCGCCGTGGAGGAAATAACCCTTAAACTAGGGCCCCTGGAGGAATCTATCCCCATTGCCGCAACGGGAAAAAAATCGTCGCTTTTAAAAAAACCAGTACAAACTCTCCTTAACCAGGAATTACAGGTAGATCCGGTGCTTGCCCAACAGTTTTTAGAAGACCTTTTTAATTCCCGGGATGGGGAACAACTACTCCAGCAGTTACAGGTTTTGATACCCAATAGTCAGCCGGAGGAAATCCAAAGGACTCTTAAAGACTTTCTTATGAGTGGGCAACCTATTAATATCTTGAATCTTCTCCAAGCCTATCCTCAAAAGAACTTGAAAATTGATATGGCGGCCTTAGCTACCTTGGCGGCTAATCTCCAAGTACCTAAATTAGAAAGTGAACTGATCAGTTCCTCTTTAGTTGCAGATTTAACTGTCGCCAATCCCCGACAAAATCCCCTTTTTGATCCCTCTCAGTTGGGAACGGAAGTTACCTATCGAGAATTAAGGGTTTTTCAAGATCTAAGCCGTCATCGTACCATAGCCGCCGATATTTATCTCCCAGCCCACCCCCAAGGACTAATGGTGATTATGTCCCACGGTTTCGCGGCAGATCGTCATTTTCTCAAGTATCTGGCCTATCATTTGGCTTCCTACGGGATTACTGTGGTGGCGATCGAACATCCAGGGAGTAATATTCATGCCTTAGTAGCCATTGCCCAGGGGGTAGGCTCAAATAATTTATTACCCGCCGATGAATTTAGGGATCGCCCCGAGGACATTAGTTTTGTTCTCGATGAACTGGAAAAACTCAATCACACTGACAGTTATTTTCAGGGCAAATTCAACACCAATCAGGTGACGGTAATTGGCCATTCCTTCGGGGGCTATACGGCCTTAGCCCTAGCAGGAGCTCAACTTAACCCTAAAGCTATACGCCATTTTTGTCAAAATTCTCAACCCCTTAACCGTTCTCCGGCGGATTGGTTGCAGTGTGCTGCTTCTGAGTTGCCCTATCGCCATTTGAATGCTCGGGATGAGCGGGTGGTACAGGCGATAGTTCTTAATCCGATTATTGGGGATTTATTCGCTCAGGATCTGGCCGAAGTCAAGATTCCTGTGTTAATGTTGGCTTCGACGGCAGATGGTATTACTCCCATTATTGCCCACCAATTACTATCCTTTGGACAGCTAAAAGGGGAGAAATATTTGTTGATAGCTCAAGGAGCAACCCACATGAGCGTCACGGATATTAGTTATTTAAGCAGCGCCATGGGACAAAGTACCCTTGTGCAAGAAGTTATGGATGAACGGGCTAATCCCTTGAGAAAGATGATTTCTGCTACTGGTTTGGCTTTTATTAAACAGCTAACTCCTGAAGCTTTTCTTTATAAACCCTATCTTCGTCCCGACTATGTACAATCTTTGTCTACTAAGGGTATGAGCTTGCGTCTGACAACTCAACTTTCTGCCGATATTAACCTGAAGATCGGTTTACTAACTCTCAATCGCTCCTCTAGCGCCCAGGATGGAAAGATTTTATCCCCCTCTTTTTTCTCCCGTTTATTTGCACCCCCTGCTCAAAAAACAGGCTATTTAGAACCAATTTTTGGGAGTTTATTACAACAGTACTATCAAGATATCCAAGGTTTGAGTTAGGTAACTATGAAGTTAACAGCATTTTTCGGGAGCTTTTTCTTGATTTTAGGTTTTTCAATGGCTTTGGTGGTAGGTTCATCCGCTCAAAACTCTGCATTGATTTATCAAGTTCACCAAGTCGCTAATAGTCGAGTTCATACTTTATTGATTCCCCGGGATAGTAATTATCAAGTTAACGTGGATGTAGCCGAAAATTTAGAGAGTTTACCAAGTTTTGCCCAAAGGAATGGGGCGATCGCCGTCATCAATGGAGGTTTTTTTGACCCCAAAAATGGAAAAACTACC
>JBBAUO010000048.1:31881-34574 GCA_040398185.1 Microcystaceae cyanobacterium | reverse complement strand
TTGAAGCCATGTTTGAATTAAGCGATTTGAAGCAAACCAGAGTTTATCAGGAAGCTTTTGCAGAAGGCGAAGTGAAGCTAGTTCTGAGGTTACTTAACCGGAGAATTGGCACAATTCCCCAAAATTTAGTAACCCAAATTCAGGAATTACCTGTAGAACAGATAGAAAGTTTAGGGGAAGCCCTACTAGATTTCCAGAGCCTATCGGATCTCGTTAGTTGGCTGGAACGCTGATTGCATCAAACTTCCAGACTTTGCTACATGGGGATAGTTTTTTGATTACCGCTTATCAGAAAAAGTCTTCCTATTTGTTAGAATCGAGGGGCTAACCTGAACCATTATACTAAATCCGCTTATGTTACTAGACAATCGTGAAGGCTAGGCAGGAGGCAGGGGGCAGGAGGCAGGAGGATTATAACCCGATTTTAAAACCAGATTTGGTATTAAACCCAGTCCCCATGACTGCTCTCGTCTCTCATCCCCTCACCTTAGAACAGTTTCTAGATTTGCCAGAAACAAAACCCGCCACGGAATGTATTAATGGTGATACCAAATTTAGGACTAACACTAACCTCTAGGCAAGTCTTTGATTGGCTGAGAATGGGTGACGGGGCGACCTCACAAGGGTATGAATAGTTTAACTTACGGTCCGCTCCAACGACTTGTTAGATTGCTCTTACTGCTTACCTAAAATCTTGTCATACTCGGAGTGTGACCCAACCCAGAACCAAACTATCTTTTCTTCATCCGACTTCTTAATCCCCAAGGCTCGCCATCCAATTCCGACTCTAACTGACCATATTTTCTCTCTTGGCTTGACTTCTTTGAACTCTAAGCTTGGGTGAAATGGGTTTTCTTTCCAAATCCCGTAATTTTTCTTTGCTATTTCTTGTACCCTTTGCGGCAAACTTAAAAATAGTTCCCGAAACTTCTTGGTTCTGGTTGACTTCATTCTTCACCAAAGCCTTTATCCTCAGTTCTTCCCTCTTGCTCTTCCAATAGAGCTTCTTGTGCCATTTCGAGTAAAGACCCCAATTCAATATCTTCTCTTGAAAGGCTTTTTTGCCATTTTAGTTCGCTTTCAATGTCTTCTAACAGTTGTTGAGCAAGTTCGTCTTGAAGATAGTTTGGAAGTTTTTGAATTTCTGTAAATGCTCTCTGTAATAAAGTAGTCACGGCTTTTCTTGGTTTGGGTACACTAAATATGTTACTACTTTTTCCGCACTTGCAATCTAACGTCACCGATCACCGGGCCGGCGCAAGCGGCGATCGCCAAACTGGACAGGTGTACGACGCCGGCTCCATTGAATTTTAACAACCCATGCTATAGACTAAGATAAAATCCTCCGGACTCTATTCACCCCAGGAACATGACCTCTAAATCACCACTAGAGATATGGCAAAAGAAATTAGAATATTTACAGGTTCAGGAGGCGATCGCAACTGATCCTAGTGTGAAATTTAAATTAAAAGCGGACATTGAGGAATGTAAAGAACAAATTAAGGAATTAGGAAATACTAACCCTATTTCTGAGAACCCATTTGAACCAACTACAGGCACAATCGATCCCGAATTGTTATTTAACTATAAAAGCATTATTTCAGAAGTTTTTGAAAACTTAAATGCCGGAGGAAGTGTTGCCATAATAGGTGATACAGGCATGGGAAAATCTTCTTTACTTGAGGCCATCAGACAACAAGCAATAGAGAAATTAAGAATCCCAAGAAAACCTATCTATTTTAACTTAAGTCACATTGAGAATGACGATGATTATTATAAAGCCATGAAAGATTCATTGGGATTATCAGAGAAAGTGAAGGGATACGACTTTGTTCAACAGGTCAAACGACAAGGAGAGAAATTTTTACTTCTTTTAGATGAACCTGAACAACTAACCTGGAATGGATTTACCAAACCAGTGAGGACACAATTAAGAAGTTTAGCCAACGATGGAAATCCCCCACCATTCAGATTAGTGGTAGCTGCGAACAAAGACCTATCTAAGCTTTTTGCCGATAGTGGTTTAGGTACATCACCCTTTGAAGGTATTTGCACAGAAATTCCTCTACCACCTTGGGAAGAAGATACAATGCGGCAATTTATCCATTCTCGCTTGGCTAGAACTTCAGTTAATTTTGTAGAAAAGGAGATAAAGTTAATTGTTCAGAAAAGCAAAGGTAATCCTAGACTATTAATGCAGGAGTGTAATGTGATTTATAGAAAGTACACTCAATCATAGTTAATAAGCCCACCCACAAGAATTATGGCTGACTCAAAACCCGTCCCCCAACTTGATCTTGCTCCCAAATTAAAGAGGCCTCTCTCTCTTTGGAATCCATTGGATTATTTATTATTGTTCTATTGGGTATTTTATTTTCCCCAAGCCTTGCACTGGTATGAGAAAAAATGGGGAGACGGGAAGACATTAGGGGAATATACAACTTTTAAAGACAAAATCCAATTTCTTCGGGAATATTCCCAACAATTAACCCTTTGGATTCAAGGAATAATATTAACTATTATTGCTCCTTTATTAATTGCTAAGTTCCTCGAATTAATAGTAAATATTAACTGGTTCGGCGTGGCGTTCGGCGTGGCGGGAGGCGTGGCGGTAGGCGTGGCGGGAGGCGTGGCGGTAGGCGTGGCGGGAGGCGTGGCGGGAGGCGTGGCGGGAGGCGTGGCGGGAGGCGTGG
>JBBAUO010000048.1:0-31781 GCA_040398185.1 Microcystaceae cyanobacterium | reverse complement strand
GGCGTGGCGGGAGGCGTGGCGGGAGGCGTGGCGGGAGGCGTGGCGGGAGGCGTGGCGTTTGGCGTGGCGGGAGGCGTAGGGGTAATTATTTCAGCATTGCGTTTTGAAGACTGGTTCTTAGGCAGTATTCTAGGAAATTATGGACTAAACACTTTTCATAGTACATTTTTACCAAAACCAACTATATCTTCTCAGATTAAGCAATGGTTGAGAAAAGACTGGTACAAGGGCATAAACAATATTAATCAGCTACTAGAGTTTACTTTACAATTTATTCCTGTTATCAATAGCCTTAACATAGTTTTAGCAGAACTTCCCGAACATCAACTGATTTATCGAATCTCCCAGATAGCAGAAAATCTCTACGATTGGAAAGTCTTAAAATATTCCGCGGCCTCTTTAGCCAATGAACTTAAAGCCCAAGCAATTGAAGGATTCTTTTTCTTTCTGCCCTATCGTTACTTAACTTCTCTCATTTCCACAGATATTCGACTGGATACTCCTCCTCGCGCCGTTGCTGCGGGCTTTTGGTACTTACACGAAGAAGAACCCCAAAAAGCAACAGAAGCCTTTGAAAAAGTTCGTACTCTCCTCTACGGTGAGGAAATGTATCAACTCGCCTCTATTCTCACTGATTTACTAGGTACTACCGATACCAAGACTATAGCTTCCCTTAACCTTCCATCCTTTCCCAATGCCTCTCTCCTACGCCCGATTACCTGGCAAACCCTAACCCGTTTACGCGAAGTAAAAGAAGATATAGCCCTAACCCTCAACCCCCAAGAAAGCCGATTAGTCCGTAACTCTAGCTTAAACCGTGCTATAGGGGAATTAAAAGGAATCATTAACGAAAAAGCTATCTTGCCCGAAGCAGAAAGGGAATTAATCTTACACATTGCCCAAAATTGGCTGAATGCCGTCGAATCCATTGCCCTAGAAATCGGTAGCCTTACCATTACCGAACCTATCATTAATCCATACATTATCGGAGATCCCGTAGAAGGTCAATTATTTGTTGGTAGAGAGGATATTTTTCAGAAAATGAAAGAAATCTGGTCTAATCCATCCCATATTCAATCTATGGTTCTCTATGGACATCGCCGCATGGGTAAAACTTCCATTTTAAGGAATGTTAACCAAAAAATCGGACAAAATCTAAGATTGGTTTATGTTAACTTACAAAGCGTGGGAAGCGCTAACCGAGGAGTTGGTGAAATATTAATGGCCATTAGTGATGCTATAGCGGAAACCCTAGAAATAGAACCCCCCAACCGCCAAGACTTATTAGACTTGCCCGAACGAACCTTTGAAAATTACTTAAAGCAAATCCTTAGGGAAATGCCCTATCGAGGCTTAATTATCGCTCTAGATGAATTTGAAGAATTAGAAGACCTAATTAATGAGGGTGCAATTCACTCTACATTTATAAAGGTCTTGCGAAGTTGGATACAAATGAATCCCAAGTTAGGTTTTATTTTAGCTGGACTCCATACCCTAGATGAGATGTCGAGGGATTACTTTAGTCCATTTTTTAGTAGTTTTGGGGAATCGCTACGTATTACCTTTCTAAGCCCTGCCTCAACTCGTCAACTTTTAACCGAACCTACAGAAGATTTTGCCCTCCGTTACGATCGCACTTCGCTAGAATATATTCATGAGTTAACTTACGGACAGGCTTATTTAGTCAATTTAATTGGCTTTCGACTGGTGAGTCGTTTTAATCGCCTACGCTTTGAACAAAATAGTGAAATCAATGACATCATTACCCTAGAAGATGTGAATGCAGTCGTTACCGACGAAATATTACAACGGGCTACTTATTATTTTGAAGGAGTTTGGAATCAAGCCGCTAAAGGTGCCCCCAGACAACAAGATATACTTCAAGCCCTGGCGGAGGATAAAGAAGGTAGGGAAAAAGAGGAATTACAGCAAGAGTTAGGCATAGAGAACCAAGATTTGGACAGGGCTATTACAACTCTAAAACACCACGATGTCATTGGTGAAGACGGGACAAAAATTAAGATTTTAGTAGAACTATTTCGTCGTTGGTTAGTGCGCTCCAAGTTTATTTGATGTCCTACCCTAGTTCATCTAAGGAGCTAAAGTTATAATGAATATCAAAATTGCATTTTATTTAGAACTCTATTGAAATCGTTTCCTCTTCTCAGTATCTGTGTTCCTACCTATAATCGTCCTGAATGGTTGAAAAGAGCCCTAGTATCAGTCACGACGGTTAAGCCTGAGCTTTGCCAGGAGATAGAAATTATTGTATTAGATGATTCCTCAGATTCGTCCTCAGGAGAAATCGCCCAAACCCTCCTCAGACAATGGCCAGGCGAGGGGAAATATACAGCCAACTGTCCCCGACTTGGCATGGCGCAAAATTGGAATCATGCTATTACCATGGCTTCGGGGGAATATATAGTCGTTCTCCATGATGATGATTTTTTTATTCCTGGGGGAGTCGAGAATCTAGTCAAAACCCTCAATGGACTCGAACAAGAATACCCTATTCTCCTATTTGGGGTAAAGGTAGTTAATGACCGAGAGCAGTTATTGAAAATGCAGACTTTTCCAGAATATCAATATCTTTCTCCGAAAAAGGCTTTGATTAATCTCTTATCTAATTCTTCCTTTGTCCGATTTCCTGCAATTGCTATTCAACGGAAAGTATTTAAGGAAGTAGGATATTTTAATCCCCAATGGGGTGAACCTACAGATTTAGATATGTGGATTCGTTTATTTAGTCGTTATGGGGTCTATTGTATTCCCCTAATAACCTGTGCTTATACAGTCCATTCCCAAGCTTTGACCATGGGGGTATTTAATGAAAATACACTGCAAACCTTGCTAGGATTTTTTGAAAGGGTGGCTTCTTTAAATCTCTTAAGTTCCTCAGAGATGGAAGACTGCAAAACTAAGTTTTTTCATCAATTTATTCTCGCGGGAGCTTTTCGGATGTTACGTCGAGGTCGCTTTAGGGAATTTCATCAGGTAATGCAATTGCTTAAGTTAGGAATAATAAAGGATTTAAAACCGACTAAAAAATGGAAGCTTGTTCGGATTGTCTTTGAGATAATGGATGGAGGCTATAACTTGGTTATGTAATGCTCCCGCTAGCTTTAACGACAATCTTAGGTTTATCACGGAATAATATGGTAAAAATGTACCATAAGTTTCCAGTAAAGATTTGCTGAAGGTGTGGGCGATTGTCAAGGCGATCGTGTTATGTTAGATGGGTCAAGCTTGGCATGGGTTTATGTCCGATACCATCATTCGGGTTGAAAATTTAGGCAAAAAATACATCATTGGACATCGACCACAGGGAGGTGTTTCCAAGTACAGCACCCTAAGGGATAGCCTCGTTAACAGTGCTAAGTCTTTCTGGCAAAACTTAATTAAGCCCAAATCTAGAGTTAAAAGAAATCAAGAAGAGTTTTGGGCTTTGCAGGATGTCTCCTTTGAGGTAAAACAGGGGGAATGTGTCGGCATTATTGGGCGTAATG
The DNA here is from genome assembly GCA_040398185.1 of Microcystaceae cyanobacterium. Taxonomy (GTDB): domain Bacteria; phylum Cyanobacteriota; class Cyanobacteriia; order Cyanobacteriales; family Microcystaceae; genus JBBAUO01. The sequence goes on along the minus strand of JBBAUO010000048.1, from coordinate 28,275 downwards.
GTGCAGGAAAGTCTACTCTCCTGAAGATATTAAGCCGTATTACTGAGCCAACGACAGGTAGGATTGAGATTGGTGGTAGGGTAGCGAGTTTGTTAGAGGTGGGAACGGGTTTTCACCCTGAATTGACCGGTAGAGAAAATATCTATCTCAATGGGGCTATTTTGGGGATGAGTCGCCAAGAAATTAAGCGTAAGTTTGATGAAATTGTGGCTTTTGCAGAGGTGGAACGGTTTTTGGATACTCCTGTTAAACGATATTCTTCGGGGATGTATGTGCGTTTGGCGTTTGCAGTGGCGGCACATTTAGAGCCAGAGATTTTGGTAGTGGATGAGGTTTTAGCTGTTGGGGATGCAGCATTTCAGAAAAAGTGTTTGGGGAAGATGGGAGATGTATCAAGTAAGCAGGGTAGAACAATTTTGTTTGTTAGTCACGATATGGAAGCCATAACCCGCCTTTGTTCTCAAGCTATTCTCTTAGACGATGGGTTTCTAAAATTGAATGACCAAATCGATAAAGTTGTTAGCATTTACTTACAATCTAACTTTAGCCCAAAATCTCAAAAAACATGGTCAATAACACAAAAAGACGATAATCAAGTTGTTTGCTTAATTACTGCCAAAGTGCATAACAAAAAGCAAGAAGTACTTGGTAGTTTTGATATCACTGAATCCATAGGAATAACCTTACAATATGAGGTTTTTCGAGAAGGATATACTTTAATACCGGGGTTAAAATTTTTTAATGAATCTAACATTAATCTTTTTGATTCTCATGATACAACTCTTACAGGAAGTAACAAAACTAAGAGCAAAGGAATATATAATTCTACTACATGGATACCAGAGAATTTTTTAGCCGAAGGAATTATTATCATTGATGCTGCTATTATTACACCAGATCCTTTTGAGGTTCGTTTGTATGAAAGTCGGGTGGCTATTTTTAATGTTGTCGATAAATTATCTGAAGAATCTTCAAGAGGAAAATATGTTGGTCATTTTCCTGGATTAATTAGACCTCGATTGCTCTGGGAAACAAAGCTACAGAATGGCAATAATGGCAAACTTTTACTATAAAACTATCCTCAGGAGTTTCAGCATGAATGTTTTAAGGAAATTAATTAAATTGCCTCAAGAAAAAGTCAATTTTAATATTGAATCTGTTTATCAAGGACATCATAAAATTACCTATAGAGGTATTCCTGCACTCAAGTGTCCTTTCGATTATGTGATTTACCAAATGATTATTATGAAACTGCAACCCGATGTAATTATAGAGATAGGTACTAATCGGGGAGGAAGTGCCTTATATTTGGCAGATTTAATGAATATTATTAACCACGGAGTTGTACATACAATTGATATTAAATATCCTTCTGAGATAGTTTTACAGCATCCAAGAATCCGAGCTTTTAACGATGGTTGGCAAGGCTATGATATTAGCGAAATTAAAAATTTTTCAAAAATCATGGTTATTGATGATGCTTCCCATATCTATGAGGATACCCTAGCAGCGATAAATAAATTTGCACCGCTTGTGAGCAAGGATTCATATTTAATTGTTGAGGATGGAATTATTAGTGAACTGGGATTTTCAGAAGAGTATCATGGCGGACCTTTGAAGGCAATTAATGAGTTCTTAGAAATCCACAAAGATTTTATTATCGATAATCAGTGGTGTAATATGTTTGGCAAAAATGCAACTTTTAATGTTAACGGATATTTAAAAAAAATAGCCTAATTAAGGAGGAAAAGATGAAATTCACAGGAGAAAGATATGTTCCGTCAGAACCAGGAACTTTACGCTATGAGCATTTACACAGATACCTACTATGTTTAAATTTTGTTTTAGGAAAGTCTGTAGTAGATATTGCCTGTGGTGAAGGTTATGGTTCATCAATTTTATCTACTCGTGCTACAAGAGTTAGGGGAATAGATATTAGTTCAGAATCTATAGAATTTGCTCGCAGCAAATATCAAAATAAAAATCTTACATTTTTACAGGGTTCTTGTGAAGCGATTCCCATAGAATCTGAATCTATTGACGTAGTAGTTTCACTAGAAACAATTGAACACCATGATAAACATGACGAAATGCTTTTAGAAATTAAAAGAATTTTGAAGCCTAATGGAATCTTAATTGTTTCTTCCCCGAATCGATTATTTTTTGCTCAAATACCAAATTACTCTAATCCTTTCCATATTAAAGAATTAGATTTTGATGAGTTAAATATTCTTCTGAATAGATATTTTAACAATGTATACTTTTATGGGCAAAGAATGGTAAGCAATTCTTTAATTATGCCCCTAAAAGCCCTGAGTTTAGAAAATGTTTGTGTATATTCCCAAAATAATGAATCAAGTTTCACTATGGATAATCCACCTTATTTTTTGGCAATTTGTTCAGATGATGCTAGAGAATATACTCATAACATAAATTCAATTTATCTAGATTCTCTCGAAGATATTTATGAAGAAAATCGCAAAGTACTAGCTCAAATAGAAGCATTTCAAAAAAGTAATTTTGGCAAAATGAGAGAGCTATGGATGAAATTAAAATTATTTTTTGGTATTCCCAAAGAACATAATATTTTCCCAAATAAAAACCCATAATCAACTTGGAGAATTTCACCAAACCATGTATAGAGTATGTGCATATATCACCGCTTATAATGATCAAGAAGCTCTTAATAAATGTATTACCTGCCTGGACGAGCAAACATATCAAATCGAGAAAATCTATATCATTGATAATTCTTTTCAGTTTATAAGTATTAATAAATTTAAGCACAATATAATTTTAGATCATCATCCTGAAAATGTCGGCATTTCTGGCGGTTTAAATATTGTACTTAAATGGGCTATTGAGCAAGAATACAATTTTCTTTGGACATTTGATCAAGATAGTCAACCTCTGCCAGATGTCTTAGAAAAGCTAATAAATAACTACAATAATCTCACAACACAAGGAGAAAAAATTGGAGTTATTGCCCCTCTTCCTGTAGATGTTGTAACTGGACAAAAATGGCATGGAATTATTTTTGATAAATATCAATTTGTTGAATCTCCCCTTAGCCAAGAAGATGCAAATATCTATGAATGTGATGCTGTTATCACCTCAGGTTCTCTAGTTTCCTTACCTGCGGCTAAAAATACAGATTTACCAGAGAAAGGATTTTTTATTGATGCTGTTGATTGGGAATATTGTCTAAAGTTTAGAAATAATGACTATAAAATATATGTTGTTAAAGATGCCATATTAGAACACCGATTTGGCAACTCTAGACTAGCTCAAGCCATTTTTTCAAAGAGAAAAATTACTATTTACGACTATTCACCTTTGCGCTACTATTATATGTGTAGAAACCATACATTTGTAGAAATCCGATTAGTAGAAAATCAGTATTATCTAGCAAGATCAATTTTAAATCGTTTCAAATTCATTGTTATTATATTAATTAAAATTATTTTTTATGAAAAATCACAAAAATCGCTTAAAGTTTGGGCTTGCTTTAAGGGAACTTATCATGGGTTTATTGGCAAATTAGGAAAAACATGGCAAACCTAAAATAACCTCAGTTCGGGTTAAGCAGATGGGGATAAAGCCCATTCCATGCTCAAGGAGGGTTTTTTCGGCTGGTGACAATAAGCAATCAAACCACAGAGGAGATTAACGCAAAAATTAACTGGGCTACGGTGGCGGGAATGTTCAATTTGAGAGATGTTCTTGAGTTGGTCAATGATAGTCTCCACAACGCTCGCGCTTACGGGATAAAAGCTTGTCATAGAGACGCATTAAGCGATTTTTCATATTCCGCTTGGGTTTGGCAAAAAATTCAATACCGAAGTCTCTGAATAGTTGCTCTGTGAGAGATTGAGAGACATAACCACGGTCGGCAAAAACTTTGCCAAACAAGGATTGTAGTAATTTACCTACAGGTTTACGATCATCAATATTGCCAGGAGTAACGTGAACGTTCAGCAATTCCCCCTGCTCGTTGACCACTAAATGAAGTTTAAAGCCAAAAAACCAGTCTACGGAAGTTTTTCCTCGTGCGGCTAAATTGTCAAACACGCTTCGGATTACTGATACGGCGATTATGACAGACTTGAATTTTGGTGGCATCCACAAAGCTAATCCCTGTGCAACGACCAAAACAATGCTTCAAGTAAACGCACAAAGGTATCAGAGTCGAGGGCATCCATTCGATAAAACGTTGATAGCTCGGCAATTGGGGGAACTCTTGTCGCCAGTACACACAAACGTGGTCGAGGTAGAAATGTTTAAAATTGCGGTAGTGGTTTTGATGAAAAGCGATGAGGATAGTCATAATTTCGCTTAAAGTCAAGATTTTACCTCGTTTACGAGCTTTATTATCTGCTGAAAGCCTTGTCTGTTCTACTTTAGGTTCAAATACACGGCAGAAATCATCGACATGACAGAAAAGAGCTTCTAGACTGGACATAGATGGGTTGGGGGTGCTGATATGGTTATATATTTTTCAGCTTACTAGCCCCCACCTTTTTCTTCCACCCTTATCCCGAACTGACGTTAAAATAACTTACTCAGTAAGCTCCCTCTTCAACCCCATGAATTTGGAAGACTAAAACATCTTCTAGAAAGTGTAAAACCCTAGCCAAATCTTCAACTATCATAAAACCAATGCGATCGCCTTCTAAATCTACCATCCCTTTCCCAAATCTTTAACAGCCGACAAGCTCTAAAAACCTCTCTAAATCACATCGGCAAAGGTTCGTTCCATCTTCCTAAAATACCAAATACCACTCACCAAAAGGAATACGACTAAACCAATGGATAACGCAAAACCAGGCCAATAAATAGCCGATTCATTCCCTAAAATTGCCCAACGGAAACCATCAATCACTCCCACCATCGGATTAAGGGAATAAAGCAAACGCCACTGCTTCGGCACAATACTACTGCTAAAACCCACAGGGGAAATATATAAACCAAACTGTACCAAAAAAGGAACAACATAGCGAAAATCTCGGTACTGCACATTCAAAGCCGCTATCCATAAACCTACACCTATGGAAACAGCAAAAGCAATCAAAATAAAGAACGGCAGGGTTAGAAATCGCCAAGTAGGAACGAAATTATACCAAATCATTAAGCCGAATAAAATTATACCCGACAGCAAAAAATCAACAAAGCTAACAATTACAGCACTAGCAGGGACAATCAGACGGGGAAAATAAACCTTAGAAATTAAATTAGAATTAGTAATCAAACTATCACTACACTCACTCAGGGAATTAGCAAAAAATTGCCAAGGTAGCATTCCTGCAAATACCAAAATTGGATAAGGTACTCCCCCTGATGGTAAATTGGCGAATTTACTAAAGACAATGGTAAATACTAGCATCGTTAAAAAGGGACGAATTAAAGCCCAAGCAACACCAATAGCAGTCTGTTTATAGCGCACTAAAACATCGCGCCAAGCCAAAAAATAGAAAAGTTCTCGATATTTCCATAGGTCTTTCCAGTATTGCCCCTCAGCCCTACCTGCTTCTATTACTAATTTATTGTCTACCTTGTTTTTTAATCTTGCCATAGTACCACTGAAGTATTTAAAGGTTGAATCCTTGTACCAGGATAATAAAATGCTAAAATCTTTTCTGCCGACCAACCTAAACGGGCTAAATTATAAGAGCCAAATTGACTTAAACCTACCCCATGGCCAAATCCTCCCCCGATAAACGCATACCCCTTTAACTGATGCTTTTCATCAAACATCGGCTCTACATAAAAAAGGGTGCTTCTCGGTGGACTAAAGGCACTACGGGCTTCACTTTTATATAAATCAATCTGTCCCTTGTCCGTCTGTACAGTGAGGACTAAAATCCGACCCGAAGGCGATCGCTTGGTAACTTCCATAGCTACTATGGTTTTAAAGTTCTCTAATGTATGTTTCCTTTTCTGTAAATATTTTTGTAAATCCTTATTCAAATCCGCTAAGGTACTCTCGTATCTCCAGCGAAATACCCGCCGTCCCGTCTCGTTAAAGCCATCCTTTAAGCTAATAAAACGCCGAAAAGTATCCTCATCCGCTAAGGACTCCTTCGACAAATCCCACACACCCAAGGGAGAATCGATCACCGATCGCAAATAAGGCCGTTCCTGTCCATCCCAAACATCGGTAAATAAAGCGGTAATCCCCCCGGTTGTGGAGGAATAGAGTGCGTCTACCAACTCGTTTTGATAGGTTAACACTAGCCCCCTAGTGGTGGCGATCGCCTGATCTGCTTGGGCATTGACCCCTGTGAGTCCATAATAGACCTGACAATGGGTATCGGCACAGATTTGATAATTATCAGCCTGAAAGCGGCGTAAATTGCGTAGGGCATAGGTACGAGCTATAATTGTCTGGGCTTTAGTCGCACTTTCTGGAGCATCCTGCCCAATTTCGTGGGGAACTACGCCCCTTAAATAGGTTTCCAAGGTGACATGATTTACCAAAGTATAAGTCCCGTAGGCATTGGGTTGTAACACCAGACTACCTCCATACAAACGGGGGGTTTGCTTTTCGGGGGTAACTTGAATTAATCCTTTTCCTGCTTTAATGTCTAGGGTTTTGGGACTATAACGCACCTGATTCAGCAAAAAAGAGGCCTTGGGCTGATTTTTCAAGATGGTGCTGTCTAGGTAGGGTTGACTGTAACCCCTAGCTTTTAAACTCTCCAATAACCAGCGACGGAGTAGGGGTGTTTGATAAATACCCCGTTTTGCCCAAACTTGCCAACGCCCAGGTTGGGTAATTTCGGACTTAATACCAATGGCATTCCAGCGTTTAGCACTATCTTCGGCTGTCTCAAAGGTAGCATGATCACTGAGGACTAATCTTTCCTCTAAAACGGGCTTCTCTAAAGGTTTCTCTAAAACTTCTAATTTCAGTTGCTTAGTTTGTAGGGTTTTAGTTTGACCATTTTCATCGACAAAACGCAGGGTGAGCATATCCCCAGGGGTACTCCCTAGGGTGATTTCGTCCTTTTCCTCGTCTTCCCCAAAGCGCTGCACGATGCCAACTCTGATTAACGTATCTTGAGCCAAGACACAGGAAGCCGACGATAGCAATGGTATGACGAAAGTAACCGTCAAGGAAACAAAGAATGAGACTCGACGACCTTGGCTGAGGTTAGACATAAAGACCCAATAGCAACTCCATATACTGCTCCTAGTTTTATCTATACTAACGTCGTGGTAGTCCCCTAGGGAGTTCCTGCCTTTGTTTCTGGATGAATCTTAAAAGTATAGTAAGATTAAACAAATTCTACCGCCAAGGCTCTACCCTTACCTATACCCTTAGGCAAAAGGATAGAATACATACCCCGAAATTCCTATGGTTACTCTAATCAACAAAATTCCTGTTTCTGTCTTAATCCCTGCCAAAAACGAACAAGCCAATCTTCCCGCCTGTTTGGAGAGTGTAGCAGTAGCTGATGAAATCTTTGTGGTAGATTCCCAAAGCAGCGATCGCTCTGAGGAAATTGCCAAAAGTTATGGTGCGTCTGTTGTGCAATTTCACTTTAATGGTCGTTGGCCCAAGAAAAAAAATTGGTCTTTGGAAAATCTCCCCTTCCGCAATGAATGGGTTCTGATCGTCGACTGTGATGAACGCATTACCCCCGAACTCTGGGAAGAAATCAATACCGTCATCCAACAGCAGGAATACGTCGGTTACTACCTTAATCGTCGTGTCTTCTTTCTCGGTAAGTGGATACGCTACGGTGGTAAATACCCGGACTGGAATCTGCGCCTTTTTAAACACAAACTAGGACGTTACGAAAATCTCCATACAGAAGACATTCCCAACACAGGAGACAATGAAGTCCATGAGCACGTCATCCTTGGTGGTCAAGTTGGCTACCTCAAAAACGATATGCTGCACATCGACTTTAGAGATATCTATCACTGGTTAGAAAGACATAACCGCTACTCTAACTGGGAAGCACGGGTGTATTATAACCTCCTGACGGGCGATGACCAAAGTAACACCATCGGCTCCGACCTATTCGGGGATTCCGTCCAACGCAAGCGCTTTCTAAAAAAAATCTGGGTACGTCTTCCCTTTAAACCCTTTCTGCGGTTCATCATCTTCTATTTTATCCGCCTCGGTTTTCTAGATGGTCAAGCAGGATATACCTATGCTCGTCTTTTGAGTCAATACGAGTACCAAATTGGGGTCAAACTCGATGAACTACGTCAATTTGGCGGACAATTAAACATACCTACCCCTACTACTCCTAATCCTGAACCTGCCCAAGTAACGAAATGAACCCCCCAGATACTAAACCTCTTCCCCTGGTTGACTCTGAGCCATGGACTGATTTACGTCTATACGATCAGTCCTCGTTTGCTCGCGGACGCTCGGGTGGATTCATTCTTTTCTGGTGGTTAGTACAAGCCCTCCTTTTCCCTTTGAGTCTTCATAATGCCCATGGCTTTCGTAGTTGGCTACTCCAACTCTTTGGGGCAAAAATTGGCCGGGGGGTAAAAATTCGCCCCACTGCTCGCTTTACCTATCCTTGGAAGGTAGAAATCGGGGACTATAGTTGGATCGGTGATGATGTCGTCGTTTATAGTCTAGATACCATCAAAATCGGCAGCCAATGTGTTATTTCCCAAAAAACCTATCTCTGTACAGGTAGCCATGATCCGTGCGATCGCACCTTCGCCCTGAAAACTGCCCCCATTACCATTGGCAACGGTGTTTGGGTCGCCGCAGACTGTTTTATTAGTCCTGGGGTGACTATTGGTTCTAATGCTGTTATCGGCACTCGCAGCACTGTCTTTACAGATATTCCTGAAGCACAAGTAGCTTTTGGCACTCCCTGTCGTCCCCAATATCGCCGCTCCATGAATTAATACTAGATATTCTTGTTCCTGGCCTTTCCTGTACAATAGGAATGACCTTATTTAGCCCAAGGTTTCATGCTTTCTCTGTTGCGAATCAAAAATTTTGCCCTGATTGATTACCTAGAATTAACGCTTTATGCAGGTTTAAATGTACTCACAGGGGAAACAGGGGCAGGAAAATCTATTGTCCTCGATGCCATTGATATTGTCCTTGGAGGTAAGGTTCATAACCGTTTGATCCGTCAAGGAACCCAACAGGCTAACATTGAAGCCACTTTTACGGTCGGGCCTGAACTACAAAAATGGTTAGCGATCCAAGAAATCCCTCCCCAGGCAGATGGCACAATTGTCTGTAGTCGAGAATTAACCCTAACCGTCTCTTCTTTGCGCTCCCGTTCGCGGATTAATGGGGTTTTAGTTAACCGCAAGTTATTAGCCGAACTACGCGATCAATTGGTGGAAATTACCGCCCAAGGGCAAACCATCCAACTAATGGACAGTACCACCCAACGTCAACTTCTAGATCTCTATGGGGGAACAACTCTCCTAGAGCAACGCTCTGAGCTAGAATCTCACTATGGGCTTTGGAAACAAGCGGCAAAAAACCTGCTCAATCGCCGTGAATCAGAGCAACAACGGCTACAAAACCTGGATTTATTAGAATATCAATTAAAAGAACTCCAAGAAGCCCATTTAACGGAACCCGAGGAATTGACAAATCTTGAGCAGGAAGCCGCGAGACTTTCCCATATCGTCGACTTACAACAGTCTAGTTATCTGGTCTATCAACTCCTTTATCAAAATGACCAAGGCTCTCCCCCCGCAGCAGATTTGTTGGCAGAAGCAGAATCTATCTTGACAAATATGACGAACTATGATAGGGATATTGAACCAATTTTAGAACTGGTTAAAAGTGCCCTCAACCAAATAGTAGAAGCAGGCCTCGAAATCAACACCTATGGAGATCGCCTCGAAACAGATCCCCAGCGTTTAGAGGAAGTAGAAGCGAGAATATTACAACTAAAACGCCTTTGTCGGAAGTATGGACCCACCTTAGCCGATGCCTGTCAATATTATCAAAAATTACGGGCACAATTCCAAGAATTAACCGAAGACGGGCAATCCATTCAAGAATTAGAAAAAATCACCCAGGCCTACTCTAGTAATCTAGAATCCGCCAGTCAAAAACTGCGCCAACTGCGACAAGCCGCGGCCACCAAGCTAGAAAAACAATTAGTTAAACAACTAAAACCCCTAGCTATGGACAAAGTTGTCTTTGTCTGTGAGATTACCCCCACAACTGTTGGAGTGACAGGTGCAGATACGGTAGTTTTTTACTTTAGCCCCAACCCAGGGGAAAAAGTCCAACCCCTCTCTAGCATCGCCTCAGGGGGAGAAATGAGCCGCTTTTTACTGGCATTGAAAGCCTGTTTTTCCCAAACTGAACACCAGAGTAAAACCCTGATTTTTGATGAAATTGATGCGGGAGTTTCCGGAAAAGTCGCCCAAGCGATCGCCGAAAAACTCCACCAACTCAGTCGTAACCATCAACTGCTCTGTGTCACCCATCAGCCCCTAGTGGCAGCCATGGCCGATGCCCATTTTCGAGTCGATAAACTGATGACGGAAGAAGACTCCCGCGAGATTCGCACTGTAGTTAGAATTAAACTTCTCGAAAACCATCAAACCCGTCGTCAAGAATTAGCTCAACTAACGGGAGGCCATGGAGCAGAAGAGGCGATCGCTTTTGCAGATTCTCTCTTAACTAAAGCCCAAGCCCATCGGCAAAATATCCGTCAAAAGTCCCCAGACCTATTACCATCTGGGAACCTATAGAGCTATAACTACCGTCTCATGTATTATCGCTACGTTATCTCCTCCTCAGATAAATCGAGAAAATCCCTATCCTAAGTACAATCAAGGTTGACTTAATTGTCCTAAATGTTGTACAAAGCTAGAGAAGGCTTAATATTCTCTTAGTACTTTAGTTCTACAGAAGGCCAATTTTAGTCAAGAAAGTTCATTTATCCCATCTGAGGAGTTAAAGGCAATGAAAACCTTACTCTCTATTTCCCAAAAACTGATCCAATTTAATATATTTGCCGCTTTCGTGGCGGTGTTGGTCTTTGTGGCGATTCGAGAACAACAGGCCATTATGACTGATAGCCAGCAAAAACTGTTAGCCAACTCCAAGGGCTATCATCAGTCTATGAAACAAACAAACCAACCTCAGCCGGACATAACTTCAGAGTTGGAAGCTACAAAATTGCAACAATATGAACAAAAGTTGCAAAAATTGACCAAACAACTGGAAAATCATCAAATCAATTCAGTCCAAAAGACCAAACCATCCCCCACTGTCGCTACAATTCCTTTTCGCACAAATCAGTACCTTACCCCATCAGTAACTTCCCTAGTTGCCACCCCCAACCCCTATCGAGTGATCCTCAAGGAAAGCTACTTTCCCAGAATTGACCAAAACCCTACGCCCAAAGCCTTGGCCAACCCAACGGCTTCCCATCAGAAGGTATCTCAGTCTTCGCAACCCCTAGTCAAGACCATAGATATTCCCAACTCCGGCGATTACCCACGGATATTTTCCCCAGGGGAAGTAGTCTGGGATTACCCCTCTTTATTCTTCTCTTGGCTGCATCAAAACAACTCTAATGTTTCCCAGTTACCGCCTCCATCAGACACAGCCTCAAATCCAGAAATCATTATCCCCCCGTCCGCTCCTCCCGAGGAAATAGCCTTAGAGCCAATCGGGCCCGAGGAGGAATTTTTGCCTACAGAGGCCGATGAGGAATTGTTAGCCATGGGACCCTTACCGCCCCAAACAAAAAGAATTGAGAAAATTAACAAGTCAGATGTCCCCCAAGATGTGGCGATTCGTTATGCTAATGATATAGCCTACGGACTAATCATTGCCGATGAAAAGGGGGAGATTAACTACGGCACCAGAAACTACAAAAAAGTGCAAACAGCGATTAACCGTCTACGCCGAGGAGAAACCCTAGAAGAGGCGGCTCGGTTATCCCAAATTTCGTCCGAAGTTCTGGTACAGTTGGGCAAATGGGGTGTAAATAGGCCGGGTAGGGATGAACTAACCCAGATTAGTCAAAGCACGGAAGAGTATAAATAGCTTGTTCCCTAGTTCACTCATCAGGTGAAGATGAGAGCAATCAATGTTTAGAGGTTCGTCCAGTCGTCTTCTTACCTATTACCTTGGGGTTATGACGGCAATATTGGCGTTTTTTAGTCTTGCCTTCTATCTTTTGTTTAGTCATAATCTCTACGGACAATTAGATGAAAATTTAAAAACCCTGGCTCAGGTTGCTAGTTATTCCTTTAGCCAAGTCAGTCTTGATGGCGAAAAGTATTTTCAACAACCAGAGCCGAAACCCTGGGACAGTATCTTTATTCCGGAGCAACAGGGTCTAGAATGGTTTGATAATCAAGGAAAATTATTGGCCAGCCAAGGAGATCTCGCTTTAGGCTTTGCTCCCCAAGTCGGTTTTTCAACAATTAAACAAGGTTCATGGCTAAAAACCTTTACTATTTCCGTCTCAGTAGATCGCACTGATGCAAATTTGCCCTCCCTAGAAGGCTATATTCGCAGCAGTCAACGCCTAGGCTCTCTGGGAAAAATACGGGAACAATTTCTCTGGCAACTAGGGTTGACTAATTTAGTAACTCTAGCCGGAGTCACTGGAGGTGGCATTTGGCTGACTAAAAAAGCCTTAGAGCCAGTTGAGCAGAATTTTCGAGAACTGAAACAATTTACAGGGGATGCTTCCCATGAACTGCGGACTCCCTTAACCGCTATCAAAACCTCTGTGGACGTTATGCTTAAACATTCTGAACGGTTTGAGGGTAAAGATTATCGGAAACTAGAAGCCATAGCCCGGGCCACTGAACAGATGACCAGTATCACCGAAGATTTACTTTTTTTAGCCCGAACCCCAGGAACCAGTCAGCCTAACCAAGCAGAATGGCAACCCCTCGGACTCCATTATCTTTTACCCGACCTCTGTGAGTGGCTAGAGCCCCTAGCCGAAGAGAAACACCTCAACCTGGAGTGTCGTTGTTTAGCCCAGGCTAATGTTATGGGAAATGCCGACCAATTAACGCGCCTATTTAGAAATTTAATCGAAAATGCTATTTACTATACCCATGAGTCGGGAAATATAACTCTGCGTCTAATTCAACAGAATCATTGGGCAACCATTACCGTTGAAGATACGGGAATTGGCATTGCTGCTGAGAACTTAGGTTCTGTTTTTAATCGGTTTTGGCGGGGAGATGAAGCTCGTTCCTTTCGCTCCGGTGGTACGGGTTTAGGATTGTCCATTGCCCAGGCGATCGCCCAAGGTCATGGAGGGACAATTACCGTCAGTAGTCAAGTCGGCGTTGGTACCTGCTTTCAGGTGACTTTACCCCTACGACAGGCTCCCAAATCCTCCCGTCCTTCGACTTGGCTTTTTCGTTTTGGGCAGTACCCAAGACAGGAATGGCTAAAAAAACTAGCCTTAATTTTATTAATTATTTCTTTAATTCTTCTACCTATTTTCCTAATTACCCGTGCTGTTAAGCAAACTCAAATATTTGCAGGAGTACAATTTCCTAATGGCATGAACTCCTTTGCCAATGAAGTTATTTCCTACCGAATCAACGACTCACAAAATACCCAATCTACCTCCGTTTCCAACCCCGGTGCTGTTTTAGGAATCCCCCAATCCGCAAATAATAGTATTTTTTTCCTAATTAACAAGCAAAATGATTATATTTCCTTAGAAAAAGGAGGTATGGTCGAGGTTAAATTTAGTAATAACTTACTTACAGGAAGTGATGATGAAAAGCCAGATATATATATTTTTATGACTAGCGAAACCATCCAAGATATTTTAGTAGAAATCAGTAAAGATGGTCATCAGTGGCAAGCTGTCGGTTGGATTAATAAAGAGCGCCCGACTATTGATATTGATGGTATGGGCTGGGGCAAAAATGACTTCTTCTCCTATCTGCGTCTTAGCAACGTCTCAACAGCCAGGAAGGTTCAAACTATCTCCATTGATGCGATCGGAGCTATTTCTTCGGTTATTGTCGAGTCTTCTGGCTCTACTACTATACCTATAGCCACCGTTTCACTCATTCTATTAGCGGTCACCGTCTGGGGAATTATAAAATTAAGAAAATCAGCCAACCCCCTCAAGAACTAACCGATTTAATACCCACGGATTTATCCTGTCTTTCCCGCCACCATGCCAATAGGGTGCTGGCAATAAAAATACTGGAATAAGCTCCCGCAATGAATCCTACAATTAAAGCTAGGGAAAAATATTTGAGCGTTGTTCCGCCAAACAAGAAAATTGCAATTAGGGGTAAAAGAGTTGTTAAAGTTGTATTAATAGATCGCCCTAAAGTTTGATTGACTGACTCATCAATAATGTCACTAATGGATCTGTCGGGAAACTTGTTTAAATTTTCACGAATACGGTCGTAAATAACTACGGTGTCATTAACAGAAAAGCCCACAATAGTTAACAAAGACACTAAAAATAAACTATCTACTTCCACCTTAGCAACTAATCCTAAAATGGCAAAAAATCCCACAGTAATTAGCACATCATGAAAGAGCGCGACAACCGCAAGAAAAGCATAATCAAATTGAAATCGCACACTTAGATAAACGATAATACCAAAGAAAGAAAGAATCAAGGCCTTAAATCCCGCCTCAAACAACTCCTTCCCAATCGCAGGTCCGACGGTATCAATCTGAATAGTTTCGGGGTCAAACTTGCCAATTTTGTCGTTTAATGCAGTTTGTAAGCTAGTTCTCTGCTCCACATTTAAAGCTTGAGTCCGCAGGGAAAGAGTGTAATTATCAATCACCTGAATACTGCTATTTGTCAACCCCTGCTCCGTGAGAATCTCTTGTACCTTGCCCGTATCTAACGGCTCTTTACAGTTTTTTTCTTGAACACAACTGAGATCTAACTGAATGCGAGTCCCTCCTACAAAATCTAAACTAGGTAATAAAGGGGTTTTCAGAGTGGCATAGGAAATAGCCATAGCCACTAATCCAGCCAGAATGAACAGGGCAGAAATAGTCCACCAAAGATTACGTTGCTTAATAACATTTAGTTTCATGATTCTTGACTTTTAACTGATAAATTAGGACAGAAAAGCTCAGGTTTTTGGCGTAGTTTTGGCATATTGAGTACCATTAATAGTAACAGGGTACGGCTACAGGTTAGGGCAGTAAACATACTAACTAGGATACCGATCGCCAAAGTTAAGGCAAAACCTTTTACCAAACCAGAACCCAACCAAAACAAAGCCCCACAAGCGATTAATGTGGTAACGTTGCTATCTAAAATACTAGAAAAAGCTCGATAAAAACCTGATTCAACGGAACGGTATAAACTCTTGCCATCTTTTAATTCTTCCCGCATCCGTTCAAAAATCAAGACATTGGCATCCACTGCCATGCCGATACTGAGAATAAAACCCGCAATCCCAGGTAAAGTCAGGGTGACACCCAAGAGGGAAAAACAAGCTAAACACAAAAGAGCGTAAATTGCCAAGGAAACATCGGCAATTAACCCTGGTAGTCGGTAGTAAATTCCCATAAATAGAAAAACTAAGATCAACCCTGCTATACCCGCATAAATACTGCGACGAATGCTATCTTTTCCTAACGTCGCTCCCACAGTCCGGTTTTCCACAACTTCTACAGGAAATGGTAAAGAGCCACCCCGCAACTGTACCGCTAACTCCCCGGCGGTTTCGGGGGTAAAATTCCCCGTAATTACGGCTGAACCCCCTGTAATACCGGTAGTCGCAAATTCCGCCCCCACAACGGGCGCGCTGACTAGGGCATCGTCTAGGAAAATCCCAATACTGCGCCCCGTCCCTGCCAGCTTTTTGGTAAGTTCGGCAAATTTCTTGCCCCCGTCGTCATCAAAGCTAATGGCTACTTCCCAGTTACTCCCCTGGGCAGGACTCGGTTGGGCATTTTTCAGGTTTTTTCCTGTTAAACCAATGGAGTCAAAGAGTTCTAAAATTGCCTGATTCGATTTATCTAAAGATGGTTTTAATTGGGCGATGAGCTCTTGGGTTTCCTTGGTGGTTCCACTTTGGCGTAAAACCGCTAGTTCTGCATCTTTTTGTCGCTTAGTACTATATTCGGCGGCAAATTGACCCTCAGTTCCTTGGCGTTGGGGACGAAACTCCAGTTGGGCGGTACCGCCTAAAATCCGTTCCGCCTGTTGGGGATCGGTGACACCGGGTAACTGTACCAAAACTTTGTCATTGCCAACGGTTTGCACCAAGGCCTCGGAAACTCCTAGGGCATTAATCCGATTTTCAATGACGGTTTTAACGGCATTAATGTCGTTTTCGGTGATGGTTTTGACTTCTTGGGTGGGTTTGGCTTGTAGAGTCAACTGAGAACCCCCCCGTAGGTCTAAACCTAGTTGTAGGGGTAGTTTATTGAGTACGACCAGAGAGAGAATTAATAAGCCAAGGATGAGCAGCAGTAACCAGCGTTGTTTTTCCATGGTTTCTTTTAAATATAGAGTTTCATCATTTTTTCTACCGCTTCTACAATTTGCGGCGGTTGCACAATGGTTAATCTTTCCAAGGTGCCGTTATAGGGAGTCGGAATGTCTTGGGAAGATAGACGCAAAGCAGGACTATCTAATTCGTCAAAGAATTGTTCGTTGATCAGGGCGATTAATTCCGCAGCGATTCCCCCGGTTTTCATACATTCTTCCACAATAATAACTCGGTGGGTTTTCCGAATCGATTCCCCAATGGTTTCGAGATCAAAGGGCTTCAGGGAGATTAAATCAATGATTTCGGGATCGTACCCCGCTTTTTGGATGTCCTTAACCGCTTGCAAGCAATGATGGCGCATTCTTGAATAGGTTAGAATTGTTACGTCTTTACCCTCTTTGACCAGTTCCGCTTTATCTAAGGGGGTCAGATATTCTGTATCGGGCAGGTTTTCCTTAAGGTTGTACAGTAGCACATGCTCAAAGAATAAAACGGGGTTATCATCTCTAATGGCGGATTTAAGCAAGCCCTTGGCATTATAGGGGGTCGAACAAGCTACGATTTTTAAACCAGGGACGGCATGGAAATAAGCTTCTAGTCGTTGGGAATGTTCGGCTCCTAGTTGTCTACCTACCCCTCCTGGACCTCTAATTACCATCGGGATTTTGAAATTTCCCCCCGAAGTATAGCGTAGCATTCCAGCATTATTGGCGATTTGGTTAAAGGCTAGGAGTAAAAACCCCATATTCATTCCTTCTATGATGGGGCGCAGTCCTGTCATGGCGGCTCCCACTGCTAACCCTGTAAAACTATTTTCTGCGATCGGTGTATCTAAAACCCGCCATTCTCCATATTTCTTATAGAGATCCCTGGTGACTTTATAGGAGCCGCCGTAATGTCCTACATCTTCTCCGAGGACAAAAACTGTCTCGTCTCGTCCCATCTCTTCGTCGATCGCCTGGCGCAGTGCGTTAAATAGTAAGGTTTCTGCCATAGGGGTTTTTACGATTTTACTCAATTATCCTAACACTTAAGCCCCTCATTATATCCCCTGATGGGCAATTGCCCTAAGTTTGTGACGGGGTGATGATGGATACCGTCGGAGGGGCAGAATTTGCTAGAATGCAAAGTGGCTTAAAGTTTACCGACGATTTGTACTCAAACCAAAAAAGACGAAACCCATGATTCACGACATTTTCATGCCCGCCCTCAGTTCCACCATGACCGAAGGAAAGATCGTCTCTTGGGTAAAATCCCCAGGGGAGAAAGTAAGTAAAGGGGAAACCGTGGTTGTGGTGGAGTCAGATAAAGCCGACATGGATGTAGAGTCTTTTCATGATGGCTATTTAGCAGTAATTCTCGTCGATGCGGGGGGTACGGCGACCGTGGGCTCGCCCATCGCCCTAGTTGCCCAGACAGAAGCAGAAATTAGTCAAGCCCAAAGTTCTTCCGTCGCTGCGGTTACTCCCGCACCTGTCGCCCCTACGCCCCCACCCGCCACGGTAACAACGCCTGTACCTGTCGCTCCCCCACGCCCCAATGGTCGTCTAATCGCTTCTCCAAGGGCGAAAAAATTGGCTAAGGATTTAGGAGTTGATCTCGCTACCCTACAAGGGACCGGTCCCCACGGTAGAATCGTAGCGGCGGATCTAGAAAAATCTTCCCCGAAGGTAGTCCCCACCCCCGTTACTACGACCGCTAAGGTTGTCGCACCGCTTAACCCAGGGGATGTCACCCCCCTGACAACTTTACAAAAAGCCGTGGTGCAGAATATGATGGTCAGTCTGCAAGTGCCGACTTTCCATGTCAGCTATACCATCACCACCGATGCCTTGGATAGCCTCTATCAAAAACTGAAGTCAAAGGGGGTGACGATGACGGCTCTACTGGCTAAGGCGGTGGCTTTGACTTTGCCCAAACATCCCCTCCTTTATGCTACCTATACGGAGCAGGGTATTCAATATCGGACAGGCATTAATGTGGCGATCGCCGTGGCTATGCCCGATGGTGGTTTAATAACACCAGTACTCCAAAATGCCGATCAAGTAGATATTTATTCCCTGTCCCGTAACTGGAAAGGTTTAGTAGAAAGAGCTCGCGCTAAACAGTTACAACCAGAGGAGTACAACAGTGGTACATTCACCCTGTCTAATTTGGGAATGTTCGGAGTCTCTAGTTTTGATGCTATTCTCCCCCCAGGACAGGGAGCAATTCTGGCGATCGCCGCAGCTAGTCCTCAAGTTGTGGCTACGGAGGAGGGAACCATTGCCCTGCGTCGTCAAATGACGGTTAATATCACCTGTGACCATCGGGTCATCTACGGAGCTCATGCGGCGGCTTTCTTGCAGGATTTAGCGACTTTAATAGAAACAGATACCCAATCGTTGACTCTCTAGGAGTTGGGTTAGGGGACAATCTTAACTCCCTAACCGTCCCCCTTAAAATGTAAAACAATTCGCTAGAATGATAGGTAATCCATAAATTAAAATCCATTCTTAAATTATTGAGTCTATAGCTAGTAGTCTTATCGGAAGCTCAAGCTTCGAGTCCAAAAAAAATGACAACAGAAAATTTGCGTTTACGTTCAGAATTTATCAACACCCAGGTGATCACTCGCAACACGGGTAAAAAGTTAGGGGTGATCAAAGAGATTTTGGTGGATATTGACCGCCGTGAAGTGGTAGCCCTAGGATTGCGGGATAATGTCCTGTCTCTGTCGGGAATGCCCCAATATATGTATTTATCCAGTGTTCGTCAGACGGGGGACGTAATCTTAGTAGAAGATGACGACGTGCTCGAACCCGTGGACATTGATGCCTATAGCACCCTAGTCAGAAGTGAAGTGATTACAGAAACCGGTGAACCCCTGGGCAAAGTGCGGGATTTTCAGTTTAATATTGAAAACGGCAAAGTATCTGCTATTACTATTGCCTCCATTGGCTTACCGCAAATTCCTGAACAGATTCTGAGTACCTACGAGCTATCCATGGAAGAAGTAGTTAGTAGTGGGCCGAATCGCCTCATCGTTTTTGAAGGTTCCGAGGAACGACTCACCCAAATCACCGTGGGCTTACTGGAAAGACTGGGTATAGGTCGCCCACCTTGGGAGCGAGAAGAGGAGGAGATTTACTATCCACCCACCGCACGTCCTGAAAATCAACTAGGAACCGGTATCCCGATTCGGACTCCCCTAGAGGTATCTAAACCCTTAGTTCGAGAAGAACGTTGGTCAGAGGAAGATAATTGGCAAGCAGAGGAAGTCCGTCCCCTGAAAAAAGCTCAAGCCAGGATCTATGAGGAAGAAGAAGCAGATTATGAATACGAAGCCCAGTTAGAGGAAGACAACTGGGGTGGAGAGGATGCCGATGATGAATATGGAGAAGATGCTTGGCAAGAAGAACCCAATCCAGCCTCCTACAATGCTCCTAGAGTCAATATTCCCGAAAAAAGAAAGGAACGGATTCCCGAATACGAAGAAGAAGGAACCGGTTACTAAAAGACTCGATGCTGGAGAGATGGCATTTGTCTTCTGACTTGTTCTAGGCGCAGGGGGTTGATGGAGGCGATCGCCAACCCAGGTTTTTCCCCCGTATCGGCTAAAACCACCCCCCAGGGGTCGATAATGAGGGCATGGCCGTGGGTTTGACGACGTGCATAGTTATTCCCCGTTTGGGCGGGGGCAATTACATAACAGGTGTTTTCAATAGCTCTAGCTTGTAATAACACTTGCCAATGATCTTTTCCCGTATAGGCGGTGAAAGCGGCGGGAATAAAGAGGACATCTGCTCCTTTTGCCGCTAGATGGCGATAGAGTTCTGGAAAACGGACATCATAACAGATAGATAGCCCGAGCATTCCCAACTGTTCGGATGGATAAACGGGGGGTAGTATTTCTCCCGCAACTACTGTACTAGATTCTTGGTAGGTGTTACCGTCCGGAACATCCACATCGAACAAATGTACCTTATGATAACGAGCCAATTCTGCCCCTGTGCGATCAATCAGGAGAGCCGTATTGTAGGCTTTACCGGGGTATTGAGGAACGGGAACAGGAAATCCGCCCCCGAGGATGGTAACTTGAAAGCGTTGGGCTACGGTTTTTAGGAACTTTTCGGCCTTAATGGCAATTTCATCAGCTTGGCGCAGCTTATCCTCTTCTGTACCCATAAAGGCAAAATTTTCGGGTAAGCCAATCAGTTCCGCCCCTCGACGAACCGCGAGTTCAATTAATTCTTCCGCTTCCACCAGATTTTTGTCTAAGTCTGGGGAGCTAGTCATGGAAATGGCAGCAGCGAGATAGGGTTTCATCAAACTTTGATAGGCTGTGTTATATAGTGAAATTTTATCATGTCTTTTCGGTCCATCCGCGCATTTTTTGGGGATTGAGTAAACCGTAGGGATCAACCCTTTCCTTAAAGGCTAATTGTAGAGGATCAATAACCTTACTACCCCCATCTTCTAGGATGTAGGTATGGGGGTTAGAAATACTCGCTCCTTGTTGCTCATGGTAATCAATAATCTCATCCAATCGGGCTTCACTGGTAAAGGATAGTAATGGCAATCCTCCTGGGATTACCTTACCTGCAAACTTGAAAAATTCTAGATGGATCATGACTTCATTGGGGAAGTGATTATAGAAATGTTCCACCCTTTCTAGGGTAAAATATAAAGTTTGTAAATAGGTAAGGCGAGGATCTGTATTCCGAGCATGAAGGGTGGTGTGATTCCAAGTAAATTCTAGTAAACTTGTGCCTTTACTAGCTTCTTTTTGGGTTTTATTATAGGTAATCTCTCCTGAGTATTCTTTTACTAAATCAGATAGGGCTTCTAAATCGTATTCAGAAACCATTAGTAACGCAACGGATTTATTAACGGGAAGATAATCTTTTAAGGGAATAAAATAAGTGGGAATTGGCCAGGCATGAATACTGATTAATTTTTTAATAATGCCATCACTATTTCCTAGGGCTTGACCGAAGTTAGCCGCTTGCATAAAGTCATCAAAGGTGACAATAATTTCCGCCCAGGGATAGCTAGGAGCTAGGGGCATTTCTAACTCCGTAATGATGCCATTGGTGCCATAGGCATGATTGACTTTTTGCACCTCGTCCCCCCGTAATTCAATAATTTGGGGTTCATCTTCTAGGGTGACAATTCGTAAGGCTTGCACATTCCCCCGTTCCCGCAATACCCCATAGTTAATCGATCCCATTCCGCCACTCCCACCGCCGATAAATCCCCCGATAGTAGCTGTTCGATAGGTAGAGGGTGCCATCCGTAATTCCCAGTCAATTCTAGCTGCTTTTTTATCAAAGGCAGCCATTTTAACCCCTGGTTCTACTGTGGCTATTCCATTCGCTAGATTAATAATTCGATTCATTTTGGTAGTATCCAAGACAACCCCACCAGCTAGGGGAATACATTGGCCATAGTTTCCCGTTCCTGCACCCCGCACGGTTAGGGGGATTTTGTGCTTGACACAGGCTTTGGCGATTTGTATTACCTCGGCTTCTGTTTGAGGACGCAGGACTAAATCAGCCCGTTTTTCCTTGAGCTTTGGTTCTAGAATTGGACTAAAATAGTAGTAGTCTAGGGAAAGCTTGGCAATTTGAACAGGATCGGTGATTAACTCTAGATGGGAGAGTTCATTGATTAAGTCATTAATGGCGGTGGCAGGGGGCATAGAATTGTCAGGTGAGTTCTATCTGTACAATAATCCATGCTAACACTACACCACAAAGACTCCGAGGTCATGGGAGAGTTGCTCCCATTAACTCCCCTGGGGGCCATTCGAGGGTATCTTGAATCTCCTTACCATCGTGGTAGGCGGCTAGGAGAATTTCACTGGTTTTACCCCAGGCGATGGTGCCGGTGCGATCGAGGGAGATCATGCCTAAATCCCTTTTATGAGCCGAGGATTCCTGCATAGATTTCTCAACGGCTTGGGGTAAGGACATCCCATCCGTTACGCGAATGACAATGCGAGCGGCGGTACATTCATCAATAATGTCTTCTCCCACCCCTGTACAACTAACTCCGGCAAAGCTATTGGCGTAATTTCCCGCAGGAGTACAGGAGTCACTAACGCGCCCAATTCTTTCTAATCCCCTTCCCCCCGTGGATGTTCCTGCGGCGATGTGCCCTTGATTGTCTAGGGCTACAACACCAATAGTTCCCCGTCGGGCTTCGGGGTGAGACTCGGCTATTAAACGGGCCATGCGAGGCTGGGAGTCATTGTTTCTTTCTTCAATCCATTCCTGTAGGCGAAAATCCGTAGTGGGGTCATAGATGGGGGTTTTTAATTCCCTAAGCAATTCGCCCGAGCCACAGTCGGAGATAATTCTATCATCTTGGGATTGGAGAAATTTGGCTAGTTCTATGGGGTTTTTGAGGCGAGAGACATTAATCACACCACTAAAACTTTCGAGAAAACCATTCATTAGGGACGCACTCATGCGGACTTGTCCATCGGATTGCAGGACCGAGCCTGTTCCTGCATTAAATCTTGGCTCATCTTCTAGTCGTTTACAGCCTTCTACCACCGCATCTGTAGCACTATATCCTTCGAGTAGCAAGTCATAAACTTCCTGAACGATTTTTTGTAAGGAAAGGCGAACGGGGGCTAAACCGCCCTTATCACTCAGGGAACTGGCTCCACCGTGGATAATTAATTTGGGTTGTCTGTTGGTCACTGTCAGGTTCCTAATATCTCTGGGATTTTTGGCGCAGGGTATTGTCTCAGTATACTGGAGCTAATACCCAATCAGCCTTCTCCGTAGATGACGATTTGATCGTAGACTAGGATAGGGGTATTAATCACCCCGCCTTATACGAGAATGATAAACCATCTTTGATTATGTTATCGACAGAACCTAAAAGACTGATTGCAACTGGTACAGAATACCTTCTAGACGCAAGTTCTCCCAATCAATCCCTACTACCCTTGAGCGCCGGAGTTAATGAGTACGACTGCTTAGAAATCGGTGGAGTTGATGTTACCACCCTAGTCGCACAATTTGGCTCACCCCTTTATATATTAGACGAATATACCCTAAGAACTGCTTGTCGTCAGTATCGGGAGAGCTTTAAAACCCACTACTCAGGCACATCTCAGGTTATTTATGCCTCCAAAGCCCTTAGTTGTCTGGCAGTTGCTGCGGTAATTGCCAGTGAAGATATCGGCTTTGACGTGGTATCGGCAGGAGAACTCTATACCACCATCACCGCCTTGGAAGCTATGGATAAACTAGAAGAGTTCCTAGGGAAAATATATTTTCATGGCAATAATAAATCCCTAGAAGAATTACAATTCGCCTTAGAAACGGGTTGTAAGATCATTGTTGATAATTGGCTAGAACTAGAAGACCTGGTTATATGCGCCAGGGCGCTAGGCTTAAGGTCAGTCCCCATCCTACTGCGCCTCACCCCTGGGATAGAATGTCATACCCATGAATATATCCGCACAGGACACTTAGATAGTAAATTTGGTTTTGATCCCCATCAGTTAGAAGCCGTTTTTAGGTATGTGAGAGAGAATACTATCCTCAACTGTATTGGACTCCACGCCCATATTGGCTCACAAATTTTTGAGCGTCAACCCCATCAGGATTTAGGCGGGGTGATGGTGGATTGGTTGCAAAAAGCCCAAGACTACGGGTTAAAAATAGAAGAATTAAACATCGGTGGAGGTTTAGGAATCCGTTATACCGAAGCCGATGATCCCCCAAGTATAGAAGAATGGGTAAGCACCGTCGCCCAATCCGTGGAAAAGGCTTGTCAAATTAACGGTTTAGCCCTACCGAAATTAATTGCCGAACCAGGAAGATCCTTAATTGGCTCCGCCTGTGTGACTGCTTATCAGGTAGGAAGTCGCAAGGAAATTCCCAATGGGAGAACCTATATAGCCGTTGACGGGGGAATGTCGGACAATCCGCGCCCAATAACTTACCAATCCGTCTATCGGGCAGTTCTTGCGAGTCAAATGTCCGAGCCCTGTACAGAAACTGTCACCCTAGCGGGGAAACATTGTGAATCGGGGGATATTCTGATTAAAGATGCCCAATTGCCCCCAACCCAACGAGGAGATATTGTGGTAGTGATGGCCACTGGAGCCTATAACTATAGTATGGCTTCTAACTACAATCGTCTGCCCCGTCCTGGTGCTGTTATGGTTAATGAAGGGGAAGCTAACTTAATTTTGCA
The DNA here is from genome assembly GCA_040398185.1 of Microcystaceae cyanobacterium. Classification (GTDB taxonomy): domain Bacteria; phylum Cyanobacteriota; class Cyanobacteriia; order Cyanobacteriales; family Microcystaceae; genus JBBAUO01. The sequence continues at coordinate 3,639 of JBBAUO010000048.1, read as the reverse complement.
ACGAGAAAGTTATCAGGATCTCATCCGTCAAGATCGCTTACCGGCTCGGCTCTTAAACCCCAATTCCTAAACTGTTAAATTCATGTCGTCGTTTCCAGGTCAGCTAATTACCCCTTGGCTGGTCGCTAATGGTATAGATTTTGTATTAGTCCTTATCCTTACCTATCTGCTGCTGCTTGTCATAGGAGAAAGGCGGACACTCTGGATGGTCAGAGGACTAATTCTTCTGATGCTGGCAGAGGTGATCAGCAACACTCTCAACCTAAGATTGCTCAACTTTGTCCTAGAGAAGTTGGTGCTAGGCTCGGCTGTGGCGATGGCGGTGATTTTTCAGTCGGAATTTCGGGTATTTCTCGAACTGTTAGGAAGGGGGCAAATTCTGCGCTTAGTACAAAAGCGTTCCCCTGTCCTCAAACCAGAAAGTGTGATTGATGAAATCGTCGCTGCGGTGAAGGAACTTTCCCAAAACCGGATTGGAGCTCTCATGGTTTTGGAAACGACTAATACCCTAGATACAAGGTTTTTTATCAACTCAGGGGTGGTGATTAACGGGGAAGTTTCTAAGGAATTACTGCAAACAATTTTTCAAACTAAAACCCTCCTCCATGATGGCGCGGTTTTAATTCGGGGTTCTCGGATTCTCTGTGCGGGGGTAATTTTACCCCTTTCCGATCGCAATACCAGTTCTCGCCAATTAGGAACCCGTCACCGAGCCGCTATGGGGATGACCGAGCGATTTGAAAGCTGTATTTGTGTGGTGGTATCCGAGGAAACCGGTTCTATTTCCTTGGCGGAGGGGGGGATGCTCAACCGACCTTTAACCAGTAGTAAGCTCAAGGAACTACTAGCGTCAAGATTCGACTCCTCCGTAGAGCGGGAAACGGTAGCTCCTAGTTTGAGTCGTTTAGGCCGTACAATTGGCTTACAAGCACGAACTGTACTGGAGCGTATTTTTCGTTTATCTGCATCGACCCCTAAGAATAAAAAATGAGCACTAAGACAATTTTGTTAAAGGAGCTACCCACGGATCTCGATAAAAAACGCCTTCCCCATCATATAGCTGTGATTATGGATGGGAATGGTCGTTGGGCTAGACAGCGAGGACTACCACGCATTATGGGTCATCAAAGGGGTGTAGATACCTTGAAAGACTTGTTGAGGTGCTCTCGGGATTGGGGTGTACCGGCTTTAACCGCCTACGCTTTCTCTACCGAAAACTGGGGTAGACCGTTAGAAGAAGTAGAATTTTTGATGACCCTCTTTGAACGGGTGCTACGGCGAGAATTACGGGAAATGATGGATGAAAACGTCAAAATTCGCTTTGTTGGTAATTTAGCAGCCTTACCCTCTTCGCTTCAAGATGAAATTGCCCGCTCTATGGCCCAAACCCAGAAAAATACGGGGATTCAATTTACCGTAGCTACGAATTATGGCGGTAGACAGGAAATTATCGCGGCCTGTCGGGCGATCGCCCAAAAAGTCCAAAAGGGGGAGCTTTACCCAGAGGATATTAATGAGGGAGTTTTTGAAAATCATTTATATACATCGGGTCTACCCCATCCTGACCTGCTGATTCGCACCAGTGGAGAATTGAGAATTAGTAATTTTTTGTTATGGCAAATGGCCTATGCGGAAATTTATGTCACCGCTACTCTCTGGCCTGATTTTGATCGCCATGAATTTCACCAAGCTTTACTAGAGTATCAAAAACGCCATCGGCGATTTGGTAAGGTTTCTTCCTAGGGGATTGGAAAAGGAATGCCTGAAAAATTCCGTATATTTTCAGATGAGATTCTGGGAGTTTAGGGGTTATGATACATATTATACATTTTGACCCTAGGTTCTCCCGTTGCTCACCATCTGTAGAATCGAGAGTCTCTGACAAAAACTCGCAATAGGAAGGAAGATAGATGGCTAGTAAAGCTTATTCGAGCGCCGGTACAACCAATCCTGGCACGACTGGGACTGGACTTGATCAAATCGTTGAAGCAATCGGTAAGGATACAGGATTAGCCGGGGCAAACCTAGGGGGAAACATTCGTGGTGGTATTGCTGCAGCCGACGGAATTAATAGTCTGATTGTAGCTGCTAGGGCGGCAACGGGGGTAGCGGCTAATGGTACTTTTACGGCTAATGATGTAATAGCTATCAACTCCTGGATTCGGCAAAATCGTTTAGCTGATTTCATCGCACTCCATGGAGACGATGATGGCACCCAAGAAACAGGCTTTCACTTAGTGCAGGATAATGGAGCAACACGCCGCTACCGCAATGATAATTTGATCGATACAGTGGTAGATGGGATCTATCACATAGGTTTTCAGATTCAGAATGGGGTTTTTCTCAACGAAGACGGGAATGCCAATGCTTCCGTGACTCAAGTTGCCGACTGGCTGACCCAATTTTATACCGATCGCGCTACCACCAATACGGGACTAGATCGGATTACTGAATTGATTATTGCCGATAAGGGACTCCCCCAAAGAATCTCTTGGAATGATATTGCCGGGGGTGCTGATGCGGCTAATGGGATCAATGGGCTTTATAAACAGGCGATCGTCCAATTGAATTTGGGGAGTAGTGGTCAAATTTCCCAAGCCGATATTATTGCCATCAATAACTGGATTCGCTCAGATGCTGCCCGTTATGCCCAGTTTGTGGTACTTCACGGAGATGACGAAGGTAATGTAGAAACAGGATTCCATTTAGTGCAGGATGACGGTGCTCAGACTACCTATTTCGGACAAAACCTAGTTAACACAGTCGCTGATGGGATTTATCACATTGGCTTTAACATTCAAGATGGCAGATTTCGCAATGAAGACGGTGATGCCAATGCCACGGTTAAGGATGTTGCCGATTGGGTAACATACTTTTATGTAGATCAGTCGACTACGGGTACAGGACTAGATAAAATCGTCGATACCATCAAACTAGACACGGGTTTAGCCAGAAATACCAATGCAGGAAATATCAACGGCGGGGCAGCGGCCGCTAACGGGCTTAACGGTTTAATTGTTGAGGCTATCCAAGCAACGGGTACTGCCAGTGATGGTTGGATCACCACAACGGATCTCCGTGCCATTAATACTTGGATTCAGAGTAACCGATACAATACCTTTGTTGAACTACACGGCGACGATGAGAACGGCATAGAGACAGGGTTTCACTTAGTACAGGGTGACGGTGGCACGGTTAAGTATTTTGGCAAAGACCTAATTAACACTGTAGCTGATGGTATTTATCACATTGGTTTCAACATTCAAGGCAACAACTTTTTAAATGAAGATGGAGATAATAACGCTTCCCTGAGCGACGTGGCTAGTTGGATTAACTACTTCTACGGAAACAAAACTGTTATCTATGGCTCAAACGGAAACGACAACATTGTCGGCACAGATCAAGGGGATCATATTCTTGCCTATAGTGGTAATGACACGGTTGATGCGGGTGCCGGAGATGATCTTGTTGAAGGTAGTTGGGGTTCTGATGTACTAAATGGTGGTACGGGGAATGACATTATTTATGGGGATGCTGATAACGACACAGTCAATGGTGGTGATGGTTCTGACCGCTATATTATCTCAGGTAATGAAGCCGGGGGTTGGTCAAGTTTCCAAGGTTATGATACCTACACAG
>JBBAUO010000047.1:0-35845 GCA_040398185.1 Microcystaceae cyanobacterium | reverse complement strand
TGCACCAACAAAATAAAGATTTGGTTATTTCCGCTCCGCTACAATAACCCGCTCTAATCCCTACCTTACGCGGACGTTGAAGGTAGGGACTGCCGCGAAGCGTTCAAAAACTTGTCGAGGAACATCAAGAGCAATTGCTAGTAGGTTGGAATGACTTCTTTAACGATTGAATTATTAGAAATACCTACCATTGAGCAAGTGACTCTCACCGATGACACTCTCTCTGCGGATTTATCCGATGGGCGTACTATATCAGTTCCCCTTGCATGGTATCCTCGACTCCTTCACGGCTCAATGGAAGAGCGTAATGCCTATCGCTTTATTGCTGGCGGGAATGGAGTTCATTGGGATCAATTAGATGAAGATATTAGTATCAAAAATTTAATTCTTGGGCAACCATCGGGCGAAAGTCAAAAATCTTTTCAGCGTTGGTTGAGTAGTCGAGCCTAACTAAGCTGTTCAGCATCTATAATAATGTATTTTAAATTAAATTTAGGGAAAAACCCGAAAACCTTCACCCTTTAGGCAGGTTCTACGAGTAAGCTGCAAGATTACTTGGAAGTGATTGCACCAGAACTAATCCGATTTCCCTCCCTTAACCCTGATATACTCAGGAACGGAGTTGAAAACTTCATCGGACGCTTTAAGGATTAATCATGAGTCTTGATGATTTGCCAGGAGCGGAGCTAATCTTACCTGGACTAAGGGATCTTCACAATGGCGAGTCCAATACTATTGGGGCTTTGCTAGTGGCAATCGCAGCAACGCGCTTAACCCAAGCAGGTTTAGATATTCCCGGAAATCACCTAGCCCCGGAGCCAGAGCTAACCTTGTATGCCTATCTCCAAGACGAACGAGAGGATGCTTACCCTTACTATAATGCTTTATTGAATCGCCTTAATAGCTTTTGTAACGCCCTTGAACTCAATTATAAATACGAGCCGTCTAAGATTAAGTTAAAGCCGACTTTTGGGGTATGACCTTTAAAAGCCAAAATTTGTCCTGTAAACCCGTCATTCAAAATTATTGCTAATATAGACTTTAGATACTTATCCCTCACTAAAAATTTACGGGAATTGAATCATGATTATTGACGAGGAATTAGACATTAAAAAGTGTAACTCTCAAGAAGTGAGAGAAGAATTTGCTAATCTCGCTGCTCAATGGACTCAGGACGTAGAAGGTATTTCATCTACAGTGGAAATGGTTAAACATCCTGCCTATCAAAGAATTGTGAGTATGGGAGAGGCTGTAATTCCTCTTCTATTAGAAGATTTACGCCAGAATCCGCTTTACTGGCTACCTGCCTTGGGTCAAATCACCCAACAAAACCCCGTACCCCATGAACAACGAGGCAAAATTAAACAAATGGCCCAAGCATGGTTAAATTGGGGAAAACAAGAAGGTTATATCGTCTAATTACTGATGGTAAAAGCAACACATTTAGAGCTACGTTACCCTAACTTAGCACTCACCGAATACACCGTAACCAGCCCAAAGTCTCAAGAATATAATTGCTTTGCTTGGGCTGCAGGAGATCAAGAGCGTTGGTGGCAACCTACTCTAGAGGATCAATTCTATTGGGTTCAAGGTCTACCAATGGAGGAAACTTTATCGGCTTATATACAGGCGTACCAAACATTAGGGTTTATGACCTGTGATAGCGCAGAATTAGAAGCAGAATTTGAAAAAATTGCTTTGTATGTCGATGATGGGGGTATTCCTGTTCATGCTGCCAAGCAGTTATCGACGGGAAAATGGTCAAGTAAGCTTGGTTGGCTAGAAGATATTGAACACGAGCTAGAAGGTTTAACTGGCGAAAGATATGGCAATGTTGGACAAATTTTAAGGAGGAGCAAGCCAACCCAAGTATAAGTTTAGTGTCAAAATCAGTCCCACAAAACCGAATTATTTTTCTGTTCTAGAATAGAGTAGAGTAGAGATTCTGTATTTCTGAGCCCTACTATGGATGAAGCCATTGTACTCGATACCCTGCGGTCAGCCTGTCAACCTTTAGAACTCAATTTTCAGGTGGTTTGGGGTGAGCCCTACCTATACGTTTATATTAATCGTGCTCCCGAACAAGAGCTAGATTACGAGGCTTTAGCTCTCACTATTAGCCAAGCTGTTGAGAGCCTATTTATTCCATCTGTCCAAGGAATTTGTTTATATAGCCGCATCCTAGGGGTAGCTGATGCCGAGTGGGAAACCTATCTAAATTTATCCCCCCAAGTCCAGGAAGAGGAAGAAACAAAGGATGACTTCCCAGAAAACTTGGAACTCAATGAAGAAGAGACAATCGATGACTTTACGGAAAACTCAGCAGAGGAATTATCCGAACCCTCCGAATTTGGATTAAATACAATAGATAATTTTGACTTTACCGAGATAGAACCAGAGCTTTCTGATTCCGTGGAAGAAATTCCCGATACTACTGGCTCCGTTAAGTTAAACTTTTATGAAACCCAAGAGACAGACCCAAAGCCTGCCGATTCTATCGCAGAAATTCCCCCAGAACAAGTACAAGCAGTAGCTGAAACCCTGACCCTTACGGAAGCTATTGAACAACTAACAGATGAGGAGCAACCCCTAGACTTATCTGAATACTCTTTTGTTACTAATCCAGAGACATTAACCGAACCCGTAGTAAATCCTTCCCAGAAAATCATCCAACTCATTCAAACTCTGGAGTTAATGTCTGACGTAGAAAAAAAGAACGCTTTGACATTACTAAAGCAATGGAGTAATGAGTCATCGGAATCTCCCAATCTTAGTGAGATTGCGGATCCTGTCAAAACTTGGTTGCGAACTATTACTCGAGCCGATCACAAAACCATTAAAAATATTTTTATTTGGATTAGTCGCTACTGTCTAAATTCCCAGGATACTTTACAAGAAATAGCCAATAAAACCTTAGCAGAACCCCTTGATACAGAGTTAGAAAATATACCAAAAGAACCTAGAAAACAACCTCAACGTGTTTCTTTCTCTTCTCAAACTCTTACTCCGAAAAAAACTAAATTTCCTAGAAGTGCCTTAATTGCCATCATCTCTACTGCTATTTTAGCACCCCTAACTATCGGCGTGGTTTTATCCCGTTTATGGAGTTCCTCTACTACTACTCTTTGTCAAGGCTACCAAAAATTTCCTAATTACTGTCAGTTAGCTCTCCAGATTGTTGATGATCAACAACTAGAAGAAATCTCTATAAAATCCTCAGAAATTACTCCAGAAGTTACGGAGAAATTGAAGTTAACCTGCGAGGAAATTGCTAATTCCAAAAATTCCACACCGATGACCTTTGAATCTACAGCAGGAGATATAATTTTACCAGGGATTTATCTAGTTGATATCCAGAAAACCCCTACCCTGAGAACTGCTTGTATTCTCAGATTTATTAATGGCAAAACTAACCTCTTAGCCACGGCAGAAATCCCTCAAAATTGGCCAGATCAGCCCTATCAACCGCCAGAATCTCCATGATTGAGGCGGTCGGCAGGAGGGTTTAAAAGTTTTTAATTATTTTCCTATTATTACTTTATTTTTGATCATCTACTTATTGTCTAGTCTTGGTTTAAAAACTCCCTTACAACCCTTAGATAGGTTTCCTCATCTTCTAGCATAGGAAAGTGACCAGTTTTAGACATTTCTATATACTGAATCCTAGGATTTAAACTAGCAGCTTGTTTTCCCATAGTTGCGGGAATAATCTGATCCTTTTCTCCCGATATTAATAAAGTCGGAACCCCGATAGTAGCAAATTCCTGGGGCATAATTTCCACCGCTTTTTTACTGACCGAGGTATAAATAGTTCCGAGGGCGGCTTCATAGTCAGCTTCGAGGAAATCTACTAAAAATGCTCGTCTTTCCGGTGCCGGAATTGGACGATAGAGAAACCGAGCCATAAAGGCGCGATCGCTCCCTGGCACTTTAAGAAACCAAGGATAGCGAAACTTCACCACATAGCCACCGAATTGATAAAAAGCGGCAAAAGCAAGGGCATTGTACTCAAAAATACCGCTACAGGTAAGAATAGCCTTCTTTACCCGCTCCCCATACTTAGTAAGAAAGAAGACAGCAATAGATGCTCCCATGGAGTGGCTATTTATATAGACAGATTCTAGCCCTAACTCATCTAACAGCAGAGCTAAATCCTCAGCATATTCTTCTAACTCATAGGATAGATGAACGGGAGTATCAGGAAGTTTGGAACGGCCAAAACCCCGTAGGTCGTACAATAAACAGTTAAATTGAGCGGACAAAGCTGTAGCGGTTCTTTGCCAATACCTAGCCGAGCCAGCCCAACCATGGATAAAAACCATAACCGGCTTACGGGAATCGTACTCACCACCAATCCATTCGTAGTAGTGGGACACTCCGCGGATATTTAGGAAATTTTCGCTCAAACTAACCATAGCTCCTAGGCTGATTCTGGGGTAGGTAAAGAGGAGGGATGGAGCAGTAGCTCCGCAGTCGATCGCTTTTCCACCATTTCCTTGGTAATCAGACAACGCTTGAGGTCCTTGCGGGAGGGTAACTCGTACATAATATCCAACATCAACTCCTCGACAATGCCCCGAAGAGCTCTTGCACCAGTTTTCCGACGGTAGGCTTCCTGGGCGATCGCCTTGACCGCATCGGCCTTAAACTCTAATTGAACACTGTCCATTTTCAGAAGTTTTTGATACTGTTTAACTAAAGCATTGCGGGGTTGAGTCAAGATAGCCATTAGGGCCTCTTCATCTAGGGGTTCTAGGGAAGCTAAAACCGGAATCCGCCCTACAAATTCAGGAATCATGCCAAATTTGACCAAATCATCCGGTTGCAACTGCTTGAGGAGATCCATAGCTCGCTTATCATTATTGATGGCAATAGTATCTCCCGCGCGAACAAAGCCCATGGATTTCTTGCCAATGCGTTGGTCGACAATCTTATCTAGACCGACAAAAGCCCCTCCGCAGATAAACAAAATATTACTGGTATCAATCTGAATACAATCTTGATAGGGATGCTTACGCCCACCTTGGGGAGGGACATTAGCCACTGTACCCTCTAACATTTTCAACAAAGCTTGTTGTACCCCTTCTCCGGAGACATCCCGGGTTATGGAAGGGTTTTCACTTTTGCGGGCAATTTTGTCAATTTCATCAATGTAAATAATACCCCGTTGGGCTTCTTCCACATCCAGGTCTGCTACTTGCAATAATCTCAGGAGAATATTTTCCACATCTTCCCCCACATAGCCCGCCTCCGTGAGGGTAGTCGCATCGGCTACGGCAAAGGGAACATCGAGAATTTTCGCCAAAGTTTGCGCCAGCAGGGTTTTTCCCGAACCCGTCGGACCGATAAGAAGAATATTAGACTTCTGTAGTTCTATTGTATCATCGGGCGCACTCAAACCCGCCTTACGAGATTGCAGGTCATTGAGTCGTTTGTAGTGATTATAAACCGCCACTGAGAGCACTTTTTTGGCTTCATTTTGACCAATGACATATTCATCTAGGTATTTTTTTATCTCCCTGGGTTTCGGTACTTGGTGCGGGGAGAGAGGATCTCGGCGAGGAGGACGTTTGTGGCGATCTTCTTGACGGGATGAGGCGGTTGTGGGGGCGGGCTCGTCCATCAATTCCTCGTCGAGAATTTCATTACACAGTTCCACACACTCATCACAGATGTAGACTCCCGGTCCTGCGATGAGTTTTCGCACCTGCTCCTGGGATTTACCGCAAAATGAACACTTTAAGTGGGAGTCATATTTAGACATAGGATTTGAACAGTTATTTGAGTGAAGTTACTGGAATGGTAGGATCAGGCAAATCTGGGCGGGAGATGACCTGATCAATCATTCCGTAGTCTTTGGCTTCGTAGGCCGACATAAAGAATTCTCGTTCAGCGTCTTCGGCAATACTTTCGACTGTTTTACCCGTATGACTGGCTAAAATCTCATTAAGGCGTTTTTTCAGGAACAGAATCTCCTTGGCGCGGATATCTATGTCTATAGCTTGTCCCTCGGCGCCGCCGATGGGTTGGTGCATCATAATCCGACTACTCGGTAAGGACATCCGTTTACCCTGGGCTCCTCCCGCTAGGAGAAAAGCACCGATATTAGAGGCGGTTCCATAGCAGATGGTGACAATATCTGGGCGAATTTGCTGCATGGTGTCATAGATGGCTAATCCGGAATAGATTGACCCACCATAGCAATTAATATATAGCTGTATGTCCTTTTCGGGATCTTCCGCATCGAGGTAGAGTAATTGAGCCACTATCGAGTCAGCGACATTATCATCAATCACCGTTCCCAGGAAGACAATCCTTTCCCTGAGAAGACGAGAATAGATGTCAAAGGCCCTTTCTCCCATACCCGACTGTTCCAGAACAACCGGCATAACATTTTGGTGAGGAGTTCCGAAAACCCTTGAATAGTTAGGTGATTTTGATTCAATCATAAAACCCGAAAATTTAACTGCTCTTAACAGGGGAGAACGAACTTGTGACTAATCCTCTCCATTGATCATTATGCCTTAACTTTTTCCGAAATGGGGGAGAAATTAGAAAAAGACTCCCCTAAACTTTATTCTTCCTCCGTCGATGCTTCTGCCTCTGGTACTAGGGTAACTTTGACCTTTTGTACTAACCAGGCTAGGGTTTTCTCTGCGATCAGTTCCTCCGCTACTGCGGTGTTTAATTTATTAAAGTCCAGGTCTTGGGGATTAATTTGGGCGGTAATTTCAGCTATCCGTTCTTTTTTTTCTGAGGGTTCAACCTCAATCCCTTCTAGGGCGGCAACTTTTTCTACCACCAGTCTTTGGGTTAGTCGCTCAATGGCTTCGGGCTTGGCATTAGAGCGCATTTGCTCTAAATTTTCTGGGGTAAACAAAGAACGAATATCTAGCCCTAGTCGTTCCATTTGTCGGGCTGTCTGCATGAGAACCTGAGTTACTTCTTGTTCTACCAAGGTTTCAGGTAAATCCACCTGGGCGATTTCTACCATTTGTTTTAAGATGGCAGTCTCAATATTAGCTTGGGTCTTTTGGGCGCACTCCTCGGAAAATCGCTCTTCTAGGGAAGCTTTTAGGGCCTCTAGACTTTCGTGATCACTAATTTCTTGGGCAAAATTGTCGTCTAGTTCGGGCAACTGTTTGGCTTTGAGTTCCTTGAGGGTAATAGTAAAGGTAACAGCTTTTGTTGCTAAGTCTTCCCGAGGATAATCGGCGGGGAAAACGAGGGGAATAGAACGGGTTTCATCCAGGGTCATACCCACAATGCCCTCCACCATCCCGTCAATAAAACGTCCCTCGCTCATGTCTACTTCTAAATAGGTTCCTTCTATCCCGGGTATCACCTGGTCATCACCTTCGGTATATTTGCCGAGATAGTCGACTATTGCCACGTCTCCCATCTGGGCTCCCCTATCTTCTACGGGAATCAGATTGGCTTCTTTTTCTTGCCTTTCTTGCAGCCATTCGGCGATCGCTTCCGGTTTTTGGACAACTTCCTCGGCGGTTACTTCCAAGGACTGATAATCCCCTAATTCAACGGTGGGGGGAACATCAACGGAGGCGGCAAAGACGAGGGGGGAACCTGGTTCAAAGCCGGTGAGCAGTTCCTCAAAATCGGAGCGCAGTTTGTAATTACCCAAGGATGTAATCGCTTCTTGCTTAAGGGCTGCTTCTAAGCTTTTCTGGATCAGTTCTTCTAGGGCTACTGCCTTGATTTTTTGCGTCCCCAATCTTTGGATGAGGATCTGACGGGGAATCTTGCCCTTACGAAATCCGGGTATATCTGTCGAACGAGCTAGATTCTGAACAACCTTGTCATAGGTACTTTTCGAGGTTTCAGCAGGGACTTCGATTTCCAAACTAATCTGACTGTCCGGAAGCTTTTCCTGGGTAACTTTCATCAATTTTTCGATTCCAAACGACAATAATCGGTTATAATGGCTAGATAGCTACTCTCAATACGAGTCAGACCAGCCATTTTTTTATGAGACATCCTTATCAGTTTAGCAAGGTGTGTAGATATTTTTATCTCTATTTTTTTACTTCCCTTAACCGGGGTCAAAAGTTTTCCAGATATTTTAAATAAGTTTGTATTACCCACTATCGTCTAGAAATCGGAGGAAATTACCATTGTCTAAGGAAATACGGGTAGCCATTTTAGGGGCAACCGGGGCTGTCGGGACGGAAATACTGGCACTTTTGCAGGAGCGCGACTTTCCCGTCGCCCATCTGAAGTTATTGGCTTCCCCCCGCTCCCTGGGAAGCAGTCTGGCTTTTCGGGGCGAAAATTTACCCGTAGAAGCGGTGACAGCGAAGTCTTTTGCAGGGGTAGATTTGGTTTTAGCGTCGGCGGGGAGTGAGATTTCTAAGACCTGGGTGCAAACCATTGTCGACTCAGGAGCGGTGATGATCGACAACTCCAGCGCCTTTCGCCTAGATCCAAGCGTGCCCTTGGTTGTGCCAGAAATTAATCCCGAAGCCCTAGCTACCCATCGGGGAGTAATTGCCAATCCTAACTGTACGACTATCCTTTTAGGGGTAGCCCTTTGGCCTCTACACCGAGTACAACCAATTCAACGGGTGATTGTCTCTACCTATCAATCCGCCAGTGGTGCGGGGGCCCAGGCTATGGAGGAGGTAAAAACCCAAGCCTGGGCTATTCTCAGGGGAGAAACCCCCGAGCCGAAAGCTTTTCCCTATCCCTTGGCCTTTAATTTATTTGCCCATAATTCCCCGATGACGGCAACTAACTACTGTGAAGAGGAAATGAAGATGATTAACGAAACTCGCAAGATTTTCGCTGCTCCCCATCTTCGCCTGAGTGCTACCTGTATCAGGGTTCCCGTCCTGCGTGCCCACTCAGAGGCGGTAAATTTGGAGTTTGCGACACCTTTTAGTCCCGAAAAAGCGCGAGATCTCCTAAGGGATGCTCCAGGGGTTAAAATAGTCGAAGATTGGGCTGCTAATTATTTCCCCATGCCTATGGATGCCAGTGGTCAAGATGATGTGTTAGTGGGACGTATTCGCGCGGATCTTTCCCATGAATGTGGGTTAGAATTGTGGCTCTGTGGTGATCAGATTCGCAAAGGTGCGGCTCTCAACGCAGTGCAGATTGCTGAGTTATTAGCGCCTAAGGAATCTTCCAGGTCGCCCCTTAGTCCAAGCGTTAAATTGATCACAAAGTGAGTAAAGTATTGACTATGACGACTTTCGGACAAGTTATCACCGCTATGGTGACTCCCTTTGATGGCGATGGCGAGGTTAATTATCCCGTAGCAGAAAAATTAGCCGCCCATTTGGTGCAACGGGGAAGCGATGCTCTGGTCGTCTGTGGCACCACGGGGGAATCCCCAACTCTGACCAGGGAAGAGGAATTTGAACTGTTTCGAGTTGTTAAAGGGGCGATCGCTGGTTCCGGTGCTAAACTAATTGCGGGCACCGGTTCTAACTGCACCAGGGAAGCCCTAGAAGCCACGGAAATTGCTGCAAAAATCGGCGTGGATGGAACCCTCCAGGTAGTTCCCTACTACAACAAACCTCCCCAGGAGGGAATTTATGAGCATTTTCGTCAAATAGCTGCCGTTGCCCCAGACTTACCCTTAATGCTCTATAATATACCTGGGAGAACAGGACAAAATATGACCCCAGAAACCATTGCCCGTTTAGCCGAAATCCGTAATATTGTCGCTGTTAAAGAGGCTAGTGGTAATTTAGAACAAGTTAGTAAGGTGCGGACTCTCACTCCTTCTTCCTTTGCCATCTATTCAGGAGATGACTTTCTCACCTTGCCCATGCTCACCCTCGGCTCGGTAGGAGTGGTCAGTGTGGCCAGCCATTTGGTGGGGGAAGAAATCCAGAGCATGATTAACGCCTTTCTCCATGGCAAGGCAGCGGAGGCGGTGGCTATTCACCAAAAGCTATCTCCCTTGTTTAAAACCCTTTTTTGTACGACTAATCCCATTCCCATTAAAGCGGCTTTAAACTGGCAGGGTTGGCCTGTGGGAGCTTTGCGATCGCCTTTATTTCCCCTAGAAGACTCTCTCAAACCTCAACTAGAGACTGTCTTAAAAGATTTACAATTAATCCCCTAGAAGTCTATATTTGCCCATATTCAAGCGTTTTAACCAATCAATGAAACCAAAACTAAACCCCAGGAACCTGACTATGACTGAAAACGGAACTAAGCCCAGTTTAAAAATTATTCCCCTAGGGGGACTCCATGAAGTTGGCAAAAATACCTGTGTATTTGAAATCAACGACGAAATCATGCTCCTTGATGCGGGTTTGGGTTTTCCCTCAGAAGATATGCACGGCATCAATATTGTCCTGCCCGACATGACCTATTTACGAGAAAATAGCCATAAAATTAAGGGCATGATTGCCACCCATGGCCATGAAGATCACATCGGCGGTATCGCCTATCATCTCAAACAATTTAACATTCCCATCATCTACGGACCGAGATTAGCGATCGCCCTCCTAGGGGACAAACTCGAGGAAGCAGGGCTATCCCAGCGCACCAATCTACAAACCGTACAACCGCGAGAAATCGTCAAGATTGGCAGTTCCTTCTCCGTAGAATTTATCCGCAACACCCACTCCATCGCCGATAGTTTTTCTGTTGCCATCCATACCCCCCTAGGGGTAATCATCCATACGGGAGATTTTAAATTTGACTTTACCCCTGTAGATGGAGAAAACTTCGATATCCAAAGGTTAGCCGAGCATGGGGAGAAAGGAGTTTTATGTCTCCTCAGCGACTCCACCAATGCCGAAGTTCCGGGCCATACCCCCTCAGAGGCCTCGGTTTACCCTGGTATTGATCGCATTTTTGCCGAAGCCCCAGGGCGGGTACTATTGACAACCTTTTCCTCTTCGGTACACCGTGTCAACATTGCCCTGCAACTAGCTCAAAAGCACGGACGTAAAGTAGTAGTGGTGGGGCGTTCCATGTTAAATGTCATTGCCCATGCCAGAAACCTCGGCTATATCAAGTGTAGCGACAATGTTTTTGAACCCGTCAGGTCCCTGAGAAGTCTAGCCGATAACAAGGTACTAATCCTGACCACAGGCTCCCAGGGTGAACCCCTAGCTGGCATGACGAGAATTTCCCAACGGGAACATCCCCACATTCGCATTCAACAGGGAGATACGGTCATCTTTTCCGCTAATCCTATCCCTGGTAACACCATCTCCGTTGTCAATACCATTGACCGCCTAATGATGCAGGGAGCGAATGTTATCTATGGACGAGATAAAGGCATTCACGTTTCCGGTCACGGTTGTCAAGAGGACCACAAACTTATGCTAAGTTTAACCCGTCCCAAGTTCTTCATGCCCGTCCACGGAGAACACCGTATGTTAGTCAAACATTCCCAACTCGCCCAGAGTATGGGTATCCCTGCCGAAAATATGGTCATTGTTCGCAATGGGGATGTCGTAGAACTAACTACTGAGAGCATTGCCGTCAAAGGAGAAGTTACCTCCGGCATTGAACTCGTAGATCAAGCGGGGATTGTCCACGAGCACGTTATGCAGGAACGACAACAACTAGCCGGAGATGGGGTGATTACCGTCGCTGCAGTTATCAATGGAGAGGGGCAATTAATTACCCAACCAGAAATTAATCTGCGGGGTGTGGTGACAAAAGTAGAGCGTCCCTTACTAAATCAACTGATAATTCGGGCAGTTGAGCGGATTATCCGAGAACGTTGGGAAGAATTTCAGTCTACTCCCGAAAAATTACGCCAAGAGATTGAGAATAATCTCCAACGCCTGATCAAACGCGAGTTACAAACCTTACCCCTAGTTATCTTCTTGTTACAAACAACAGAATCAGGTCCTGCTCAAAACCGAACCTATCACCGACGACGCCCGACGGCGGCCGCCTCTATCGCTTCCTAAAAAAACCAGGGTGGAGTTTAAATCCACCCCTTTTTTTAACCAGGATTATGACGATACCAATCAATGGTATTCCTCAAACCCTCTTTAAACTCTACCTGAGCCGTAAAGCCAAACTCTGCCTTAGCCCTCTGGGTATCTAAACAACGCCGAGGTTGACCATTGGGCTGATGGGTTTCCCAAATAATTTCCCCCTGAAACTCCATTAATTGGCAGATCAACTCCACTAAATTGCGAATGGAGATTTCGTAATTAGTCCCTAGGTTGACGGGCTCAGGTTTGTCGTAGGCTTGGGTGGCCATGACAATACCGAGGGCCGCATCCGTAGAGTAGAGAAATTCCCGAGTCGGGCTACCATCTCCCCAGACAAACAGTTGCTTGTCTCCCTTTTGTTGAGCTTCATAGACCTTGCGAATCAGAGCCGGAATCACATGGGAACTCCTCGGATCGAAATTGTCCTCAGGTCCGTAGAGATTGACCGGCAATAAATAGATCCCATTAAACCCATACTGGAGACGATAGGACTCCAATTGTACGAGCAGTGCTTTCTTGGCAATACCGTAGGGGGCGTTAGTTTCTTCGGGGTATCCGGACCAGAGATCATCTTCTTTAAAAGGTACCGGGGTAAATTTAGGATAGGCACAAATCGTGCCCACACAGACAAATTTTTCTACCCCTGTCTGATGGGCAGCATGAATCAACTGAGTTCCCATCATCAGGTTATCGTAGAACAGTTCGGCAGGTTTTTGCCGATTTAAGCCTATTCCCCCCACATGGGCTGCTAAATGGATAATAATATCCTTTTGCTCGGCGACCCTTTGACAGTTTTCTAAAACCCTTAAATCCTGGTCCCGAGAACGCGGAATGTCGATTTTATCAGGGTTAGCTCCCGCTTTGATTAACTGATTCAACACCTGACGACCCAAAAAACCCGCGCCGCCTGTCACCACAATTCGCTTTTCACTTAAGTTAATCATGTTTGCCAATCCTTACTACTCGACTTTTGCACCAACTTTACCGCGAACATAGGCCATATCCTTGAGTAACTGTTCCTTCATCGAGCCTTGGGGAGAACTAATACCGAGGGCATATAAATCAGCCTCGACCATCAGATGAACCAATTCTTCAAAGGTGACAGAAGGCGACCATCCCAGTTTAGTCTTAGCTTTAGTCGGATCGCCGATGAGCAATTCTACCT
Source organism: Microcystaceae cyanobacterium (assembly GCA_040398185.1). Taxonomy (GTDB): domain Bacteria; phylum Cyanobacteriota; class Cyanobacteriia; order Cyanobacteriales; family Microcystaceae; genus JBBAUO01. The sequence goes on along the minus strand of JBBAUO010000047.1, from coordinate 22,744 downwards.
CCGCCGGGCGTAGATAGCGCTCATCAAATTCTACATAGTCGTGCCAGTCAAGATTGACATACTTAAAGGCAACATCTAGGAATTCTTTAACTGAGTAGGTTTCTCCCGTAGCCACGACATAATCATCGGCGAGATCCTGCTGTAGCATTAACCACATGGCGCGAACATAGTCCTTAGCATAGCCCCAGTCTCGTTTAGCGTCGAGATTACCGAGGTAGAGTTTTTTCTGTTTTTGTGCCACAATGCGAGCGATCGCCATGGTAATCTTGCGGGTGACAAAGGTTTCACCACGACGGGGCGACTCATGGTTAAACAAAATCCCATTAGAAGCGAATAGATCAAAGGATTCCCGATAGTTAATTGTTTGCCAATGGGCATAAACCTTAGCACAGGCGTAGGGACTACGGGGATAAAAGGGTGTGCTTTCCTTTTGGGGGATTTCCTGTACTTTCCCGTACATTTCCGAGGAGCCAGCTTGATAGTAACGGACTTCTATCCCTGTCCGTTGTTGATAATCTCGCACTGCTTCCAGGATTCTCAACGCCCCCATACCCACCGCATCAACGGTGTATTCGGGGGAATCAAAACTAACCCGAACATGGGACTGAGCTCCTAGGTTATAGATTTCCACGGGTTTAACATGCTCTAGAATCCGACGCAGGGTTGTACCATCGGTTAAGTCTCCGTAATGGAGAAAAAGTTTAGCCTCTGTACTATGAGGGTCAACATAAATATGATCAATACGATCGGTATTGAAGGTGGAAGTTCGGCGAATAATGCCATGGACTTCATAACCTTTCTCTAGTAATAGTTCGCTTAAATAAGAGCCGTCTTGTCCTGTAACACCAGTGATTAATGCGCGTTTAGCTTCGGTCATGCTTGGTTTTCCTGTGGAATAATTGATTAGGGAGAATTTTATGGTTACTCATCGTGAAGCTTATATCATATTTAGGGTGAGAATGACAACACCTACCCTTAATTCATCACCTCAGCGAGTTCAATAACCTGCTCCTCAATATCTTTGACCAGAAAGACTAAAGGCTTAGATGTACGGATTTTGTATCTCAGTCTCCGGGCCTGTACCCGTAGGAGAATGCTTTCTAGACAGTCATGATCAAAACAAACATGACGATGGCGATTTTTCTGTCCATAACTGGCCCCAGAAATAACGTGCAATTGCGTATTTTTCTTGAGTTGATACCAGAGTCCATCCCCCGGATCGTACTGGCTTCTGGGCACCGTCGGGGTATTGGAGGTTGAATAGTAAAGGGGATCGATGCTGGAGGCTCCTAGGGGTTGATCGTAGTTGTAATAGTAGTGCAAGGGAACATCTGCCACCGATAGGTTCAGTAGTCCCTCGTAAAACTGTCGGGCACTGGGTAAATCCGTGACCATAATAGTATGTACTTTCGGGGCACTGGTTAAAAACATCCACATGGCCATGGCATAGGCACCTAGCAACATGACCATAATCCCCTGGGTAGAAAAGAGACTATCTAGGGGCAAAAAGGCAGCAAGGAAAATATTGGTTATCATAGGCAGGGGGTAAGAAATAGATGGTTGGGCGATTTCTTCTACGATAGTTAATATAACTCATACTTCAGTAGAGTACAGGTAAGAGCCCCATTGTACACTGTTAAGCGTTGAGAACAACGTAACCCTACCTGTTTGGCTAGTTCCTTATTTCCCGTCAAAACGTAGGCAACCCAGCCCTTAAATCGCTGTTTAAAAACGTCTCCGAGGAGTTTGTACAAGGAACCTAACTCTTGGGGATTGCCTAGGCGTTTGCCGTAGGGAGGGTTACAGATAATCACACCCCGATCGCCAGGGGCTTCGAGGTCGGCTATTTGGACTTGACTAAACTGAATCCGCTCCTCTAGATCACAAAAGGCGGCATTACTTTTAGCTTGTTCCACCATAGCACCCTGGGCATCGGCAGCAAAGATGGGAAAGTCTAGATAGGCTTTTTGACGTTGTTGGGCTTGACTTAATAGGGTTTGCCAGAGCCAAGGTTCATAGTCTGGCCATTTCTGAAAGCCAAAATGGGAACGGTATAACCCAGGAGCAATGTCTAGGGCTTTGAGAGCCGCTTCTATGGCGATGGTTCCTGAGCCACAACAGGGGTCCAGCAAGGGGAGATCTCCGCGCCACTTAGCCATGTCTAGCAGGGCTGCGGCTAGGGTTTCCTTGAGGGGGGCTATCCCCATGGCGGGATGATAACCACGACGGTGTAAACTTCCCCCAGAACTGTCTAGGCTAAATAAACAGTTGTCCCCTTCAATATGGGCATTGATCGAGATATCGGGGCGATCGGTATCAACAGAGGAACGCAGCCCCATTTGCTGTTGCTGTTGGTCTGTAATGGCGTTTTTGATGCCTAGGGCACTGTAATGGGTATGGTTGAGATTTTCATTACCGCCCGTGCAATGAACTGCTAAGGTCTGCTCTGGTGTTAGATAGCTACGCCAGTCAAGGGTTTGGGTATTTTTGTATAATTCCTCGGCGCTGCGACTTTTGATCTGCGCGATCGGTACTAATACTCGATAAATCAGTCTTGACCAAAGATTAACCCGATAGAGGAGATATTTGTCTCCCGAAAATTTCACCCCTGTGAACACAGGTTCAGGATTTATCGCCCCTAAAGTTGCTAATTCTTCGGCGGCTAATACTTCTAATCCCCGTGCTACCGTAGCAAAGTATTCCTTAGACATAAATCCCTAAAATTCTCGAATCACCGGTTTACCGTCGATAATTTCGCCAACTAATACCAAATCCGTCACTCCCACAAAGAGGCCATTGTCTAAAACCCCTGGGATATTGTTAATAGTCTGCTCCAAGGCCCCTGGGTCGGGAATATCATCAAATTTGACATCAATGACTAAGTTTCCCTGATCTGTGACCACAGGGCCTGCTTTCCTAATCCCCATGCGTAATTCGGGCTTACCCCCTAGTTTTTCTAATTTACGGAGTACAGGACCTACCGCCATGGGAATTACCTCCACAGGTAACAAGAATTTTGACCCCAGTTTATCGCTGAGTTTACCCCCATCCACCACCACTAAAAAGAAATCCGCTAGGGTATCCACTACCTTTTCCCTAGTATGGGCCGCGCCACCTCCTTTAATGAGATTTTTCTGGGGGTCTACTTCATCGGCCCCATCAATGGCAATATCTATATGGTCTACGACATCTAGGGTGGTTAAAGGGATTCCATACTTTCGGGCTAAGACCTCGGCTTGGAAAGAAGTGGGCACCCCCACCACATTTTTTAAGTCCCCTGTAGCTAGTCTTTCGCCGATATATTCGATCGCGTAGGCAGTAGTTGAACCGGTTCCTAAGCCGACAATGGAGTCGGATTTAACCCGAGCGGCGGCCGCCTTACCTACCTCCCTTTTCATCAACAGAACTGGATCTATGGCTTCTGTCATGGCTTTAAACTCCTGATAAGTAACTGGTTATAATTAAATTGAAGTAATTATTGCGCGTTCGATCCCCCCTGCCCCCCTTAATAAGGGGGGTGCCGATAGGCGGGGGGATCTCCCTTAATAAGGGGGGTGCCGATAGGCGGAGGACAGGGGACAAGTTAGTCTATCGCCCATACCGCCCTCTACCTGCTCTTAGGAGTTAGTTGGTTGGGTTGCCAGTCTTTCTCTCAGTTGCGACAATTGAGCAGCCCAACGTGGATCTGGCTGAAATCCTTCGCTATCAGGGGAAATAGTGGTACTCCCACCCTGGGAACGTCCTTTTTTCTTGCTAGAGCTACGACGTGCCATAGTTGGGGCGACTCTGGCAGGCTTTTCTGAACTAGGGCTAGGGCTAGGGCTGTCTCCATCTTCGCTGATTCCCTCTTCTTCCCCATCTTTACCCTTTCCTTTAGTACGAGGTAGGGCTTTCTCTATTTTTAGGGGACTTTCCATAAAGTCCAAACCATTATATTTTTCAATAAATTCATCGGCGAGCTCATCGGTAGGAACAGTAACAAAGGCAAAACCTCTACATTTTCCAGTTTTACGGTCTTTGATCACTTTGGTCGTGATGCCTTCTCCCGCATCGACAAATAAATCCTGTAGAGCCTGACGCTCCACTGCTTCTTTGGGTAAGTTACCGACATACAGGCGAACAGACATGGGAATAACCTCCAGTTATTGGGTATTGAAAAATTTGGATAGTCCGATTGGGCCTTCGGCTTGTAGACATGACAAAGGGGGCCAGGTCTGCAATCTGCCAGCCATGCTTGACTTGATCAACCTTCCCACTCTTAGTAATATCGGCTCTAGCCGTCAATTTAGACTTTCCTCTAACTCTACAAATCGTAATTTATGTCAATTTCCTATGACTTGGCAAAGGGATTGATTCCCTCACCTATCTGATTATTACAGAATTTTTACACGATCCGTCAAATATCTATAGTCTGACAGTAACTGTCCTCGGAAGTAAATAAGTAAAAATACTTAGTTTAGGGCAGGAGGCAGGGGGCAGGTGTTAGATGTACCTCAGTAGCTAGTAACTTAAGCGGATTTAGTATAACCCAAGGTGTTTAAGGCGACCTAGAAAATTTTTATATATAAAAGTGGACAAACTGTCAAATTTTTGTTACATTGCTTAAACAACCTCAAATCGATTTACCTCTATCACGTCTTGAAATAAGGAAAACCGTTATGTCAGAACCAATGGAACTATCCCTAGAACAAAAGTTCAGTGTCCGCTCCTTTGAAAACCAAGTTCAACAAATGAGCCGCGAACAAGCCCAGGATTTTTTGATCAAACTCTACGAACAGATGATGGTCAAAGAAAATATGTACAAGTCCTTTATTAAACATCAGTGGGGTTTGGAACCAAATCCTTGGTCAGGTAAGTAAACCCACTATCAGGCTCTGGGGAGCGACCTCCTTCTCTAGCTCGGTTCTATAGGGAAACAAGCTGGGGCTGTTGGGGCGTTAACCTTTATTGCGTAGGGATTTTTGAGAAGATAATTATATATATTTAAAGGTAGTAAGGCTCAAAGCGGTAGGCTACCTGTGTATGTTTGAGAGTTGTTTAATTTGTACAGAATTTTCCGATGGGTTAGAGCGGTTAGCCCAGTTTGTACCTAGTCTAGCCAAGGGTGGGTTAAAAAAAATTGTTTTCTTGCACTGTATCCCTGTCTGGGAATCGACAAGCTTGACGGGAGTTGATCCCCAAGCCGTAGCCGAGGCGGAAGCAAGATTATCCCCGGCCTTGGCGGCAATTCCTGCGGGGGTAGAAGTAAAAATTGAGATCTCCAGCGATCGCCCGGGGGATGTGGTGCCTAGTTTGGTCAAAACCCATGGTATTGAGGTAATTTTGGTGGGTGCACCCTTTCGCAGTGGCTTAGAAGAAAAATTAAGCGGTAGTACGGCCCTGGGGATTTCCCAAGCAACAGCAATTCCCGTAATGATCTTTCGTCCGCAGTTTTTCTCAATTTTTACCCAGGAAGAACTAAGCCTAAGGTGTGCTAATCTCTGGCGTTCTCTCTTAATTCCCTACAATGGGGATGGGCCAGCGGACTATCTGGTAGAGCAACTAAAAGTATTAGTCACCCAGGCCCCCCCCCAGAGCAAGTTACGCTTTTCCCTACTCACGGTGGTAGAAAGTACGGGACGCAAAGAAATTTTAGCCACCCATCGCCAAGCCGAAGCCAGAGAGAAACTAGAAACTATCCAAGCCGAATTAGAGAATTTAGGTGTAGAGACTCAAATTGCCGTCGAAGTAGGAGATAGCATTGAGGAAGTCTTTAGATTCGCCAGCCATGAGGATGTTAATGCGATCGCCATTGCTACCCTTTATCAAAAAAATATCTTTGATTGGACCGTGCCCAAACTCAACGAGGAAATGCTCAGACGTTCCTGGCTGCCCCTTTTATTCCTAAGTCCTAAAAAATGATTCAATGGTATCCCGGTCATATTGCCAAAGCCGAACGGCAACTCAAAGAACAACTCCAACGAGTAGATGTAGTCCTAGAAGTGCTAGATGCCAGGATTCCCCTAGCCTCTGCCCATCCCCAGGTCAAAGAGTGGATTGGCAACAAACCGCGTCTATTGGTGCTTAATCGTCTGGATATGATTCCCGAATCAGTGCGTCAGGGTTGGCATAGTTGGTATCAGCACCAGGGAGAAACTCCTTATTTTACCAATGCCAAACAGGGAGAAGGCATTAAAGCCATCATTAAAGCAGCCCAAAAAGTCGGCGCGGAAATTAACAAAAAACGCCAAGACCGGGGAATGTTACCCCGTCCCGTGCGGGCGGTGGTCATCGGCTTTCCCAATGTGGGCAAATCCGCCCTAATTAATAGCCTTCTGGGTATCAAAAAAGTCGCCAGTGCTAGACGTGCTGGAGTGACGCGACAATTACAATGGGTAAGAATTTCCGAAACCATTGAACTCTTAGATGCTCCTGGGGTGATTCCCTCACGGTTAGAAAATCAAAAAGATGCTCTCAAGTTGGCCATCTGTGAAGACATTGGTGAAGCCGGTTATGATAATCAACGGGTGGCTGCGGCATTCATTGATTTATTAACTGAGTTAAACTTTACTGAAACTTTACAATTTCGCTATCAGTTAAATCCCCTAGAGATGACGGGGGAAGACTTTATTGAAAAATTAGCCAAACAGCGTTACCAAGAGGATAAAGAGCGATCGTCCGTACAGATACTTAATGATTTTCGCAAAGGATTGATGGGGGCCTTACCCTTAGAGTTGCCCCCACTAAAAAATAGTTTGAATTTTTGAAAAAGTAGGCTAAAGTAAAACCTAAGAAAATTAGCCTTGACTTTTTATGAAAATTATTCCCTACCTAGTAGACTGGACTGAAGCCAAACAGGGGCTACAATTTACCCAAAAGCCCAATCTCAAAGCTTTAGGAGTGGGGGCCTATTCCTTCAATTTTCCCGATAGCTATAACCTGTACATGACAATCGCCGAAGCCTATGAGCAGATGCGCTCTAGTGTACCTGAGTCGATACGCCCAAGGGTAGATCAGTTTATGAGTTGCTTAATCGCCTTTGATGGCTATTGTCAAGATTTAGGAGATTCTCCCGATTTAGCCTTGAGTATTAGCCCAGAATCGGCCTTGAAACTGGCTTATATTGGCAACCAAATCAACTGGGAAGGCTTTAAAGCCATCTATGATCAAGCCTGTGAAAGCTATGTCAAGGAATCCCTAGCCCAATTCAAAACAGGGGTAAGTCCTAACCGCAGTTTTGAAGAGATTTTTGCCCCCTATCTGAAGCTCTGGCTGAACCTGATCAACACCGCAGCTATGGAAGAGAGGGGAATTATTGTCCTGTGGAGCTAGGAAAGAGGTTTAATACTAACATAGATATATAGCGATCCTATTTAATTAAGGATTGCGCTATGGCAGGTTCTGAAAATAATTTAGATTGAGTTGGTTCCCCGAACTCAAAGCCAATGATCCAAGCGATTGATTTCCCGATTATCCTATTTGATGGCACTTCAGTAAGTAATCCTGGGGCAGCAGCGGCCGCCTCGGTGATCCTTCTCCCCAATGGCAGACGTTACACCGTTAGTCAGTTTCTTTCCCTGGCGACAGATCAAGAAGCTATATATACGGGGTTAATTATTGGGTTGCGGAAAGCCAAACAACTCGGCCTCAGAAGGCTAGAAATCAAAGGCGAAAGTGACCTGATTTTTAATCAAGTCAATAAATTAGTGCCTGTCACCGATAGGAGTCTACAAAAACTCTATCTGGAAGTACAAAGACTAATGCTCAATTTTGAGGAGGTGAGTTTGGAATGTATCTCTAAGGAGCAAAATCGTCCTGCGGTGGCTGCGGTGAAGCGGTGTATTGGGGAAGCCCTGGGGAGGGAAACTCAACCCATTAGTCCCTTGGTGACGGTCTTTAACCCACAAATTACCCATCTACTGAAATTGGGAACCCAAGCGACAGATGTAGACTATAGGCATTTAGAAGCGTACATTGACGACTACAGTTTTAAACCTTTATCCGATTTACGTCATCTGATTGCCGAAAGTATTCAAGATTCCATCGCCCTACAATGGGATGGGAATGAGGATCACTTGGCAGAAATTTATCGCTGGATACTGCGGGGGCTTTCGCCGATTATGGCGGTACGCAAGGTGCAGATTGACTATCCTCAAGCAGAGTCAGAGAATGAGAAACTACCTTGGGAAGGAGAATTAAGCATTCCTGGGCCGAAGGATTCGGTAGCCATGGAGATGTCGGAACCCTTTTTCTCGGATGAACCGATGGAATCGTTGGCCTTGAGCATTTCCCTCAAAGAAACTCTGCTTAATTTTCCCTTTCCCGAAATAAACGGTGAGATACCGGAGACAATTACCGAGGATAGGGAGGATGATCCTAGTAAGGATACTCTCCCCTCCATGGATAAAGTGGCAATTATTTTAGAGATGATTGAATCTCTAAGTGTTGACGAAACCCATTCCCTAGTACAAGAAATGGTTAAATCGCCCGAATTGGTTAATTTTGTTTTGAAAGCGATCGCCTCTCAAATATCTAGCAATAAATAGGGCTTGCTGAAAAAGTAAGGTGGCAGCACGAGAAAGATAAATAATTTGAGTACCCAACTCGCCCAGTTACCAAGTCATTGGTTGAAAGTTGACATCATTGGCGATCGCCACGCTATCACCACTAGGCTTAATCACAAATAACCCTTTTTTGTAAGCATAGCGATCTATACCGTCGTTAATCTCAATACCCGCTACGGCTCCGTAAGCTCGATAGTTTTTGTAATGGGGAAAGGCGATTTTAAAGCGGGTTAGTTTTTCGATAAATTCATCTACATCATCTTTAGATAATCTGGACTTACATTCAACTAAAACCACATCAATGTTATCCACGGCGAGAATATCAATTTCCATGGCAATTCCTTCCCGTTTCACTCTGGCGCGGGGATAGATTTCTGTGACAGCAATACCCTTTTCAGAGAAAAGCCTGATCACCGCAGGTTCAACTAATTCTTCGACAAAACGCCCCCAGCGAGTAGTCAGACTATCTACGGCTCGGCTAGTTCGTTCGACAGTTTGCTCTAGTTTTGCCATAGAGCGATCTCGTTCTAACTTGGACTCGGTGAAGACGCGCTCTATTTCGGCTAAACGGCGATCGCTTTCTAATTTAGCTTCCTCCGCACGGCGATCGCTTTCTAATTTAGCTTCCTCCGCACGGCGATCGCTTTCCCTTAAACGACGGTCAAACTCTTCGGACGAAGCTCGGAATAGTTGGTAAATATCTTCAATAGTTACGGAGTCACTCATGGCCAATCGCTCTAGAATCTTCTTGGCCATTCTAGCAATCACTATCTTCTCGATGATACTAAATCCGCTTAAGTTACTAGATAATCATGAGGGCTAGGCGGTCGGCAGGAGAATTATAACCATGATACCTAGAAGACAAAATTATTGAGACTTAGTATGGAAATAAACCGCCCAAATAGCCATAGCCCGCAGGTAATGACTAGCCCGAAAAGTACCACTAGCGGTAATTGCTTCAGGGGTGCGAAATTGCAGGCCATTTTCGTAGACTTGTCTTACTACCGCCTCGGTGATCGTCCAAGCTTCCTCCTGCATACCCATTTGTAGAAAAAAAGCCGCCAAACCAAAATTAATCCCCGTCCAAACCTCTTGGGGATGGGTAGAGTGGGGATCTTCAGGAGTACCGTCGGGTTTCATGCCATTAGCTGCTCCTAATTTTCCCCCTTCAAACTTAAGAAAACAAGCTTCATAGACTGTTTTTAGAGTCGATTGCACATAGGTTGACTCCACCACATCAGGTAAACTAAGCAAACGGGCATAGAATTGACCACAGAGTTGATCCGCCATCACCACATCCGAGCCACTGCCACTATCTAAGCGATAATAGGCCCCATTCCAGAGAGTAGGATGATAAATAGCCCGAGATTGGGCTAACCAGTGCCGATACTGTTGTAGATAATCCTCAATACCATCGGGATAATTTTCCGGTTGTAGTTGAGGATTCATGGGGGGATGAATCAGTAGGAGTTCTCCAATTTTCAGAGCCGCCTCTAGGGCCGCAATCCACAATCCACCGCAGTAGGCACTAATTCCCTGTAGTCGCCAATCATCAAAAGTCTGATCAGGAGCGCCGGAGTTTTCGGGAATACCATCTCCATCTAGGTCAAAGGCCTTGAGATAGGTCAGAGTTGTCGTAATACCCTGCCAACATTCCCAAAGAAAATCAATATCCTTTGCCCCTGTAAGTAAAAAATCTCGGTATACTTGGAGAACAAAATCACTCCCCAAATCCTTCCAGAGATTACAGTCTTGGTAACTGGTATAGTTGGTTTTAACCCAAGGATGTTCATTGGGAGCGCCTAGATCGTGGGGAGTCGCGCCCTTAGCTTTACGAATTGCTGGCGCCTGGTTATAACCAATAATCCTCGGTGTAGTATCTTCGGTGGGAATGGCTCGGGCAAAAGCTTCCATTACAGATTTTTCCAGTCTCGGCCAGAGTAACAATAGCCCAAAGGAACCATACAAGCGCACATCTAGACTTTCGTACCAACGATAGTCAAGGCATTCTAAGACTCCAAATTGCCCAATGGGGTCATTTTCTGTAGCGGCGCTCCAAAGTGTACCACCATCGGTGAGCAGGTACAATTCATTAAATAACGCCATCTTCAACCAATCTGGTAAATCTGGCCTTGCCAGGATGGGAGCTTGCCATTGCTCAATCCTTTCGCGCCAAGTTTCTCCATGTTTAAGCGCCGTGCGGATCATCGCCCAGACGTTTTGACCATTGCGACCAAAAAAATCAGTATAACGTCGATAATAATTAATACCAAAAGAAAACTCCGTTATGGGTAAATCCCAAGCTAAAACAAAGGGTATTTTCCGCGTTTTACCCGGTTTAATCGTAAAGCGTACCGCCAGGGCACAGGCGATTTGTTCCCCATTTTTAGCAGGGTTTTCGTCTTCTTGATCGGGCAAGGAACCATCCCGGGCGAAATTATCCCAAACCTCGGAGCCATCCCCCTCTGGATTCCAACGACTCAGATAAAAGATTTCTAAGGTTGGGTTATTCACGGTAGCGATCGCCATTTGTCCTTCCCCTGCTTCTACCTGTTCTCCGGAAAGGGGACGATTGAGCAGAAAGCCGACACGAAAGTTATCTAATACCCATTGATTAAAATTACCCTCGCTCTCGCGCCAACGGGGTTGATATTCATAGACAGGACTACCATCATCCCTAACTTTTACCTCAGGATTTTGGATAGCATTGCGAAACCAACCGACTAGATTTTGCCATGTTAAGAGAATACTAACCGTAATCGGTTTATCCGTGGGGTTGTGAGCAGTCCAATTAAAGATAGCCAAGGGATAACTACTTTCTTGGTAATTTTTCTCCCAAATTGGCGAATATTGCTCACAAACTAACTGGGTTTGAAAAACTCCCTCGTATTCATACCAACTGCGCGGGTAGAGGGCGTAATAGGTTCCCTTGGACTGGGGATACCAAGCCCATCGGCTCAGACTGTCATCTTCGGGTGCTTCTGTCGCCATCGCATATACCTGAGCCTCCCCTGTTTCGGGCTGTTCAAAAACACTAAATTGACAAGCAGGGATTGAGCCGAAGGTATGTTCACCCCCATCTAGATGCCAAAGATTAAAATCTCCCCTGGGGGAGCGTCCAATACAGCCAGCACCAAAACCCCCTAGGGGCATTCCGTGCCAAGGTCCATCATCTAAATTACTGGCATACCGTACTGTATAGGGATGATCCCATCCTCGCCCCAGGGGACGTTTCCAAGCGGAGGCGGGAATTTCGGGTGGTGAGATTAGGTCTTTCATGGCTTTTATACTAGGGGGACTTCCTGGGCAATAATTTCGGGCTTTTTGCTAAATGTCAGCAGATTATCCTGACAGTCGACAAAAACCGTATCCCCTTCCATAAAGGTTTGCTCCAAAATTTTAGTAGCTAGGGGGTTTTCTAGTTCCCTTTGGATGGCTCTTTTAATCGGGCGAGCGCCGTAGGTGGGATCATAACCCACTTTGGCAATATGATTCTGAGCCGCCGAGGTTAATTCCAAGGTAATCTTTTGCCCCAGAAGCAGGTTTTGGATTCTAATTAACTGTAAGCCGACAATCTTGGCTAACTCCTCCCGTTTCAGGGTGTGGAAGATAATAAGATCGTCGATACGATTGACAAATTCTGGACGAAAATGTTTGCTGAGTGCCGCTAATACCCTTTTTCGCATTTCCTCATAGTCTTCATCGTTCCCAGAAACATTGAGAATATGCTCACTACCAATATTGCTCGTCATGACAATGATCGTATTGCAAAAATCTATAACTCTACCTTGGGAGTCGGTAATTCTACCATCGTCAAGCACTTGTAATAAAACGTTAAAAACATCCCGATGGGCTTTTTCCACTTCGTCGAGTAACACCACAGAATAGGGACGACGGCGCACCGCTTCTGAAAGTTGTCCTCCTTCTTCGTAACCCACATAACCAGGGGGAGCTCCAATTAAACGGGAAACTGCGTGTTTTTCCATGTATTCCGACATATCAATGCGTACCATGGCCTCCTCTGAGTCGAAAAGAAAAGCAGCTAAGGCTCTCGCTAATTCGGTTTTACCTACCCCTGTCGGACCCATAAACAGGAAAGAACCGATGGGACGGTTGGGATCTTTCATTCCGGCTCTAGCTCGGCGAATAGCAGCGGATACGGCGGTAACTGCTTCAGTTTGACCAATTACTCTTTCATGGAGATGGCTTTCTAGTTGCAGGAGTTTTTGCCGTTCGGTTTCCAAGAGCCGATTTAGGGGGATTCCTGTCCAACGGGCTACTATTTCGGCAATATCAGCTTCTGTTACCTGTTCTCTGAGGAGGGTAGTCCCCTGGGACTGAATTTCTAGGAGCTTACTTTCTTTGGCTTCTAATTCTCTTTGGACGCTTTCGAGTTTGCTGTATTTGAGTTCGGCTGCTTTGTTGTAGTCATAGCTGCGCTCGGCTTTTTCAAGTTGTACCCGAATTTGTTCTTCCTCTTCCTTTAGAGCTTGAATTTCATCGAGAATATGCTTTTCTGCCTGCCATTGACCCGCGAATTGCTGTTGTTTGCTTTCTAGTTCATTGATTTCTAATTGAATTTTTTCCAGGAGTTCCTTCGAGGCTTTATCTCCTTCTAGGGAGACTTTTTCCATCTGTAACTGCATTAAACGACGATCTATGGCTTCTAGTTCCACCGGCTTGGAGGTAATCTCCATTTTTAATTTAGCGGCGGCTTCGTCTACTAAATCAATGGCCTTATCGGGTAAAAAGCGATCGCTTATATACCTATTAGAAAGGTTAGCGGCGGCGACGAGGGCAGAGTCAGCGATTTTGACCCCATGGTGAACCTCGTAGCGTTCTTTTAGTCCTCGAAGAATCGAGATTGTATCATCTACATTGGGTTCTTTAATATAAACCTGTTGAAAGCGTCTTTCTAAGGCGGGATCTTTTTCGATATGCTTACGGTATTCATCGAGGGTAGAAGCTCCAATACAACGCAATTCTCCCCGGGCTAACATGGGTTTGAGGAGGTTTCCTGCATCCATTGAGCCTTCCCGTGCCCCCGCACCGACGACGGTATGGACTTCATCAATAAATAAAATGATTTGTCCGTCGGATTCGGTAACTTCCTTCATCACGGTTCGCAGACGCTCTTCAAATTCTCCCCGATATTTAGCCCCTGCAATCAGGCTACCCATATCTAGGGAGATCAATTGGCGGTTTTTTAGGGATTCGGGGACATCGTTATTGACAATACGTTGGGCTAGTCCTTCGGCGATCGCTGTTTTTCCGACCCCTGGTTCACCGATTAAGACGGGATTATTCTTAGACCGGCGTGAAAGTACCTGTACAACCCGACGAATCTCTTCATCTCTACCTATAACTGGGTCTAGCTTGCCTAATTTAGCTAGTTCGGTTAAATCCCTGCCGTATTTACCCAGGGCTTCATAGCGTTCTTCTTGATTAACTTCGGTAACTTTTTGCGTACCGCGAATGGCTTTAATGGCGGCTTCTAGGTCTTGGGGGTCTAAATTAAAGGTTTTTAAGCATTTTCGTCCTAACCTTTCGTCTTCGGCAAAGCCTATCAACAGATGCTCGACGGAAATAAATTTATCCTGCCAACTTTCCCTAGAGGCTTCGGCCTTATCTAGGAGGATATCTAAGCTTCGTCCCAAGTATAAATCTACGTTGCCAACTTTAGGCTGACGTTTAGCAAAGAGTTCTAGTTGTTGCTGTAAACGGGCTAAATCAATATTGGCTCGTTCAAAAACCCTGGCTGCTAGTCCCTTATCCTGTTCTAGCAAGGCTATGGCCAGATGTTCTACTTCTAAATTTTGATTTTTAAAACGACGGGCTACTTCTTGGGATTTGACAATTCCATCCCAGGCTTGTTCGGTAAATTTATCTGAATCGGTTGGCTGCATCTAGAACGACTTGGGTTAAGATAATCTGAAAATCCATTGTACTTCCTAGTTTAAGGCCATCTCGTTACTTCCTATCTAAAAACCGCTTTTAGGAGACGAGGACTTGATATTGCGAGCCGGATCACCTAAAAAAACCGGCCCAACTGAACCCAGGAAACCGGGTTGGGGAGTTAGTCGCCAATGCTTAGATAAATCCTGTAAAAGTCGATCCTGTTCCCGACGCAAAGCTTCAATATCGCCCCCGGAATTGATAATAGTAAACCAGACTGAGCCCCGCTCTTGGGTCGGTATCATCCCGGCTAAGGCGCTGACTTGGGCTAGAGTACCGGTTTTGACAGCGACACCCAAGGGCAGATACCGCCCCTGGAGGGTTCCTATTTTGTCCCGTCCACTCACGGGAAATAAATCGGTAATACTCACCCCTTGGGATTTTAACTCCCGTTCCAGGGCCATAAAAATTTCCGCCACCGCCTCGGCAGCAATGCGATTATCTACCCCCAATCCTGAACCGTTGATCAGTTGGATTTGACTAGGATCAATTTTTGTTTTTTCCCGAACCAAGGCGACAACGCGATCGCTTCCCCCCAGGGATTGGGCTAAACTTTCGGCGATAAAATTATTACTATATAAATTCATCTGTTTGAGTAACTCGGACAAAGTCAAGGATTGATGACGTAGTAATAACTGGGAGCTTGGCGGTAGGCTGGCTTTTAGTTGTACTGTTCCTAAGATTTCTAACTGGGGTTTTGGGGTAGATGGGGGAAAACTGGCAAATTGCCTTTGGGCGATCGCCGTCCATAGTCTTGAATCTAGGGCACTTTTGAGTAATTCTGCCGATTTTTGGGGTTCTTCTTGGAAATTCATGGTAAAATCACCCGTAATAATCAGATTCCCCCTCACTTTTTCTATCCCCACTGAATGGAGAGCGTTGGCCACAGCGATGGCCTCTTCCCAGACAAACAGGGGATCTCCACCACCTTGGACAATCAAATCCCCCGTGAGGATACCCCCACTGATTTTGCCACTGTAATATATAGATGTTTGAAAACGATGACCCAGGCCCCAGGTTTGCACCGCAGCCAAAGTCGTAGCAACTTTAGTTAAAGAGGCCGCCGAACCGGGAATCATCCCTTGATAGTTAGCCAATTCAGCCCAATCCGACTGAATCCAAACCCTTTGAGTAGCCAGAGGTAGACCTTTAGCCGCTAGACGTTTGAGGTATTGAGTGACAATAGCCGCTACTTGGGGATCAGCACCTGTAGGTAAATCAAAAACCTCTGCATTTTGCCAAGCCAAAGTAGGGATCGGCGCAGGTAATCGGGGTGAGAGTCCCCAAAAATTTAGGAAAACGCCGACTAGGCCTAGTTGAAAGAATTTCCGCATATTGCACCGAACCAAAGATACTATGATTGTGTATTGAAAATAGTAATCTCTAATCATTATCCTTCTGTCAAGGGTTTCTGATAAAATTATCTAGGCTTCTATTAAATTTTAGAAATGGTAGCAACACGCGCAAAAATTGCAGTAGACGCTATGGGGGGTGACTTTGCCCCAGACGAAATCATAGCAGGAGCGATCCGCGCTTCAGAAGAACTTGATGTCGATATTTTCCTAGTCGGAGACAATCAACGACTTCAATCCTATCTACAGGATCATCACCAAAACCCCAAAAATGTAGAAATTATCGACGCAGATGGGGTTATCGAAATGGAAGAAGAACCCCTAACCGCCCTGCGGCGTAAACCCAAGGCCTCCATTAATGTAGCCATGGAATTAGTTAAAGAAGGTCGAGCCAATGCGGTTGTCTCAGCAGGCCATTCAGGAGCCGCCATGGCCGCTGCTCTTTTGCGTCTAGGTCGTCTACCAGGTATAGATCGCCCGGCCATTGGAGCGTTACTCCCCACCATGATCCCAGGCAAATCGGTTATTGTCTTGGATGTGGGGGCCAATGTCGACTCTCGCCCGAAATACCTAGAACAATTTGCCCTGATGGGGACGATTTACAGCAGATACGTCATCGGCGTGGAAACTCCCAAGGTCGGACTGCTCAACATCGGCGAAGAAGTCACTAAGGGCAATGATTTAGCCATTAAAACCCATCAACTACTCCAAGAAAATCCACAAATTCCTTTTATCGGTAATGCTGAAGGCCGGGATGTCCTATCGGGGGATTTTGATGTTATTGTCTGTGATGGTTTTGTCGGCAATATCCTGCTGAAGTTTGCCGAAGCTGTTGGGGAAGTGATGTTGCAAATCCTCCGGGAAGAATTACCCAGGGGAGTGAGGGGGAAAATTGGTGTTGGGGTTCTCAAGCCTAATCTCAAACGCATTAAGCAACGTATGGACTATGCTGAACACGGAGGAGCGCTCCTATTCGGGGTAGATGGGGTTTGTATTATCAGTCATGGGAGTTCCCAAGCTCCAGCGATTTTTAATGCCATTCGTTTGGCCAAGGATGCTATTGACAATGGGGTTCTAGAACGCATTCAAGCTTATAACCAACCGCATCAGCTACCAACGAGTGCTACCCTCCCCGTCGGTGGCGAGCCCTAGAAACAAGCGATTCAATAAGGAGAAAAAATTTGAGAAACACTGGGGCTGGAATAGCCATTACAGGTAGCGGTTCCGCCAAGCCTGACTCCTTTTTAACCAATGAGGATCTCTCGGCGTTAGTGGATACTTCTGATGAATGGATTACAACCCGCACGGGTATTAGTCAACGTCATCTAGCCAACCCTCAGATGGGATTGAGTCAATTGGCCGCGGCCGCCGCTTTAGAAGCCTTAACCATGGCAGGACTTACTCCTGAGTCCGTTGATTTGATTATTCTCGCCACCTCTACCCCAGATGATTTATTCGGGAGCGCCTGTCAGGTACAAACTCTTTTGGGTGCTTCCAGAGCCGTTGCTTTTGACCTGACTGCGGCTTGCTCGGGATTTGTTTTTGCTTTAGTGACGGCCGCTCAGTATATTCGTACTGGTATCTATAGGAATGTTTTGGTAATTGGTGCAGATGTTCTATCTCGTTGGGTAGATTGGAGCGATCGCAATACCTGTGTTCTCTTTGGCGATGGAGCAGGAGCAGTTGTCTGTCAAGCCCAAGCTGTAGACAATTTACTGGGGTTTGAAATCTGTAGCGACGGGACGCAAAACTCTTCCCTGAATTTGGCCTACCAAGGACAAACCAAAACCCTAAAAGAGAATGTTGCCATTACCCAGGGAATCTATCAACCTCTGACCATGAACGGCAAGGAAGTCTATCGCTTCGCTGTGGCGAAAGTTCCTTCAGTTATCGAAAAAGCCCTCCATCGAGCTAATTTAAATGCTTCTGACCTAGACTGGTTACTGCTACACCAAGCTAATCAACGAATTATGGACGCAGTCGCCCAGAGACTAGGCATTGACTCCCAAAAAGTGATCAGCAATCTTGTAAAATACGGTAACACCTCAGCCGCATCCATTCCCATCGCCCTTGATGAAGCCGTCCGTTCAGGACAAGTTCAGACAGGTCACATTATAGCGAGTTCGGGTTTTGGGGCAGGATTGACTTGGGGAGCAGTTATTTTTAAATGGGGATAGCTTTTTAATGAAAACAGCATGGGTATTTCCGGGGCAAGGTTCACAGGTTCTCAATATGGGGGTAGATTTACAAGACATCTCCACAGCACAGGCTAAATTTAAGCAAGCAGAAGAGTTATTAGGATGGTCGGTTCTAGAAATCTCCCAAGGAGATGAGGAAAAGTTGTCCCGCACTCTCTACACCCAACCTTCCCTATTTGTGATTGAGGCGATTTTAGCGGATTTACTCCTAGAAAACGGTCACTACCCCGATCTCGTTACTGGTCATAGTTTAGGGGAATATAGTGCTCTTTATACCACCCGTGTTTTCGATTTCCCTACAGGATTAAAGCTAGTCAAAGTCCGCGCTGAACTTATGGATACTGTGCAGGGAGGGAAAATGGTCGCTCTTATGAAATTTGATCGCTGCGTCTTGGAACAAACCCTAGCTAGGTTTCCTGATCTGGTTTTAGCTAATGATAACAGTGAGCAACAAGTAGTTATTTCTGGGACTCCTGAAATTGTCGACCAAGCCCTGACAGAAATTCAAGCTAAACGGGCTATACCTTTAAAGGTTTCGGGAGCTTTTCATTCACCCCTCATGGCAGGAGTTTCTCAAAGGTTTCAGACAGTTTTAGAAACAGTAACCTTTGAAAACCCGAAGGTACCGGTTTTATCTAATATAGATCCCTCCCCCTGTACCGATGGTAATCAACTCAGGGAAAGATTAAGTCAACAAATGACGGGTTCTGTGCGCTGGCGAGAGATTATGCTCTCGTTTCCCCAGGAGCAAGTAGATTTAGCAATTGAAGTAGGTCCTGGTAATGTTTTGACAGGTTTAATTAAAAGAACTTGCCCTAATATTGCCCTCAAAAATGTACAAACCTTTGCAGATATTTATTAATTTTCTACTGGTCTAAATATGATAACATCTACTCAATCTCATCTCCCCGTGCTTTATTTTGATGGTGGCTCTAGGGGCAATCCGGGGAAAGCAGCAGGGGCAGCAGTGATTGTTTTACCCGATGGTAAAGTTTATAAGGTTAGTCAATATATCCAACGCGGAACCTGTAACGAAGCTGAGTATCGAGGACTGATTTTAGGATTACAAAAGGCTCAAGAATTAAAGATTGAAGAACTAGAAGTTAGGGGGGATAGTCAACTGGTTATCAATCAAGTCAATGGGCTATGGAAGGTGAAAAGTGAGAATTTAAAGGAACTATATAAAGAAGCTTGTGAGTTAACTATTAAGTTTAAAAAAATCAAAATTAATTGGGTAGCGCGTGCCGAAAATGCCCTAGCCGATACTGAAGTTAATAGTTGTTTAGATAGAGCTTGAAATTAATGATAAATTTGATTGTTTATAGTAAGCCCGATTGTCATCTGTGTGAAGGATTATTGGAAAAATTAGAGACTATTAAGCTGACAGATTGGACAATAGAAGTTAGGGATATTACGACAAGAGCCGATTGGTTTGAGCAGTATCAATACGAAGTTCCAGTTTTATATCAAAAACTACCTACAGGTTCAGAACAAATGATTCCCCGTCCTTCACCCCGTCTGTCGGCATTGGGGTTAAAAGAATTTTTAGACAAATATGTATGATACTAAATCCGAATAAATGCTTTCAACTGTCCACTGCATTGGGATTGTTAGCTGATGCTGTGTGCTGCTGTAGCCACCCCGCAAATTCCTCACGTCCTAACATACCTGATGCGATCGCCAACACCACGCCCTCTTGTTCATCCACAGAGGCGTTAATTTCTAACCCATTTAGAACAAGAAAAGTTTCCGTAGTAGCATGACCTGTGCGTTTATTACCATCTACGAATGGATGATTCATTATAATCGAAAACCCTAATGCTGCTGCTTTGTCCAGCAAACTTGGGTACAAATCTTCTGCGCCAAACGTCATTCGAGGCTGGGCGATCGCTGACTCCAACAAACCCATATCTCGTATACCTAAAGCTCCACCGGACTGCTCAAGAATTTGGCGATGCAGTTCTAATATCTCTATTCGAGTCAAATAACGGATCATGCTAAACGTCGGTACAGTTCAGCGTTTTTCACCAGCACATAATTGGCTGCATCAACAAAATCGCCTTTTTGTAGATTTAGCCAATCTTCTAAGCTTGCCTTCAAAAGCACTTCAGTCGCAATGCCATATACTTTTGCTAAATTCTGTAGCTTTTGGAATTGGCTGTCCGAAAGATCAATTGTGATAGAAGCCACAGCGATCACTCCCCTAATATTTCTGAGTCAAGTTTAACATTTACTGCTAACCGATAAACGTGCTATAACACCCAGCCTAAATACGAAGTAAGCTATAAGTACTTATGCGTTCTCTGCATGAAAAATATCCTTAATCAAAAAGAAACGAGATAAAAAGTAATTTTGGATACACTTTCCTAGGGTGAATTTTCCGACTATCGTAGTGCGACCCAGAAAGAGATAAGACACCCACTATGCCCGACTCAGTGAAAACCCTTTGCCCCTACTGTGGGGTAGGATGTGGATTAGAGGTAATACCACCGGCAGGAATTGGCAGAGCAACCAATCGAAATGAGCAGGGGAAACCCCTAATAAAAGTGGTAGGCGATCGCGCCCATCCATCGAGTCAGGGAATGGTCTGTGTCAAAGGAGCTACAATTAGCGAATGCTTAGACAAAGATCGTCTTCAGTACCCAATGTTCCGAGAGTCCTTATCAGAGCCCTTGCGTCGGCTCAGTTGGGAAGAAGCCTTTGATCTTATTGTCCGGCGGATTCAAACCGTAATTGCCAAGGATGGGGCGGATGCCATCTGTATGTACGGATCAGGACAATTCCAGACTGAAGATTATTATATAGCCCAAAAACTGATCAAAGGTTGCTTAGGTACCAACAACTTTGATGCCAATTCCCGACTGTGTATGTCTTCCGCCGTATCAGGATATATCCAAAACCTGGGCGCAGATGGTCCGCCCTGTTGCTACGAAGACCTAGACTTAACCGATTGCGCCTTTCTAGTGGGCACCAATACCGCAGACTGTCACCCCATTATTTTTAATCGCCTACAGAAGCACCTGAAAAAAAATCGTAGCAGTAAACTCATTGTGGTTGATCCTCGCCGCACTAAAACCGCAGAAGCCGCCGATCTACACCTCGCCATCCAACCAGGTACCGATATAGACCTATTTAATGGCATTGCTTACCTACTAATGCGTCAAGGTAAATTAGATACCTTTTTTATTGATGAATGTACCCAGGGCTTTGCTGAGTATGCCGCAGTTATTAACCATTATCCCCCGGAAACAGTAGCCCGAAAATGTGGGATTCGTATCGATCACCTCGAACAAGCAGCTAAGTATTGGGGGCAATCAGAGCGAGTTTTATCTATGTGGTCGATGGGCTTAAATCAATCCTCAGAAGGCACTGCCAAGGTTTCTACCCTAATTAACTTACACCTAATGACGGGACAAATAGGTAAGCCAGGAGCGGGACCCTTTTCTTTGACAGGACAACCCAATGCCATGGGAGGGAGAGAAGCCGGGGGATTGGCCCATTTATTACCAGGTTATCGTAGTGTCAAAAATCCCCAAGATCGCTCCCAGGTTGAGAAATTTTGGGGACTTCCCCCCGGTCAGATTTCCCCCTTGATGGGGCGAGATGTCTGGAGCATGATTAAGGGCTTAGAAATAGGAGAGGTGGGATTACTCTGGATTGCCGCCACCAACCCTGCGGTAAGTATGCCCGATTTAGAACGGACTAAGGCCGCTTTACTAAAATCTCCTTTTACCATCTATCAGGATGCTTATTACCCGACAGAAACCAGTAAATATGCCCATTTGCTCCTACCTGCTGCCCAATGGGGCGAAAAAACAGGGACAATGACTAATTCAGAGCGCAGGGTGACACTTTGTTCTGCTTTTAACTCACCCCCCGGGGTTGCTAAAGCCGATTGGGAAATTTTTGCAGAAGTGGGGCGCCGATTGGGTTTTGAGAAACATTTTAACTTTGCCAATGCTGCTGAGGTATTTCAAGAGTTTGTACAATTGACTCGCCATCGCCCCTGTGAGATGACCAGATTGAGTCATGAACTCTTACAAACCCAAGGACCAACTCAATGGCCCTGTGCCTTTGATGAAGTGATACCCTCTAAAAATCCTCCCCCAGAGTCAGGTATTTTATCCCAGTTATTTGCGGGAAAAGCCCAAAAAATTCCAGAAAAAAGACTTTATACCGATAAAAGATTTCATCACCCCGATGGACGAGCTAAATTTGTGGCCTATCATTCGCGGGGATTGGCAGAACCTCCTGATCCTGCTTTTCCTTTTGTTCTTACCGTGGGTAGACTCTATGGCCATTGGCATACCCTTACCCGCACGGGACGCATTCAAAAAACCATGAAAATGCACCCCCACCCTTTTCTGGAAATTCATCCCAGGGATGCAGGGAAATTAGGTATTCAAGAAGGGCAAATGGTAGAATTGCGATCGCGTCGGGGTCGGGCTTGTTTCCCTGCCCTAATTACCCAGGCAATTACCCCTGGTTGTGTGTTTGTGCCGATGCACTGGGGAACGCTTTGGGCGGATAATGCGGAAGCCAATAGTCTCACCCATGCCCAATCCTGCCCAATTTCTCTGCAACCAGAATTAAAGGCCTGTGCGGTGGAGTTGATACCAAATCCGCTTAGGTAAATATATCATCGTGAAGGCTAGGCAGGAGGCAGTCCCGATGCAACAAGTCGCACCATCAGGCA
>JBBAUO010000046.1:0-36069 GCA_040398185.1 Microcystaceae cyanobacterium | reverse complement strand
CCCCTCAAGTTCAAAAAGAGTTCGGTTTGAGTTTTGCTTGGCTAATTGTTAAAAACCCCCAAAACATAGGAATGATTAATTCTTTAAAGTTAATGGTTGATGATGGAGAATCAGAAGCGATCGCTTTAGCTTATGAGTTAGGTTTTCGCTTGGTTGTTGATGATAAACAAGCAAGAAATATAGCTAAAAGATTAGATATTGAAATAATAGGAACAGTGGGAATTTTAGTTAAAGCAAAACAGTTAGGGTTAATTGATCAATTATTAACTATTTTAGAAGCATTAGAAAATAAGGGGTTTTATTTAAGTCAATCTCTTAAAACGGAGGCACTAATTTTAGTGGGAGAACCTTAATCTATGTTTCTATTCTTCTTGTTTCTACCACTTTTTAAGCTAAATTTACGGGAGATTTGGTTATGAGTAATTTAAGTTTATCCGAATTATGTGATGCTATAGTAGATTGTGAACACAAAACAGCAAATACACAATCTTCGGGCATTCCATCTATTCGTACCACAAATATTAAAAACGGAAGAATAGATTTTAAAAATGCAAATAGAGTCTCTTTTGCTGTCTATAAAGAATGGACAGCAAGACTTGAGCCACAGCCCAATGATTTAATTTTAGCCCGTGAAGCTCCTGTAGGTGAAGTTGGTATTATTCCTTTTAATCAAAAAGCGTGTCTTGGTCAACGAACTGTATTAATTCGTCCAAATCAGCAAAGAATTTATCCAAAATATCTTTTATATTTATTGTTAACACCAGAAATGCGATATGAGATGAATCGTCGGGCTGAAGGTTCAACAGTTCCTCATCTTAATATGTTAGATATTCGTAATTTAGCTATCCCAAAACTCCCCCCTCTACCCGAACAAAAGGCCATTGCCCACATCCTCGGAACACTAGATGACAAAATGGAACTGAATCAACAGATGAACCAAACCCTAGAAGCTATGGCAAAAGCTATTTTTAAGTCTTGGTTTGTCGATTTCGAGCCCGTAAGAGCAAAGATGGAAGGGAGACAACCTGTAGGAATGGATGCTGCAACGGCTGAGTTGTTTCCTGATAGTTTCGAGGAGTCAGCTTTGGGGATGATTCCGAAGGGGTGGGAAGTTAAAGAATTAGGAAATTTAGCTCAAAACTTTTCTAAAACCTTTGATTTTTCTCAACATGAATCAGTAATTTTTATCAACACAGGAGATGTTTTATCTGGGAAGTTTTTGCATAGTAATTTAGTAAGTAAGGATGGTTTACCCGGACAAGCAAAGAAATCTATAGATAAAAATGATATTTTACTAAGTGAAATTCGACCAGCAAATCAAAGATATGCTTTTGTAGATTTTGATGCTAATAATTATGTAGTTTCTACAAAATTTATGATTATTCGTGCTTTTGAGATGATAGAAACTAGATTATTATATCGGATTCTTACTTCCCAAAGTTCTTTAGCAGAATTTCAAATAGTGGCAGAATCAAGGTCCGGAACATTCCCTCAAATTACTTTTGATTCAATTAGCTACTTTCCGATTATTCTTGCAGCTAAAAGCATTCAAATATCATTTTTAAATCTGATTTCTCCACTTGAAAAGCAGATCAAGCAAAATAATTTGCAATCAGAAACTTTTGCCAATATAAGAGATACCCTACTACCAAAACTCATGTCAGGGGAGATCCGAGTTAAGGAAGCAGAAAAATTATTGGATGCTGTAGTATAAGAAGACAAGATAAAATCAGGAGATAACCACCAATGTCTAGACATTCCATCCCTCGAATTGAATACCTACGAGTTCAGAATTACCGAGCTTTACATGACTTGGAGTTTAAAAATATTACTCCTTTAACAGTCTTTGTAGGACCTAATGGTAGCGGAAAATCGACTATTTTTGACGTTTTTGCCTTTTTATCCGAGTGTTTTACAGTTGGTTTGAGAAAAGCATGGGATAAACGGGGAAGATTTCGAGAACTTAGAACAAGAGGTTCAGATAAGCCAATCGTTATCGAACTTAAATATCGTGAAAAAGCTGATTCTCCTCTGATTACTTATCATCTTTCTATCACGGAAGATTCTAAAGGGCCTTGTGTAGCTGAAGAATGGCTGCAATGGAGAAGAGGAGGACACGGAAAACCGTTTAAATTTCTTGATTTTAAAGAAGGAGAAGGACAAGCAACTACAGGGGAAATACCAGATGAAGAAGATAAAAGAGATTCCGAGAAATTAGAATCCCGAGAATTTATAGCAGTTAGCACTTTAGGGCAATTCTCTAAACATCCTCGTGTTAGTGCTTTACGTCGTTTCATCACAGGTTGGTATCTGTCCTATCTGACTGCTGATAATACTCGAAGTCTTCCCGAAACAGGCGCGCAAGAAAGATTATCGCCTACTGGTGATAACTTACCGAACGTTATTCAGTATCTAAAAGAACAACATCTTGAACTCTTACAAAAAATTCTTGATACTCTTTCTAGCCGTGTTCCTCAGTTAGAAAAAGTTGAAGCTACTACTATGCAAGACGGGCGGCTTCTCCTACAAATTAAAGATGCCCCTTTTGAACAGCCTATCTTAGCGAAATTTGCATCAGATGGCACATTAAAGATGTTAGCTTATCTTACAGTATTATATGATCTCGATCCTCCTCAATTAGTAGGTATAGAAGAACCAGAAAATCATCTTCATCCCCGTTTATTACCCGAATTAGCGGAAGAATGTCTGGCTGCTTCTGCTAATAGTCAGTTAATGGTTACAACTCATTCGCCTTTTTTTGTTAATGCGCTTCAACCAAAACAAGTTTGGGTACTCTATCGAGATGAACGCGGTTTTACACAGGCTAAAAGAACCTCTGATATGCGAGGTATTACAGACTTTATCAATCACGGGGCATTATTAGGAGAGCTATGGATGGAAGATTATTTTGATGCTGGCAACCCTCTAAAAAATTCTGGAATGCCCAAGCACAATTAAGTTATTTTATTTAAGCGTAAAGGAGGTTAATTTGCACATAGAGTTTCTGGTCGAAGAATTATCAACTGAAGTATTTTTAGATGAAATTCTGCCTAAAGTTTTGGAATCTAATATTACTTATGATATTCACGCCTTTCGAGGTAAAAGTGATTTACTTAAAAAATTACCTGCTCGATTAAAAGCATATAAAAATTGGATTCCCGATGATTATAGAATCATAGTCCTTGTAGATAAAGATGATGAAGATTGTCAAGACCTCAAAAGTAAACTTGAAAGAATGGCTTCAGAGATAGGTTTTATAACTAAGACTACTGCTCAAACTGATCAACCCTATCAAATTCTAAATCGAATTGCTATTGAAGAGCTAGAAGCTTGGTTTTTTGGTGATATTAATGCTATTGTCGAGGCGTATCCTGGAGTTTCCCCCCATTTAGGGCAACAAGAAAAATATCGAGATGCCGACGCAATTAGGGGAGGAACTTGGGAAAACTTAGAAAAGGTACTCCAAAGAGCAGGGCACCACAAAGGAGGTCTAGAAAAACTGAGGGCAGCTAGAGAAATCTCTCAATATATGAAACCTCATGTGAACCGTTCTAGGAGTTTTCAAGTTTTTTACAATGGCTTACTGGACATAATATCATGAACACCTTTACCGAAGACATCGTAGAACAAGCAACCCTAGACTGGTTCAGCGAACTCGGATATACCACCCTCAACGCCAGCCAAATTGCCCCCGACGAACCTAACGCCGAGAGACAAACCTATGGCGATGTCATCCTTAACAGGCATTAGTCATGAGTTTGAAGTCGATCTTGTTGATGGGGATAAGCCTCCACCTTATTTATTTAAAACTATTCAAGTGTTAGCATAGTCTGGGGATAAGTCTGTTATTGTTCCCTAACCTTAGAGCCGCATTTTTCTCCAAAATAGGAAGTTATTGGATGCCCCGCCAGAAAGCCGAAACAACAACGAAAGCCAATAGTAGCAGCGCGAAACTAGGATTTGAAGAGACTCTATGGAAGGCAGCCGATGAACAACGGGGACACATGGATGCTGCCGAGTACAAGCACGTCGTTCTAGGATTAATCTTTCTCAAATACATCTCCGATGCTTTCGAGGAAATTTACGACAAATTATTACAAGATGAATACGCAGACCCCGAAGATAGAGATGAGTATCTGGGAAGATGTGGCTAAGGGTTTGTTAGCTTTGGAAAAAGTGATATAATAGAAATGATAATCTCTAAAAAAGGGGCGAATATGAATCTAGTTTGTGAACTTCCTGTCGGAGTTTCTGAAAGTGAGGCTAAGTTACTCCTAGCCATCGAATTATATGAACTCGATAAAATTTCTTTAGGGAAAGCGGCTAAATTAGCAGGGTATTCTAAGTCAGCTTTTATGGAGGTTTTGGGACAATATAAAATTCCTATTTTTAATTACTCTGTTGAAGATTTACGGGAAGAAGTGAGCCGATGACTGATTTAATTATTGCTGACAGTACCTGTTTAATTGGTTTAGAAAGAATTGATAAAATTGATTTATTACCCCAAATGTATTCTCAGGTAATAATTCCCCCTCAAGTTCAAAAAGAGTTCGGTTTGAGTTTTGCTTGGCTAATTGTTAAAAATCAAAGAGTTAAACCTGAATTTTTACTTAATATGGAAATTTTAATACCCAATTCTTTGATTGTTGATGCTTTTAGTAAAATTACTAAACCGTTATACAGTAACACCCTTCATGATCTTGAGCAATCCCGTACCCTTACCAATATAAGAGACACGCTCCTACCAAAACTCATGTCAGGGGATATACGAGTTAAAGAAGCAGAGACAATGATTGAGGAGGCGGTATAATGTGAAACTTCCTAATAATGTCATTATTCCTGATGCCAAAATTACCCAATATCTCTTAGTTTTTAGAGAACAAGATGATAAATCAAAATTCTTGGCGAAAGGAGGTTTTAATCAAAACAATTCCGAACAACTAAAATTAGCCATTTATAAACTCATTCAAAACAACGAAGCGATAGAAGACCTTACCAATGAATATGGAACATTTTATCAAATAATAGGAGAATTAATCGGTATCAATGGACAAAACTTATTAGTTATTACCATTTGGTTAAAAAGAGACATAGACAATCAATTTCAATTTATCACCCTCAAACCCAAAAAGGAGAAAAAGCCATGATTGAACTATATCAAAGAGTTTCATTAAATAAAGACTTTGCCGAACATAATCTCAAAAAAGGTGATATTGCTACCTTAATAGATAAAGTTCCCCATCCATCAGAAGGAGAAGAAGGTTATGTCTTAGAAATATTTAACGCTGTTGGGGAGTCAATTAATGTCATTATTGTTCCTAAAACTGCGGTTGAAGTATTACGAGAGGATGAGATTTTATCCGTTCGTCCTTTACTTGAATTATTGAAACATTCTGGGGAATACTAAAAGAATAGAGTCCCTCACATTCATTAATTATGTTTTCCTTTCCCGAATTAATAGTAGAACAAGCAACCCTCGACTGGTTCACCGAACTCGGATACACCACCCTCAACGCCCGCCAAATTGCCCCCGACGAACCCAACGCCGAGAGACAAACCTATAGCGATGTCATCCTTACCCAACGCTTAGAAAACGCACTACAAACCATCAACCCTAATATTCCCCCTGATGCCATCAAAGACGCAATCAAAAAACTCACCCGAATCGAAAGCCCTAACCTATACGAAAATAATCGACGCTTCCACAAACTCCTCACTGATGGCGTAGACGTAAACTACCAGAAAGATAATCGCACGATATACGATAAAGTCTGGTTAATCGACTTCCATAACCCCGATAACAACGATTGGTTAGCCCTTAATCAATTTACCGTCATTGAAGGTAAACATAATCGTCGTCCCGATGTAGTCATCTTCATCAACGGCTTACCCATAGCCGTAATAGAACTGAAAAACCCCACCGATGAAAACGCCACCATTCACAGTGCATTCAACCAACTACAAACCTATAAAGCCCAAATCCCCTGTCTTTTCCCCACCAACGAAATCCTAGTCATCTCCGATGGAACCGAAGCCAGAGTAGGAACCCTAACCGCCGACTGGGAACGCTTTGCCCCTTGGCGAACTATCGACGGTCAAACTATCGCCCCCAAGGGAATAGCCGAACTCGAAACCGTCATCAAAGGTATTTTTACTAAAACCATTCTCCTTGACTTACTCCGTTATTTCATCGTCTTTGAAGTAGATAGCGACACCATTACCAAGAAAATAGCAGGTTATCACCAATATCACGCCGTCAACAAAGCCGTTGTAGCCACAATAGAAGCCACTCAACCCGATGGGGATAGAAAAGTAGGCGTTGTCTGGCATACCCAAGGAAGCGGTAAAAGCTTAACCATGGCATTCTACGCAGGGAAAATCATCCAACAACCCGAAATGGCCAACCCCACTTTAGTTATCCTCACCGATAGAAACGACCTAGACGACCAACTTTTCAACACCTTTTCCCTTTGTAGTGATTTACTACGTCAAACTCCTACCCAAGCCGAAGATAGAGAAAATCTCCAAAAATTACTACAAGTCGCTTCTGGGGGTATTGTCTTTACCACCATTCAGAAATTCGCCCCCCATGAGGGTATCGAATATCCCCAACTCTCGGACCGTCGAAATATCGTACTCATTGCCGATGAAGCCCATCGTAGCCAGTACGGACTCAAAGCTAAACTCACCCTTAAATCTGACAAAAATAACCTCTATTCCTTTCCTCCTCAAAAAACAACCCTAAAAGTAGCCGAAACTTCCAATAATCCCTACAAAATTACCCCAATTGACAAGGAACAAGAAATAACCGAAGCCCGCATTACCTACGGTTACGCTAAATACCTCCGTGATGCCATCCCTAACGCCTCCTTTATCGGCTTTACAGGAACCCCCATCGAGGCTACTGATATTAATACTCCTGCTGTTTTTGGTAACTATCTCGACATCTACGACATCCAACGAGCAGTGGAAGACGAAGCCACCGTTAGAATTTACTACGAAGGCAGACTAGCTAAACTAGAACTCGAAGTCTCAGAAAAACCCAATATTGACCCAGAATTTGCAGAAATTACCGAAGACGAAGAAGAATTGACCAAAGAAAAACTCAAAAGCAAATGGGCAAGACTAGAAGCCCTGGTTGGTTCCCAAAAACGCATCCAACAAGTCGCTAAAGATATCGTCAACCACTTCGAGAACCGTTTAGCCAGCATTGAAGGAAAAGGCATGATAGTCTGTATGAGTCGCCGTATCTGTGCCGACCTCTACAACGCCATAATCCAGCTTAAACCCGACTGGCATCATGACGATGACGATAAGGGCACTATCAAAGTCGTCATGACAGGTTCAGCCGCCGATGAAGCGAAAATGCAACCCCATATCAGAAGCAAGAGCGCCCGAAAAGACCTCGCCAAACGTTTTAAGAAACCCGAAGACGAGATGAAACTGGTGATAGTAAGGGATATGTGGCTAACAGGATTCGATGCGCCCTGTCTCCATACCCTCTATATCGACAAACCCATGCAGGGACACGGACTGATGCAAGCCATCGCCAGGGTAAACCGAGTTTTCAAAGACAAACCAGGGGGTTTAGTGGTAGACTACCTCGGCATTGCCCAACAACTCAGAGAAGCCCTCAAAGATTACACCGAAAGCGCTAGAGATGATACAGGTATCCCCACTGAAGAAGTTCTAGGCATCCTACAGGAAAAAT
The DNA here is from genome assembly GCA_040398185.1 of Microcystaceae cyanobacterium. GTDB lineage: Bacteria > Cyanobacteriota > Cyanobacteriia > Cyanobacteriales > Microcystaceae > JBBAUO01. The sequence continues at coordinate 28,358 of JBBAUO010000046.1, read as the reverse complement.
ACGAAATAGTTAAAGGGATGTATCACGGCTTCGACTATCAGAAATTCTTTTCAGGAACTCCCGCCGAACGCCTCAATATCATTCCTGCTACCCTCAATCATATTCTAGGACTTGAAGAGGGCAAGGAACGCTACATCAAAGCCGTTACCGAACTTTCCCAAACTTTTGCCTTGGTGAGTAGTACCGATAAAGCCGTAGCTATTAGAGATGAAGTGGGTTTCTTCCAAGGGATAAAAGCGGCAATGGTCAAACATACCACCAATAGCGGCAAAAGTCCCAGGGATATTGATGCCGCCGTTCGTCAAATTGTCTCCAAAGCCGTCGCCAGTGAGGAAGTTATCGACATCTTTGCAGCAGCAGGACTAAAGAACCCGAATATCGCCATTCTCTCCGATGAATTTCTGGAAGAAGTGAGGGGTCTACCCCATAAAAATCTTGCCCTAGAACTGTTACAGAAACTCCTTAACGATGAGATAAAGACTCGTTCCCGCAAAAACCTCATCCAATCTCGTTCCTTCCGTGAAATGCTGGAAAATACCATTAAGCGTTACCAGAACCGTTCCATTGAAACTGCTCAAGTTATCCATGAGTTGATAGAATTGGCGAAAGAGATAAGAGAATCCCAAAAACGGGGAGAAAATTTAGGGTTAAGTGAAGATGAGATTGCTTTCTACGATGCTTTGGAAGTTAATGATAGTGCAGTGCAAATTTTAGGTGATGAAACCCTCAAAGCGATCGCCCGTGATTTAGTCCAAGCGATTAAAAGTAACTTAACCATTGATTGGATGGCGAAGGAGACAGTCAGGGCTAAATTACGAGTGACGGTAAAACGGCTACTAAAAAAGTATGGCTACCCTCCCGATAAACAGGAGAAAGCGACGACTACAGTTCTCCAACAAGCCGAGTTATTGTGTAAGGATTGGGTCGGTTAAAAAGGAAGCCAATTTTTATCTAATAATTGTTCTAGAGAATAAGGACAAATCGACGGAAATATATCAAGATTTAACCCTGTTTTTTGATTAACAATAAAGACAGATTCTTTATAAATATCTTTCACATTATCTAATAGATGCTGTTTAAGATTAGTCGTCAAAGATCGATTTAATTGAATCCTAAAGGTTGCAATTTCTCCTTGCCAATGCCGATAGTTATATTCATATTCTGTTGTCCAGTATTGAAGCAACAAAAGACGAACAGCAATCTGCCTCAAAAAACTTTCAACTCGGTTTTTATCCCGCTTACTCAAATCTTCTAATTCCTCAATTAAATTTTCAATATCCAATTGTTCTAGACGATTTTCTTTAAGCAACTTAATTGTTTCAGTTAACCAAAGATGTTCATCCTGTTCATAGAGGGATTTCAAGGAAGATATTTTCATGATTTTTCTTTATAATGACAATTTATTTATCTCATTTAATTTGAACATTAATCCTATATTTACCTTCTTTTGTCCCTTGGGAATTTCTATATCCTGATCAACCTTAAGAACTGCTTTAATTGCTTCCGAATCTGGTTTTTTCCCATGCCCATCTATGATATTACTATCAATCCGGAGTGTCCATATAGACATCGACCAAATTTAAGATTTTGTCCTGGTAGTTCAGGCTTCTAGCCTGATGTCTGGAGAGGTCTAATGGAGGCATCGAGAATCTATTGTTTTAAGATGGGCGGTATAGGATTTGAACCTATGACAGCCTGCTTGTAAGGCAGGAGCTCTACCGCTGAGCTAACCGCCCATTTGTATGCTGTCCTAGTGTAACATATCATTTTAATAAACACAACCCCTTTTTCCTAAATGCCTTCAGGTCGAACACACGATCGCATTACCCTCTGGTTATTACCGTGGGTTGTGGGACTTTCCCTTTTAATAACCCGCCGGGCTGAATTAACCCTACTAATGGCGGGAGGTTTTTTGTTTAGTGGTTTAATGTTCGGTCCTGACTTAGATATTTATTCAATCCAATACCAACGCTGGGGTGTTTTGCGTTTAATCTGGTGGCCCTACCGTTCCCTGTTGCGCCATCGCTCCTGGTTATCCCACGGTCCCATTGTGGGAACTACCCTGAGAATTGTTTATTTTTTGGCTTTTCTGGTATTAATGGGGGGTATTATCCTAGGCATTGTGCAACTAATCTGGGGAAATGCTGAACATTGGCTAGGGTTGGGCAAAAAATTAGCCCTACTGCTCGTTAAACAATATCCCCATTATCTTATAGCCCTAGGGGTAGGTTTAGAACTAGGTAGCCTTAGTCACGCCCTAAGTGATAGTCTAGGCTCATCCTTAAAAAAACGCCGACGCAAAAAATCCCGATAGGGAGAGGTTTCCCCCCAAGACAAATCACCCTAGATAAATACCGAGCGATCGCGCAGTTTTGACCATAAAGCCCTGGGTATCAACAGGATTAGGACAAATATTATCTTGATGACATTGCCTAATAATGTCAATAATCGGTTTTAGCTCCAGACTGTGTACCTGTCCTTCTTGCCAAACCACCACCTGATCATATTCTCCCTCAGCAATCAACTCCACGGCTTTAATCCCGTACAAAGTAGCCAGCAACCTATCTAGAGCTAAAGGTGGACGACTCCGTTGCAAATGGCCTAGGGTTGTGGATCTAACATCCATAGCATTGAGATAACAATACTCAGGATTAGTAATACAAAGATTCTCGCAAAACTCCTCAATTTTTTCCGCCAAATAATCCCCAATATATTTTTCCTTAGCCCCCTGTTCATTTCTAACACCTTCGCAGATTACAATCAGGGCAAATTGACGACCTTGGGAGCGTAAATAGGACAATTGCTGACAACAACCAGCAACAACAGAGGCATTAATTAGAGGAGTTAATTCTGGGATTAAAATCACATCGGCACCCCCGGCGATACCCGCATGGAGAGCTAAATGTCCCGCATCTCTACCCATTACCTGGACAATCATCACCCGTTCATGACTAGCTGCCGTAAAAGTCAAATCATAAAGAGCTTTGGTAACAATATCTACCGCAGTTGTAAAACCCACAGCCAATTCAGTAAAAGGAACATCATTATCAATGGTTTTAGGGACAGCAATAATATTCCAATTGCCCCTTTCTGCTAAACCATAAATAATATCCAAGCTACCATCACCCCCGACCGCAATCAGAGCATCTAGTCTCAAAATTTCATAACCTTGGAGAATATCTTCAGTTAAATTAGGTTGATCAAGATGACCCCGACTCAGGGAACCTAAAACGCTCCCACTCAAAAATTGTAAAACATCTAAACCCTTGAGCAGACCGGGTAGATTATAACCATGTCTAGTTAAAATCAATTCTTCCGGCTGATATTTACCCCTGGCAATATCCACAAAGCCATCGGTTCCGTAGGGGATACCATACACATCCCAGCCCTTTAACCGAGAAGCCTTAACCACTGCCCGAACCACGGCATTTAGTCCTGGACAATCCCCCCCACTGGTGAGAATACCGATACGTTTAGTCAAAGAACTTGGGTTTGTCATGAATGCAACCCTATCGGTTGATAGTTCTGAATCGCCTTCATGTATTGCGCTCGTTCAAAAGCACTAGGATTAGGACAGTTCATCTGGCTCATACTACCTTGCATTTGTCTAACAGATTCGTATTCATTTTGATCTAGCCAATGGATCAACCCCTGTTCGATTTTTTGAATTTCACCCACACCATGACGTAATAACACACTGACTAACTGGGTAACTTTGGCCCCCACCATCAGCATTTTAATCACATCAATAGCATTAGAAATCCCCCCTGTAGCCGCAAAATCCACGGGAACACGGCCGTAGAGCATGGCAATCCAGCGCAGAGGTAAACGCATAGCCTGGGGATTACTTAAAATGACATGGGGACGAACTTCTAGGTTTTCGATATCAATATCAGGTTGATAAAAACGATTAAACAAAACTAGCCCATTAGCCCCCGCTTCCGCCAGTTGTTTGGCCATATTAGCCGTATTGCTAAAAAAGGGACTCAGTTTCATCGCTATGGGGATAGTCACCTCTGATCTAACCATGCGGAGAATATCCAGATAGTTCTGTTCAACGTGCTCCCCCGTCAATTCTAAATCATTGGGCACATAGTAGATATTGAGTTCCAAGGCATCGGCCCCGGCTTGTTCAATCCCCTTGGCGTATTCTAACCAACCCCCAGAGGTGGAGCCATTGAGACTGGCAATGATAGGAATCCCTGACATGGCCTTAGCTTGGCGAATATGATTGAGATATTCATCCGCTCCAACATGAAAGATTTCTGGCTCCGGAAAATAGGAAAGAGCCTCCGCAAAACTTTCGGTACCGTGGGTGAGATGATGGTGGAGGTCAAGACGTTCTTGGCGTAGTTGTTCTTCAAAAAAAGAATGCAACACGATCGCCCCCGCTCCAGCTTCTACCATCCTTTTGAGGTGATCCATATCCTCAGTTAAGGGAGCAGCAGCACCTACAATTAAAGGCGATCGCAGTTTTAAACCCAGATAAGTAGTCGTAATATCCATAAATCTTGCCTTTAAACCCCTTGTTGAGCCAAATATTCATACATTTGCCAGCGTTTATCCACCTCAGCTTGGGCTTCTTGGAGGAGGTTTTTAGCCACTTCGGGCTGGCTACGCTTGAGCATTTGAAAGCGATTTTCTTGGTACATGGTTTCCGATACGGGCGTTTTTGGAGGACGCATATCTAGCTGTAGGGGATTCTTCCCTTGCTCTAGCAAATCAGGATGATAGCGATAGAGAAACCAGCGTCCACTCTCTACTACCTCTTTTTGATGACTCATACCGGTAGTCATGTTGATACCGTGGGCGATACAGTGGGAATAGGCAATAATCAGAGAAGGACCAGGGTAGGCTTCCGCTTCCAAAAAAGCCTTAATCGTTTGTTCATTTTTTGCCCCTAAGGCCACACTAGCTACATAAACATTGCCGTAGGTCATGGCCATTAACCCTAAATCCTTCTTCGGTGAAGCTTTCCCCCCCGAGGCAAACTTAGCTACAGCCCCCTTAGGAGTTGCCTTAGAAGCTTGTCCCCCCGTGTTTGAGTAAACCTCCGTATCCATGACCAGAATATTGACATTGCGCCCACTGGCTAAAACGTGATCTAAACCCCCATAACCAATGTCGTAGGCCCAACCATCACCCCCGATAATCCAAACACTCTTTTTCACCAGGTAGTCAACTACGGATTGGAGCATTTTGATAGTAGCGGAGTTAGGAAGTTCTCCTAGGCGTTGTTTTAAAGCTTCTACCCGTTGACGCTGTTCATAAATATCTGCCTCGTCCTTCTGCTGGGCGTTGAGGATTTCGGTAGTTAAACTTCCTCCCACCTCACGAGCCAAGGATTGTAGGAGTTCTGCGGCAAATTCTGCCTGTTTATCTATAGAAACTCGGAAACCTAAGCCAAATTCAGCATTATCTTCAAAAAGAGAATTTGACCAAGCGGGTCCCCGTCCTGCGGCATTTTTGGACCAAGGAGTCGTGGGTAAATTTCCCCCGTAAATGGAAGAACAACCCGTCGCATTCGCTATAATTAGGCGATCGCCAAATAACTGACTAACTAATTTCAGGTAGGGAGTTTCCCCACACCCCCCACAGGCCCCGGAAAACTCAAACAAAGGTTCTTGCATTTGTTGCTGGGCAATCTTATTCAGATTCAGTCCCTCCCGTGCTGGATTGGGTATTTTCAGGAAATAGTCCCAGTTAGCCCGTTCCGACTCCCGTATCGGTAATTGTTCCGCCATATTAATCGCTTTTAGTTTGGGTTGGGATTTATTTTTAGCCGGGCAAACATCCACACAAACCCCGCACCCCGTGCAATCCTCTACCGCTACCTGGAGGGTAAATTTTAGATTCTTCCAATCATGATCCCTGGCTTCGGTACTCTTAAAAGTCGGGGGTGCATTGGTTAGTTCTGATTCCTCGTAGGCTTTAGCCCGAATTACCCCATGGGGACAGACCAGAACACATTTACCACACTGGACGCAAACATCAGCATCCCACACTGGCACTTCCGAGGCTATATTGCGTTTTTCCCATTGGGTGGTGGCGGTTGGATAGGTGCCATCGACGGGTAAAGCACTCACAGGTAGTTCATCCCCTCGACGCTGGAGTATTTTCCCCAGTACCTCCCGCACAAAAACAGGAGCTTCGTCGGCAATAACGGGGATGAGTTCCAAGGATTCTGGAGTTACTTCCTCAGGTATCTGCACTTGATGAAGATTTTCTAGGGCTGAATCCACGGCTTTAATGTTCATGTTTACCACATCTTCGCCTTTTTTACCGTAGGTTTTGCGGATGCTTTTTTTGATCTGTGCGATCGCCTCTTCCCTGGGCAAGACTCCCGATAGGGCAAAGAAACAGACTTGCATGGTGGTATTAATCCTCCCCCCCATACCCGCCTCTTGGGAAACCTTTAAAGCGTCAATAACGTAGACCTTTAGCTGTTTTTGGATGATTGTCTCCTGTACTGGGCGGGGAAAACGGCTCCAAACTTGGTCATAACTATAGGCACTATTCAAAAGTAGGGTAGTACCCTCTTGGGCGGTTTCTAAAACATCGAACTTTTCTAAAAATTCCCACTGATGACAGGCGATAAAGTTAGCCTTAGTAATGAGATAAATAGAACGAATCGGTTGCGGACCAAAGCGCAGATGGGAAACCGTCACCGAACCAGATTTTTTGGAGTCGTAGACAAAATAACCCTGGGCGTAGTTTTCCGTATCTTCCCCAATAATTTTGATCGAATTTTTATTTGCTCCCACCGTACCATCGGCACCTAGTCCATAGAAAACAGCCCGTACCACCTGCTCGGATTCGGTAGAAAAGTCCTGATCGTAATCTAGGCTAGTATGGCAAACATCGTCATTAATGCCAATGGTAAAATGATTTTTCGGAAAACTGGTATTGAGATGGTCAAAAACCCCCTTAATCATCCCTGGGGTAAATTCCTTGGAAGATAACCCATAACGTCCCCCGACAACTGTTTTAAGGTTTTGGATATGTTCCTTTAAAACGCTATCCTCGGCAAACATAGTTTCTTGAATAGCCGTCATCACATCCTTGTAAAGAGGTTCCCCACTAGCCCCTGGCTCCTTGGTGCGGTCTAAAATAGCGATCGCCCGAGTGGTAATAGGTAGAGCTTCGATCAGTCTTTTGCCATCAAAGGGACGATAGAAGCGCACCTTAATTACCCCAAGCTTGGCTCCCCCTCGATTGAGATAATCTACGGTTTCATGCACCGCCTCACACCCGGAACCCATTAAAATAATGACTCGTTCGGCTTCCGCATCTCCATGGTATTCAAAGAGATAATATTGTCTACCCGTCAGTTCGGCAAATTGATCCATTACCTTTTGGGTAATATCGGCACAGGCTTCATAGAAAGGATTTACCGTTTCCCTGCCTTGGAAATAAACATCAGGATTTTGGGCAGTTCCCCGCAAAACGGGACGATCTGGGGTTAAAGCCCTTTGACGGTGGGCAATGACTAGATCATCCTTAATCAGAGAACGTAAAGAACTCTCCTCTATTAATTCTAATTTTTGCACCTCATGGGAAGTGCGGAAACCATCAAAAAAGTGTATATAGGGAATCCTAGTTTCTAAGGTTGCGGCTGTGGCGATCGCCGCCATATCCTGAGCTTCTTGTACCGAAGCCGAACAGAGCATGGCCCAACCCGTACTACGGGCCGCCATAACATCACTGTGATCTCCAAAAATTGACAAACCCTGAGCCGCCAGCGATCGCGCCGCCACCTGTACCACACAAGGGGTTAGCTCCCCGGCTATTTTGTAGAAATTGGGGATCATTAATAACAATCCCTGGGAGGCGGTAAATGTAGTGGTCAAGGAGCCTGTTTGTAATGCTCCGTGCAATGTGCCCGCGGCCCCTCCTTCGCTCTGCATTTCTACGATAGAAGGGATTGTTCCCCAGAGATTAGCCCTTTTTTCCGAGTTCCAGCTATCGGCCCATTCCCCCATCGGTGAGGAGGGAGTGATCGGATAAATCGCTATCACTTCACTGAGTTGATAGGCGACCCGCGCTACTGCTTCGTTAGCATCTATTGTGGCATAGGTTTTGGTAGTATTCATCTTTCCCCTTATTTTCTGGGCATAGTTGGGAGTCCCATACCTTGATCATGGGGTAAAAAACATTCCCTGGAACACTTTGCACTTATTTTTTTACACTTGTTAATTTTAATGGACTACTACAGAATGTTATGATCACCGACAGAGAGAGTTGGCGAGGGGGTTGCAGAGGAGCTTTAGGGCAAATCTGAGGAAAGTCCGGGCTCCCGAAAGACCAGACTTGCTGGATAACGTCCAGTGCGCGTGAGCGTGAGGAAAGTGCCACAGAAAAATACCGCCTCTTTTTTTAAGAGGTAAGGGTGCAAAGGTGCGGTAAGAGCGTACCAGCAGTATCGTGAGGTACTGGCTCGGTAAACCCCGGTTGGGAGCAAGGTCGGAGGGGCTAGGGTTGGTCTTTTTCCCGTCCCGTTTAGGTGAACCGCAGGAGGCGTTTGGTAACAAGCGTCCTAGATAGATAACTCCCCTCTTGAGTTCTTGTAACTTGGGAGAACAGAACCCGGCTTATGTCCGGCTCTCTTTCCTCTTTTTAAGACAATTTATGCCAAGGGCAAAAACTCTAATTATTGGTTATGGAAATACCCTCAGAAGTGATGATGGGGTAGGGGTAAGGGTGGCGGAGACTATAGCCCGAGAAAATCACCCCAATACTCAGGTTTTAACGGTGCAACAATTGACCCCAGAACTTGCCGAAGATATTGCTATGTCCCAAGGAGTTATCTTTATAGATGCCACCTTAGCACAATCGACTGTTACGGTTAAACCCCTAAGTCCTAATTTAGAGACTAATTGGAGCCGACATCAGACCAATCCTGAAGCACTTCTTTTTTTAGCACAAACTATTTATGGGAAAACTCCCCCCGCTTGGTGGGTACTGATACCAGGGATTAATTTTGAATTTGGGGAAAATCTTGACCCTATTACGGAAGAACATCAAAAAACCGCCTTGGGGCTAATCTATCGCTTTTTATCCTTGTAGTTCTAGGATGTAAGTAGGTAGGTGTTAAAAATTGTCAGATCCCCCCGCCTATCGGCACCCCCCTTAACAAGGGGGGCAGGGGGGATCGAAAGTTATTGTAAAAAAGCTTTACAAAAAAATAGTGTATATTTGCGTCAATACCCAAGAAATGGGTATGTATATAAATAGAGTCTTCTTCATCCACCAACCCCTATGTCAACCCTTGTCATCGTCGAATCGCCAACTAAAGCCCGCACCATCCGCAATTATCTACCTAGAGATTATCGCGTCGAGGCATCTATGGGCCATATCCGCGATTTACCGGCATCAGCTGAGGAAATTCCCCCCGCCTACAAAGATAAAGACTGGGCTAACCTAGGTGTTGATGTAAACAATGACTTTGATCCTCTCTACGTTATTCCCAAGAGCAAAAAGAAAATAGTCAAAGAACTTAAGGACGCGCTCAAGGGGGCCACCAGTCTGATTCTGGCGACCGACGAAGATAGAGAGGGAGAAAGCATTAGTTGGCATCTTTTACAACTGCTAGAGCCAAAAATTCCGACCAAACGCATGGTTTTCCATGAAATTACCCAAGAAGCTATCCAAAAAGCCCTGGAAAACTGTCGAGAAATTGATGACAATTTAGTCCATGCTCAGGAAACTCGGCGTATTTTAGACCGATTAGTCGGTTACACCCTCTCTCCTCTGCTCTGGAAAAAAATTGCCTGGGGACTCTCGGCGGGAAGGGTACAATCGGTAGCAGTGCGCCTCCTAGTCCAAAGGGAACGGGAAAGACGAGCTTTTAAATCTGCCCAGTATTGGGATCTCAAAGCTACCCTAGAACAGGAAAACAGTCCCTTTGATACGAAACTGATAACCCTAGCTGGTAAACGAGTTGCCACGGGGAGCGATTTTGAAGCCACCACCGGCAATTTAAGCCGTGGGAGAGATGTGGTTGTTCTCAAGGAAGCCGATGCTTTGGCTTTAAAAAAACGCCTAACGGGTAAACCTTGGCAAGTATCCCATACGGAAGAAAAACCCTCCACCAGGAAACCTGCTCCTCCTTTTACTACCTCCACTCTCCAACAGGAATCGAGCCGTAAACTCGGACTAAGTGCCAGGGAAACTATGCGAGTAGCCCAAAGTCTTTACGAGCAGGGATATATTACCTACATGAGAACCGATTCTGTGCATTTGTCAGCACAGGCGATCGCCGCGGCTCGTTCCTGTGTACAGCAGATGTATGGTAAGGAATACCTCAGCCCTAAAGCACGACAATACACTACCAAAAGCAAAGGAGCCCAGGAAGCCCACGAAGCTATTCGCCCGGCAGGAAATGAATTTCGCTTACCCCGAGAAACGGGATTAGGAGGGGTGGAATTTTCCCTCTACGATCTAATTTGGAAGCGTACCGTCGCCTGTCAGATGGCGGAAGCCCGACTTACGCAAATTGTGGTACAAATCCAAGTAGAAGATGCAGGTTTTCGTTCTGCGGGTAAAAGAATTGATTTCCCCGGGTTTTTCCGGGCCTATGTGGAGGGAACCGATGATCCTGATGGGGCGATAGAAGATCAAGAGGTAATCCTACCCCCTTTACAAGTGGGCGATAGACCGACTTGCAAGCAATTAGAAGCCCAGGGACACGAAACCCAACCCCCCGCCCGTTATACCGAAGCTTCCCTCGTTAAAACCCTAGAAAGCGAGGGTATTGGTCGTCCTAGTACCTACGCAACGATCATGGGAACCATTGTAGATCGCGGCTATGTACAGATTCGCAATAAAACCCTCATTCCCACTTTTACCGCCTTTGCCGTGGTTACGCTCCTAGAATCCCATTTTCCTGACCTAGTAGATACCAGTTTTACCTCAAAAATGGAGCAAACCCTCGATGAAATTGCCACCGGTGATGCGAAATGGTTGCCCTACCTAGAAAAATTTTATTTAGGGGAAACTGGCCTAGAAACCCAAGTCAAGGCCCGGGAAAGTGAAATTAATCCCAGTACCGCTAAAGCTATACATTTAGAAAATTTAGAAGCCACGGTCAAAATTGGTAAGTTCGGCCCCTATATTGAGGTCAAAAACGGGGAAGAAGTAATTACCGCTTCTATTCCCATGGATTTAACCCCCGCCGATTTAAACCCCGAACAAGTACAAACTATTCTCCGCCAAAAAACCGAGGGTCCCGATAAAATAGGGTACCATCCCGAAACAGGGGAAGGGATTTTTCTCCTTATTGGTAGTTATGGTCCCTACGTTCAACTCGGAGAAGTGACGGAAGAGAATAAAAAACCCAAACGGGCTTCCTTACCCAAGGGCGTTAAACCCGAAGACGTTACCCTAGAAATGGCTATGGGTTTATTGGCTCTACCGAGATACCTAGGGGAACACCCGCTAACGGGGGCAAAAATCCAAACCAGTTTAGGCCGTTTTGGTCCTTATGTGGTTCATGATCAAGGGAAAGAAGGTAAGGATTATCGTTCCCTCAAGGCCGAAGATGATGTTTTAACTATTACCCTAGAAAGGGCTTTGGAACTATTATCTGAACCTAAGCGTACCCGTGGAGCCAGAGGTGGGAACAAAACACCCATCAAGGAGTTGGGCTTACATCCCTCCGACAAGGAACCGATTAATATCTATCAAGGTCCCTACGGTGTCTATATCAAACACGGTAAAACTAACGCTAAAATTCCCGAAGGGGAAACTGTCGAAACTTTAACCCTAGAAAAGGCTCTAGATGTTTTGAAAGTTAAAGCGACAACGGAACCGAAAAAAGCACCCGCCAGCAGAAAAACCACCAGTACAAAAAAAACGACAACAACCAAGAAAAAGAAAACCACTTAATTGGGAAACAGTGGCAAATCCAGAGGGATAGATTTCATCCCTAAATGCTCGTAGGCGGCTTTGGTGGCAATTCTCCCCCTGGCGGTGCGGTTAAGATAGCCAATTTGCAAGAGATAGGGTTCATAAACTTCCTCTATAGTTTTTGCATCTTCTCCTGTAGCGGCGGCGATCGCTTCTAAACCCACAGGGCCACCCTTAAATTGATGGATAATGGCATTTAGTACCAGGCGATCTGTCCAATCTAAGCCCTTTAGATCCACCTGTAACTGTTCTAGTGCTTCTGATGCTGTATTTTCCTCAATAGTATCTATACCCTTAACTTGTATATAATCCCTTACCCTGCGGAGTAGGCGGTTGGCAATGCGGGGAGTCCCCCGAGAACGCCTGGCAATTTCTTCGGCTCCTGTTTGGGTAATAGAAACCTTGAGTATCTTAGCAGTTCTTAGCACAATTAAAACCAGTTCTGCGGGCTCGTAGAAGCGTAGACGTTGTATTAGCCCAAAGCGGTCCCTGAGGGGAGAAGTGAGCGCGCCCACTTTAGTCGTAGCCCCAATTAAGGTAAAAGGAGGTAAGGCAATACTGCGGATTCTTGCGGCTTGTCCCTTCCCTAGGGTGACATCAAGGCGATAATCCTCCATAGCCGGATAAAGCAGTTCCTCCGTGGTGCGATTAAGGCGATGGATTTCATCAATAAAAAGAATATCCCCGGCTTTGAGATTGATAAGTAACCCCGTGATGTCTCGGGGACGCTCCAGGGCCGGGGCTGCGGTAATCTTACAACTAACTCCCATTTCCGTTGCTAAAATCAGCGCGAGGGTGGTTTTCCCCAATCCAGGTGGGCCATAGAGCAGAATATGATCTATCGCTTCCTTGCGCCCCTTAGCTGCTGCAATGAGAATTTTAAGACTATCTTTGAGATCCTCTTGGCCGATATATTCTTCTAGGGAACGGGGACGGATTTTGTCTTCACTTTTTTCGGTTTCTCCCTTTACAGGTGTCCCTTGTAGAAGATTTTCCTCTGGGGGGGGAGATGGGGAAGAGGAACGCTTAATGGCCATCACTAATTAATGGATTATTCAGATGGGCAACGGCGGACTGATACTGATGATCTAAATCACTGCCTATTTCTTTATAGGTAATCGGCTCCTGCTCCACCACCTGATCCGGCATAATTCCTAATTTATGAATATCTTTATGATTAGGGGTTTCGTACTTAGCGACGGTAATAGCCAATCCTGCTCCATCGGGTAACTCAAACAAGGATTGAATTAAGCCTTTACCAAAGGTTTTCTCGCCAATTAAGGTCGCCCTTTGATTGTCTTGTAAAGCTCCGGCTAAAATTTCGCTGGCGCTGGCGGTTCCTTGATTAACCAATACAACTAGGGGAGAATCAGTTAAAGCCGGACCGGGTGAGGTAAAACTATCTAGATTGCCTTGACGGTTGACGGTGTAAACTATTGTCCCTTCATCTAACCAAAGACGGGCAATTTCAATACCTGCTTGTAATAAGCCCCCAGGATTGTTGCGGAGGTCGAGAATATAGGCTTTAGCTCCTTGTTTCTCCAAATTGGTAATGGCATTAGAGATTTCCTGAGCCGCATTAGCACTAAATTGATTCAGACGAATATAACCGATGGGAATAGAGCCTGTATGGGTATCTAGATTAAGACTAACAGGACTTAGGGAGATTTTTTCGCGGATGAGGGAAACGGTTTTCTTCTCCTGTAGTTCCTTGCCAAAGGGTAGTAGGGTTAGGGAAACCTCAGTCCCAACTTTTCCCCGCATTTTAGCGGCGGCCTCATCTAAACTTAGGGTACTGCTATCGACTCCATCAATGGACATAATCCAATCCTTGGGCTGAACCCCGGCTATTTCTGCGGGAGAGTCTGCTAGGGGCGCAACCACTTCTAGATGGGAATTTTCGGGATTGATATTAATCTGTAACCCCACCCCAGATAATTCCCCGGAGGTGCTAATTTGTAAATTGTGATACTGCTCAGGACGCAAAAGTCTGGTAAAGGGTTCGTCCAGACTAGCCAACATTTCTTCAATGGCTTTATAGGCTTGTTCTCGGTTATTTAAAGGACGCTTAATCAAGTCCTCTCGAACCTTCCACCAATTCTGCTCGTTAAAGGTACTATCTAAATAGGATTGGTTGACTAATCGCCAAGATTGGAGGATAATCTTTTGCTCATCTGTAAACGCTAGGGCATTGGGAGTCCAACTCAGAAAAGAGGTGAGGGAAAAAAATAAACTTATGAGGAGAGTTATCCACAATGCAGATTTTTTCATAGAGTCAAATTGAAACTAAATTGTTTTCTAAGCCGTACCTGTAAGACTAAAGGCGCGAACTTCTGTTATTTTAACCTTAACTAACTGTCCATTGAGTTGCTCTAGGTTGCCTGTAAAGAAAGTTAAACGATTACCCCGATTTCTCCCCATGACTTGCCCCAGATTCTTGGGGTTCTGGGCTTCTACTAGAATTTCCTCAATACGATTAAGATAACGCCCGGAACGTTCGGAGGCTTTAATAGATACTAGATGATTGAGTCGTTGTAAGCGATCGCCTTTAACGGTTTCACTCAATTGATTATCCCATAAAGCCGCAGGGGTTTGGGGGCGGGGGGAATAGGCGGCAGTATTTAGTAAATCAAAGCCAATATCGTCCACCAGTTGTAGGGTATTTTCAAACTGTGCTTCTGTCTCCCCTGGGAATCCGACAATAGCATCGCCACTAATGGCAGCATCGGGCATATATTCGCGGATTTTGGCGATAATCTGCCGATATTTCTCCTGGGTATAGCCTCGTTTCATGGCTTTGAGGATATCATTATCTCCTGACTGAAAGGGAATATGAAAATGCTCACAGACCTTGGGCAATTCATAACACGCTTGAATCAGTCTTTCGGTAAAATAGCGGGGGTGACTGGTGGCAAAGCGAATGCGTTCAATGCCTGGGACATCATGGATATAGTAGAGTAAATCCGTTAGGGTATGTTCATGTCTACCGGTTTCCGTAACTCCTGGTAAGTCTCTCCCGTAGGCATCAATATTTTGTCCGAGGAGAGTAATTTCCTTATAACCTTTTTGGGCAAGGATTTCTATCTCGGCACGAATTGCCTCCGGAGTGCGGGATTGCTCAACACCACGGACGTTGGGTACAACACAATAGGTACAGCGTTCATTACAGCCATAAATAATATTTACCCAGGCCGTAACTTGACTATCGCGGCGGGGTTGGGTGATATCTTCGAGAATATGCACCGCCTCTGTCGCTACGACTTGATTCCCCGCAAACACAGATTCTAGTAAATCTTGCAGACGATTGGCGTGTTGGGGACCGAGGATTAAATCCAATTCTGGGACTCGTCTCAGGAGTTGTTCTCCTTCCTGTTGGGCGACACATCCGGCGACAACTAGGGTTAAGTCTGGTTTTTCTTGCTTGCGTTTGGCTTGTCGGCCTAAATAGGAATAGACTTTTTGTTCGGCATTATCCCGAATCGTGCAGGTATTGAAGAGAACGAGATCGGCCTCCATGGGATCTTCTGACCAAGCAAAGCCCATATCTTCTAAGATGCCAGCCATCCTTTCGGAGTCAGCTTTATTCATCTGACAGCCAAAAGTGGTAATATGATAGCGGCGAGGATCTTGGCTCATGATTGTTTGCAACAGGGGTAAAAACAAAGTCTGAAATTCCCATTATAGTTTTTTTCCTTGATTTTGGAGATGACGAAAGATCATCTTTTTATGGCAGACTACACATTAGAGATTACGAGGTAACATGGTGCTACTTTCTAAAGGGTTAGAGATTGAAATGTACACGGGCAGCCCTGAGGGAGAGATTGTGGGCTTGTCCGATCGCATTGTCAGGGATTTAGATGGGTTTGTGCGGGAGCCGGATAGTCGCAATGTGGAATATACAACCGCCCCCTATTGTAATTATGAGCGTCTTCTCTGTGCCATCCTCAAGCCACGACGAGCCTTAAGGGCCTATCTTCAGAAACTAGGGGATTATACCATCGTCCCAGGCAGTACCCTGTCCTTGGGAAACAGTCGCCATTTTTATCGTTCTGACCCCTATAACCCCTACCATGATTACATTGAACAAGTCTACGGCACCAAGGTAGTTACTTCTAGTGTCCATATTAATATTGGCATTGAAGATCCAGAAGCATTGATGCAGGCCTGTCGCTTGGCTAGGGTAGAAGCTCCTTTATATCTAGCTTTGAGTGCTTCCTCTCCTTTTTTAGATGGGCAGATTACCGGCAGTCATTCTACCCGTTGGCAATTGTTCCCCCAAACCCCCCACCATGTACCGTTATTTGCCAGTCATAGTCATTATGTGCAATGGACTGAGGAGCAATTAGTTTTAGGAACGATGCAAAATGTTCGTCATCTCTGGACTTCGGTGCGCCCGAATGGGGATAATCGCCCCTATAATCTCAATCGCTTGGAGTTACGGGTATGTGACTTAGTAATGAATCCCCTCACCTTACTAGGGATTGTGGCACTCCTAGAAGCTCGTCTAACCCAATTAAAACATAGTCCCCAATTAGATCCTCTCCTTGGGAGTCGTTTTTCTGAAGCAGAACTTTTAGAAATCACCACTGCTAACGAACAGGCTGCGGCTCGATTTAGTTTGGATGCAACCCTAACCCATTGGCAAGATGGTAGAACTTTACTGGCGCGGGATTGGATTGATGAGCTTTATCAAGAGGTAATTCCCCTAGCCCAAACCGGGGGATATAGTAATTTTCTATCCTCAGTACAGGAAATTTTAAGCCACGGGAATACAGCCCAACAATGGTTAAAGGATTATGAATCTGGTATGGATATTAAGTCTATTATCAGGCAGTCAATTCCTTACGCCCAACAGCAGGAGCAAGCCCTGGAAAAGCATCTCTGTCAACCTTCTTTAGTCGCTTAAGATGCAAGTTGTATTAGTTTACCCAGAAATTCCGCAAAATACGGGTAATATTGCCCGAACCTGTGCAGGAACTGCAACCCCTCTCCATTTAGTTGCTCCCTTGGGCTTTGAAATTAGCGATCGCTATCTAAAACGGGCGGGTTTAGACTATTGGCCCTACGTGGATCTGCACTACCATAATAGCTATGCGGATTTTCAGAAAGTCTGTGCTGATACTGGGGGGCGTTTGCTTGGTTTTACTGTGCGGGGGGAAAAAAACTATCTAGACTTTAGCTATGAAAAAACTGACTGGCTGGTTTTTGGTAGTGAGAGCCAAGGGCTACCCCCAGATATTTTAGCCCAATGCTCACAAACGGTTTATATCCCCATTGCCCAGCCCCAGGTACGTAGTTTTAATCTCTCAGTCAGTGTGGCTGTGGGGCTCTTTGAAGCCAGGCGACAGGTAGGGAGTTAGGTATTTAAACCCAACCCCCCTTAGTTAACCCCAGTTCGGGATAAGAGTGGAAGAAAAAGGCGGGGGCTAGTAAGCTGAGAAAAAAGTAATATATCGACGGTCAAACAAAAAAACTTGCGTCATTAGACCTCTTGGTAGCGAACCGCTCAACAAATCTAAAGGAGGGATAACAAGAATACGATTGGTATTAATATAGGGATTGTGAGTGATAATATAGGATGTTTAAATATGATGAATTTTACTAATTTCGGAGAATAGTTAGAAAGTATCTCACGAAAAAAATTCGTTTGTAAACCCCAACATATAAAACCGAGTAAAATCGAACTCCCTTGGAGTTGAAACTGATTTTTTTGTAATTTCAATTCCTCATATTTTTCAAAACAGTATTCAATCTTATCTGGAGGAATATCATTATAACCAATAGAATTTATATTTTTCTTTGTCTCTTTTTTTATATACTTAGCTTCAGGTATATCTTTCCAGACACCAGGAAAATCAGTGTACAGGATTTCACGTTGTCCTGCTTTAACTATATTATGGACAAATTTTTCATAATTATGTTCAATGTAGCAATTCTGAGCTTGGGTATCGTCAACCTCCCCAGTATGGTAACTGTAGAAATCAAGCATATAATTAGTTATATAATCTCGTTCTTCTACTGTGGCATGAGGTAAGGATTCTTCCATTAACTGCTCAATATACTCTTCTTCACTCAGATGATGAGGACGTTTTTGTATATGTAAAGCAAATCTTTTCATTGCATCCAGATCTACTAGGGTGTCTACTAACCGATTTAAACCATCCATTCTTCCCCAAAGCAGATCATTAGAACGGTAGAATCGTTCAAAAAATCCACCAAAATTATTAAGTTGATTCCCAAAAACTTTCTGATATTTTACATCATGGCTGTATCCTTTCTTGGCATCTTCGGGAGATATACGACTAACTTTAATAGGATTTTTTGTGACAATATCACTTAAGTATTCATAGGGAAATATAATACTGTCGATACTTAGATAATTTTTGAAGTAATTTTCGAGAAGCTCTTTATCTTCAGGAAGCATAAATTTTGACCAATGCTCAAAACATTGTTCTGAGTATTTATCAATTTCAGGTAAAATACTTTGAGAAACTGCAATACTGAGTTCTTTTTTTGAGACTTCTTTAGGTCTGAGATCTTGCTCTTTTTTTGAGACTTTATGTTTGAGATAATGAATTTTTTTATCCCGCTCTTGATAGTTATCTTTCGTCACTAATATCTGACAAACTGGAAACTCGTAAATTTGTTTAAATATTTCTTGAAAACGAGAAGGCTCATATTCGGGCAAGAGCATTTTTAAATTAGACAAATCAATATTATTTTTTTGTCTATAGTTATCATGATGCAAGTCATTTTGAATTAAGTTACATAGGTCATAGTAATTGTCTAATAACTTACCTGTAGACGCATCCACTTCTTTAAAAGATAAATCCTTATCTAATAAAACTGCATAAAAGACAACACAAAATTTATAGATTTCTTCAAAATTAACCTGAGATACATCTGAGCTACTCATCAATTCCAAAAAATTGTAGCTTTGTAGTATTAAATTAGTAGATTTACGCAATAATTTTAGTAACTCTAATTGCCACGATAATTGGTAGGCTAAGTATCTAAGTGATAACACTTCTTTGAGTAAATCAGAAGTTCTTTTTTGGGCAAAATTTCGGGTTTTTTTATTGTTTAATTCATTGATTTTTCCCAAAATAAAACAATATTTTTTGATGAAAAAGTTAATGTCAATGTTCCGCAAAATAGATTCATCGGAGCAGATGTTTCGGAGATATTGGCTATGGTCAATATGTTCAGATACAGCCAAATTTTTAAACAAACTACCAACTTTATTTAAAAAGCGTCTTTGTTCCTCATCTTCTTTAATAAAAGCAGACTTTTTCACTAAAATCTGTCTAATACAATTATCAATCAAGGCAAAAAATCGACAATGTAAATAAGTGGGATCATTTCTTTGAGGAAGATTATTAAAATCAATTGATGATTCTACAGATGCTCTTAAAAGTTTGTAACGATTAACTTTTAAATTGCCTTCTTCAATAAGTTGTAAATCTTTGTTGATACTTTGATAATTGGGGATACCAATCTTTGATTTAGAAGCGATTTCCCATGGGCTATCTTCAGAGTTTTTTTGCTTAATATCTTCTTGGAATCGATCAGGTGTAGGATCTAGGTAAAATAAAATACGTTCAGCATTGCGATAAGCTACCCGACTATAAATTGTCTCTACTGCATAGGTAAAAGGACGATTATTCAAGACTCCACCATCTACTAATTTAATCGTATAGGGTTTATTGCCATTTAGATACTCTTTGGGCAAGTCCCTATTCTGTAAATTTCCCCAATCTACTAACTTTTTATGTAGAGGATATTTACTTTGTTCATCTGGAGGATATAGGGAAACCTCAACGACAGGAAAAGCTATAGGAAAACAGGAAGTAGCACGACAAAGGGTAGCTAGAGCTTTTATGTTATTATCATCTCTGCTAAAGGGATTATCAATATAATCTATTTGGTCTTGGCGATATTTAAGACAAAAAACTACTTTGTGATCTTTAACGTCAATAACGTTACCAGTATGATCAAAAGTTTTGGTATCTCTACCCTGAAAATCCGTAGCTGTTATAAATAAATCTAATTCTCCAAAATCTGAGTACCAATCGTGATTATCACTAACATTTTCTAGATTCTGCTTGAAGGCATTTTCTAATATTTGCTGATAAAAACCTTCACCATCTAAAAAAGAAGTAAATGGTGCAGATTTTCTGATAAGATTTCTAATATCTCCCTGCTCTCGCCATAGTCCAGCAAAAGAATTAAAATCTAATAATTTATCCCGAGTAGTATTCGCAATAGCATAACCCAATAGCACCCCATTAACTCCTCCAGCAGAAGTTCCTGAGATGATATCCACAACTATATCTGAATCAGTCAAGGCTTTAATTAGTTTATAAATTCCTCTACCACGCGTAGCATTATAAAATTCTTGGCAAATACCATTCATGTATACAGCCAAAGAAACACCACCGTAAAGAACTAAACCTAAGCGGAACTCACTAGAAAAAATAGGCGCAGAAAGCCTAGGAATTTTACTACTAGTCATAGCTTTTACCTCTTTTAGTGCTGTATTGTTTATAATAATCATTATAAATCTCTGCTTGAATAATCAAGGTGTTTTATTAAGAAATCTTTTTAATCAGCCTTTAATTCAGCCAATTTATATTATTTTTTGTTAAATAATATTTTCCTTGCGTAATAATACTAAATCCTGTTTTAATACCATAACAATTCTCCTCCTGCCTCCTGCCCCCTGCCGACCGCCTAGCCTTCACGATAATATAAATATATTTACCTAAGCGGATTTGGTATAACCTGTCAAATGTCAACTATCCAGGGTAAGCGCAAGAAAAAAGTGTCCACAATGTGCATCTGCTAGAACAAGCCTGATCTGACGCTAAAAGCTTGATTCTTGGTAAGAAATCATTTGCAACAAGGCTTTGCTATTGCGACTATTCTCAATAAAGGTCGTCTTATTCAAATATACGGCAGAAGTCATCGACATGACAGAAAAGAGCTTCTAGACTAGACATAGATGGGCTGGGGGTTCTGATAGTATTGCTTTTTTCTCAGCTTACTAGCCCCCGCCCCTTTCTTTCACCCTTATCCCGAACTGGGGTTAGTTACTACTTAACAAACAACATTTCCTGATAGGTAGGTAAGGGCCAGAAATCATCCGCCACTTCCCCCTCTAGGCCATCTGCATATTCCCGTACCTTATCCATCAAAGGACGAATGGTTTGGGCTGAATACTGCATGTGTTCCTCTACTGAGGCAAAATCGTGTTTAGTCATGGCACTGGTGAGTTTACTAACACCGTCAAGGAGAGACTGAGTTAGGCTAGATACCTTCAGGGCGGTTTCCGTGTCCATCTCAATGCCGATGGATTTAGCGCTGGCGATCGCCGTGGAAAGTTCCGACAAATAGCGCACCGCCGCCGGATAAATGATGGTTTTTGCCATACTGATCACCAGTTTAGCCTCCACTTCAATCGCTAGTATGTATTGCTCCGCATAGACATCGAAACGGCTTTCTAGTTCCACGGGGGTTAAAACACCCACCCGGGTAAAGAGTTCTTCGATATAATCGGCCTTCAAAATTGGCAAAGCATCGGCGGTGGTTCTGAGATTGAGTAAACCTCTTTCCTCAACTGCCATTTTATGCCAAGCTTCCGCATAGCCATTACCACCGAAGACCACATTGGAATGCTTATCCATGATCTCTTTCAAGATAGCTAGAGCCGCACTATTTAGGCTTTCTCCTGCTGCTAATTTGCCCTCTAACTGATCCCCAATCCAGGTTAAAGAATCCGCTAAAATCGTGTTCATTGCCACCAGGGGACCAGAAACCGACTGACCGGAACCCACGGCACGGAACTCAAAGCGATTACCCGTAAAGGCAAAGGGAGAGGTACGGTTGCGATCGCCAGGGTCCTTAGGAAAAACCGGTAAAGTATCCACGCCGAGATCGATAACCCCTGGAGTTCCCGAGCTTCCCGTTTGGCCTTGGCGAATTTGTTCAAAAACCCCTTCTAACTGGGTTCCCAAGTAGACGGAAATGATAGCAGGGGGAGCTTCATTGGCACCTAATCGGTGATCATTACTAGCCGTTGCTACCACAGCCCGTAAAAGCGGACCGTACTTATGAACTCCACGAATCACCGCCCCACAGAACAGTAAAAACTGCATATTAGCGTGGGGTGTATCCCCTGGATCTAGTAAATTCCCTTGGGTGGGATTACCTACTGACCAGTTGACGTGCTTCCCAGAACCGTTAATTCCCGCAAAGGGTTTTTCATGGAGTAGGCAAACAAAACCATGTTTTTTCGCCGTACTCTTTAACAGGGTCATGATTAACTGTTGGTGATCACTAGCAACGTTGGCCGCCTCAAAGAAGGGAGCTATTTCAAACTGACCTGGGGCAACCTCATTATGACGGGTTTTGGCGGGAATACCTAGGCGATACATTCTTTCTTCCACATCCTGCATAAAGACCTGAACCCGCTCAGGAATAGCTCCAAAATAATGGTCATCAAACTGTTGACCTTTAGCTGCGGAGCGGCCGAATAGGGTTCGGCCTGTGAGGAGTAGATCGGGCCGACTATGGGCAAAATGGGCATCGACTAAAAAGTATTCCTGCTCTGCACCACAACTGGAATTTACGGGAGCAACCTCCGTATGACCCAAGAGCTTCAGTACACGGGTTGCTGCTTTGCTCATGGCAGCAATGGAGCGCAGTAGTGGGGTTTTCTTATCGAGGGCTTCTCCGGTCCAGGAGATAAAAACCGTGGGGATACAAAGGGTGACACCGTTGTCCGTTTCCATAACGTAGGCAGGACTGGTGACATCCCACGCCGTATAACCGCGAGCTTCAAAGGTAGAGCGGAGTCCTCCATTGGGGAATGAGGAGCCGTCGGGTTCTCCTTGGACTAAAACTTTGCCCGTGAACTCGGTAATTACAGAACCATCGCCTTGAACGGAGATAAAACCATCGTGCTTTTCGGCGGTAGCATTGGTCATCGGATAAAAGACGTGGGCGTAGTATAGAGCTCCTTTGGAAATAGCCCAGTCCTTCATTGCCGCAGCTACGGCCCCCGCCACGGATACATCTAGTTTTCCGCCCGTTTGCACGGTACTTTTTACCGACTTGAAGATATCCTTCGGTAGACTGGCCTGCATTTTCGCCAGGGTAAATACATCCGTTGCCCACAGGGACTCTAAACGTTGGGGTACTTTAGGGGGTAAGGGCTTGCGATCGGTAACTTGAGAGACGGCTTTAACACGCAATTCATGAGTCATGGATATTTTCTCCAATAAATAAAAGGGTTAGGGGATAACGGAGACGGATTGGATACGGAAAAATCAGGGATGCAAAACCCTTGGAGGCATTGAAATAACTAATGGTTGATAGATTTTAATTTGCGGCAATAAACAATAATCTCCACGCGCTCTAGTGATTCCAGTGCTTTAGAGATAGAACCGAAGGCTTCTAAACTGTAAAGGACACTCAAATCCTTGGCCTATATTAAGAACAAAGAAACAAGGGATTTGTATTATTAGTTACCATTTCCTAACAAAAGTAGCCAATAGCTGGCGGACAAGTTCTAAGTCCTTGTCCCCTGGCTTTCTCTCAACACCACTGGACAGGTCAACTCCATCTGGGTTTAACTGCTGCAATGCCTGGGATATATTCTGGGGGTTCAATCCTCCGGCTAATAACCAAGGTAACGGGGGGGTGAACTGGGTAAGAGTCTCCCAATCTAGGGTTTTTCCTGTTCCACCTAGCCTGAGGGGATGATAGGCATCTAGGAGAATAGTATCTATCCAGGGATAATAGTCGGGGATTTTGACTAAATCCTCCGTATTTTTCAGGCGAAAAGCTTTGATTAATTCTATTTGGGGGAGAGATTGCCGGATGAGATGACACAATTGAGGGGATTCGTCCCCGTGTAATTGGACTGCCGTTAAACCAGTGCTAGCGACGATTTGGCTGATGGTATCTAGATTTTCATTGGCAAAAACGCCCACGGTGCTGAGGTTCGTGGGTAACTGCGGCAGGAGATTCCCTAAGTTAGTGGGGGAAATATAACGCTCCGAGGCGGGGACACAGATGAATCCTAGGGTAGTAATACCTAGTTGAGAGATGGCGATCGCCTGTTCTGCTTGGGTGATGCCACAAATTTTAACTCGCATGGCTTTTTTTTTGATTGTAGTTTTATGACAAAAAATCGTTTCCGCTCAAGATTTCCCTATAATGCCAAATCCTGTTTTAATACTATAGACCTCTCCAGAAATCAGGCTGGAAGCCTGAACTACCAAGACAAAATCTTAATTGTTGGAGATGTCTTATAGTAATTTTCCTCCTGACTGTTATGCCGTGTCACCAACAGATATGATGCGCCAATCACCTTATGGAATAAACAACCGACCAGCCCCCATATAGTCTTGGATATCGATCACAATTTCTACAAGCCTTTCAACGCAGCGTTCTCGATAGTCAGATTCATTGACCCTATCCGGATCGCCAATCGTAATGATCAAAAATATTGTAAGCCCTCGCTCTGTGCGGATTATAGCTGTTTGTCCATTCGATGCCAGTGCCATAGCAATCTTAGCTTTTAATCATTTAATTCCATAGTAGCGCACAAAAAAAGCAAGGGGAGCCAACGCCCCTCAACGACTGATTCACAAAATCCTTAATCCTCGACCCAGACTTTCAAAACGTATTTCAGCCTTGTTCCTGCATCTAGCCAGTAGTGAACTCCAACATCTGGCAGTTCAGTATCATTTGTGTGAGCGTCACCCCGTCCTATGCCATCATCAAAGGGAGTAATACGGTGTTTGGAAACCTCTTTGTGGAATTACACCCGTGTTATTCTTGCTCCGGTGCAAGGAAATTTATCGTCTCCTCGCTTGCCAAGAAATCCACTTTCATAAGTTTGTGAAACATCAACTGCTAATCGTTCAGCCATAATAAACCTCCTTTTTTGCTGTTTTGAAGCTGCATAACGGTTGAACTCACCCGCCACCAATAACCTTGGATAATCACAGATACTCTACCATAAGGTCGGGTGCAGTGATATGTTAGGGTACCTCACCACCGAGCCTGTTATACTGCTTTGATGCAGCGTCTGATTAGTTAACCTGCCTTGGATTCGCAAAGCTCATTATTAGCTTCATTAGACTCCAAAACATCATCTTCATCATCTACAGTGACGCAGACTGTACAGTCTGGATCAAAACAGTTCCCGTCACGAGGACTCTTAACTGTAAATGACTGCGATGCACCTGCTGCAAGACCTCCAGAAGATGCCTTATTGACTGTTAAGGTTTGCGCTGGGTCAAAGACCACTTTTGTATTGAACGCAGTGGCATCTGCTGATCCAATATTGGAGATTGTTACATTTACCTGTGTTACGCAAGTTCCAGCCCCTTCTGGACAGCCAACATCAAGGTTTTCAATTTTGCTAACCACAAGATCGGGTTTATTATCAATGATCTTGCTTCTTAGCCGCTCACGAATCTGCTCGACATCAATGCTACTTTGGTCTTTAGCCTTACCCCAGCAATTCAGATTTGCAGTCGTGTGTACTCCTGTTACATCAAGGCTTCGGGGACTTTGGATGACGACATATCCTTCCGTGTAAGAAGTCGGGAATTTGCCTTTAAACAAGGTTCTCTGAATATCATTACAGTCTGTTTTCAACGCCTCATCGTATTCAAGTGTGTCGATCGCGATCGGTATTACACTACCTGGCTTCTGTTCTTCAGGTGGGTAGGTTAAAGCAAGTTTTTTGAAGAAGTAAACCTTTTCATCATTGGGATTATGAATGTTGATCGACGTTGCATAAAAACCGCGTGCAAGACTCATGTTTTCTGAGTCTTTCTGTTTGCCACAGATCAATTTGGCAGCATACTCATATTTAATACATAAGACCTGAGTGTTTTCTGACGCTTCATTGTTACGCGGGTTGGAATCAGGGCCTGATAAATTCACAACACTAGCGTTGTTAGTAAGGGTGAAGAACTGATCGTCTTTTTTACAGGGAAGGTCGGCAGCAATATGTACTCTGATTTGGATTTCTCTGCTTTCACTAATCTGAAGTTCACCCAAATTACAAGTCAATTTGCCTAAAGGAGCTACGACACAACTACCAGTATTACTAATGTGAGTAACTTGCTTGGGTAAGATATCAACTACTTGAACGTTTCTCGCCAATCGGGGGCCATTATTCCTGGTGGTGAGGGTGTAAACAAGTTCCTGACCAGCTACCGCCATGTCAGGGGAATCACTTTTGATAATCTCTAAATCTGTTGTGTTTAATTCCTCTTGTAAGAGGCGGTTATCTTCTAAAGTGGGTTCTGGTTCGTTAACAGGATTGATGGGAGCATTATTGGAATCACCAAACTGACTGAAACTTAAAACGATGTTGTTCCAATCATTAAAACTGAACAATGTCTCGTTGCTTGAGGTATTAGTAGCACAAGCTGGAGGACGACCGTTAGCTCCGGCTCTGTTAAGGTTTAAGGTAATGCCTGAGTCATTAGTATCGCCATCCCCATTCCAATCCACTCGTTGATTTAGAGGACTAAGAAACTTTCCAGCCGCCCCCCTAGTATAGATAAACTGATTGGCTGCATCCGTAGAATCGAGAATTGTAGCCTCGTTAAGATTATTTTCTGCAAGTTGAGGCAAGGGAGCAGTTCCTCGACCGCCTGGAAAACGAGGTGGCGAATAGTCAATGATTTCTAAGGTTCCATCCGGTGGATTAGAAAAATCTTGCCCCTGTCCACTTCCAGCATTCTGACGAATCCCAAACTGGTTATCGTAGTTCATTACGCTGACATAATTTGGATTGCAGTTAGTATTAAAGAACCCACCATGCCGAAGGTTGAGGTTGTGACCTAGCTCGTGCATGATGGTGCCTGGATCGTGGTTGTACTCAATGAAGTCATTGCCACCTACCTCACCGTCCCCACCTGTTAAACTAATAGTGTAAGTTGAAGTGTTATCTGGAATTGTAACCCAGGGGTTAGCAATCACAAGCTGATTAACAGCATTAGACGTAATCGTCTGAGCTTGTCCAGCACCAGTTCCGCCAGTAATAGTGACTGTTCTATTTGCCCATTCATTGGGTATTCAAGTTTTAGGAGTGTCGTTAAGCGTAGTTGCAGTATTACCATTCCCGGTCGAAGTGCCTGTATTGTTGGTCGGATTGGCAGCACTCAGAGCATAATGAAATACTAAACTACGTTTGGGATCAAAATTGTTTGGGTTTTGCTTAACTGCGTAGAAGTTGCTAGTCAGACCAGATATGTTGCTTATTGGCACAGCATTTCCGCCTCCCAGATTATCGCCAACCAGGAGATTATTAGCGTCTCTAAGATTACCTGTATCTACCCAAAGGTTGATGCCTGGTTGCCCATCAGGATTGTCAATATTTACAGGCGGTTGCACAGTAGGATTGCTGATATTTCCAGCATTTTTTGGTGCGTCTGCAAACGCAGCTTTCATTGCCTGAATAGCTTGCCGTGTTGGTGCTTGTGTTGTCATCCAGTCCAGTTCTAAGAATATATCTTTATGTAGTGGATTAGCACCCATGGCTGGCAGTTTCACGTCGATTAAACCGTCGCTGTCAGCATCTAGTCCATTTTTCTCCCAGTCATCAAGCAGTCCATCACCGTCAGTGTCTTCATAGCCACCCACCTCGAAGCAAACTTCCACGGCAGGCTCATCGCCCGGATTACCGCCCTGGGCGCATTTCTGTGGCCAAGTTATATCTCCCGACCACTTGCCTGTCAATCGGTCAACGGTGAAATCAAGGTTGTTCTTACCAGGAACCGGACTGGCATCGCCCAAGTCATCTCCTGATGTCGAGTCGTGATCCCAAATTTGAATACTCACCGGAAAGCTAGACTGGTTAGTAGGTATATTCGCTTGTACATTCCAATTAGGTGTTATCTCTGGATTATCTTCCTCACCTCGGGGTGTTTGTGTCACGACTCCGTTAATATCTATCTTCCCATAGAAGTCTGCCGCACTCTGCCCCGCTGCCTCTAGGCCAGTATTTCGGCAGTCGTCAATACATTTCACCTTCGTGATGGTTACAGTTACTAGCGTGGTTGGAGCTGCGATCGCTTCTCTGACGAAGGGAGGCAGCAGGAAGCTCCAGACGAGGAGCAGCAGGCTCACTATCAGCCCAGTTGCCACCTGTCTCAGAGACATCAACCAGTTATTGTACTTATTGTCCATAATTGCCACCCTTTTAATGGGTTAGGAAATATTCGATTTATGGCTACAACCTAAAGAAGGATCGCACCCTAACGACACAATATACGGAAAGTTTCCATATATCACCCCAAATACGCATTTTTTTAAGAAACTTTACATATATCATTCCAAATCTGGTTTTAAAATCGGGTTATAATCCTCCTGACTTGAAAATGATAACGCGACTAAAAGGCCATAGAAAGCAGTTGGCT
>JBBAUO010000045.1:0-36147 GCA_040398185.1 Microcystaceae cyanobacterium | reverse complement strand
GCAATTCACCCCGCCGATAAATCGGGGGTCTTCTTGCGGAAGAAAGATAAAATCCTAGATTTAGTGGCAGATATCTTAGATGGTGAACCGTTTATAGGATTAGGTAAACCAGAACCAACTCAGCCGATTAGCCTATGAATTTAGCGAGTATCTTGGAGCAGGTGTGTGACGAGCATCAAATTATCGTAATAAGTCTTGACGCAATCCTTGTCCGATATAAAATTTTAGTAGGGCTTCGAGTGACATATCTTTACCGTGAGCAATTTTCTTAAGTGACTCTAAAGTATCTTTTGGAATGGAAATTTCGAGATTTTCTGAAGGACGAGGTCTAATATTAAGAGTAATTTCTTCGTTAGGTTTGTTCATACAATTTTCTTTCTTGGCGAGTAACTGGACGAGCGGAGATAATTCTTGTTCTTGGAGTTCTTTCGACATAGACGACTAAAAGGAGACGATAGGCTAAGGAATATCCCAGAACAAATAGTCGAACTTCACCACTTGCGGTGGCATCACCCGTCTGATAGAAAGGATCAAAAAACACCTCTGATGCTTCTTCAAACGTAACACCATGTTTCTCAAGATTGACTTGTGCTTTGTTAGTGTCCCACTCAAACTCCGCCCCTTGCAGACGATAGACAGCATCCATACTCCCCATTCTAGCATTCCTTGGTGATGAATTGAACCAAACAAACAACTCCACTAGAGATCAACTGCCCCATCAATACTCGGGTGTCTAAGAGTATCTCCATGCTACATATATTCTCGTAGCTCTTCTAAAGGCTCATCAAAGTCATCAGACATAATAATTTTCCTGGCTAGACTTCCATAACCGTAGGAGTCTTCAGACATTTCTTTGACTGCTCCTTGTCCCGATCGCATTTCACTCTCTACATACTTTTCTAGTAAGGAGTCAATGTAGCACTCGACTTCAGTTTTGAGAAAGTCGGGCAATGCCTCATATTTTTCTAAGATTGTAGGCTTTATCATCACCTTGACTTCTACTGACTATAGCTGAAACTCTTCTAGTCAAATCTATGGTAACACTTTTCTGGTGGGTTGACATACTCCTTGACAAAACCACTCATTGCCCCATCCCCCTACATTAACATAAATCTTTGACTATGGCTTTTATCATTGAGAATAATCCATACAAAATCAAGTAAAGATTGATGAACTATTGTGTACAAAGTTTAATAGAATGTAAACAATCACCAATAGGTATTTGTTCTTACTATTATGTTTGCGGATCACTTTCCTTGGCTCACCGCGATCGTCCTCCTGCCCCTCGTTGCTTCCTTTGCCATCCCTCTACTCCCCGATAAAGACGGTACAGTAGTGCGTTGGTACGCTCTAGGCGTGGGGATTGCCGATTTATTTTTAATTTGTTATGCCTTCTGGAAGCACTACGACCCTAGTACTGCTACTCTCCAACTCGCGGAGAAATATGCCTGGGCTCCTACCCTTGGGCTGAATTGGGCGGTTTCGGTGGATGGATTATCCGCTCCCTTAGTATTACTGGCTGGCTTAGTAACTACCCTTGCAATCTTGTCAGCATGGCAGGTAGACCACAAACCTCGCCTGTTTTACTTCCTGATGTTGGTCATGTATTCTGCCCAGATTGGGGTATTTGTAGCCCAAGATTTTCTTTTATTCTTTATTGTCTGGGAAATAGAACTAATCCCCGTTTACCTCCTAGTCTCCATCTGGGGGGGACAAAACCGTCGCTACGCTGCCATGAAGTTTTTACTCTACACAGCAGCGGCCTCTATATTTATATTAATAGCTGCCCTAGGCATGGCTTTCTCGGGAGGCGATGTTTCCTTTGATATGGCAGTCCTAGCCACCAGAGACTATCCCCTCGGCTTACAATTAATTCTCTATGCTGGTTTACTGATTGCTTTCGGAGTAAAACTGGCAATTTTCCCCTTCCATACCTGGTTGCCCGATGCCCACGGTGAAGCCTCCGCGCCTGTTTCTATGATTTTGGCAGGGGTTCTCCTCAAAATGGGGGGTTATGGGCTAATTCGTATGAATTTAGGCATGCTCTCCGATGCCCATGTCTATTTTGCCCCCGTCCTAGCAATTCTGGGCGTGGTTAACATCATCTATGGGGCGTTAAATTCCTTTGCCCAGTCGAATATGAAGCGCCGTCTTGCCTATTCCTCGGTGTCTCACATGGGTTTTGTGCTCCTCGGTATCGCTTCTTTTACCGATTTAGGTATCAGTGGTGCTCAATTGCAGATGATTTCCCACGGTTTAATCGCCTCGGCTTTATTCTTCCTAGCGGGTGTCACCTATGACCGTACCCACACCCTAAAACTCAACGAAATGGCGGGGATTGGGCTGGTTATGCCGAAGGTTTTTGCCCTTTTCACCATTGCGGCTCTGGCTTCTTTGGCTATACCAGGAATGAGTGGTTTTGCGGGCGAATTAGAAGTGTTCCTAGGCTTTACCAGTAGTGATATCTATAGTAATGTCTTCCGCTCGGGTACCCTATTCCTAGCCGCAGTTGGCCTAATTCTCACTCCGATCTATCTCCTCAACCTGCTACGGGAGTTGTTCTACGGTACGGGTAATGATCTTTCCTGTGATGTTGATGATATTTCTAAACCCCAGGAATTTGTAGATGATGCAATGTGTTTCGGTACCAGTTGCGTGCTTCCATCCCACGCTCCCTACACCGATGCTAAACCCAGGGAAGTCTTTGTTGCGGCTTGTTTACTGATTTTGGTAATTGGCATTGGCCTCTATCCGAAAATGGTCACGGAATTTTATGATGTGAAAACCGTAGCGGTAAATGCTCAGGTTCGGGAAGCCTATGCGGAAATTTCCCAGGGTAATCCTAATATCTACGCTAAGGATTTTCTCTCTCCCTCTTTAGCAGTAACTAAAAAAGCACCTGTTTTGGGAGTTTTTGAATAAATTTAAGGTTTGTCTTCAAGTATTGAGGGGGGCTAAGGCTCACCCTTTTTTTTGCCTATTTGCCCTTGTACCCATTGCCGTAAACTCCGTTCCGCCTCTACTTCATCTGCTTGGGCCTGCTCTAGAAATTCGTATAACTTGATTTTGGGCACTAGGGGAAAGGTGGGACTAATCTCTACTTCTTGATATTCTTCCCCTTGAAGTTGATATATCTGCCAGATTTGCCCGTTAAAACGCCAAAATTCAGGTATTCCCAACTTGGCATAAAATGCTGGTTTATCTATATCTGTATGGGTAATGTCTACCTCTACCACTAAATCTGGGGGTGGATCTTGCTGTAAATTTACTTTTTTGCTGGCTACTCGCGGTTGATTCTGGATGTAGTAGGCATTATCTGGCTCCCCCCCTCGCTCCAAGTCTTCCCGTACTAGGGTAGTGCACCCCATCGTTTTGATTTTTAACCCCATCTCCACCACCATAACTCGAATAAACAAGCCGATCAGTTCTCGGTAAAATTCATGATCTTCTAGGGGCATAGTAATTTCTAAGGTACCGCGATCGTAGATAAGATGAGGAGAAGGGCGATCGCCAATAGCTTGTAATATTTGTTGATATCCTTGCCAAGACAAATTGCGAAACACTACGCGCCGCTCGCCCATTGCTAGGGGTGGATTTAGACTCAAAAGCATAACAAAAAAGATGGGTTTTTTCCCATGATAGCGAGTCCCGTGTATAATGTATTTTAGAAAAATTATTGACGATCTTTATCAACAAGCTCATGCAATGTAATCCCCTGCTAGGACTAGCTTCCTTATCCCTTCTTTCCTTGTCAACACTGACTTTTAACCCCCTTAGTCCTCCGCAAACTATCCGCGCTCAACCTACTAATATTTCTCAAGAAGAAAAAATTGTTGCCCAAGCCCCCCTCAATCGGGTAGTGATTGTCTTTGCTTCTCGTCGAGATACTGCGGATTTAGAGAAAAAAGTGGCATTAATTACCGATTTTCTGGCTAAGGAATCGGGTTTAACCGTAGAGGGAATAGTAGCAGATGAAACCGCAGCAGTGGAAGCGCTCAGATCCAATCGGGCTAATGTAGCTTTTTTAGGGGGTAGAGCCGCCCTCAAAGCCGAACAGTTAACGGGTGCTCGCATGTATTTAGCCGAAGTACGCCCCGATTATTCAGGGGGGAAAACCTATAAATCAGTGCTGGTGGTTAAGAAAAATAGCCCATTAAAAACCCTAGGTACCGAAAAACAAACCCTGAGCCAGTTAAAGGGGAAAAAAATGGCCTTTGCTTCTCGCACTTCCGGTTCAGGCTATATTATGCCGACTAGCGCCTTTGTGGGTCAAGGTTTAGTTGCAGCTCCGGATAACTATAAGCAGTTTTTTAGTCAGGTTGTCTATGGAGACGGTTACAGCAGTGCTTTACAGGCGGTTTTGAGGGGACAGGTTGATGTGGCTGCGGTTTCTGAATACGCTCTTAATCCACCGTGGATTACTAAAGCAGAAGTGGAACAATTACGAGTGCTCTGGTCTATTCCTGGGGTACCCGCCCACGGTATCGTTATTGATGATAGCCTACCTGTCGCTACCAGGGATAAATTAATTAAAGCTCTTTTGCAGTTAAATAAACCCGAAAATAACGCGATGTTTAAAACGCTCTACAACTCTACCCAATTAGTGAAAGTCAACCATGATCAGCATTTAGCCTCTATGCGTACAGCCCTCCAAAGAGCTAAAATTGAACCCTAATGATTGAATGTCAGGATATTTATAGCTCCCATAAATCAAGTCTGAATCGTCCGATTCTCAATGGTATTAGCTTGAAAATTAACCCAGGAGAATCCGTGGCACTTTTAGGTCCCAATGGAGCAGGAAAATCTAGTCTGTTAAAGGCCCTGGTGGGACTTGTACCCATCGAAAAGGGGGAGATTCAGGTCAATGGACGGAAAATTACCCCTAAAAGCCTCCCCTATGTCCGGAGTCAAATGGGCATGATTTGGCAAGGGGGGGGCTTAATTCCCCAACTATCTGCCCTCGATAATGTTCTCTGTGGTAGGTTGGGAAAAATGTCGAGTTGGTCCTCTTTCGGGGGGTTTTCCAAAGGCGATCGCCAAAAAGCCCAAACCCTTTTATCTGAGTTAGGATTAGCCTGGCAAAGTCAAGAAAAAGTCTCTAAACTGAGTGGGGGACAGCAGCAGAGAGTGGCTATAGCTCGCGCCCTGATGACATCGCCCCCAATTCTCTTGGCCGATGAACCGACTTCGGGTTTAGATGTGGTAGTTACCCAACAGGTGATGGCTATTCTCATGGCTCTCCATCAAGGGGGTATAACTTTGGTATTAGTGCTCCATGACTTGGCTATGGCTCGTCAATATACAGATAGAGCTATAATTCTAGAGCAGGGTAGGGTCATTTTTGACGGCAAAAGTGATAATATCGAGCAAGAATACAGCCAACTATGCTAAAAAATCCTCGCAATTACTTTTTTATCGGCTTACTAATTACTCTCTATATCTGGGCTTGGCAGAGTTTGAAGGTAGATTTAACCTCTCTTTCCAGTAGTGGACAGTATTTGGGGGTGTTTTTAGGGGATTTTTTCCCTCCTAATTGGCAAGTATTACCCCAGGCCATGGAAGCTTTACTAGAAACCATCCAGATGTCGGTTATCGGTACGACGATGGGAGCTATTCTTTCCCTACCTATCGCCATCCTCAGTGCCCATAATCTCTCCCCTGTAGGATTACGAAGTTTCGGCAATCTTCTCCAAAATACCCTGCGCTCTATTCCTTCAATTATCTTGGCTTTGATCTTTGTTTCGGTAATTGGCCTAGGCTCCACTGCGGGAACTTTTGCCCTGGGGATTTATAGTATTGGTTATCTGGCTAAATTTTATCAAGAGGCGATCGAATCGGTCGATGCTAACTCTTTACAAGCTCTACAGGTAACGGGGGCTTCCTGGTTACAGATTGCCCAGTATGGTATTCTTCCCCAAATCTTGCCCTTGAGCTTGGGTTATACTCTATATATGTTTGAATATAATATCCGTGCTGCCTCTATTTTGGGAGTCGTAGGTGCGGGGGGTATTGGGTTTGAATTGGTTAATTATATTAACGGATTTGAACGTACCAAGGCCACTACTTTTATCCTAGTGATGTTGGTGGTAGTCACGGTTATTGATCTAGGTAGTTCCAAGTTAAGGCAAAAGTTAACAGAACTCTAGCAAATGTTAAAAATTGTCAGATCCCCCCGCCTATCGGCACCCCCCTTAATAAGGGAGATCCCCCCGCCTATCGGCACCCCCCTTAATAAGGGGGGCAGGCGGGATCGAACGCGCAATAATCACTTCAATTTAATCATAACCAGTTACTTATGATTTATCAAGTTGGTGGTAGTTTAGATAGTCAAGCCCCCTGCTATGTCGAAAGAAAGGCAGATGCAGAACTCTATGAAGCTTTAAAAAAAGGTGAATTTTGCTATGTGCTTAACTCCCGTCAAATGGGTAAATCTTCCCTTTTAGTAAGAACCTTTCACAGATTACAAAATGAAGGTTTTATCTGTACAAAAGTAGATATGACAACCATTGGCAGTGAAATGATTACACCCCTACAATGGTATAAAGGCATTACCGTTGATCTAGCGCGGGGATTGGAATTAACCCAAAAAATTAAGTTCCAAGCCTGGTGGCAAGAAAGGGAAGATATTCCCCTAGTCCAACGGTTAGAGCAATTTATAGCCGATATTATTTTAAAGGCATTTCCTGGACAAAAAATTGTCATTTTTTTAGATGAAGTTGATACCATATTATCCCTACCCTTTTCCGTAGATGATTTTTGGGCGTTGATTCGGTTTTTCTACAATCAAAGAGCTATTAATTCTGATTATAATCGTCTTAATTTTGCTATTTTTGGTGTGGCTACTCCAGCAGATTTAATCCGCGATCGCCAACGTACCCCCTTTAATATTGGTAAAGCGATCGAATTAGAAGGATTTACCTTAGCCGAATCCTATAATCTAATTCTAGGATTAACAAAAATCCATGGCGATGCCCAAGCAATTCTCAAAGCTATTATAGACTGGACTTCAGGACAACCTTTTTTAACGCAAAAAATTTGTCAATTAGTTTGGCTACATAATGAACCAGTTTTGCCTGGTGATGAAGCCAAATTTATTGATAATCTAGTTAAAGAAAAAATTATCGAGCGATGGGAATCTCAAGATGAACCAGAACACCTTAGAACCATTAATAATCGCCTTGAATATCATCAAAACAATCGAGCTAGAATCCTATCAATATATCAAGATATACTTCAAGAAAGACCCATAAGAATCAATAATAGCCCAGAACATATTGATTTATTATTGTCAGGCTTGGTTGCAAAATATCAAAGCAATTTAAGAATCAAAAATAAAATTTATAAAGGTGTTTTTAATTTAGCTTGGGTGACTACTAAGTTAAATAATTTTCGCCCTTACTACCAAAATCTAGAAGCTTGGATTGATTCTAATCTCACCGATGAATCTCGACTTTTGCGAGGAAAAGCCCTAAAAGATGCCCAGGAATGGAGCCAAGGAAAAAGTTTAAGTAATGTGGATTATCGGTTCTTAGGAGCTTCGGTAGACCTAGATAGACGTGAGTTTCAAAAGAGCCTAGAATTAGAAAAAACTAAGACTGTTCAACTACAACTGGTACAACAGCAGAAAATTTCCCGATTACAAACATTATTACTATTATTATTAGCTGCGGGTTTAGTAATCACCTCTGGCTTATCTTACCTAATCTTTGAGCAATATCAAGATGCTAAGATCAGTGAAATCAAAGCCATAAAATCTGCTTCAGAAGGTCTATTTGCCTCCCATCAACATCTTTATGCCTTACTAGAGGCGATTAAAGCCCAACATAAATTCAAAGAATTTGGTATTGATAAACCAGACTTAAAAGCGCAACTAGACCGTACCCTAGAAAGGGCTATCTATGGAGCAGATGAACTCAATCATTTACCTAATCACAAAGGCAATGTTTTAACCGTAGATATCAGTCCCAATGGTCAACTAATAGCTACAGGTAGTAATGACAAAACTGTAAAAATTTGGAATAGAAAGGGTAAATTAATTAGAACTCTCTACCATCCTGATACGCTGCATCGGTTGGTTTTTAGTGCGGATAGTCGTTTAATTGTGGCAGGAGCATTAGACGGCACCCTGCACCTATGGACTACCGAAGGGAAACATTTAAAAGTAATTAAAGCCCATGAAGCGCCTATTTGGGGAGTGGCCATAAGTAACGATGGTCAAACCCTAGCTACTGCTAGTGGCGATCGCACCGTTAAACTCTGGAATCGGCAGGGAAAACTCCTGAAAACCCTCCCAGGGGGGACTAGAGCCGTTTGGAGTGTGGCCTTTAGTGCCGATGGTCAAACCCTAGCTACCGCGAGAACAGATAATAATATTGACCTCTGGACAAGGGAAGGAAAACTGATTAAAACCCTGACGGATCATCAAAATGCAGTTTGGGATATTGCTTTTTGTCCTCAAACTAACATCTGGGTTTCTGGGAGCGCAGATCGTACCGTCAAGCTTTGGGATTTACAGGGAAAATTATTAAGGACCTTGCCCGCAGACAATACGGATGTTATTGGCGTAGACTGTAGTAATGATGGTCAGACTATTGCGTCGGGTGGGGCGGATAATACGGTGAAATTGTGGCGCACCGATGGTACATTATTGCGAGTCTTGTACGGTCATCAATCCTTAGTCCGGGATATTGCACTTACCGAAAATGCCCAAGAAGTCGTTTCCGCCAGTGATGAAGGTATGGCGAGGATTTGGAAAATAGACAATGGACTAGCCAAACCCTTAGAAGATCATGAAAGTGTGATTTGGACTGTGGATATTAGTCCCGATAGTCAATATATTGTTTCCTCCAGTATCCAGACGGAGGTTAAACTTTGGCGAACTGATGGTACTTTACTAAAAACCCGCAGGATGATGGATGCTTCTTCTGCTAAAGTCTTGTTTGCTGCTAACGGGAAAAGTCTGTTGGTAGGGGGTAGGGATAACAATTTCCGACTTTGGGGATTGGAACGACAAGATAATATAGAAACGGGGAAACCAGAGCAGATTTTTCAGGGACACAGGGCGGTAGTTTTTGCCTTGGCGATAAAACAAGACGGAACTATGATTGCTTCAGGAAGTGATGATAATACAATTAAACTTTGGCATCCCCAGGGTAAATTGCTAAAATCCTTCAAAGCCCATCGATCTAGGATTTGGGACCTAGCCGCTAGTCCCGATAATCAACTATTAGCCTCTGCGGGGGAAGATGGCTATGTGAAAATCTGGAAATGGGACGGAACCCTAGTTAAAAGTCTCCACCACGATCAGGCGGTTTGGGGAGTGGCTTTTAGTCCCGATGGTCAGATTTTAGCTTCTAGTAGTCGAGATAATACCCTCAGACTCTGGACAAGGGAAGGGACTTTAATTAAAGTTATTCCTGCCCAAAGTAACGGTTTAACCCGGGTAGCTTTTAGTGTTGATGGCTCAATGATAGCAACGGCAGGAGTAGATAACACCGTCAAAATCTGGACAAGGGAGGGAATTTTAAGGAAAACCCTGAGCGGACACCGAGGAACAGTCCTAGATGTGGTCTTTAGTGCCGATGGTCGATACTTAGTATCTTCAGGGGACGATCGCACCATTATTATCTGGAATTTAGCCAAAATCTCGAAAATAGTTGACTTTGACTATGCCTGTGATTGGCTCGAAGACTATCTAGATAACAATAGCGAAGTTACCGAAAAGGATCGTTATTGGTGTTCTAAACTCAAGCCAATACCGTCAAACCCTTTAAATAATCTCCTAACTGTTGATCGTGATCATGGCTAAGATTGCCGAGGGGTAAATCCGCAGGTAAAAAAGCTTGGACATGGGACACTTCCAGGGTATCTTGGATGGCAAAATCCCCTTCAACATCGGCCTCCACCACCACAGAAATAGAGTGAATGCGTGGATCTCGCTCCATAGAGGAATAAACCCCCACTAAACGGCGAATTTGCAGTAATTGTAACCCGGTTTCCTCGGCTATTTCCCGCTTGGCGGCGGAGGTAATATCTTCACCCCAATCGATCAGCCCCCCTGGTAAACCCCATTGTCCCGTATCCCGTCGACGGATTAAAACAATACGCCCATCGGGTAAAAGGGGAATAACGGTAGTTCCGGGGATAGGATGACGGAAAATAACCCCGAGAACGGTTTTGATGTATTGCCACCAACGCCCCATAATCTAAACCTCATTGAGGGCGTTTTGAGCTCGGACGATCGCCTGACGTACCTGCTCAAAGCCCGTACCCCCGTAGCTATTGCGAGCGGCTATTACCTGTTGCGGCGCGATCGCCCCATAGATATCGGCTTCAAAGGCACTATGGAGGGCTTTCCATTCCTCTAGGGTTAAATCCTTGAGCAGTTTACCGGCGGCGAGACTGGTTTTAACTACTTTACCTACTAAATTGTAAGCTTCACGAAAAGGTACTCCCTTAGCGGCGAGATAATCAGCCACATCCGTCGCGTTGGAAAAGTCCTCTGAGACAGCATCCAGGAGGCGATCGGTTTTCCAGCGAATCCCTTCACTCAAAAGTACCGTCATGGCTTCTAGACAACCCTTAACAGTTTTCACCCCGTCAAAAATAGCTTCTTTGTCTTCTTGGAGATCCTTATTGTAGGCTAGGGGTAAACCCTTCATCAGGGTCAGTAGTCCCTGTAAATGTCCAAAAACCCGCCCTGTTTTGCCCCTTACCAATTCCGGTACATCGGGATTTTTCTTTTGGGGCATAATGCTAGAACCCGTAGCACAGCTATCTGTGAGGGTAATGAAACTAAACTCCTGGGATGACCAGAGGATAATTTCCTCCGCCAGACGGCTTAGATGAACCATAATCAGACTAGCCGCGTTCATAAACTCAATGGCAAAATCGCGATCGCTAACTCCATCTAGACTATTCCCATAGACCTCTTGAAAACCCAACAACTCGGCACTGTAATGGCGATCTATGGGGAAAGTGGTTCCAGCGAGGGCTCCGCAACCCAAGGGCGAGATGTTAGTACGGGCGCGGACTTCCCCAAGACGTTGCCAATCCCGCTCGGCCATTTGAAAATACGCCAATAAATGATGGGCTAAACTAACGGGTTGTGCCCTTTGCAGATGGGTGTAACCTGGAATTAGAGTTTCCACGTTATTTTCGGCTAAATCTAATATAATCCGTTGATATTCTCGAATTAAAGTTCTAATTCGATCAATTTGCTCCCGAAGATAGAGCCGCACATCCGTCCCCACCTGGTCATTCCTGGAGCGGGCGGTATGGAGTTTTTTGCCCACATCCCCCCTAATTTCCGTTAGTCGTCTTTCTACGGCAAAATGAACATCTTCTTGGTCAATACCGGGGTTAAATTGCCCTTGGCGATATTCTTGGCGAATTTCCTCTAAACCAGAAACCAGTGCTTGGGCTTCAGAGTCCGAGATGATACCAACTTTGGCTAACATCTTGGCATGGGCAACGGAACCAGTTAAATCGTACTCGATTAACTCAATATCAAAGCCAATACTGGCATTAAAGCGAACAATAGAGGGATGGAGAGAGCCTTCAAAGCGATCGCTCCAGGTTTTTTTCTCAGTCACAGTAGTCTCTCTCGTTTTTGCGAATATTAATCTAATAGGAAGTAAAACCTTTGAAGACATAGCCCAACACAAAGCCAATCACCAAAGCCCAAGCTCGCCCGGTCTTGATAAAAACGTCAAAACCATTCTGTATTTGGTACAAAATATCGGTATCCTTACC
Organism: Microcystaceae cyanobacterium; assembly: GCA_040398185.1. Lineage (GTDB taxonomy): Bacteria > Cyanobacteriota > Cyanobacteriia > Cyanobacteriales > Microcystaceae > JBBAUO01. Next base: position 24,393 of record JBBAUO010000045.1, on the reverse strand, counting down.
TTCTATAAGAGCGAACCAACTTAGCCCAGTTGGTAGATGATTAATTACCTCTTGCCAAAGTGTCGATAAAAATAAAGTCATCATAATTTTCTCCGGTTTTCCTCGACGAAATTTACCCAATGATCATTGTACTCGCATAACCACCAAAGTCATATCATCTCCATTTTTGTTCCCAGAACCGATAAACTTTTGGATTCGCTCAAATAGATAAAGGAGAATGGTTTGCGGATTATCGCATTCCAAACAAGCGGACTGAAAACTTTTGATCCAGTTGTCTTCATCAAAACGTTCGCCACGGGCATTAACCGCATCGGTAAAGCCATCGGTATAGTAAACCAGAATATCCCCTGCCGCGAGTTTAATCTGAGCATCTTCGTACTGAGAATCAGCATCTAACCCGATCAGCATACCTTCGGTATCTAATTTAACAATTGACTGGGTTTGGGCTTGCCATAACAAAGGCGGGTGGTGAGCCGCATTACTGTAGGACAAAATCTGAGTTTTGGGGTCGTATTCCGAATAAAAGAGCGTGACAAAACGGTGATTATTGTCTAAATCCCCATACATAACCCGATTCAGATGCCGAAGAATAGCCGCCGGGGAGTGACGGTTCAAGACTTCCGCCCGCAGCATTCCCCTAGTCATGGTCATAATCAACCCCGCCGGTACGCCTTTTCCCATTACATCCCCAATCACAATACTCCAGGGCACAGAGGCCGCCTGGGGATCGTCTTGGTTAGTTTGTTGGTCGTAGTTGGTCGGAATAAAATCGTAGTAATCCCCGCCGACTCGGTTAGCGGTTTGACAACTAGCTGCTAGTTCAACTCCTTGAATGAGGGGGCACTTTCTGGGCAAGAGGCGTAACTGAATTTCCGAGGCAATTTCCAATTCTCGATCTTGTCGCTCCCGGGCTCGCAGTTCGATGGTTAATTCGTTGTTAGCCATAGCCACGGCGGTTTGATCTGCTACCAGTTGCAGTAGTCTACGCCTAGTCTGACTCCATATATAATCTGGGGCAAAACTAAAAACGTATAATCTTCCCCTTTCCATATTTTTGACGAGGATCGGGGTACTGTAAAGTTGAATCTTGGGACCTAGGGTTTGACGAATTTGATAATCTAAAGACTCTAAAAGGGATTTAGGATGGGGAGAATCCTTCAACAAAGAAGAAGGGGATTCGTTAAATTTGGCAATTAAACCTTCCAAGGCTGCTAAAATTTCCTGGCCCGATTCGCTATTTTGACAATGCAACTGCTCCAGAATCACTTGCTGATTAGGAGTTGAAAGGATTAATGCCCCCCCATCGGCATCCGTTACCCGCGCCGCCATCAGGGGAGTTAGTTCTAGAAATTGGTTAAGATTGTTGAAGCTCCGCAGAGCAAAGCCCAAGGAACTCAAGAGGTTTTGAATCTTATTCTGTTCACGGTAAAGACTGGCCACCAATTCCTTGAGGGCCAAGATGGGCTTAGTATCTCCCGATGGAGAAGGTATAAAGGGCTGGTGAGGGACGGGAACAGCAGTCATTTCGTCTGAGTTGGGGATAGGTGAGAAGAAACTAGCCGCATTAAAACTATAAGTATAGTTGATCCTTTACTCTAATTTGGCCTTGGGGGAAAAATTAAAAATTTTTAAGTAGAGACTAGGGGGAAAACGGTTAGATAGAATACACTAAAATAATATGGTAAGTGCTCTCGGCAACAAAATCTAGAATATCAATTATATAAAAGTTGGACGGTTCAGCCTGTGGTTTCATCACTTTCTCAATCAACCCCCTCCCTTCCCTTAACTCCCCAACGTCGTACAGGTGCATACTCCCTTATGGATAGCCTCAAACGACACGGGGTTAAACATATCTTTGGCTATCCAGGGGGGGCGATTTTACCTATTTATGACGAACTCTATCGTTTTGAAGCTAGGGGAGAACTGCAACATATTCTCGTCAGACATGAACAGGCTGCCGCCCATGCCGCCGACGGCTATGCCCGTGCTACAGGCAAGGTAGGGGTTTGTTTTGGCACCTCAGGTCCTGGGGCTACTAACTTGGTTACAGGGATTGCCAATGCCCACATGGACTCTATTCCCCTAGTAATTATCACCGGGCAAGTAGCTCGTTCCTATATTGGCAGTGATGCTTTCCAAGAAACCGATATTTTTGGTATTACTCTCCCCATTGTCAAACATTCCTACGTCGCTCGCAACGCTAAGGAAGTAGCGCGGATCATCGCGGAAGCTTTTTATATAGCCAGTACAGGCCGTCCGGGTCCGGTTTTAGTGGATATACCCAAGGATGTTGGCTTAGAAGAATGTGATTATATTCCCGTTGAGCCGAAAGACGTTAAGTTGAGTGGGTATTCCCCTGTGACTGAGGGTGAAGCGGAGCCGATTAATACCGCTATTGCTCTAATCGCAGAGGCGGAGCGTCCTTTGCTGTACCTTGGGGGCGGCGCGATCGCCTCCTCTGCCCATACCCAGATTGCCGAATTGGCCGAGCGCTACCAAATCCCTGTGACGACAACTTTGATGGGAATTGGCAGTTTTGACGAACACCATCCCCTCTCGGTGGGAATGTTGGGAATGCACGGTACCGCCTACGCTAATTTTGCGGTGGGTAACTGCGATCTACTGATTGCCGTCGGAGCTAGATTTGATGACCGGGTAACGGGGAAATTAGATGAATTTGCCAAGGGAGCAAAGGTAATCCACATTGACATTGATCCCGCCGAAGTTGGTAAGAATCGCACCCCCGATGTGCCCATTGTCGGCGATGTCAGACAAGTCTTGGAACAAATGCTACAACGCACCCGAGAAATCGACTACCCTCTACACCCACAAAAAACCATCCCCTGGCTCAAGCGTATTAATCAATGGAAATCTGACTACCCCCTCGTCGTTCCCACCTACCCCGATACCCTTTCTCCCCAAGAGGTGATCGTGGAAGTGGGCAGACAAGCGCCCCAAGCCTATTACACCACCGATGTCGGACAGCATCAAATGTGGGCGGCACAATTTCTCAAAAATGGTCCACGTCGTTGGATCTCCAGTGCTGGACTCGGGACAATGGGCTTCGGATTACCTGCGGCTATGGGGGTACAGATCGCCCTCCCCGAGGAACCCGTCATTTGTATCAGCGGTGATGCCAGTTTTCAAATGAATTTACAGGAATTGGCGACGGTGGCTCAGTATGGTATGCGGGTTAAGGTGGTAATCGTTAACAATGGTTGGCAGGGAATGGTCCGCCAATGGCAAGAAACTTTCTACGGAGAGCGCTACTCGGCCTCAGAAATGGAAAGCGCGGCTCCTAATTTTGAACTCCTAGCCCAAGCCTTTGGCATTAAGGGTATGACTATCCGCGATCGCTCCCAATTAGCCCCCGCCATTACGGAAATGTTAGCCCATGACGGTGCGGTCATTCTCAATGTCCATGTCAACAGAAATGAAAATTGTTATCCCATGGTGGCTCCAGGGCAGAGTAATACCCAAATGTTAGGCTTGCCCGAACCGAAAAACCAAAGTCCAGGAACTACTACCTGTAGTCATTGTGGTACAACTAGCCCCGTTGTTCATAAGTTCTGTCCCCAATGTGGGGCAAAGTTCTAGTATGCAATGGACCCCCGAAAGCAAGGTTTTAGTACAGGGAATCACCCAACCCCTAGCCACCTATTATGTCCCCCAGATGCAGGCCCACGGTACCCGGATTCTGGCGGGGGTAGAACCAGGGCAGGGTGGAGAAACTCTGGGAAATATAGCGATTTTTGACCTCGTAGCCGAAGCGATCGCCGTGTCCCCAGAAATAACCACCTCTTTGCTCTTTGTTCCCCCCTATAATGTCCTAGACGCAGCCCGAGAAGCCATAAATGCGGGCATTAGGCAACTGATTGTCATTACCCCCCATGTCCCCTCCCTGGATATGTTGGCTCTCTTGAAAAAAGCCCAAGCCACCGGTACTATTGTTCTAGGATCTGGCAGTCAAGGGTTGCTGATCCCTGGGCAACTTTGGCTCGGTATTGCTGAACCCCATTGCTATAGTGTCGGCAAGATTGGTATTATTAGTCGCAGCGATCGCCTTACGGACGAGGTGGCTTTATCTTTAACCGAGGCGGGTTTAGGCCAGTCTTTAATGGTTAGTCTCGGTAGTGATGCCATTGTCGGTACAACTTTTGAACAATGGTTACAGTTCCTAGAAGAAGATGAGCAAACCGAAGCCATAGTTTTATTAGGACATCCCTCTAGTACGGAGCAATTGTTTGCCGCCGAATATATCACCTCCGCCATCGAAAAACCCGTAGTTGCCTATATCCCTGGTTTCCGTGCTCCCTTGGAAAGAAGCTTGGGGGATGCCACCACAATCTTGGCTAATTATCTCACTTCCACCAACGTTTCTGCCTCTCTAGAAGAACAAACCCTAGGGAAGTTTCAGGGGGAGAATGTACATATTGCCCGTTATCTCCAGGAAATTGCCGTCCTCATGGAAGTTTTAAGTAGCTAGTCGTAATTAAAGTGATAAACCCTGACATTAATTTTGTCTAGCATCTATACCCGGTGTACAATTGGCATTAGTAACAGGCGAGGATAGGGAAGCAGTGGTGCTATAGTATCCTGTTCTAAGGATTCCCAATAGGGAGCCGACCATAACACATTTTCTGGGTTGCCGAGGATTATTCTCGTAGGGCGATTCCGTGGATTCATCCACCGGGAAAATCACTATGGTTGGCAACTGGTTCCTCGGCGCCCGAGAGGCAAGGTCGGGGATATGACCCTTAAAAGAAAATGTCAAAGTAGGAGGAAGACCCGTTGTAGCAGGAGAACCACCGTTTCTATCTGTGATATTAGTAGCCATTCTTACCCCCCTGGGCAGTTGTATCTGTTGAAGGGGTTGAGTGGTACCACCAACTGTCTCTGTCTGATTTACCCCCCCGGGCAGTTGTATCTGTTGAAGGGGTTGAGTGGTACCACCAACTGTCTCTGTCTGATATTGAGAAGCCATGGCGACAAAACAATAGTTAGTTCCCGTCGTGGCATTTCCTCTAGCAACAATCAGATCATAATAGGTGTTGGAGGTTGAAGACTTGCGTAGTTCTATATCACAATTGCGTCCCACCCGCCCCGCCTGAAGTTGGGCATCTTGGAATGAACCTTTAACCATATCTAAACCCGTTTGTACTTTGCTCTTGTTGTAAAGGACAATCATGTTAGGAAGACTAATGGCTGCTAGAACACCCGCAATTACTGCGGTAACTAGAACCTCCATCAAGGTGACACCTTTTTCTCTAGTTGCAGTTAAAAGACCCATTGGGAATCACCTCGGCGTATTGAGTAGCAATTATAGGATCTCTGTTAATATCTCGGTTACGACTAGGAGAATCGCTACGGGCGTTAATATCTTCTACTTTATAGTTAATTTTTAATACCGTCGGTTGATCGATGGTACTAGACGGTTGATGGATGTTACTAGAGTCGTCAGGAAAGTCGGGATACTCCCGAACCATCCTGTACATTTTAGCGTTGGGCGATTGTCTAGTATTGGACACAAGCAGAGCTTTCGGACGAGAACCTGGTAAGCGATTGTCGGCATTAGTATTAGTATCTCGGTTTTGGATGGCTGACTTTAAAGCATAGGCATAGGTTTGGTTAACAGTCGTGGGGTAACAACTAGCCGTTAAGTTTGAGGTAGCCAGGGAGAGAACTTCCTCTAAATCTTCTTGAATCCAAAAAGAGGCTTGGGCTTCCTGTTTGTTCTTCATTTTATACAAGGTATTAATGGCAATTAGCTGTAGGGTTCCCGTTAAGAAAAGGGTGATGGTCAAAATCGCCACCAGCCCCTCTATCATGGCAAACCCAGTTTGTTTTCTGGTTAAATTTAGTTTAAACATGGTTAGGTATCTATCCAATCTATCTAGTTCTATTCTAGGGTGAATTTGTCGAAGTCATAGGGTTAGATCGGTGCGGATAATCGTTTAGTAGTTGGTAATATAGCAATCCCATTTGAGTTGTAAACTTATCGGTGGGGATAGGCAGGAGGCAGAGGGCAGGAGGCAGGAGGGGTGTTTATATTTCATTTAGGATTGCTATATTACAGATGTGTTCACCAAAACCACCATCCCAAGACCCATTCTCACCTAGCCAGTCCATTCTAGTTGATGGGGACTTCTCGCCAGTTTCTAACTTGACCAATTTTTGGCAGGGGAACAGCGGGTTTTAAATCATTGTACAATGAAGACCACTGACCCTTTTGCTCAAAGCTATAGCTAGGAGGATTAGAGCTAATATTATTAGAACCACAGTTGGCAATCTTGCCCCAGGACTTGCCCCAAATGCTTCCATAATATTGCACATCCGCAGTCTTGCCAATCAAATAATCGGGCGCGAAAATAAAGGCATCCAGACGGCTATTACCTTTTAAACAGATTTGGGGGTTATTAGAATTTGAGGTATTGTAGGCAAAAATCTGAAAATTAGTGGGTTCGCAGGTAGTACCCTCCTCAACGGAGGAACAGTCATGTTTAATGCCCCCGTTGCTGGTACTGCTAACATCACCTTGAACATAGAAAATAACTTTTTTACCCGGGGTAATGGTAATGTTTCTACCCCCACTTAGGTTAATATTTGTGACGATGTACTCGTAGACTGGGACATAATCTGGAGAGCCAATAGTCCGTTTCCTTGTTGGGTCATCAGTGCTTCTCGGAAAGGTCATGTCACTGGTCATGTCACTCGTTAGGGAAAGATTCTGTTGGTCTGTGGGTAAGTTCGTGGGTATAGCCGGTAATTCAGGAAACTTTTCGGTAACAAAGCGCGCATTGTACCCTCCCGTTATACGGTTTTCTGTAATAAAAGTAGTAATCGCTCGCTGCTGATCCTGCTGACGTTCAGGATAGGAGCAGCGATCGCTCATCACTACATTGCTCTTAAAATTGGCTCCCCCCGTGTAGGTACCATCATTGCCAACGGGGTTAGTGAGGTCATCGGTCGCTCCCTCGGCCAGCCACAGTCCAGGAATAGAATTATTATTCTCAAAAATGGGATCTCTTTGGCTAATAACCGGTATTTCTACCTCTAAGCGACTTTGGGCAAGGCCTTGATCAGCCCCCGCTCGTCCATCTAATGTGGCATAGGCCTTGGTAATATCTCCCTTAACCCCCGCTATTCGCCCCTCAGTGCCCGAGTAATCGTAGTTAACTAAACGATAGGAGCGATTGTTCGGCAAGTTAGTCCAGTTATCTCCAGTTCCATCGCCGGCGATAGAACTAATGCTGCTGAGGATAAGTTGAGTTCTCGTTGAGCGACGAGAAGAGTCGTCAGAATTATTATTACAACCATGGGCTTGTTCTTCATCAATGGCCGCTCTTAGGGCGGTTTGAACCTCTCTATCGCTACTACTCCAACTGGTAGAGTCGCGCATAGACAAGACCCGATTCTCATCTATCAACTGCTGCACTTGAGTAACAGCCATTTCCGCCACACTCAAGCCATCGGCTTTAATTTTTTGGGTGGTTACTTTTGATTGATCTCCTTGGGTTCTGCCAATCATGCCAATGCCGATGGTTAGAATAACCAATCCAATCATCAAGGCTAAGGGCAGAGCAAAACCTGGTTTTTTGTCTAGGGAACGGATAAAAGCTAATTTAATTCGCGTATTCATAGGACAGGGCAGACCGTCGTGCCGTCTAACTCACACTCTTATTCTAACATTTAGTCTGACTCCTCCGCCACAGAAGAGATTTAAAATCAGGTTATAATTCTCCTGCCTCCTGCCTCCTGCCTCCTGCCTCCTGCCTCCTGCCGACCGCCTCCTGCCGACCGCCTCCCGCCTCCCGCCTCCCGCCTCCCGCCTCCCGCCTCCCGCCTCCCGCCTCCCGCCGACCGCCTAGCCCTCATGATTATCTAGTAACTTAAGCGGATTTAGTATTAACACTCTCCCCTGTAATCAGCCTAGCTCCACGCCCTTTGGTGAAGTAATTCCAACTCCATTGCAGCATCACCACTAACTTATTGTCAAATTCAATCAGAAAGTAAATATGTGCCCATACCCAAATCAACCAAGCCAAAAATCCCGACAAGCGCACAAAGCCTAAATCGACTACGGCTTCATTTTGCCCAATTACAGAGAGACTACCGATTTCTTTATAGTAAAAATTAGGTATTTCGGCTTTTTGGAGTCTTTTTTGGATAGATTTAGCCAAATACTTCCCCTGCTGCATGGCTACGGGGGCAATGCCGGGTAAGGGTTTTTCCCCCTGGTGAGGAAAATTAGCTAAGTCTCCAATCACAAAAATATTGGGGTATTTAGCAATAGATAAATCCGCTTCCACCATGACTCGCCCCGCCCGATCCTGGGCTACCCCTGTCTTTTGGGACAAAACTGAACCCATGGACGAAGCCTTAACCCCGGCTGCCCAAAGGATAGTTTGAGCCGCAATTTTTTCCACGGTTTCCCCTTGTTTAAGGGTGACTAAGCCTTCGCTAATCTCGGTAACGGTACTTTTAGTTAAAACCGTGATACCCCTGTCTTCTAGGGCTTTCTGAGCCACTTGGGATAGATCCGGGTGGTAGGGGGGTAAAATGCGATCCATGCCCTCAATTAGTAAAATGCGGGCGCTGCTAGGGTCAATGTTGCGAAAATCCGATCGCAGGGCACCATGGGCAATTTCAGCGATCGCCCCCGCTAACTCTACCCCCGTTGGACCACCGCCGACAATGGCAAAGGTCAACCAAGCCTGTCTTTTTTCGGCATCGGCTTCCTTTTCTGCGGCCTCAAAGGCCAGAAAAATCCGTCGCCGCATTTCTATAGCATCTTCAATGGTTTTTAAGCCAGGAGCGTAGGGTTGCCAGTGGTCGTTACCAAAATAGTGATGACTGACTCCTGTGGCTACAACTAACCAATCATAGGCGATCGCTTCATGATCCTCGAGCATTACCTGTTGGGTTTGGGGATCAATATCAAAAACCGTATCTAGGAGAACTTGGGTATTGGGATGGTCGCGTAAAACCACCCTCAAGGGACTAGAAATGTCCGCAGGAGAGAGTACCCCTGTAGCCACTTGATAGAGCAAGGGTTGGAAGAGGTGAAAATTGCGCTTGTCAATGAGAGTAACCGACACAGGAACATTTTTTAAAAATTGCGCCGTGTAGAGTCCTGCAAACCCTCCACCGATAATGACTACCTTTGGTTTTTCTGGGGTCGTGTTCATGCCCTAAATCCCTCCGAAATATTTCTTAACTTAAGTTTAGTTAAGTTCTTCCTAGATGGCTACCTTATTGTTTAGGTACGGCTTGACCTTCAGGGGACGTGACAAAACCCAAGAAAGCTTCGACCTCAGGACGGGGGGGATCTTTGTACAGATAATAAAGGGTTCGTTGATAGGGATAGTTAGCAGCCTCTGGAGTTAAACCATCAATGGGGAGGGATCTAGCGGTTTGTTGATCGGCCACCTGGGAATAGGTAGCATAACTGATGCCATCGGTACCTAAAGCCTGGAGGATAGGAGTAGTAGCATCCCGCTCTAGGGTAGTAATATTAGGGCTAGTCCCAAAGAGTTGTCCATCTAAGACTAATTTTTGAAACACCTGATGGGTACCGCTAATGGCAGGACGGTTAAGGACGCGGATGGGGGTATTCGGTCCGCCGAGTTCTGACCAATTGGTAATTTTGCCCTGGAAAATACCCTTAAGCTGGGCTTGGGTTAGTCCTTGGGTATAGGGGTTATTCGCGCCCACTATGACGGCGATCGCATCCGGAGTGACAGGGACGGCGATCAAACCCTGTTTTTCTTCCTCCGGAGTCGGTGGTGCGGAACTCGCGGCTATATCGATCTTACCGAAGACAAGATCCAAAATCCCTTTATCGGTCCCCCTGGCATCGATTAGCACTTGAGTTCCAGGGAATTTTCTCTCAAAGGCTTCCTTAAAATTTTTATTGATTTTCGCCATGCTGGTGGAACCGTCAATCTTGATGCTGGTTCCTTGGGCTACAGAAGTAGGCGCATCAAAAGCCTTGGTGGAGGGAGGAGATGGTAGGGAAGGAGCAGGGGAAGTAGAAACAATCGGGGGATTTGACTGCGGGGAACGGTGAGTAAACCACCAATATCCTGCCGCCAAAAGTCCGCCCGTAGCAACTAGAGATACAATTAAAGCTGGAATTTCCCGTTGTTGAGACATAAAATTTTCAAAAAACAGCGATCACTTCTGATCATCGCGCAAAAAAACCCAGATTGTGGGTCAATTTGTTTTAAACTCAAAGAAGCAACCGCCCTACGTTTCTGTTCCGAAAATGCCCACCCTAACCCCTTTATCATTCCCTTTAACTGCCGTCGTCGGACAAGAAGCTATCAAGCTGGCTCTACTATTAACGGCGATCGATCCTAGTTTAGGAGGAGTGGTAATAGCGGGCCGTCGCGGTACGGCTAAATCTGTCCTCGCTAGGGCAATTCATACCCTGCTCCCTCCGATCGAAATTATCCAAGGTAATCCTTACCATTGTGACCCTCACAACCCTTCTGAATGGGACGATAATACCCTAGAACAGTACGCTAACTGGCAACTGGAAGACCTGCCAACGACGATTATTAAGCCTTCTTTTGTGCAAATTCCCCTAGGAGTAACGGAGGACCGCCTCCTGGGTTCCGTGGATGTAGAAGAGTCTGTTAAACAGGGTCAACCGATATTTCAACCTGGTTTATTAGCCCAATGCCATCGCGGGGTTTTGTATATTGATGAGGTTAATCTCCTAGATGAGCAAATTACTAACCAACTGCTTACGGTTTTAACCGAGGGACGTAACCAAATTGAGCGCGAGGGTATTAGCTTTAGCCACCCCTGTAAACCCCTTTTAATTGCCACCTATAATCCTGAAGAAGGTCCCCTACGTCCCCATCTGTTAGATAGAATTGCCATTGCCCTATCCGCCGATGGGTTACTACCCATAGAGCAACGTATCGAGGCGGTAGATAGAGCTATAAGCTACGCTAATTCCGCCCAGGCTTTTATTGGGGAATACGAGATTGAGCTAGATAATCTGAGAACGGAAATTATTTTGGCGAGGGAATGGCTCAAGGAAGTGGAGATTAGTCATGATCAGATTAGTTATCTCGTCGAGGAAGCGATTCGAGGCTCCGTGGAAGGACACCGCGCGGAACTCTTTGCGGTACGAGTGGCGAAAGCTTTAGCCGCCTTGGAAGGGCGTACTTTTATTAATAGTGTCGATCTCCAGCGAGCGGTTGAACTGGTGATTATTCCCCGATCCAAAATGCTACAACCTAGGGAGGATCTCAATCCCCCACCACCACCACCTCCTCCTCCTCCTAAGGAATCTCAGCAAGAAGAACCTCAAAAGGAAGAGTCAGAAGAGGAGTCAGAAGAACAGGAAACTCCAGAAAATCAATCCCCTTCGGTTCCAGAGGAGTTTATCTTTGATCCCGAGGGGGTAATCCTCGATCCCTCGGTGTTATTCTTTGCTCAAATGGCACAAAGACAGGGAAAATCCGGCAACCATAATCTGATTTTTTCCGAAGATAGAGGCCGTTATATCAAGCCCATGCTCCCCAAAGGACAAGTTAAACGGATTGCCGTGGATGCCACTTTAAGGGCAGCGGCCCCCTACCAAAAAGCCCGTCGTTTACGCCAGCCGGAACGCTCTGTTATCGTTGAAGAGGGAGATTTACGCTCAAAACGCCTCGCTCGCAAATCCGGGGCTTTAATCATCTTTGTGGTGGATGCTTCTGGATCTATGGCACTGAATCGGATGCAGTCGGCTAAGGGGGCGGTAATACGTCTTTTGACTGAAGCTTACGAAAATCGAGATCAGGTGGCTTTGATTCCTTTTCGCGGGGAAAAGGCAGATGTTTTATTACCTCCCACCCGTTCCATTGCCTTAGCTAAAAAACGCCTAGAAACCATGCCCTGCGGGGGTGGCTCTCCCTTAGCCCACGGATTGACCCAGGCGGTTCATCTGGGGGAAAATGCTAGATTGTCCGGAGATGTGGGTCAGGTGGTGATGGTGGCGATTACCGATGGACGGGGCAATATTCCCCTAGCTCGATCGCTCGGAGAAAATTTAGAGGGAGAAAAGCCGGATATTAAGGCGGAATTGTTGGGTATCGCTGCCAAAATTCGCGTCCTGGGGATAAAATTGTTGGTGATAGATACCGAGAAAAAATTTGTTTCCACGGGTTTTGCGAAAGAATTGGCCGCCCAAGCAGGGGGGAACTATTATCATCTTCCCCAAGCCTCGGAGCGAGCGATCGCCTCCATGGCCAAGTCCGCTATTAGTTCGCTAAAATCATGATTAAGTAACTGGTTATAATTAAATCGAAGTGATTATTGCGCCTTCGATCCCCCCTGCCCCCCTTAATAAGGGGGGTGCCGATAGGCGGGGGGATCTGACAATTTTTAACACCTACCTACTTACTGTTGTTGAAAACTGCTATCATGCTAGGATGGGGAGAGAGAAGAGTAGGCGGTAGTCATGTCAGTGTCCAACATCGGTCGGCTTTCTGATTGGTTTTGTTTTAACTTTCCTCCCTTGATTTGTTTACGGAGAATTTTCAACCGATTATGTCAATTTATGTGGGTAACCTTTCTTTCGACGTGACAGAAGCCGATGTCAGAGAAGTTTTTGCGGAATACGGAACAGTAAAGCAGATATATTTGCCGACTGATCGTGAAACAGGTCGTTTCAGAGGGTTTGCGTTTGTTACCCTAGAGACAGAAGCCGAAGAAGGCAAAGCGATCGCTGATTTAGATGGCGCTGAATGGATGGGCAAAGAAATGAAAGTTAACAAAGCTCGTCCCAAGGAACAGAATGGTTCTAGGGAAGGTGGTGGTGCGGGTGGAGGACCTGGGGGCTTTCGCCGTCGGGAAGGTGGTGGTGGTGGTGGTCGCCCCCCTAGAAGCGGTTTTTAGGTCCCATTGTTTCTGCAAGGTTTCTTGCTTCGGGCTAATTTTAACTTTTAAGTAGCCTGGGGTTTTTATTGTTATTTAAGAGGTAATTCCAGTGGCTAAACGCCGAAATTTAAAGAAAGAAAAAGCGCAAAGAAATCAAGCTTACGCTAGGCAATTTCGCAAACAATCAGCCCATTCTTCTTCTAATCAGAGAAGATTTAACAGAAATTCTGGTCAGGGTAAGGACGAAGATAAATTGGCAGAGGAGTAACAGGTCTTTAGCGGATAGTTATATCTAGATTCCCCAGTCCCAACGGCCTAAGGTTCTTAGGTCGCTGTGGGCTATTGGTTTTTAGGATTACTAGAAAAAGCTTTAATCGACTAAAACTCCTTACAACCTGCCCCTACTTGGTACTGATACCAAATCTGGTTTTAAAATCGGGTTATAATCCTCCTGCCGACCGCCTAGCCTTCACGATTGTCTAGTAACATAAGCGGATTTAGTATTAGACACGATGAGGAAGTATGGGTGGAGAGGGAGATTGTTCCGTCAATTACTTGTTGACAGACTACTACCCGTATGGATAAGAAAACGCTAAACTCTTAATAAGAAAGAGAAATGGCAAAATAAGGAGATAAATAATTATGTTGACTCTGCAAATTACGAAGGAACAAGTGTTTGATTTAATTGCTCAACTCTCACCTACTGAGCAAAAAGAAGTTCTACAATATTTAATCCAAAAAAGCCATTGTGATCCTGATAATACTCCTGATGAGCAGGTGATAGAAGGTATTAAAGAGGGATTAAAAGAAGCGCTCAACGGGGAAACGATTCCTTTGTCTCAGATGTGGGAGGGAATTGATGTCTAGCCCTTTATCTCCTCTAGATATTGTTCTAACACGACGGTTTAAAAAGGATCTCGCTCAACTGGCTAAACGTTATCGCTCTATTCGTGAAGATTTACAGCCGCTAATTGAGAAACTTAAAGCAGGGGAAAATCATCCAAGATTTTGAGGGGTGAACATAACATCAATAAGAAGCTAGAAAGCCGTCGCACAATTTATTGGAGGTCATCTTTGAGCTTGCTGACGATGTGTCCAATATCAATCTGTAATCGAAGCTTATCAATCCATACTTAATCTCTCTTAGCGATCAAGAATACAATAGGAGTTAAGGTAATTGATCAAATTAACAATATACGGACTCTCTAAGTATGACTGATTTGCAAATGTCCCTATTTCCACCTCGTACAATCACCGAATTGGTAGAAGATGTACAAAAGTTAACACAAGAGATCCAAGAGCTTTACTGTGCTGATGACATTCCTTGGGTTATCGGAGTGTCGTGGGGAAAAGATAGTACAACAGTATTACAATTGATTTGGAATGCGATCGCCGCATTGCCCTTAGAGCAAAGGCGCAAGACTATCTATGTGATCACCACTGATACCTTTGTAGAAAATCCTATTGTTTCCGTATGGGTAAGAAAATGTCTTAAAGAACTAAAAAATGCAGCTATAACCTGCAAAATGCCTATTCAAGCCCACTTACTACATCCTTTAGTAGAAGCAACTTTTTGGGTGTGCTTAATTGGCAAAGGCTATCCGTCACCCCGTCAAGGATTTCGCTGGTGTACAGATCGTATGAAGATTCAACCAGTCAATAACTTCATCCGTGATATGGTAAGATCCCACGGAGAAACCATCATGGTTTTAGGTACACGCAAAGCCGAAAGCTCTAAACGGGCGGCAACAATGAAAAAGCATGAGGTGGGAAGACTACGCGATCGCCTGAGCCCTAATTCTCGTTTACCCAATTCCTTAATTTACTCACCTATAGAAGACTGGCGTAATGATGAAGTTTGGATGTATCTAATGCAGTGGGAAAACCCTTGGGGAAAAAACAACAAAGACTTATTCACCATGTACCGAGGAGCAACCGCAGACAACGAATGTCCCTTAGTCGTAGATACATCTACCCCTAGTTGTGGAGACTCTCGCTTTGGCTGTTGGGTATGCACCATGGTAAACAAAGATAAATCCATGGAGGCGATGATACAAAATGACGAAGAAAAAGAATGGTTACAACCGCTCCTAGATATTCGCAATGAATTAGATATAAGAGATGACCGTCCTAAACGTGATTTTAGACGTATTTACGGAAAAGTAGAACTATTTGAACGCAATATTAACGGAGAGACATCTATCGAGCCAATTCCTGGCCCCTATACCAAATACTGGCGAGAATACTGGTTAACCAAAGTTCTCCAAGCCCAGGTAGAAGTTCGTAAAAATGCCCCCGAAGAATTTAAAGATATCACCCTGATTACCCTAGAGGAATTGAGTGAAATCCGCCGCATCTGGCTAGAAGATAAACATGAATTTGATGACACCCTACCGAAAATCTACCAAGAAGTTACCGGTGAACCCTTTACTGATAGTCGTCCTGGGGTAGGAAATCGACTTTTAGGAAGCGACGAATGGGATGTACTGGTGGAAATTTGTGACCAAGATACCATGCACCTAGAGCTAATGGCCAAACTCCTCGACACCGAGCGACAATTCTTTATGAAATCCCATCGTAGCGGTATTTATAAAAATCTGGAAAAATGCTTTGAAACCAGTTCCCGCTCCAAAGATGAAGCTATAGACAACGCCCACTTTAAACGTAACCTCAAAAACGCCGCCGAACAGGGAGATATCCACAAAGTCAAAGAACAATTACAAGAACCCCACCAAAACAAACAACTAAACTGGGCTGATATCAAATTTAGCAACCCAGAAACCTAAACCTATGATTTTTACCGAACTAATCCTACAAAACTTTGGCCCCTACTCAGGTAAAACTACTATTAACCTACAACCCGACTCCGAGGAAAATAACCGTCCCATTATTCTCTTTGGGGGGATGAATGGAGGGGGGAAAACTACCCTAATGGATGCCATTCGCCTAGCTCTATACGGTCAAAGGGCCCAATGTTCTACCCGTAATAACCTTAGCTATAGTGAGTTTTTGCTTCAGTGCATTAACAACCAAACCTCTAGCCTAGACCAAACCCGTATAGAATTAGCCTTTGAGCATATTGTCGATTACCAATATATTCAATTTCGCATTATCCGTCAATGGAATAGAACTCTCAAAGACGGCAAAGACATCCTCGGAATCCACCGAGAAGATTGGCCCGATGAATCCTTAACCAATACCTGGGATGAATACATAGAAACCCTCCTACCCATCGGTATTTCTAACCTCTTTCTTTTTGACGGGGAACAGGTGAAAGAATTAGCCGAACAAGATAGCCCCCCTCAATCCGTTATCGAAGCTATCCGTTCCCTGTTAGGATTAGAATTAGCAGAAAAACTCTCCATAGATTTAGATATTTTAGTAAGTCGTAAGCGCAAAGCCTTAGCCAATAGCACCCAACTCGCTACCATTGACGAAATAGAATCTAGACTGAAGCAATACCAAGTAGAAGTAGATACTTCCCTCGAAACCTCATGCAAGCTACAAAATAACCTCGAAAAAGCCCAGGATAAACTAGACCACGCTCTTAATAAATTTAAAATAGAAGGGGGGAAAATTGCCGCCAAGAAAAGCCAACTAGAAAACCGTAGCCAGGATTTAGCTAAATCTGCCGAGGAGCAGCGCCTGGAAATGCGTAAACTTGCCGAAGGTAGCCTTCCCCTGACTCTTATTACTCCCCTACTAAGCCAAGCAAAAAACCAAGCAGAGCAAGAAATAAAACTCTATCAAACCCAAGTTACTAAATCCGTTATTTTACAAAGGGACAGACGACTTTTAGACTATCTAGAAACCCTAACCATCTCGGCTAAATATCTAGAAAAAATCCAAACTTTTTTGACCCAAGAAAATCAAGTCTTTGATGGCGAACAGTTAGAATCTTGGTTATCCCTAGAGGAAGATGGTTTAAAACTACTTGAGGCTATTCTTACCCATCAGTTACCCCAGGATATTAACCTAGCTCAACAACAAACCAAACGACTCCAAACTATCCTCATTGATATGGATAATGCAGATAGGGAATTAGCCACTGCTGCTGCTCCCGAAGACTATGAAAAGCTAGAAAAAGCTATTAAAGTAGCCCAGAAAGAAGTCACCTCTGCCCAAACCGCTTATAATGAAGGCAATCGTTCCTATAAAGAAGCCCTAAAAGCGATAGAAAAGACTAAAAAAGAATTAGAAAACTATAGCGAACAGGTCATAGATAGTGCCAATGACGAACACTTGATTAAATCTGCGAGTAAAGTACAGCAAACTCTCCAGATTTTTAAAGAGCGCCTGACCCTGAAAAAACTCAATAAACTAGAAGGAGAAGTAACCGAATGTTTTCGCTATTTACTACACAAAACTGACTTAGTTCATCGTGTGGTTATTGATACCCAAAACTTTAGTTTATCTCTCTTTGATCCCGACGGTAAAGCTATTTCTAAAAATCGTCTTTCTGCGGGGGAAAAACAATTACTAGCCATTGCTTTTTTATGGGGATTAGCAAGGGTTTCTGGTCGTCATTTACCCATCGCCATTGATACTCCCTTGGGTAGACTAGATTCCTCCCATCGTCATAATCTCATAGAGCGATATTTCCCCACTGCTTCCCATCAAGTTATTCTCCTTTCCACAGATACCGAAATTGGAGAAAACGAGATAAAAAAACTACGCGAACAAGATGCGATCGCGCGTCAATATCTCTTACAATATAATTCAGAACAACGTCAAACTTCTGTAGTTGCTGATCAATATTTTTGGTAACTGACTCCTATCGATTAAACTGAATCCTGCCTCCTGCCTCCTGCCTCCTGCCTCCTGCCTCAAGGCGACAATTTCTGTACCTCACTAATATGAGAAGTGCTTTATCCCCCATTAGGTGCAACTATCCTAAAGCCAGCGTGCTGGTAAAAGTAGGGACGAAACCAATTACGATAAAATCTAAGGGCTTCGGTTCCAGTTGTTATCCAAGCGCCTCCTAACATCATCTTATGTTGGTCATTAAAAAAGGGAACAGCATTATCTTCATAGAGGTAATGGCTGGCGAATCCAGGAAGTGCATAGAAGTCATCCCCTATCCATTCCCAGACATTTCCACGCAAATCAAATAATCCCCCAGAGCTCTCACTCGCTGCTAACATTCCCACGGGGCTAGGTGAACCGAACTTTAAATTCAAATTATAATTCTCTACCCCAGTCTCTAATCCCAAGGTGGCTAGATTCCATTGGGCTTCACTCATTAAACCAAAGCCTTTCCCCAGCCAACGACAATAGGCCATTGCTTCATGGTAATTCACTTCTACAGGCCAGTCTAGGGGTAATTCTATTTCATCAAACATGGCTCGATATTGATAATTTCCCTGCTCCTTTAGCCAAAACTTGGGATGTTTTACCTGATATTGCTCTCGCCACTCTAGGGCTAGTTTATCCCAATAATGGGGATTTTCATAACCATGGGATGTCACAAATTCCCGAAACTCTCCATTGGTAATTTTATACTGAGAAGCCCAAAAGGTTTTAACCTCAACTTGCAGATAACCATATTCGCTATCCCAACCATAATAGGGAGAATCCTTTGGTTTACCGATTTCTACAACTCCCCCCTTGACTTCCCTGAATTGATTGTTCGGAATTTTACCCCCAGAGGGAGCATATTCCCAACCCAAGGGACGTTTTAGTTTTTCCCTAGGAAGTTGTCGTATTAACATTGAGGAGGTTTCAAAATGAATACGCTGATGTTCTATTGCCATCATTAAAGCCCAAAGCGGATGGTTTTGATAGATGGGTAAATCAAAAGCAACATTTTTAATAACATCAGAAATGACCTGATAGGCTTGCTCTCGATATTCCCAAACTTTCCCTAAGGGTGGCCAATTTATTGGGCTTATCTCCCCTGGTGTACTTGCATCTACCCCTACCTCAAATAGGCTTTCATAGTAGGAGTTAATTGATTTATCTAAGATGTTAACTTGTCGGAGTTTGTTAATATAAAAAACCGCCGAATGCCCTAAATAAAAGATTAATGGGTTTCTGAGGGGATCGGGATTTAGGTAAAAAGTTGCTTCATCAATGATACTTTTCATCAACAAGTCTTCCAAAAACCAACTATTTTGGAAATAGTTAAGGAGTTCTTGGCGATCGCATTTATTGAGTAGGGGTACTAAGGGAGATTTGATCATCTTTTTTGGCAAAGAATTAAGGCAAACCAATTGTTATTATCTGTATAGGTTTTGAGAGTTTTCAAGCCTTTTGACTGCAACTCTACTTGTATTTTCTCCAAATTAAATTTCCGAGAAATTTCCGTAAGTATCGACTCTTGATCCTTTAAGTCAATAGTTAAACCGATATTTTCTAACCGCACTACTTGCTCTTTTTGAGAGGTTAAATACATCTCAATTTGCTTTGCTGTGGTGTTATAAATAGCTTCATGGGCAAAGAAATTAACATCAAAATTTCCTCCAAAACGCTTGTTTAAATGATTGAGCATATTGAGGTTAAAAGCGGCGGTTATACCTTGACTGTCATTGTAAGCAGCTTCTAAAATTGTAGGAGACTTTTCTAAATCAACCCCTAGTAAAAAATAATCCCCCTTAGAGAGGATGGAGGTAATATTGTCAAAAAAGCGATCGCATTCACTAGGGTTAAAATTACCCAGGGAACTACCAAGGAAAAAAATCATTCTCCTAGGGGTAGGTATAAATTTTAAATAGGCGATCGCCCTTTCATAACTGCCCACTAAGGCTTTAATGGACAAATCAGGATAATCTTGATGTAATTGCCCAACACTGATTGCGATCGCACTTTTACTAACATCAATGGGGACATATTCACAGGCATATTTTCCCTCTTGATAGGCACTTAACAAAAAACGAGTTTTGCTAGAACTACCACTACCCAATTCCACCAGTTGACAAGCACCTGTGATTGAGGCGATTTCGGATGCGTATTCTTCTAAAATACTAGCTTCGGTGCGAGTGGGATAATACTCAGGTAATGAACAAATCTGCTCAAAGAGTTGAGAGCCAAGCTGATCATAAAAATACTTAGGGTTGAGGGTTTTAGGAATCTGGCTTAAAGAGCGAATTACCTCTTGAGCCTCTTCTGATTCGGGCGCAGCAGTTGTAAAAGTTAGATCCTCAATGCTGAAGAGTCCTTTTTCCCTCTCAATTAACATACTCAATTCGGCTCTGTAGATGTGAACTAATTAAATTGTAACTGATAAGTAGGTAGGTGTTAAAAACTGTC
This sequence comes from Microcystaceae cyanobacterium, assembly GCA_040398185.1. Classification (GTDB taxonomy): domain Bacteria; phylum Cyanobacteriota; class Cyanobacteriia; order Cyanobacteriales; family Microcystaceae; genus JBBAUO01. The sequence continues at coordinate 4,266 of JBBAUO010000045.1, read as the reverse complement.
AGATCCCCCCGCCTATCGGCACCCCCCTTAACAAGGGAGATCCCCCCGCCTATCGGCACCCCCCTTAACAAGGGAGATCCCCCCGCCTATCGGCACCCCCCTTAACAAGGGGGGCAGGGGGGATCGAACGCACAATAATCACTTCAATTCAATTATAACCACCTACTTACTATAATCTAGTAACACGAAGCACAAAAAAAGGGGGTGGATTTAACCATACCCGCCCCTAGGCTCTTTACTTACTCACCTAAGCTTCTATATCAATCTCTTCTATCTCCCCATCCTCATCTTCAGCATCATCAGAAGCAGGAAAAGAGACTAACCCGATTTCAAACTTGTCTCGGACTTGTTGCTCCACCGTCGCGGCAATTTCAGGATTATCCTCTAAATACTTAACCGCATTATCTCGTCCCTGGGCAATATTTTCGCCATTGTAGCTATACCAAGCCCCTTTGCGAACGACTACCGTAGCTTCCTCGGCTAGATCCAAAATACAACCCATTTGGGAAATACCCTTGCCAAAAATAATGTCAAATTCAGCAATACGGAATGGCGGTGCAACCTTATTTTTAGCCACTTTTACCTTAGCGCGAATCCCATACTCGCCCTCGGTCCCTTTTTTCAGGGTTTGAATGCGGCGAATATCTAAGCGTATAGTCGCATAGAATTTGAGGGCATTTCCCCCCGTGGTAACTTCTGGGCTACCGTAGGTGACACCGATTTTTTGGCGCAATTGGTTCAAGAAAATGACAACACAGCCAGATTTACCGATATTTCCCGCAATTTTTCGCAGGGCTTTACTCATCAGACGAGCCTGTAATCCCACCTGATTGTCCCCCATTTCCCCTTCTATTTCAGCCCGGGGAACCAGAGCCGCTACGGAGTCAATCACCACAATATCCACCGCCGAGGAGCGCACCAATTGATCGACAATCTCTAAACCTGCCTCCCCCGTATCTGGTTGAGCCACCAGGAGATTGCCGATATCCACCCCCAAGGCTTCGGAATAGCTAGGATCTAAGGCGTGCTCCGCATCGACAAAGGCCGCTACTCCCCCGGCTTTTTGTACCTCAGCGATCGCATGGAGGGCGAGGGTAGTTTTACCGGAGCTTTCGGGCCCGTAGATTTCTATCACCCGTCCCTTGGGTAAACCGCCTCCGAGGGCTAGATCCAGGGTTAGGGAACCACTGGGGATGGTTTCTATCCGCATTCGGGTAGCATCCCCAAGGCGCATGATGGAACCCTTGCCAAAACTGCGCTCAATTTGACTTAAAACTAAACTTAAGGCTTTCTCTTTATCAGGATTATTAGCGATGGTACCCATTAATTTTCTCTCTCAGTCTCTCTAGGCTATTATAGTACAATAGTATGGCTTTGGCAACCCCTAGGAGCGAGTTATTTTTTCTAAAAGTTGCCAATCCTCTTCTTTTAAGCGCCAACCTAAAGCTCCGGCATTAGAGTGGGCTTGGGAGGCGTTTTTAGCCCCTGGGATGGGAATTACACCCTCCTGGGCGACTAACCAATTCAGGGCAATTTGGGCGGAGCTTTTTTGGTAGGTTTGGGACAATTGCTCTAAAGCATCTAAAACCGGGGCAATTTTTTGTAAGCCCGAGGCACTAAAGCGATTGTCAAGGCGACGAGCTCCATCGGGGGGTTCATTGGGGGTATATTTACCCGTGAGCAATCCTTGGGCTAAGGGACTATAGGCAAGGATAGTAATACCCAACTCCCTCGCCGTGGCGAGAATGCCCTGGTTTTCTATGCTCCGATCTAGGAGAGAATAGCGCACCTGATTAACAGCCAAGGGAATACCCCGACTTTGCAAGATACCATGGGCTTGACGCATCTGTAGGGCAGAGTAGTTACTTACCCCGATACATCTAATTCTACCCCGTTGCACTTCATCGGCGAGGGCATTTAGTAAGGTTTCCTGACTGAGCAAAAAGGTAAACGGCCAATGGACTTGGTATAGGGTAACTTGGCTTAGTTGTAAGCGTTGAAGACTGTTATTGAGGGCTTCATAAACGGCTTCCTTGTTAAAGCGCCAGGGAACCGCACCGTATTTAGTGGCAATATCAATTATGGGTTTATCCCCTTGTTTTTTGATAAACTTACCGATCAGGGTTTCCGATTCTCCCAATCCATAGACTTCGGCAGTATCAAAAAAGGTAATCCCTTCCTCAAGAGCCGCATTAAAAGCCTCTTCGACTTCCATGGCTCCAAATTGTTGGCCATAGTTCCAAAAAAATTTATCTCCCCAAGCCCAAGTACCAATTCCTAAAGCCGTTACGGTGGGTCCATTTAACCCTAGGGTTTTTGTTTCCATATAAATTAGGTTAGGTTAATTTCCGGGGCATTTACACGCCATAGCTGCTCTAACTTAGTCGCAGGAATGGTTAAGTAAAGGACATCCCCTGCCATTAGCATAACTTCTAATAAATCCCAACTGTGGGTAGTGAGGTTATTTCTTTCTAGATATAAAGGTACAAAATCGGCTGAAGGGGCGATATCTTTGACGGTATGCCCACAAAAAGGATGATTCTCAGTAATCAAAGTGGCGATCGCTACCCAAAGTAAATCATTAGTCATCCCATTACCTAAAATTTTACCCCCCAGGGCGGCGGCGGCAAAGGCATGGGTGGCAAGCTCCGCCGGACAAAGCACCGCATCAAATTCAAACACTTCTTGAATGGATTCACTTAACTGCTCATCCTCTCCCCTGACGACAAGGATTAATTTAGGGGCGATCGCCTTAGCCGTGAGAGCAATTTCTACATTCACCATATCCTCACTGGTAACAACGAGCATACTGGCGGCGTGTTGAACATTAGCAGCCTTGAGGGTAGTATTTAGACGAGCATCTTCTAAAATCACCGGTACTCCCAAGGAACGGGCGGTATAGAGAAAGCGATTTTGGGCATCGGACTCGATAATCACCACCTCATGGCCTTGGCTATGGAGTTGCCGCACAATCTGCATTCCCACGGCTCCCAAACCACAGACTATATAATGATGACGACTGGGAACCCTAGCCGCATCCCAAAATTGTTTTAAACGACTCCCTAAAATAAAGTCATTCAAAAGCGCGTAGCAAATACCAATTACCCCTGCTCCCACTATCATCATCATGGCGGTAAAAATTTTGATGCTGTCGGGGGCATTTTCGGCTACTTCTTCTTTTCCCCCGGCTCCTGTGATCATACCCACTGAAAAATACAAAGAATCCACTAGGGAAATTTTATAATTGACACTGACGTAGGTGAGGGTAGCCATACAGATCATCAATACCAACGTCATGGCTACTAGGGTAACAGGGCGAACATATTGCTGATATTTCCCTAAATTAGTAATTGCTTTCCAAAATTTGCCGATCACTAAGCGACGCTTTACCCTAACGGTAGGCTTTGTTCCCAAAATTACATGATCCCCTTTTTGCAGTTGCTTTCCCGCGACTACGGCGGAAACTAAATCTATTTCTTCGGTTGCACTCAGATAATAAATTAGCATCCTCGAGGTATCGTCCCAAAGTTCAGACAGGGGTAAGCCTAGCCAAGGGTGGTTTTCATCAATAATAATTTCTTGGATAGGCCAAGTCTGGTTGTGGAGTTTTAGTTGCCCGATCGCTTGATTCCCCAGGGCGGCAAAGGAAAAAATCGGCGCGGATAAAGAAGATACACTCATACTCACATGATCCGGTAGGGTGTAGTCTAGTCTTTCTCCTAGGGTTTCGTTAAAAATACGGTTAATTATACGAATACGCGGGTTAATTAGGCGAGATTGCGTTAAAATAGCTAAATTTATAGCATCATCGTCATTGACTAATACCAAGGTATGGGCTGTTTTTAGTCCCGCATTAATCAGGGTTTGAGCCGAACGCAATTCCCCAATGATAATCTGTTGATTGTATTCACAGGTAATAGGGCGATCGCTAATCCCGATTACCGCCGCTCCCTGTTGTTTGAGTAGCTGAAAAATTTTATACCCGGTGCGGCCAAGTCCACAAACGATAATGCGCGGTTTCATTGATTTGCTGTTGGGTTAAAGGAAACATTTCCTATTTTCCCTAGGTACTGGCATAGCAAACTGTAGCACCCAATACCTCAACTAAGCAAAGTCTCCAACTCCCCTAAAATCTCAACCTGCCACATATTGACGAATCCCCTCCAAAACTTCCGCCTCAGCCCGTTGAGCATGAAACAGATCCCAACGCAATTGAACGCTTCGCGGCAGTCCCTACCTTCAACGTCCGCGCATCTGTAGGGATCA
>JBBAUO010000044.1:0-36544 GCA_040398185.1 Microcystaceae cyanobacterium | reverse complement strand
CTCCTTTCCTCCCAGCGCTAAAGCGCGAGTCGACCGGAGGGCGGAAAGATGAAATCAAATTTAAGTTCCCCTATGATTCAAACAAGCCTCACCTCCCTAGGAAGTCGTATCTTCCTCTACGAAGTGGTTTTTCCTAGTCCCCAGGGAGCCGTTAATCCCATCTCTCCCAGGCGTTATAGTAGTACGGTTTTGAAGGTTCCTGGCGATCGCATGAGCCAAACCATGGAGAGGATCACCCGACTTGGTGGTAAAATTATAAGTATTAAGCCCCTTACCCTAGTATCCTCCCTACCTTGGTGGGCAGAGGTGACGACAGAAAATCCTCCTTGCTTATATTATTTTGGACCCTTTGACAGTTCCCAGGAAGCCGCAGCCCATCAGGATGGTTACGTCGAAGACCTACAAAAAGAAGGAGCGATCAACATTAAAATTGAACTTAAGCAGTCTCAGCCCCTAATATTGACCGTAGAAGGCTAAATATATGCTATCAAATCCCTGGCTAATAGCGATCGCCCTCAATTCTTTCCTGCTCGCTATCGCTTTCCTCCTCCCCAAAAAATTACTAACCCCTGCCGGTTACTTCCATGCAGGGATTTTAGGGGTATTAGTCTGGGGCACCTTGGGTTGGCGAGGTTATGGGGTTGTTTTGTTTTATTTCCTAATTGGTTCGGTTGTTACCCGTATTGGCATGGCGGAAAAGGAAGCCAGGGGAATTGCGGAAAAACGTTCAGGAATAAGGGGTCCTGAAAATGTCTGGGGCTCTGCTTTATCTGGGGCAATTTGTGCGGTTTTATCGCTTTTTCTGGGTTCTCCCTGGCCATCTCTGCTAGTTTTGGGTTATGTAGCCAGTTTTAGTACCAAGCTCTCCGATACAACCGCCAGTGAAGTCGGCAAAGCCTACGGAAAAAGCACTTTTTTAATTACTAACCTACAAAGTGTTCCCAGGGGAACAGAAGGGGCCATTAGTTTAGAGGGTACCCTAGCGGGGTTGGTGGCTTCGGGGTTTATCTCTCTTTTAGCCTGGGCTTTGGGACTGATTTCTTTAATGGGGGTGGTTTGGTGTATTATTGCGGCCTTTGTTGCCACTAATTTAGAAAGTTTAATTGGAGCGACTTTGCAGTCTCGATGGGAATGGTTAACTAATGAATTGGTGAATGTCATTAATACCCTAATTGGGGCATCAGTGGCTATTTTATTAGGCTGGCTCTGGTTAAATGCGGGGGGTGCTTAAAAATGGTACAACTCTCCCCCATCCTGCCCCTAGAAACCGCTACCCTAGACGTACAGGGAATGAAGTGCGCGGGCTGTGTGAGCGCCGTGGAAAGACAATTACAGGAAAATACGGGGGTTAGTACCGCCAATGTCAATTTAGTGACGGAGGTGGCTGTGGTTGGCTATAACCCTGCTTTACTTACCCCGGAAATCCTCGCCGATAAACTAACCGCCTTGGGTTTTCCCTCCCAAGTTAGGGCTGCATCCACTATAAGACGCGATCGCATCTCCCAAAGACAAGCAGAAGCAGATAAGCAGCGAAAAAACCTACTCATAGCCTTAGTATTATTAATTCTCTCCAGTTTGGGGCATTTACACCATTTAGGAGTTCCATCCCTACCCTTCCTGCACCACCAAGGCTTTCACTGGACTTTAGCCACCTTGGCCCTTTTAATCCCAGGGGCGCCGATTTTTCGGGATGGTTGGCGGGGATTGGCCAACAAAATGCCAAATATGAATAGTTTAGTTATGTTAGGGACAGGTAGTGCCTATCTTGCCAGTTGTATAGCTTGGTTATTTCCCCAATTGGGATGGGAATGCTTTTTTGATGAGCCGGTAATGTTATTGGGGTTTATTCTCCTGGGACGAACCCTAGAAGCCGGATCTCGCAATCGCGCTTTTGCATCCCTAGAAGCCTTACTTTCTTTGCAATCACCCACAGCTTATTTAATCGGTAATCCCGAAAATGTGGATGGTATTGCTATACCAGTCGAACAAGTGAAGCGTGGGGAATGGTTACGGGTATTACCATCGGAAAAAATTCCCGTAGATGGGGAAATAGTCAGGGGAAAAACTAGCCTCGATGAATCTCTACTAACGGGGGAATCTCTCCCTGTCACGAAAGAGGTGGGAGATGCTGTCAGTGCCGGTACTCTGAATCTGTCTGGGGTTATAACCATACAAGCTCAAAGTATTGGACAAGACACCACCCTGGGGCAAATTATCGTCTCCGTTGAAAATGCCCAAACCCATAAAGCCCCGATCCAAAAGTTAGCAGATCAGGTAGCGGGTTATTTTGCCTACTTGGTGATTACTTTTGCTCTAGTTACCTTTATTTTCTGGTACAGCTTCGGGGTTAGGCTTTTCCCTGGGGTTTTAGAGCAGGGTATTACTTCCCCCCTAATTTTAAGCCTAAAACTAGCCATTGCGGTTCTAGTAGTTGCCTGTCCCTGTGCCCTGGGTTTAGCCACTCCCACCGCCATTTTAGTCGGAACCAGTGTAGGTGCCGAAAAGGGTTTATTAATTAAAGGGGGAGAGGTTTTAGAAAAGGTACAACGGATCAAAACTATTGTTTTTGATAAAACAGGCACTCTTACCGAGGGACATCCTCAAGTTATAGACTGTACTCCGGTAGGGGATTTGGGGGAAAGTGAGTTATTGCAATGGGCCGCTTCCGTTGAACAGGGAACCCATCATCCCCTCGCTAGGGCGATTGTTAATGCGGCTAAAGATCGAGATTTAACTCTGCTGGCAGCCCAAGACTTCTATACCGAGGCGGGTCTTGGTGTCTCTGCTAGAATTGAGGGTAAATTAGTTTTATTGGGTAATCTGGCTTGGCTAGGGGGTAATGGGGTCGTTATTCCCGACTTAAAGGAGCAATCTCCCCATATTTTCGTTTATTTAGCCATAGATGGCCTTTATCAAGGGGCGATCGCCTTAGAAGATCCCCTGCGTACTGATGCTCTTATGACTATTAAGCAACTGCAAAATTGGGGTTTAAAGGTAGTTATCCTAACGGGCGATCGCCAAGAAGTCGGCGAATCCATAGCCCACCAACTGAATATCGACCAAGTTTTTGCCCAGGTACGCCCCCAGGAAAAAGCCAGTATCATTCAATCTTTACAAAAAGATAGCGGGCAAGTTGTCGCCATGGTGGGGGATGGCATTAATGACGCACCGGCTCTAGCCCAGGCGGATGTTGGTATTGCCCTCGGAGGGGGTACGGAGGTAGCCATGGAAACGGCGCAAATTGTTTTAGTACGCGATCGCCTGTCCGATGTAATATCGTCAATACAACTGAGTTTAGCGACCCTGGGAACGATTCGCCAAAATCTGGTCTGGGCTTTGGGCTATAATATTGTTGCTATTCCCATTGCCGCAGGTATCCTCTTACCATCTTTTGGCATACTTTTGAATCCAGCCTTAGCATCGGCTTTTATGGCGGGTAGCTCGGTTTTAGTGGTGACAAACTCCCTATTGTTATACCGTTATAATGATGATGGAGGATACCGAAATTAGACGGGAACCTTAGCAATTAATTGCCACTGGTGATCTTCCGATAAAATCTGTTGTAATCTTTCAAAAATTTGACTACAGTGGTTATTGGTTTGCAGAGGTAGTTCATCATTTTTAACTACTAGATTTACCTGCACTTCTTTCTCCCTAGCTGTGGTACTATCAATTAAGACTTCCACGGTTACTAATTTGGAAAAATTGACCTTGCCGGGGATCTCTCTACCCATTATATAGTCAAGGGTTTGATAAATTACCTCAAACTGACAATTCTCCAAGACTTCATCTAGCATGGGCTTTAATTCGGTTAAAGGTACTTTTACCAAATACGAACAGATATAACGAGCCATATAATTGAGTATCCTACTACGAATCAAAGAATTTTGATAATAACTTAAAATGACGGGGTTTTCTCTCATCGGCCAACAGCAAGCGATTGAACTACTACAACAGGCCCTTAAAGCCAATTGTATCGCTCCAGCCTACCTATTTACGGGTCCCTTGGGCATAGGACGGAGTTTAATGGCTAAAAGTTTCACCCAAGAGCTTATTTGTCATGGAGTACCACCAGAGCAGCAAGCTCGTTATCGCCAACGGGCGCAGGACGGAAATCACCCGGATGTTTTGTCTATCCTACCTACCTACCTGCACCAAGGTCAACTTTTAACCGCCCAGGAAGCAGAAGCCCAGGGTTTAAAGCGCAAAGCTCCCCCGCAAATCCGCATTGAACAAATTCGAGAGATTGCCCATTTTCTCAGTCATCCTCCCCTAGAAGCTTGTCGCTCCGTAGTGGTGATAGAGGAAGCCCAAACCATGACGGAGGGAGCAGCCAATGCTCTCCTGAAAACCCTAGAGGAGCCAGGAATAGCGACTTTGATCCTCATTGCTCCTAGTACGGATTCCCTGTTACCGACTTTGGTTTCCCGTTGTCATACCATTCCTTTTTATCGACTTTCCCAGGCCGAAACCGCCCAGGTACTAGAGCAGAAAGGGCATAAACATATCTTAGAACATCCCGAGTTAATGGAAATTGCCCAAGGTAGCCCTGGGGAAGCGATAATTGCTTACGAATTGTGGCAAACTATCCCTGAAGGTTTACGCAACTCTCTAACTCATTTACCGTCCCCACCTTTAAAACTTTTGGAATTGGCTAAAATCATCAGCCAAGAGTTAGAAACGGAAACCCAACTTTGGTTGGTTGATTATCTGCAATACTATTATTGGCATAACCATCACAATCAAAGGGCATTAGAATGCCTAGAAAAAACCAAGCAGACTCTCCTGAGTTATGTCCAGTCTCGTTTGGTTTGGGAATGGACTTTACTGGAATTGGGACAAAATTAATCATCCCTAAATCCGCTTTGATTACCTAGTTTATCTCTAGGATCAGGCAGGGGGCAGGAGGCAGGTGTTAGATGTACCTAAGTAGATTAGGAAACGTTACATTGCTTTTTTGGGTAAAATGGGCTAGGATACCTTTGACAATCGGCAGTAACTTAAATCAGTAGCCATGACTCTATCCCAAGCATTACAGACAAAGACTCGAACATTTCCTAAAAAAAGTAATTACTTAAGTTATTATTTTATTTTGTTATTGTCTGCTCTTATACCTGTTGCAGCAGTGGGAATATTTAACTACCTAATTGATCCCTACGATGTATTTAATACGCCGGATTTTTTGGGGGTCAATCATGAAAAACCTCTCCAAGATAATAATGATAGACTCTATAGAGCTTTAGATGTTATTCGGAATAAACCCATCAAAACTCTGATTATCGGCTCTTCGAGAACTAAACAGGGAATTGACCCATCTTCTCCTAGTTTGTCGGCAGAACAACCAGCTTATAATCTAGCGATAAATGGACCAAATATGTACGAGGTCAGACGTTATTTGGAACACGCGATCGCTAACCAAGATCAACTCAAAAAAGTTATCTTAGGGATTGATTTTTTTATGTTTAATCAGAACTTGAAAAATCAAGCAACTTTTTCAGAAAACCGCCTAGGAAAGCATACTATTATTGTTTCAGATTTAATCAATTCTTTATTTTCAATAGATGCAGTTGATGCTAGTCAAAAAACTATTGCCGCTAGTAGAAAAGTCCAGGACTTAAAGGATGGGTATGGGGACAATGGCTTTAGGCCAAACAGAAATATGAATGATGGCAATACCAAGTGGAGAGTGAAGCAGTCCTTGGGGGTATACTTTTCCTTTCATAATAACTATGAACTCTCGCAAAATTTTTTAGATGATTTCAGAAAAATAGTAGAGCTTTGTCAGAAAAATAACATAGAGTTAATTGTTTTTATCTCTCCCTCCCATGCAGTTAATTGGGAAGCAGTTAGGACTACTAAGAGATGGGATGTACTGGAAGACTGGAAAAGAGAAATTGTTAAAGTCACACCAGTTTGGGACTTTTCTGGCTACAACAGCATTACTACAGAGGCCATTCAAGATAGAATGGATAACTATGTTGACGATTCCCACTATAAACCCTCTATAGGTAATAGGATTCTCGAACGCATTATGGGAAAAAACGATAGTACCCAAGTTCCCCAAGATTTTGGCGTGTTGATAACGCCAGAAAACATTGAACAAGAACTCCAACAAATTCGTACCAACCGAGAAACTTGGGCTAAATCTAATCCAGATTTAATAGAATTGGTTGAGAAAAGCTACCGTGATTTTCAATCGGCAAAGAAAAATTAACTGTTGAGTTTTCGAGTTATTTGCACTAGTTTAGCCCCAATTCTTAGAATCGCTTGATTTTGTTCTGGGTCTTTTAAATTACCATCTTCAGTAAAAGCTTGACTGGCAAAACCAATGGCTTTTTGATCCGGAATGACAAAAACCCCAATGCTTACCAGTATAGAACGAACAGGAGCTAGTCCCCTCAGTCCTCCCAAGGCTCCTGGGGAAGTGGCCATGAGGGCTGCCGTTTTGCCACGAAAACAAGCCAGAGATGCTTCACCAGGTGCCGGACGAGAAGCCCAATCTATGGCGTTTTTTAATAGGGGAGTTATGGAACTATTGTATTCTGGACAGGAGATTAAAAATCCTTGGTGTTCTTTGAGGAGGGTTTTGAAGGTGATGACATTTTTGGGTAAGCCATTCTCGGCCTCTAAATCCTCATCGAATAGGGGTATAGGTAGGTCTTTGAGATCCAGATAGGTGACATCCGCCCCCTCCGCTATAGCCCCAAGTCTTGCCAGTTTGATCAGTTTTTTGTTAAAAGAGTCTTTCCTCGCGCTACCGGCAAAGGCAATTAGTTTGATGGTGTCAGCCATGGGGGATTCCTCACGTTGGTATTTTGTTCTTAATTTACCCTAATAGCGAAGTTTATAGAGCTTTTCCTAAGCTACTGAGGTACATCTAACACCTGCCTGCTATAGAAGTCCCACAAAATGTAAAAGACCATTGCCACTAATGATCTCAACAATCAGGGCGATAAACCCTAGCATTGCCAAGCGTCCATTCCAAACCTCAGCAGAAGTTGATAGTCCCCATTCCCAACTCTCTTGGGGGTACATTTTCATATTTTTATTGGGACGAATCACCTGATCAAAGGTGGTAGGAGCATCCTTTAGGGACTTGAGCACCAGTTGGGATAGGGAATCAATAAAGAGGGGATGGGTATTTAAGGCGGGTACACGCTGAAAATTGTGTATCCCTGCCTCCTCAGCAATTTCTCGGTACTCTATATCAATTTCCTGGAGGGTTTCAATGTGTTCCGAGACAAAGCTAATTGGTACAACCAGTAAATCCTTGACTCCCTGCTCTCCTAACTCCTTCAGGGCATCTTCGGTATAGGGTTTGAGCCATTCTACTGGACCGACTCGACTTTGATAGGCCAGGGTATGCTGATTAGGACGGTTGAGGGTGGCCATGATCAGACGAGTACATTCTTGGATTTCCTGTTGATAGGGATCTCCTGCTTCGTCTACATAGCTTTGGGGAACACCGTGGGCACTGAAGAAAATATGTACTTGATCGGGATTGGCCATCTGGGTCAATTCTTGGCTAATCAGATCGGCCATGGCTTCTAGGTATTGCGTCTGGTTATACCAGGAGGGAATTAGGGTATATTGAATCTGTTCTAGGTGCGTGTTTTCGCTCCACATTTCCTCTAGTACCCGAAAGCTAGAGCCACTGGTACTGATGGAAAATTGGGGATAGAGGGGGAGGACGACGAGTTTGGTAATCTCGTCTTTTTGGACTTGGGCGATCGCTTCTTCGGTAAAAGGGTGCCAGTAACGCATACCGATATAAATCTTAACGTCTTGCCCCACTTCTTTCAGTTTCAATTCCAGGGCTTCCCCTTGGGCTTCGGTAATCTTTCTCAGGGGAGAACCGCCGCCGATTTGCCGATAGTTTTCCTGGGATTTTCCGGATCTGAGGGTAGAAATCAACCAAGCTAAGGGTTTTTGTAGCCCTTTAATGGGTAAACGGATAATTTCCGGATCGGAAAAAAGATTAAATAGAAAGGGGCGCACGTCTTCTAAACGATCTGGCCCACCCAAGTTTAATAAAAGAACCCCAACGCGATCCATAGGAATAACAGCTTGATATAATTTTCAGATTCTTTACCAAGTTTAACAATATATTGGCTAAAAGGTTAATACAAGTAACAGAGGTTATGGATTGGCTACAATTTTAAGAAGATGGAGTTATGAGTACCCATGGCTATACGATGGCATTTCTCGTCTCGCCTCCTTGGGAGTAGGGGGGGAGCGTCGCTTTCGTACCTTGGCTTTAGGGGGGTTAACCTTGAACTCAGATACGGAGATTTTGGATCTCTGCTGCGGGGGGGGACAAACTACCCAATACCTAGCGGAGATTTCCAGGCGTTGTACGGGGCTAGATATCTCCCCTGTCGCCCTAGCTCGCGCTCAGTCAGCAGTTCCCCAAGCCCAGTATATCCAAGGACTAGCCCAAGAACTACCCTTTGGCGATCGCACCTTTGACCTAGTTCACACCAGTGTTGCTCTCCATGAGATGAACCGGGGGGAATTAGCAGCCATTTTCCGAGAAGTCTATCGAGTTTTAAAGCCTGGGGGGGTTTTTGCCTTTATTGATTTCCATACCCCCACCATGGTAATTTTTTGGCCACCCTTGGCGATATTTATGGCTTTGTTTGAAACTCAGACGGCCTGGGAATTGCTCAAAATGGATTTGGTCGAGGACTTAAACAAGGTAGGATTTAAAGACTGCCAAAAAACTCTCTCTTTAGGGGGAAGTTTACAAGTGATTCAAGCAAAAAAATGACTAAGGCCAAAATCCTCCAGCCTGATTTGATTTTAGGCGATACCATCCTTCATTTGACCCCACAACTGCTGACCCATCACCAACTGCGGGGATTGATCTTAGATGTGGATGAAACCCTAGTTTCTGCGACTGAATCTGCAGTTTCACCCCTGTTAAATACCTGGGTAGCATCCATCCGTCTCCTGGTTCCCATCTGCCTTGTTAGCAATAATACCAATGAACATCGTATTGGCTCCATTGCTCGTTCCTTGGATTTACCCTATTTTATCGGTGCGGTTAAACCCTCCCGTCGTAAACTTCGTCAAGCCCTAGAACAAATGAACTTGCCAGCCCATCAGGTAGCCATGGTAGGCGATCGCCTCTTTACCGATGTCTTGGCGGGAAATCGTCTGGGTTTATTTACGATCCTCGTCGAACCGATAATTGCTCTCAAAGCCTTCTCCCCGAGCCATTTAACCCGTAATTTCGAGTTTTGGTTTTCCCAAAGGTTGGGGGTTTCCCTAAAGAAATAATTAAGAAATCGGCAATTTAACAAAAGTCATGGAAAACTATACATAGTTTACAAATGGGATCAGCCCAGATAAAGATCCTAAATATATTAAAAAAGCGATGGAGGGGTGTCAGTGTCTGATGCCTCTCTCTTGTTTTTGGTTGGTAAAGTCCACTCCCGTACCCTGAGCTTGGGGGGTGAGGGTTTGTAGAAACAAGTCTTGGCAACGATTTTTCCCATCGGCTACTAAAACCCTAGCTGTATGACCTTGGCTTAAAACCGTTTGGCGATCGCAATGCTCATAGGCATAAATAATTAAAAGATCCCCTGGTTGACATAATAGAGCCGCCCCCCCATTGGGACAAACGTATCCCGAACCTGGTTCTCCTGGAAAGACGTAGGTGGAAAAACGCTGACCATTGTTGAGATTAACAATATCCACTTCCTCTAGGGGTAAAATACCGACCAATTCCAATAAATTTTGGTCTATGGTAATACTACCGATATAATCGACATTAGCCTCTGTCACCTGTACCCGATGGAGTTTAGCGTGCATGAGTCGAATCATCTTCATTGATCTTATCCTATTTTCCTATACTGATCTATGATATATAGACAGGATTACTTAGTGGTTTATCCTGAGAAAGCACCCAATAGAAATTGGGATTATGATACTAATTGCAATAATGCCGCTGATTTAACCTTCGATCGCCCCTAGAGCATAAGTGCTGGAAGTTTTCTAATTGTAAATTTTTGTTGCTCTTTTAGTCATTTACCCCTAACCTAGAAAGACGTACAGGATAGGAAAATTGTTTATGATTGAATTATTAACGTGGCTGGTTTTAGGCCTAATTGCGGGTTCAATTGGTAAATTCCTTTACCCAGGCGCCCAAGGGGGAGGCCTGCTGGCAACCATCATCCTCGGAATTGTGGGAGCTATTGTCGGCGGCTATTTGGCTCAGATTCTGATCGGTACTGCTGGCATTGCGGCTGTGGCGGGGGTTTTGAGCTTGCCAAGTCTGATTTTTGCGGTTCTGGGGGCGATAGTCGTGATTTTCTTCTGGGGATTACTCAATAAGCCCAAAGAGTCCTAAAACCAGCGAACCTCATCCCGTTCATGTAAAACCAAACCATAGACTGCTGCCGTTTGTTCGGCTAGTTTCGGCCAACTAAAACGTTTCTCTAGGTCTTGGTAGGCATTATCTACTAACCATTGTCCATAGCCTGGATTTTTCAACACCTCCAAAATACCCCAGGCGAGGGAGTCGGGATTATTAGCCATGGTGACAATCCCTGTTTGGGTGTGTCTAACTACTTCTGGAAAACCTCCCGTATTGGAGACAACCACCGGCACCCTAGCAGCAAAACTTTCTAGGGCTACAATGCCAAAGGGTTCATAAAGACTGGGAAAGACAGCACAGTCGGCCACGGTTTGGAATTTATCTAAATCCTCATCCGACATGAATCCCGTGAAGTAGCATTGCTCCCAAATACCTAGACTCCAAGCTTGATGTTGTAAATGACCGGTATTACCGCCACCAACTAGGACAAACTTGGTAAAGCCTCCCATTTCCCAGAGAACCTTCGGCGCCGCCCTCAGTAAAACTGATAAACCCTTTTCGTAGGTCATGCGTCCAACATAGTAGACAATTCTCTCATTATCGGCGGCAAAACGACGACGAAAACCCCAATAATCAAAATCCGGGTGTCGGTGTTTCTTTTCTGGCCTAATGCCGTTGTAGACCACATCTATTTTATTCCAAGGAGTTCCCAGGAAACGATGGATCTCATGGCGCATATAGGCAGTACAGACAATAACTCGCCAAGCATTATAGGCCAGCAATCCCTCTTTACTGGCAATATAGCGCTGGGTATCGTTGTGTAACCCATTGTAGCGGCCGTATTCCGTAGCGTGGATGGTAGCCACTAGGGGTATGGTAAAGTTGTGCTTGAGAGCGATCGCCGCATCCCCTACTAACCAGTCATGGGCGTGGATGAGATCAAATTTACCTTCTTCGGCGATCAATTTACTAGCATGGTACCCCATACTCTCATTCATGTTAACCACCCAATGAAAAAAGTCATGGCCTGGGGCGACCGGTACGCGATGGACGTGAATCCCATCTACTAGCTCGTAGGCTGGAGCTTGGCCAAATTCAATGGTGATTAAATAAACGATATAGCCTAGTTTGACAATTTCTGGGTACAACTCTGCGACGTGACGAGCTATCCCCCCCACCAATCTCGGAGGAAATTCCCAACTTAGGACTAAGATTCTCATACCCGCCAATCCCCGCAACCAGTTGATTCAATTGATTACATATTTTTTAAAATTTTTCCAGGATCGGGATTTACTAAAACCTTCTTCCTCACTCCATTCTAGCGAAAATGTGTCTTTAATCACTAACTAAATTGTCAAAGAACCTGAATATAGAAAATTCTGTTATCATGGACTATGAATAAGTATTAAGTTTTGTAAACAAGCAGTGACCTCAAATCCAGGTAATCAGTGGCACTATAAATTTAGTTTTCTACCGATTAAACTGCCTCCTGCCTTGTCCTCACGATAAGATGGTTATTTAATAGGATTTAGTATGACCTCCACCCGCCCATCTTCAACATCTTGGAACTCTCTTTCCCTACTCTGGCAAGGAGGAGAAGCAGTGGTAAAGCAAGGACTTCCCCATAGTCAATTAGCCCCACCTTGGCAAATACTTTTATTGGGGGATGGTTCTCCCACTCGCCATCTGAAATTACTAACGGGGGAATCGACGGAAGTGGATGTTATAGATATGTCTATTATCGGCAGAGAATCGGATGGGGCACCTAGTCAAATACAAAGCATTAATGGTCCTAGATTACGCCGTCAAGTTTGGTTGCGGACAGCTTCAGGGCAAAGACTAGCCTATGCTGCTTCTTGGTGGGAAGCAAGTCAAGTGGATGAGTACTTGGAAAATCGCTCCCTACCGATTTGGGAAAGTCTTTCTAGGTTACATACGGAGTTATATCGAGATATACAGGGGATTTATCATGGTCACTCCCCATTTTTAGAGGCAGCTTTTGAAGAAAAAGGACCCTTTTGGGGGAGACATTACCTATTTTGGCACGATAGACAGCCATTAACTCTGATTTACGAGGTTTTTTCCCCCTACTTGCAAAAATATCTCGGACCGATGATCAAGGGAGTACCCGATTAGATTTTAATAATAATTAAAGGATCTTTTAAGGAACATTATGCAATTGGGAAAATATGATGTTATTGTCATTGGTGCAGGGATTGGTGGCTTAGTCACAGCGACCCAATTAGCCCGAAAAGGAGCAAGGGTATTAGTTTTAGAGAGCTATGTAATACCAGGGGGAAGTGCGGGATATTTTGAGCGAGAAGGGTATCATTTTGATGTGGGTGCATCCATGATTTTTGGGTTTGGGAAAAAAGGGACGACTAACCTCCTAACCCGCGCCCTAGAATCGGTACAGATGAACCTAGAAACTATTCCAGATCCCGTACAAATCCATTATCATCTCCCCCAGGGACTGGATTTAAAGGTTCATCGGGATTACGAAAAATTTTTACAGGAACTAATTGCCTATTTTCCCCAGGAAGCCCAGGGAATACGCGGTTTTTATGGTGAGTGTTGGCGGGTGTTTAATTGTCTCAATGCCATGGAGTTGCTCTCTTTAGAGGAACCTCGTTATCTGCTGCGGGTGTTTTTCCAGCATCCCTTGGCTTGTTTGGGCTTGGTTAAATATTTGCCCCAAAATGCGGGAGATATAGCCCGACGCTATATTAAAGACCCGGATCTACTCAAGTTTATTGATATGGAATGTTACTGTTGGTCCGTGGTAAATGCCGATAAAACCCCCATGATTAACGCGGGTATGGTGTTTAGCGATCGCCATTATGGTGGTATTAATTATCCCCAGGGTGGGGTAGGTGAGATAGCCCAAAAATTAGTCCTCGGGCTCGAAAAAATGGGAGGTGAAATCCAGTACAAAGCCAGGGTGAAAGAGATTATCTTAGAAAATGGTGCAGCAGTGGGGGTAAAACTGGTAACGGGGAAGGAATACCGTGGCCGACGCATTGTTTCTAACGCCACCCGTTGGGATACCTTTGAGAAACTACTTCCCCCAGAAGCCATGCCGGACAAGGAAAAACGCTGGCAAAAACGCTATGAAAAGTCCCCTAGTTTCTTAAATTTGCACCTAGGAGTTAAGGCTGAAGTTTTACCCCCAGGAACCGAGTGTCATCATATTCTCCTAGAAGACTGGCAAAACCTAGAAAAAGAACAGGGAACGATCTTTGTTTCCATTCCTACCCTGCTAGATCCTAGTTTAGCTCCCCCTGGATATCAGATAATTCATACTTTTACCCCTAGCTCTATGGAAGCCTGGGAGGGACTATCCCCTGGGGATTACCAAAATAAAAAAGAGGCCGATGCGGCTCAACTTATCCAGAGATTAGAGGCAATTTTCCCGGCTCTTTCTGGGGGGTTAGACTATCAAGAAATAGGAACGCCCCGTACCCATCGCCGTTTTTTGAGCAGAGATCAAGGCAGCTACGGACCGATTCCCCGGCGAAAATTACCCGGACTGTTGGGAATGCCTTTTAATCGGACGGCAATTGCGGGGTTATACTGCGTTGGAGATAGTACATTTCCAGGTCAAGGCCTAAATGCTGTGGCCTTTTCAGGATTCGCCTGTAGTCATCGCATTGCTGTAGATTTGGGGCTTGGAAAAATAGATAACTGTTTATAGATTCTGGGCAATATAAAATAGGACAGTTAAATAAAACTCAATGAATAAAACCATTTAAGTCTATGATTAATTTGCCAAGGGAAATTCTCACACTCATTTGTACGCATAATAACCCAGAAACCCTACTTGAGGAATTGTCCAAAAAGATAGGGACGGGCTTCAACGGGGATTTTTGTCTCGTGTTAGCCGATAAAAAAAGCCTAGACAGCTTGGCACCAGGTTTTTGGCATGCTTCTGGGTCAATCTTCCATCTCAATGTACAATTCTTGTCCGATCCTATTATTCAAGATCTCTGGATGGTGGATGGTGTAGTAGCTATAGCGGAGCTTGCCGATTCCTCAAACTGGTCAATTCCTGTCAAGGCTATTTTGGGCGTGAGAACTGAATTTCAGGGCCAGGCCAATGGTCTAATTTTATTAGGATTAGCCCAGAGTCATGAATGGACAGATCAAGAAGCTGACCTGTTAAAGGAAATTCGTGATCAACTGGCGATCGCCTTTACCCTAGTAACCAAAAAAGTCATAGAACCGATACCCAATCCTACCGTGCTTTCCCAGGGAAACATCAACTCTGTCATTCCCCTAGTCAAACGGCTCTACGATTTAACTCGCAGGCAATTGGAGGAAGAGCGAAAACTTAGCGAAATGAAGGATGAAATTATTGCCATCATTAGTGACAAAGCCCGCAATCCCCTAGCCAGTATGAAAATGGCCATGGACGGACTGTTCCAAAGGGAAAGAGGCTTATCCCCTTCCGTCGTGGAACAATTCCAGAGAATTTTGCGCGAGGAATGGGGGAATCTGAATGAACTGATCAATCACATTGTAACTCTCCAACAATTAAAATCCCAAGAATTGACTGTTTATCCGCAAACCCTTTATTTAGAAAGTCTGATTCAAGAATTGACAACATCTTTTCGGGAACAATGGGCAGAGAACCCGCGGAAAAATCTGTGTATTGCAGAAGAGATTAGCCATCCCCTACCGAGCATAAAAACCGATTGCCAACACCTGAGAGCAATTCTCCAAGAATTGTTAACCAATGCCGGTAACTTTTCTCATTCCGGGACAACAGTTTCCCTGAAAGTCTTTTCCCAAAATCAGCAAGAAGCCAAGGAACCCACCCTTAGTATCGGGGTCATTAATAGGGGTCAAGGGATTCCTGAGGCGGAAATACCTTTAATTTTTCAAGCCTTTAAACGGGGAGAAGGAGTAACGGGAAGCGTACCCGGCATCGGCATCGGATTGGCTCTGGTGGATGGGTTAGTGAAACTGCTTGGGGGTACAATTGAAGTGATTAGCAACCCTGACCCAACATCCTCAAGCCACATCACCCAATTTACCCTAACTTTACCCCAAAGTCCACCTCCTCCCAAGGAGAATCTTTAAAAATATCATGGCTGTTATTATCCCTTTAACCCCATCTCATCTTCACAATCTAGATTTATCTCCGGTGACAGAGCTACTTTCCGAAACTAAGGAACCCCTAACCTACGAGCAGAAATTGCAGTTTGATATCAACTATCCGCGAGGGGAACTCGACACCAGAGAGCTTTCGGAGATTCCCGAAGTGCGGCTCTGGTTTGTCCGTCTGGATGCCGTTTATCCCTGGATTCCTTGCCTTTTAGAGCCAAAATCTGGGGATTTAGCCCGTTATACTGCTATGCTTGTACCCCACCAATTCCATCGTAGTGAAGGGATTCAATACAACCCCGAAGCGTTAGAAATCTTTGTCATGGGGAAAATTTTTATGCTCCATGATTGGTTAAAAAAGCAGGGAATCTCTAGCCAATTTCGCCTCAAATCCCTAGCACAACTTTGGGGATATGATTTAGAAGACAGTTTTTTAGCCCTGCTGGCAGATTTTTAGAAAAAATTAGACATCGACCACATTTAAGATTTTGTCCTGGTAGTTCAGGCTTAAGCGCCTGATTTCTGGAGAGACAGGCAAGAAGAGACAGGCAAGAAGAGACAGGCAAGAAGAGACAGGCAAGAAGAGACAGGCAAGATGCCTGTCCTACAGGATGCAGTGGATTAACTGCCGCCAATGCGGGCTACATCCTTGGCATTCGCCTCAAAAGCCGCAGCCAAGGCCTCATCCCCACTTAAACCAGACTGGAGAGCTTCCTGAATGGCTTGTAATACCCGTTTATAATCTTTCGGCATTACCTTGACAAATTTCGGCACAAGGGACTCCCAGTTAGCTAGGACAGTCTTGGCCTGAATGCTTTGGGTATAGTTGGCGTGTTTTTGGATCATCTCCTGTAAATCAGCGATTTCTTCGGGATCTTCGAGTTTTTCCAATCCTACCATTTGGGTATTACAACGGGTGGGAAAATCCCCTACTTCGTCCAGAATATAGGCAACTCCCCCACTCATCCCGGCGGCGAAATTGCGCCCAGTGTTCCCGAGGATCACGACTTTTCCCCCCGTCATATACTCACAACCATGATCGCCCACAGCTTCCACCACTGCATTCACCCCAGAGTTACGCACTCCAAAGCGTTCCCCTGCGATGCCATTAATATAGGCTTCCCCACTGGTAGCACCATAGAAAGCCACATTGCCGATGATGACATTTTCACTAGAGACAAAGGTAGAGGCTTGATCGGGATAGACAATAATCTTACCGCCGCTTAAACCTTTGCCCACATAGTCATTAGCATCCCCCTCTAACTCTAGGGTGACACCCTTGGGTATAAAGGCACCAAAACTTTGTCCCGCACTCCCTTGGAAATGTAGATAGACAGTGTCTTCCGGTAATCCTTCCCAATGGCGCTTAGTGATTTCATTCCCTAAAATAGTTCCCACAACTCGGTTAACATTGCGGATAGGTAGGGTAGCTTTAACTTTTTCCCCTTTGGCGATCGCTTCTTTACACAGGTCTAGGAGGACGGTTATATCTAAAGAAGTATCTAAACCGTGATCTTGAGCTATTTGAGAATAGAGCCCCACATCTTCTGTGACTGCTGGTTGATGGAGCATGGGCGTTAAATCAATCCCCTTAGCTTTCCAGTGGGCGATCGCTTTTTTCGGCTCCAATACATCTGTACGCCCCACCATTTCATTAACAGTACGGAAGCCCAACTCGGCCATAATTTCCCGAACTTCCTGGGCAATAAAGCGCATAAAGTTGACTGCATACTCTGGTTTACCCGCAAAATTCTTCCGTAGGAGGGGATCTTGAGTTGCTACCCCGACAGGACAAGTATTGAGATGACATACCCGCATCATAATACAACCGAGGGTGATTAAAGGTGCGGTGGAAAAGCCAAACTCCTCAGCCCCAAGGAGGGTAGCGATAACCACATCTCGCCCTGTTTTCATTTGCCCATCGGCTTCGACGACAATACGCGATCGCAAATTATTTAAAACCAAAGTCTGGTGAGTTTCTGCCAAGCCCAACTCCCAGGGTAAACCCGCGTGTTTAATCGAAGTCTGGGGAGAGGCCCCGGTTCCCCCATCATAGCCCGCAATTAGCACGACATCAGCATGGGCCTTAGCCACTCCTGCGGCGATCGTACCGACTCCTACCTCCGAAACCAGTTTGACACTAATACGAGCTTCGCGGTTAGCATTTTTGAGATCGTGGATAAGTTCTGCTAAATCTTCGATGGAATAAATATCATGGTGAGGAGGTGGAGAAATCAGTCCTACCCCTGGGGTAGAATGGCGCACCTTGGCAATCCAAGGATAGACTTTTTTCCCTGGTAACTGTCCTCCTTCCCCTGGTTTTGCCCCCTGGGCCATTTTAATTTGCAATTCCTTGGCTTGGGATAGATACAAACTCGTCACCCCAAAGCGCCCAGAGGCTACTTGTTTGATGGCACTATTTTTCGAGTCTCCCTCAGCATTCGTCCAAGTATAGCGCTCGGAATCTTCCCCTCCTTCTCCGGTATTGGATTTACCCCCAATGCGATTCATGGCAATGGCTAGGGATTCGTGGGTTTCTTGGGAAATAGAGCCATAACTCATCGCCCCTGTCTTAAAGCGTTTCATGATGGTTTCTACCGATTCCACCTCTTCAATGGGGACGGATTGACGCTCCTTAAACGCCAATAAATCCCGTAAACGGTAGTACTGTTGTCCCTGTTCATTGATCAGGCTAGAATACTTCTTAAATAGCTCATACTTGCCTTCTCTGACCGCTTGTTGTAGGGCGTGGATAGTTTGGGGACTAAATAAATGAGCTTCACCATCGGAACGCCATTGATATTCCCCCCCTACTTCTAGGGTATGGCCAACTTCCCGATCGGGGAAAGCATGGTGATGACGTAGCAGGGTTTCTTGGGTAATTATGGCTAGATCCACCCCTTCAATGCGGGAAGCAGTCCAGCTAAAATACTTGTCTATTACCGATTTATTTAAACCTATGGCCTCAAAGATTTGCGCTCCACGATAACTCTGGAGGGTAGAGATACCAATTTTAGAAGCCACTTTAACCACACCCTTGGTGGCAGACTTGATATAGTTTTTGGTCGCAGTTTCTAGATCCACTCCCACCAGTGATCCCTCGGCAATCATATCCTGGATAGTTTCCAGGGATAAATAGGGGTTAATAGCACCGCAACCGTAGCCTAATAATAGGGCGTAGTGGTGAACTTCCCGAGGCTCTCCCGATTCTAAAACAATACCCACACGGGTACGAGTACCAGAGCGAATTAGATGATGGTGTAGCCCCGCTACTGCTAGTAGGGCGGGAATGGGAGCATGATCTTTATCTACTGCGCGATCGCTGAGGATAATTAGATTAACTCCCTCGTCTATGGCCTGATTGGAGCGGGTGAAAATCTCCCCTAGGGCTGTTTCTAACCCTGCTACCCCTGCGGTGGGGCTAAAGAGAATGGGTAAGGTAATGGCTTTAAAACCATCGTGGTTAATACCCTTGAGCTTGGCCAATTCCCCATCGGTAATGATGGGACTTTTTAGTTTAATTAACTGACAACTTTCCGGTTGTGGCTGGAGGAGGTTTCTTTCCGAGCCCAGGGTAGTCTGGGCTGAGGTAATAATTTCTTCTCGAATGGAATCTATGGGGGGGTTAGTTACCTGGGCAAAGAGTTGTTTAAAGTAGTTATAAAGGAGTTTGGGACGCTCTGAAAGTACGGCTAAGGGAGTATCTGCTCCCATGGCACCCATAGCTTCTACCCCATCCCGGGCCATGGGGGTAAGGAGCAAGCGCAATTCTTCAAAGGTATAACCAAAGGCGATTTGGCGTTGAATTAGGGGAGGGCTTTCTGGGCTTTCCACTGCTACTGCGGGTAACTGCTCTAAACCGATGAGATATTTATCTAACCATTGGCGATAGGGTTGCTCCTGGGCAATCTGGTTTTTAATCTCTTCGTCGGCAATAATTCTTCCCTGCTCCGTATCGACGAGGAACATCCTTCCTGGTTGTAAACGACCCTTTTGGGCGATTCTTTCGGGCTCTATGGGTAAAACTCCCGCCTCCGATGCCATAATGACTAGATTATCCTTGGTGACATAGTAGCGACTAGGGCGTAGGCCATTGCGATCTAATACTGCACCCATGCGTACCCCATCGGTAAAGGCAATAGATGCCGGTCCATCCCAGGGCTCCATTAAACAGGAATGGTATTCGTAAAAGGCTTTTTTCTCGTCACTCATCGACTCATGGGCAGTCCAAGGTTCGGGGATCATCATCATTACCGACTGCGGTAGCGATCGCCCTGCTAGGTACAATAGTTCTAGGGTATTGTCAAAAATAGTGGAGTCACTGCCATCTATATTAATCACAGGATGAGCTTTTTTTAGGTCTTCACCAAATAGCTCCGACTCTAGTAAGGACTGACGGGCGTGCATCCAGTTAATATTACCTCGGAGGGTATTAATTTCCCCATTGTGGGCAATGTAGCGGTAGGGGTGGGATCTCTCCCAACTGGGGAAGGTATTGGTGCTAAAACGGGAGTGAACTAGGGCTAAGGCGCTTTCTAGATCCTGATCTTGTAAATCGGGGTAGTATAGTCCAACTTGGGGCGGGGTAAGCATTCCCTTATAGACTATCGTTCTCGCGGAAATACTGGAGGGATACCAATGGGGATCTATTTTTTCGGTACGGATGAAGTGGGATCTCTTGCGGATAATATAGAGTTTTCTTTCAAAGTCTAGATCGTCGGTAATGCTAGGATTGCGTCCGATAAACACCTGCTGCATAAAGGGTTCACTAGCTTTAGCCGTATTGCCAAGGGAACTGTTATCTGTCGGCACATCCCGCCAACCGAGCAGGGTTTGTCCTTCTTCGGCGAGGATTTCGGCAAAGAGGGCGCGACTGGTGGCTCTTTCCTGGGGATTTTGGGAAGCGTAGATCATGCCTACCCCATACTCCCCAGGAGATGGTAGAGCAATATTTTCCCTTGCTGCGGCTTTCTTAAGAAACGTATGGGGCATCTGCAGTAAAATCCCCGCTCCGTCCCCTGTATTTACCTCACAACCGCACGCGCCGCGATGCTCTAAATTTACTAAAATCGTCAAACCCTGGGCGACAATATCATGGGACTTTTGCCCTTTCATCTGGACAATAAAGCCCACACCACAAGCATCATGCTCGAACTGAGGATCGTATAAGCCTATCTGAGACGGTTGATTGTTATTCATCTTTATTTTATTGTGTTATGAGGGATCGAGGGGCTAAGAAGATATATTAAGCCTATTGTCTTCTCATTTTCCCTTAACAATTGTATATTAGGGCAACATCTTAAGGAATTGATCACAAGTAGTCGGGCTTTGTCAAGATTTCTGGATACGGCATTCGAGCATTTTTATTACCATCGAACTCATCTAGAATAAAAACAAGCTTCATTCTGCCGAAATAATCGCCTATGGCTGCTAAAATTCCCTCAGCACCGATATTAACCCTTGCCAATGTAGGTAAAGCCTACGAACAGGCGAATAGACAGCCCATCAGTATCCTAGAAGACATCGACTTAGAAGTACGTCCAGGGGAAATCATCGCACTTCTCGGTCCTTCTGGCTCAGGAAAATCTACCCTTATGCGAATGATGGCGGGTTTGATTGCTCCTTCCCAGGGACAAATCTCCTATCATGGGCGCCCCCTGAGGGGTATAAACCCTGGGGTAGCCATTGTTTTTCAAAGTTTTGCCCTCTATCCTTGGTTAACGGTGCAAGAAAATGTCGAATTAGGACTAAAGGCCAAGGGTATACCCACGGAAATACGGGAACAAAAAGCCATTGAAATGATTGATGTCATTGGTTTAGACGGGTTTGAAAATGCCTACCCCAAGGAATTATCGGGAGGAATGCGTCAAAGGGTGGGGTTTGCCAGGGCTTTAGCCGTTGAGCCAGAATTGTTATGTATGGATGAACCTTTTTCTGCCTTAGATGTCCTCACCGCCGAAAACCTGAGAATTGAACTTTTAGACCTCTGGTTAGAGCGCCGCATTCCCACTAAGTCAATTTTAATTGTCACCCATGGTATTGAAGAAGCGGTAATTTTAGCAGATAGAATTATTGTTCTCGGGCGTAATCCAGGTCGCATTCGGGCTGATTTTCCCATTACTTTAACCCACTACAGAGATCGGAAAAGCTTTAATTTCCAAACCATTGTAGATCGGATTTATAAGATTATGACAAATCCTGACTTAGAGGATACTGACCCTTCGGAAAAGATGAATATAACCCAAATAAATATATCCAAAAAATATCAATCTCTCCCCTCAGTTAGAATTGGTTCTATCGCGGGTTTATTAGAATTATTAGAAACCAGACAAAATCGAGATTTATATCGTTTGGGGCAAGAGCTTCAGCTAGAGGTTGATGATATTTTACCCATTGTGGAATCTGCTAAATTGATGGATCTAATTGAACTAAGAGAGGGGGATATTTACCTCGAACCCATTGCCTTTCGCTTTGTGGAGGGAAACATTGATGAGCGCAAGCAAATTATTCGTACTCAACTCCTGAGCCATATCCGTTTAGTACAACAAATTTATAATCTTTTAAAGGCTAAACAAAATCAGCGTATTCCCGAGGAGTTGATTTTAGATATTCTGCAAAATCACTTTAGTCCTAATGAAGCTCAAAGACAGCTAGACACTGCCATTGATTGGGGACGCTATTCCGAATTATATAGTTATGATGATCCTTCGGGAGAAATATTTTTAGAGGAAACCTATTCAGCCCAACCGTTTAATTAAGCCTATGACTCGTTCTTTAACACCAGATAATAATACTATTGCAAGAACCGAATGGCGTTGGCAAGACACCCTCTTAATTTTTGCCATTATTGCGATTCTATTGGTCATTATTAGAACTGCATCTAATTTTGTCGGAGTTTACGAACCATCGGTAAAAATTAGCACCGATTTAAGCTCTTTACCGAGTTATACCCTCCAGACTCTTTTGAGAATGATTATAGCTTATTTTTTGTCCTTGGGATTTACCCTTATTTATGCCTATAGTGCCTATCAATCTTCCCTAGCGGCAAAAATCCTCTTGCCGCTCCTAGATATTTTACAGTCAATTCCTGTATTGTCCTTTTTACCCGGGGTAGTTTTAGCTTTAATTTCCCTATTTCCCGACCAAAGATTAGGGGTAGAGTTAGCAGCTATTTTACTGATTTTTACAGGAATGGTTTGGAATATGACCTTTAGTTTCTATCAATCTTTGACGAGTATTCCCCGGGATTTAATGGAAGCGGCTCAAGTCTACCGTCTGAATCTTTGGCAAAGATTTTGGACTCTAGAACTACCTGCGGGTATGATTGGTTTAATTTGGAATAGTGTTATGTCTGTGGCGGGAGGTTGGTTTTTCTTGATTGCGATAGAATCTTTTACCCTAGGAGATAAGGACTTTCGCTTACCCGGTTTGGGCTCATTTTTAGCTACCGCAGCTGGTCAGGGAAATACCAAAGCAATTTTGGGAGGATTGTTTGTTTTAATTGGGGTAATTATACTCATTGATTTTTTGATTTGGCAACCGTTAATTGCCTGGTCAGATAAGTTTAAATTTGAAATGTCAGAATCTGAAGATGTGCCTAGTTCGTGGGTTTTAGACTTTATTCGTCGTTCTCCCACCCTAAGATTATTGAGCGATCGCATTTTAAAACCCCTAGCACAAAACTTTGATCAAAACCTAGTTAAACTCTTGGGTTCATCCCCAGTCTATTCTCGGCAAAGATCACCAATATCCCAAGGAATTGAGCGAATTTTTATGGGGGGATTTGCCTTTATGGTGTTATGGGGAACCTGGGAAGCAGCCCTACTATTAAAAACCCTGGGGTTAGAAGGTTGGAAACAGATAATGGCGGGGGCTATTTTTACGGCTCTACGGGTGATTGTGGCTTTAATTTTGTCTTTACTATGGACTGTTCCCATTGGGGTAGCCATTGGTAGAAATCCGCGACTAGCGAAAATCCTACAACCCATTGTCCAAATAGCTGCATCCGTACCAGCAACGGCACTATTCCCGATTTTATTACTATTTTTAGCCCAATTAGGGGGTGGTTTAGAAATTGGTTCCGTTGCCCTGATGATGTTAGGGACAATGTGGTATATTCTGTTTAATGTGATTGCCGGAGCGCAGTCGATTCCTTCAGACCTATTTGAAGTTGCCAAGGTTTATCATCTCTCCCTAGTGCAGCGTTGGCGGGTGGTGATTTTGCCGAGCATCTTTCCCTACTTAATCACAGGGATTATCACTGCAGTTGGTGGAGCATGGAATGCAAGTATTGTAAGTGAGTATGTACATTTCCAAGGAAAAACCTTAACTACTAATGGGCTAGGCTCAACTATTTCCCTAGCGACAGCCCGGGGTGATTACCCTGTACTCCTAGCGGCTACGGCTGTTATGTCTTTACTGGTGGTGTTAACTAATCGTTTAGTCTGGCGGAGATTATATAAATTAGCGATGGAGAAATATCGGTTATTATAGGTTAGTTGTAGTTTTCGGAGTGCATGGATCATAATCGAGGTAAGGTGTGATTTTAAATTTCTCATTTAAGCTGATTGCAGCTAAAGGAAAACTACTCTGTTATTTTTCCCTTTATAAAACCTATCGGGTGGTAAGCAGTGCCCCCGTGGACGTTCTATGGCAAAAATTGATTAATTTAACCGATGTTTCTTGGAATCCTTTAATTACGCGCACTAATGTCCCTTTAGGGTTAATTCCTAAGCCTGGGTTCATTTATGAAGCTGTTACCCGTTTTATGCCGATTCCGGTACAGTTTTTTGTAGAAAATGTCCGTCCCCTGGAATTACTCAGTATTCGAGTTTTAGCAATTCCAGGCATAGAGCATAAAATTACCTATAAGGTTGAATCTACCGTCTGCGGAAGCTTTATTTCCATTTCTGTCACCCTCAGAGGTTGGCTCTCACCTTTTATCTGGTGGTTGATTCGTCCCTATACCGCGCAGGTAGTAGCCCAACTGGCCCAGGCCGCAGAAATAGGCATGAGAAGTTAAGATCAGTAAAGAAAAAAATCAGCCCCGACTTCCCCCCATGACAATAGATATCCAAGCCGTTTTAGCAGTGCTACGTCCCGTCCAAGATCCTGAACTGCAAAAAAGTTTAGTAGACTTAAATATGATTCGTCATATCAAGATTGAGGGCGATACGGTCAGTTTTACCCTAGTTTTAACCACTCCTGCCTGTCCTTTACGCGAATTTATCGTTCAAGACTGTCAAAAAGCAGTCAAACAATTACCCGGAGTAGAAACAGTTAAGGTAGATGTCACCGCCGAAACTCCCCAACAAAAATCCTTACCCGATAGAAACTCCATTGCGGGGGTTAAAAATATTATTGCTGTCTCCAGTGGCAAAGGAGGTGTAGGTAAAAGCACCATCGCGGTTAATGTGGCCGTAAGTTTAGCTAAATTAGGGGCAAAAGTGGGACTATTGGATGCAGATATCTATGGCCCAAATGCTCCGACAATGCTCGGCTTAACCAGTGCCGATATTAGAGTTGAGCAGACAGAAAAAGGCGATATTTTAGAACCAGCCTTTAATCATGGCATAAAAATGGTATCCATGGGCTTTTTAATTGATCCGGATCAACCCGTAGTCTGGCGTGGTCCGATGCTCAATGGTATTATCCGTCAGTTTCTCTATCAGGTAAACTGGGGAGAGTTGGATTATCTCCTGGTGGATATGCCCCCAGGGACGGGAGATGCCCAATTAACCCTAGCGCAAGCGGTACCCATTGCCGGGGTGGTAATTGTGACTACGCCCCAAACCGTATCCCTACTAGATGCTCGTCGCGGTTTAAAAATGTTTGAGCAGTTAGGAGTTAACATTCTGGGAATAGTTGAAAATATGAGTTATTTTATTCCCCCAGATTTACCCAATGTCTCCTATGATCTATTTGGCTCTGGAGGAGGAGAGAAAACCTCCCAGGAGTTGGGAGTTCCCCTTTTAGGTTGTGTACCCTTGGAAATTCCCTTACGCGAGGGGGGAGATAGGGGGATTCCCATTGTTGTCAGTAACCCTCAATCTGCTTCGGCTTTGGCTTTAGTGGCCATTGCCCAAAAAGTTGCCGCCAGGGTTTCCGTTGCTGCTTTTGCCTAGTTGTTTCCCTTGGTGTAATTATGTTCCAAAAATCCCTACCTCGGCTCGATTGGAAACTTTGGTTTGCTGATATCCCTCAGTTTGATTGGGTTTTGTTCTATTTGGTAGTGGGATTAACAGCCTTTTCGGGCTTGATGATTCGCAGCATCGAACTCCATGAAACCTCCGTGGATTGGTGGCAACAGTGGCTCTTTGGTATTTTTGGTACAGTCTTAGCCCTCTTGCTGGCCCGTTGGCGGTATGAATTTTTACTGCAATGGCACTGGCTTACCTACACTATTACTAACCTCTCCCTAATTGTCGTTATTGCCATCGGGGTAACGGCCAATGGGGCCCAAAGTTGGTTAAGTATTGGGAGTTTTAATATTCAGCCTTCGGAGTTTGCTAAGGTGGGGTTGATTATTACCCTGGCGGCGTTATTACACAACCAACCAGCCACTAATCTCTTAGCTGTCTTTCGGGTACTCCTATTTACGGCGATTCCTTGGGTTTTAGTGATGCTTCAGCCTGATTTGGGTACATCTTTGGTATTTGGGGCAATTACCTTGGGAATGCTCTACTGGGCTAACGCTAAGTTGGGTTGGATTATTATTATGCTTTCTCCCCTAGCTTCGGCTTTTTTATATAATCTGCTTTTCCCTGGTTGGATTATTTGGGCGGGAATTGTCGGCTTAATTGCTTGGTTTACCTTGCCTTGGCGATTTTTTTCGACCTTGCTAGTAGTAGCAGGGAATTTTGTGGCGGGGAGTTTAGGGGGTTTACTTTGGGGCTTACTCAAAGAGTACCAAAAGGAACGCTTAACTCTGTTTCTACACCCCGAAAAAAATCCCCTAGGGGGCGGTTATCAGTTAATTCAATCCCGCATTGCCATTGGCTCTGGGGAGTTGTGGGGTAAGGGTTTATATCAAGGTACCCAAACCCAGTTAAATTTTATCCCCGAACAACATACGGATTTTATCTTTTCGGCGGTGGGGGAAGAGTTGGGTTTTATTGGCAGTATGGGGGTTTTAATTGTTATTTGGTTGATTTGTCTGCGCTTGGTGATTATTGCCTGCCGTGCTAAGGAAAATTTTGGCTCTTTGATTGCGATCGGGGTTTTGTCAATGATTGCTTTCCAGACTATTATTAATATTGGCATGACCGTGGGACTAGCTCCGATTACGGGCATTCCTCTACCTTGGATGAGTTATGGTAGATCCTCTTTATTGACTAATTTTATTGCCCTAGGGTTGGTGGAGTCTATTGCTAATTATCGACCCAGAAAGCGTTTGTATTAGATTTTGTAATATGTAATACAGTTTAGGGCATGGTTTTAAGAGAATCTGGTATCCTATAAAAGTTTAGAGTTAGCAACTATCTCCAGAATTTACCCGATGAATAAATCAAAACAGATAAATTGGCAAAAAAGACTCCAATACCATTTTGATAACTTTATGTCAAGGGGTGGATTATCACTATTTTTGGCTCTATTGGCGGGATTTTTAGCAGCCTTTGTCATTATGACAATAATTCGCTATATTGCCAATCTATTTTTCCCTGACAAAAATATTTCTACCTTTTTTGGGCTTATTGTCGGAATTATTAACCAGTTAACAGGCCTTTCAGGGTTAAATGATGATCCTAGTCTAATAGATTTAATAGTCGGATTAGTAACGATTTTTTTGGGACTGGTTCTTTTTTCTAGCTTAGTGGCTTTTATAACTCAACAATTTGAAGCTAAAATTGAATCCTTAAAACAGGGTAAAAGTGACGTAATCGAGGAAAATCATACTTTAATTCTAGGTTTTGATGAAAAATTGGTTGATATTATTGAGGAATTATCAATAGCTAATCTCTCGGAGAAGGATGCTACTGTTGTTATTCTTTCGGAACAAGAAAAGCCTGTACTAGATGATATTTTAAGAAACTATTTTAAGAATTTAAAAGCTAAAAATACTCGAATTGTTACCCGTTCTGGTTCAATTTCAAGTATGAACAACTTGCAAAAAGTTGGACTTAGGTATGCTCGCTCTGTGATAATTTTAAATGCCTCTAAGGACACGGATTCTGAACAGTTAAAATGGCAGGGAGATGCTCAAGTTATCAAAGCACTATTAGCGATCGCTAGTATCACTGATGAAGCTAACAGACCGCCAATAATAGCCGAAATACATCTAAAAAACAATTGCGAGTTGGCTCTGAGAATAGACGCAAATAAAATTACAATTATCAAAGAAACTGACATACTAGCTAGGATACAAGTCCAGGCTTCTCGTAGCATAGGAATTGCGGGAGTATATCTGAATTTAATAGGTTTTGAGGGTTCTGAGTTTTATTTCTATTCCCCAACTTCGGGTTGGAATAATTTAAGTTTTGGTCAGTTACCTTTCTATCTATCTAAAGGTCTTCCTTTGGGTATTCAATACAGAGATGGAACTATCAAATTAAATCCTAGTAAGGACTATGTTTTGCAGGGGGGTGATAAGGTTCTTTTAATTTCTGAAGATGACTCCCTCGTCAGTTTATCCCCTACATCTCTTTATGCTGTTGATACTTCTAAACCTATCCAAATACCCCAGATATCTCGCCAAAACACAATAGAAAAATATTTATTAATTGGTTGGAATGCAAAGACTAAAATCTCTTTACAAGAGTATGGTAAATACTTAGATAAAGGCTCAGGTGTGGTAGTAGCTTTGCTAAATCTAAACGATGAAATTCTAGAGGAATTTAATAAGATATCTCCATCCTATCCTGACCTAGATATGCAGATAATAGGAATTGAAAACTACGACTATGAAACTTTAGAAAATCTCAACTCGCCACAATTCAAGACAGTATCAATCTTTGCCGATAGGGAAAGTGATTCTGCGGAAACTGATACACAGGTTTTGACAATTCTCCTCACCTTTAAGCAGATTTTACAGAATCATGCCAAGAAAACAGGTTTAGCTCCAGCAACGGAGTTGATTGCAGAATGTGTTAACTCAGAAAATTCTGATCTGATTGTTTCCCTAGGGATTCAAGACTTCATTCTTTCTAATAAAATTATTGCTAGAATTAGCGCTCAAATCTCCCAAGAACCGCGATTGATGGTGGTGTATAACGAACTTTTTTCAGAGGAAGGTAATGAAATATATCTCAAATCCATCGATCAGTATTTCGGTAATGAGGAGCTTAATAATGTTAGTTTTGCCGATTGTATTTTAAGAACACAGGCTAAAAAAGAAGTCTGTATTGGCATTAAAATTAATAGTAAAGCTCCTGTTTCGTCCCATAGTTTCGCGGATAATATTTATATCAATCCCGATCTCGGGCAACGTTTTCAGTTAACTAACAAAGATTTTTTAATTGTTTTATCGGGAGATGAATAATATCAAATCCGCTTAGATAAATATATTATCGCAAAGGCTAGGCAGGAGGCAGGAGGCAGGAGAAGAATAACTATAGGATTAAAACAGGATTTGCTATAATCTAGCAGAGAAACCGTCTGCGGAAGCAAGAGAATCAGCAAGATAAGATATTTACCCAATTGGATTTAGTCTAAAAACCGAATCAAGGCTTGTAATTTATCCCAAGCTGTACCACTTTTGAGAATCTCTTTTGCTTGCGTTACTCCCTCCGAAAAATTACCAAAGGGGACTAATTCTCCAACTTGTAGAGCCAAAGCAGCATTTAAAGCCACGGCTTCGGTTTGGGCGAGGGTTCCTTTCCCCTGTAAAACCTTGCTTAAAATCTCGGCATTTTCTGCCACTTCTCCCCCTTTTAACGCACTTAAATTAGCCTCTGACAAGCCTAAATCCTGGGGATTAATCTCCTGTGAACAGATTGTAGATTGATGGAGCAATACCAAATCCGTATAATCTCCTAAACCCGCCTCATCTAGCTTTTCCCTTCCATACAAAACCATCGCCTTCGGGATTCCTAACTCCTTGAGAGCTTCCGCCATGGGGGACAAAAACTGAGGACTATAAACCCCAATCACCTGTCCCGTTGGTTGTAGGGGATTGACCAAGGGACCCAAAAGATTAAAGACGGTTCTAATTTTTAGAGTTTGACGTAGGGAAGCTACACTTTTAAGAGCGGGGTGCCAACCAGGTGCAAACAAAAAGGTAATTCCGACTTCCTCTAAAGCAGATTCTACCTTTTCCCCAGGAGCCGACAACTTTACCCCCAGGTATTCCAAAACATCCGCAGAGCCCACCTTACTAGAAGCGGAACGATTA
Organism: Microcystaceae cyanobacterium; assembly: GCA_040398185.1. Lineage (GTDB taxonomy): Bacteria > Cyanobacteriota > Cyanobacteriia > Cyanobacteriales > Microcystaceae > JBBAUO01. Next base: position 6,788 of record JBBAUO010000044.1, on the reverse strand, counting down.
CCATGTTTAGCGACTTTTATCCCCCCGGCGGCCGCCACAAAAGCCACTGCAGTGGAAATATTAAAGGTTGATGCTCCATCTCCCCCGGTCCCACAGGTATCAATCACGGGATAGGGATGGGGAAAATTGTGAGGGTGCAGGCATTGACTTTTTAAAACCTGCGCCATTCCTGCCAATTCTTTGCCAGAAATTCCCTTGGCTTGTATTGCGGCGAGAATCGCCCCAGAAAGGACGGGGGGAATATCTTCCTGTAACCATCCTGTCATCAACGCGGAGGCTTGGGGTAGGGATAAAGACTCTCTATCTAAGAGTTGTTGCAAAAGACTGGACCAATGGGGGGTAGGAATTTCAACCATGACAAATCCGCTTAGGTAAATATATTATCGTGAAGGCTAGGCAGGAGGCAGTCGGAGAATAACTATAGTATTAAAACAGGATTTTTAGTGTGATTGTGTAACAATGGGAAACCATAACCACCAACTCCAGAAATTTAGATGACTTATCTTGAAACTACAGCCCAATTTTATCACCAAGCTGCTCTTTCCCCTGAAGTTGGTCTTTGTTGTGTCCAAAGTAGTCCCCTACAACTCCCTGGATTAACGATTACCAAAACTATGGAAGCAATGAACTATGGTTGCGGGACCACGGTACATACCAATGAATTGGGTAATTCCCCAACGGTTTTGTATGTGGGGGTAGGAGGTGGTTTAGAAGCTCTACAATTTGCCTATTTTTCCCGTCGTCGGGGAGCAGTAATTGCAGTAGAACCTGTAACAGCCATGAGAGAGGCAGCTAAACGCAATCTGGAACTGGCAAGCGCGGAAAATCCTTGGTTTAATCCTGATTTTGTGGATATTAGAGAGGGAGATGCTTTTAATCTTCCCGTGGCTGATGCTTCTGTAGATGTGGTAGCACAAAATTGTCTATTTAATATCTTCAAACCCACGGATTTAGACTTGGCTCTAAAAGAAGCTTTTCGTGTTTTAAAACCCCAGGGGCGATTAGTAATGAGTGACCCCATTGCAACTCGTCCTATTCCTCAACATCTCCAAGAGGATGAGCGATTACGAGCTATGTGTCTATCGGGAGCTTTGACCTACAATGAATATATCGAACATTTGGTTAATGCTGGTTTTGGACAGGTAGAAATTCGCGCGCGTCGTCCCTATCGACTCCTAGATTCCCAAAGCTATGGCTTGTCGGAACATCTACTCCTAGAAAGTCTAGATTCAGTGGCTTTTAAGGTTGCTATTCCCCCCGATGGAGCTTGTATTTTTACAGGGAAAACGGCAATTTATAGCGGGGATAAACCAATATTTGATGACCAAGCTGGTCATATTTTACAAAAAGGATTGCCAGCATCAGTATGTGACAAAACTGCTAATAATTTAGCTAATTCCTACCCCCAAGATATTCTTGTAACTGACTCAACTTGGCACTATAATGGTGGTGGTTGTTGTTAATTTTAAACCTATTTTTTCAAGAAAAAGCAATGATTCAAAAAGCTACTTTAAAGACTACTCCCTTTGGTGAAAAACTAAATTCATCCTTGACCAAAAGAGGTATTTCTTTACTCCAAATTAATTTAGGCTATCGTTGTAACCTTGCTTGTAGTCATTGTCATGTAGAAGCCAGCCCTAGGAGAACTGAAGAATTATCCCCGGAAGGATGTGAGCAAATTGTTAAAATCATTGAGCAATTCCCCCAAATCAAAATTGTAGATTTAACGGGAGGCGCACCAGAAATGCTCTTTGGGTTTAAGCCTATTGTAGAAGCGGCTAGAAAAGCACAGAAGCAGGTCATTGTTCGTTCAAATTTAACTATCTATTTTGAAGAAGGATTTGAAAATATTCCTGAATATTGTGCCCAAAATAAGGTTAGAATTGTTGCATCTTTACCCTGCTATTTACCAGATAATGTGGACAAAATGCGTGGTAAGGGAGTCTATAATACTTCAGTCTTGGCTCTCCAATGGTTAAACCGTCTGGGCTACGGTGAGAATCCTAATTTAATCCTAGATTTAGTTTATAATCCTCCTGTCCCTAGCTCAGATAATTTTTCTTTAACTCCCAACCAGGTTAGTCTAGAAAAAGATTATAAAGATTTTTTAAAGAAGCATTTTAATATTCAGTTCAATCAGCTATTGACGATTACTAATTTACCCATTGGTAGGACCAAAACCCATCTACAAGCTAGGCAAATATATCAACCTTATCTAGAGTTTTTAGAGACACATTTTAATCCAGATACAGTTGAGTATTTAATGTGTAAAAATGAGCTTTCGATTGACTATTTAGGCAATGTCTACGATTGTGATTTTAATCAGATGGAAAAACTTCCTGCTCGTACCCGTACTGGGGAAATATTGACGATCGCCAAGCTCTTAGAAGCCAAGACCCTAGATATAATTGAGGAAATACAAACTGCTCCCTACTGTTATGGTTGTACGGCTGGAAGCGGTTCTAGTTGTGGGGGGTCCTTACTTTAATGCTGACAATTATGCCTTTCCATGTCCAAGAGATGATAACCAATACCCTCACCTGGGTAGATAGTCTTGGTTCTGTTGGTGCGATCGCTTTTATAGTTATTTATATAGTCGCCACTATCGCGCTTATTCCTGCCTCTTTTCTCAGTTTGGGTGCGGGTGTGGTCTTTGGCGTGGTTTTCGGTTCATTGTATGTCTTGGTGGGGTCAATTCTAGGGGCTGTCGCCGCTTTTTTAATCGGGCGTTATTTTGCCCGGGATTGGATAGCCAAAAAAATCAAGGGTAATAGGAAATTTAGGGCGATCGACGAAGCAGTAGGTAAGGAAGGATTTAAAATAGTGACTTTAACCAGATTATCTCCTATTTTCCCCTTTATTCTCTTAAATTACCTCTATAGCATCACTGGGGTTTCCCTAAAAGACTATATACTGGGTTCAGTGGGGATGATTCCGGGGATAATTACTTTTGTTTATATCGGTTCCTTGGGGGAAAGTATTGCCACCCTGGGTACGGGAACCCCAACTACTAACCAGGCTCTAGAATGGACGATTCGCATCATCGGTTTAATGGCAACCGTAGCAGTTACGGCCTATGTTACCAAAATTGCGCGTCAGGCATTAGAAAAAGAAGTTTTCTAGGATTAAGACTATGTCCCTATCTCTTTCCCCCATGGATGAATACAACCAGCAGTTAATCTCTTCTGTGCATCCCCCTGGGTGGGTTAATCCTCAACCTCAAAGCAGTTATGATTTAGTTGTCATTGGTGGGGGAACCGCAGGCCTAGTAGTTGCCGCAGGAGCCGCAGGTTTAGACATTGGCTTAAAAATTGCCCTAGTGGAAAAAAATCTCATGGGGGGAGATTGTCTCAATTTTGGTTGTATTCCCTCTAAGTGTATTATTAGTTCTTCTCGGGTAATAGGGGAAATTAATCAAGCTGAAGCCTTGGGAATAGGGATTAAAGAACCCCCGCAAGTGAATGCTGATCAAGTAATGCAAAGGATGCGGAGAATTAGGGCGGATATTAGTGATAACGACTCGGTGGCAAGATTTCAAAAACTGGGGATTGATGTTTTTTTAGGAGAAGCCCATTTTGTAGGTGGTAGTGTCATTGAGGTAGAAAACCAGACATTACGTTATAAAAAGGCGGTAATTGCCACGGGTGCAAGAGCTCGTCGTCCCTCCATTCCTGGATTAGAGACAGCAGGATATTTAACTAATGAAACTATCTTTTCCCTTACCCAATTTCCCCGGCGCTTGGCAGTAATCGGTGGGGGCCCCATTGGTTGTGAACTAGCTCAGGCCTTTGGGCGTTTAGGATGTGAGATCATTCTTTTCCATAACCATGCCCATCTTTTGCCTAGGGAAGATACCGATGCGGCGGAAATTATCGAAAATATTTTTATTAAAGAGGGTATACAGTTAATTCTCAACTCCCAGATTGAGCGGGTTGAGAGCAGTAAAGGGGGTAAGGTGATTTACTATACCCATAATGGCCAGCCCGAGTCTATGGTTGTCGAGGAAATTTTAGCAGGTGTGGGGCGATCGCCGAATGTAGAGGGATTAAATTTAGAAGCAGTGGGGGTAGAGTATGACCAATCTAAGGGAGTTAAGGTAAATGATTACCTGCAAACTACTAACCCTAAAATCTATGCTGCGGGGGATATCTGTATGGACTGGAAATTTACCCATGCGGCGGATGCGGCGGCACGAATTGTGATTAAAAATACGCTCTTTTCCCCCTTCGGTTGGGGCCGTTACCGACTCAGTAACTTAGTAATGCCTTGGGTAACGTATACAGATCCTGAGATTGCCCACGTGGGACTATACGAGTCAGAAATTGCAGGTTCTGGAGTTAATACGATCAAAATTCCCCTGAGTTTAGTAGATCGAGCCATTGTTGCGGGAGAAACCGCAGGATTTGTCAAAATCTTCCATAAACAAGGGATCGATGAAATTCTAGGCGCGACAATAGTAGCAAAGAATGCAGGGGAAATGATTTCCCAAATTACGACCGCCATAGTCGGAAAAATTGGTTTAAGTAAACTAGCGGGGGTAATTCATCCTTACCCAACCCAAGGCGAGGGCATCAAAAAAGCAGCCGATAGCTACCGTCGCAGTCTTTTAACGACTGATACTAAGCGTTTGCTAGGATGGCTGGCAAAATTCTCCCTGCTTAGTTAAACTCCATAGGACAATTTTAAACAACCCTTGGTTATTTATAGGCTTTCTAGTCTACAATCTAAAATCAAAAAAGAAATTTTACTATGACCACCCGCTTCCGCCAGGCCGTTCAAAACCAAGAATTTCTAGTTACTGCAGAAATCACTCCCCCAAAAGGAGGTAATGCTTGTGCGATGCTGGAGGTAGCTTTATTGCTAAAATCCCGAGTCCATGCCGTCAATATTACCGATGGTAGCCGGGCAGTAGTAAGAATGTCCTCCTTGGCTGCCTCCGCCCTTCTCTGGAACCATGATATCGAACCAATTTACCAAGTAGCCTGTCGAGATCGCAATGTTATCGCCCTACAAGGGGATCTAATGGGAGCCCATGCTTTAGGAATTAAGAATGTTTTAGCCCTAACGGGAGATCCGGTCAAAGCCGGGGATCATCCCAAAGCCCGCCCTGTTTTTGAGTTGGAATCGGTGCGATTGCTGAAATTAATTACTAAACTCAATCATGGCCAAGACCATAACGCCAAAGAACTCCCCGATCAGGCTTTGGATCTCTTTGTCGGGGCTGCGGTTGATCCCCAGTCGGAAAGTTGGTCTGGCTTACAACGTCGTTTTGAGCGCAAGATTGAAGCCGGGGCCCAGTTCTTCCAAAGTCAGTTAATTACGGATTTTGAAAAACTGGATAAGTTTATGAACCAGATCGCCTCTGTAAGCAATAAACCCATTCTAGCGGGTATTTTCCTGTTGAAATCTGCTAAAAATGCCGAATTTATCCGTAAAAATGTCCCAGGAGTCCATATTCCCGACGAAATCATCCAACGACTAGCCAATGCTAAACATCCTTTGCAAGAAGGTATTAATATTGCCGCCGAACAGGTGAAGTTAGCTCAACAAATTTGTCAAGGGGTACATATCATGGCCATCAAGAAGGAGGAATTAGTGCCAGAAATTTTAAACCGAGCCGGTATTGAGGCGATCGCCCCTCTTTGACGGCTTGTCTTTTGACAAAATCTTGCCGTTCCTATAACCTAGTTAGGTTTATTCATAGGCTAAATTATGACGACGGAGCTAGAGCAAAAATCCCAAGTCTCTTGGAGTGCACCCAAAAAATTAATTTCCATTGGCATTGCTCCCACGGGATATATTTCCATAGGAATCGTCCCCATGGGCATTATCTCTATAGGAATAGTACCGATGGGGGTGATTTCCTTCGGTATGGTGGCTATGGGCACTATTGCCACAGGACTGGTATCTATGGGAATCCTGACCATTGGCTCCCAAACTATGGGACTTGTCAATCTAGGAAAGTCCCCGACGGGTAATGTAGAAGTCCAAAGCCAACCCCATCACCAAAATAATGGGGCGACTAAACATCATCATTAGGCGGTAACTAATTCAGGGCGCTTACTCTGGCGAACTCCGGCGATCGCCTGGGCATAGTCGGGGGCCTTAAAAACTGCCGAACCCGCTACAATAGCATTAGCTCCAACTTCCAAGACTTGCCAGGTATTAGCAGGTTTTAGCCCACCATCGACTTCAATCCAAGGATCTAGTCCGCGCTCGTTACACATTTGACGAAGTTGGCGAATTTTTTCGACCATTTCTGGGATAAAACTTTGCCCACCGAACCCTGGGTTAACACTCATAATCAGGACTAGATCGCACAAGGGCAATACATACTCAATAAGGTCAAGGGGAGTAGAGGGATTGAGGACTACCCCTGCTTGTTTTCCTAGTTCCCGAATTTGTCCAAGGGTGCGATGGAGGTGGGGGGAAGCGTTGTGCTCTGCGTGAACGGAAATAATGTCCGCTCCAGCCTTGGCAAAATCCGCCACATATTTCTCTGGTTCAACGATCATCAGATGAACATCTAGGGGTTTATCCGTATGGGGACGAATGGCCTCCACAATGAGAGGACCAATGGTAATATTGGGAACAAAACGCCCATCCATAACGTCTACATGAATCCAATCGGCTCCCGCCTTGTCTACTGCCTGAATTTCTTCCCCAAGACGGCTAAAGTCTGCGGATAGGATAGAAGGGGCGACGATGATAGATTTTTTTGATCCGTTTTGACTCATCTTTCCGCCCTCCGGTCGACTCGCGCTTTAGCGCTGGGAGGAAAGGAGGGG
>JBBAUO010000043.1:0-36887 GCA_040398185.1 Microcystaceae cyanobacterium | reverse complement strand
AGTAACTTACCGTCTAAGCTCCATAATTTCACCGTCTTGTCCGAACTTGCGGAGGCTATCCTTTCTCCATTTAGACTGAAGGCTACTTCTAGGACTCCGTTGCTATGACCGGTGAAGGTTTGAAGTAACTTACCGTCTAAGCTCCATAATTTTACCGAGTTGTCTAAGCTAGCGGAGGCTATCCTTTCTCCATCCGGACTAAAGGCCACTCCATAGACGCTATCGCTATGACCGGTGAAGGTTTGCAGTAACTTACCGTCTAAGCTCCATAATTTCACCGTCTTGTCCCCACTAGCGGAGGCTATCCTTTCTCCATCTGGACTAAAGGCCACTCCTATGACGCTATTGCTATGACCGGTGAAGGTTTGAAGTAACTTACCGTCTGATCTCCATAATTTCACCGTCTTGTCCCTACTAGCGGAGGCTATCCTTTCTCCATCTGGACTAAAGGCCACTCCATAGACGATATCTTTATGACCGGGGAAGGTTTGAAGTAACTTACCGTCTAAGCTCCATAATTTCACCGTGTTGTCCCTACTAGCGGAGGCTATCCTTTCTCCATCCGGACTAAAGGCCACTCCATAGACGCTATCGCTATGACCGGTGAAGGTTTGAAGTAACTTACCGTCTAAGCTCCATAATTTCACCGTGTTGTCCCTACTAGCGGAGGCTATCCTTTGTCCATCGGGACTAAAGGCCACTCCATAGACGATATCTTTATGACCGGTGAAGGTGTTTTGCTCCTTAACTCCATATACTGACTGCTTTAGGGCAAGTATGGTCTGTATTTGGGTGTTATTTTTGGTCCGCACTGATTTAGGTAAGTTCCTTAGTTTTTCTTCCGCTTTTACTGCTTGTAACAAAGCATCGAACTGTCGGTTTGCTTGGAAAGTAATTGTTGACTCAGAGGTCATCAGGCGCACATCTGCTAGTTGGAGATCCAAATTAGCATCAGCGAGCTTTTTTGTTGCCCATACTCCTGCTCCTCCGGCAACTGCCAAAGTCCCCACCAAGATAATTAAACTATTTCTCAGGCGCTGTGTTGCTTTATCTTTCGCTTTGCGTTCTACCTTTTCTGCCTTGGCAAGAGTCTGATTAGCTTGTTCTAGCTTCTCCCGTTCTTGGCGTTCTATTTCTAGCTTTCTATTTATTTCTTGCTTTTCTGCTTCCTGACTTTCCTGTAAAAACCGTTCATCCTCCTTACTTAACCTCTTTCCCTTCGCCCATGTCTTGGCATCCTCTAGTGCCTGTCCCCGTAGTAAAAAAGACTCTTTTTTTTCTCCTGGTTCCTGCCATGCTTTCATCGCCTCAGCATAAAAAGGTGGGCGTAAATCTGCTAACTCCCTAGCTACCCACGGCTGATTAAATACTGCCCCGTAGATGGGATTATAAACCCTTAGCTTATCATCTTGCTTGACTACTAACCCAGTTAAGCGCAACTGCATTTGTTCATTACTTCCATCTGCGGGAATCCCATCTTGATCCAAAACCTGCTGATACAATCCTAATAAGCGCCCCCTTCCCTGTTGATCACTTTTAAGGAGTCTATCCCGAATAGTTTTCAGGTGAGGTGGAGTATCCTGAGTTTCCCAATGCTCAATAACCTTAGTCAAGACAACCTGGTCTACCAAGTCCTCTGCTGATAGGGAAGAATCGGTTTCTGTGACAATTAAACTCAAAAGCTTCTGGGTTAAAAATGGTTGTCCTCCTGTCCACTGTAATACTTTTTCTAAGACTGTTTGCTCATCTTTTACTTTACCAATGAGTCCTTGTAGAAGGGGTGATGCTTCTTGGGGTTTAAATCCACTCATCTCTACAGCATGACCAATATTAAAGGAAGAAGTCTGCTTACTACGGATTAAATCAGAAGGTGTGGCTACCCCCAAAAAGGCAAAGGTAAGGCGCTGGTAATCTGGCTTCTCGGCTCGTTTTTCGTAAAGGGAACGAATTAATATAAAAAAACCATCTGTGTCAAATTTCAGGCTAAGGAGGTTATCAACTTCTTCCACAAAAAGAACGATATTTTGGGAGGTTTGGGCCAATAAAATTTGATCTATAAACTCATAAAAGCGCTCTACTACAGAAATTGATTGGGCATCCAGTTCCTTCCACCAATTAGAAAAATTGATGCTATCACCTAAGTTAAGATCCTCAATCAGACGTTTAATAGTACCTGCATACCATTGAGCTTCCGTTAGATTCGTCCCCCGCGTTTGGGGATCAATCACCGCACAAAGTACCCCATCCCCGCGCAACTTTTCCATTGCTTGTACCCGTAGGCTGGATTTTCCCATTTGCCGAGAGTTGAAGACAAAACAATATTCCCCTGCTTTTAAGCGTTGGTAAAGTTCTGTATCTGCTTGGCGCTCAACGTAGCTACGGTTGTCTAGGGGTAGGCTCCCGCCGACTTGGTAGTTAAACTGGTTGGATTGGGGTTGGGATGTAGTCATGATAGTCATCCTCCCAAGCGATCGCCAAAATAAAGACGATACAAGCGACAACGGGGTTGCACGTTATTCTCTACCCTTACCACTAATCCCATACTATCTAACTTAAAAGCTGCCTCGGAGCTTAAGCGTACAGGGATTTTGGAAGTGACAACGGTTTTCATGGCTTTACCCAAGTCGGGGTAGTCTTCCAAGGGTTTAAGATGCCTAAGGAGATGATTTTTATAAATACCTTGTTCAGTGGGAGCCGTTTTTAAGAATTGTTCAAAGGTCAGATCCCCTATAGATATTCTATACAAAGCCAAGCGCACTAGGTAGGGATGTCCACCAATGAGATCGATTAACTGCCCTAATTGTTGCTCTTTCCAATTCAGCCTATGTAAACTCACCAACTCCTGAATTTGCTCCGGTTTAAACTCGCCTAATTCAATGGGTAAGCCCACATTAAAGGGGGATTGGTTAATATCTCTAGGTAAATAGGATTCCTGTGAATGAACAATAATTAAGCGCAGGTTGCCCCATAGTTGATCACTCCGCGACTTTTCATGCCACCCCCGCAACAAACCACAAAAATCTGTCTCAATACGAGCATAATCAAACACCCGATCAAAATTATCAATTGCTACTACCAAAGGTGTTTCTACACCCTTTAGTAAATATTTCTCAAAATAATCCGTAGTGTTGTCATTTGCCCCAAAAATATCATCCCAATACTCTTCTATCTTTACTCTTACCCCCATCTGTTTACCCGCAGAAGCACAAAACCACTGCATAAATTTATCCAAATCCTCAAAAAATTTCTGGTTTACTTGCTCTAGATTGATGTTAACTGTACGATACCCCAACTCTTCCGCATACCCAAGCACCCTCAACATCAAGGAAGATTTACCCATATTTTCAGGCGACTTAATGCGAATCAAAGATCCTGGTTTTTTTACTTCCTCATAACATAGTTGCTCATAGTTTGAGTGAATATAAAAACGAGAATCCATCCCCATCTGTCCCTCGGGGGAATCTGGGCGATCGCCACTAACTGCTTCTGCGATCGGTTTTGGGCTCATTCCTTGAAAGATGGCATTTTTAGGGCGACTCTTAACCAGTACATTGATAAAGTCTTCTAGGCTGTCAATGGAGCAAAAATGTTCAATTAGCTTAAAAACTTGGTTATTGTAACTACTCCCACTGGCGATCTCTTCAAACTGTATATTCATTTCTTCTGACAAAAGAACCTCCAAATCTTCTGACTTTGGATAAGCCTCTAGGATAGCTTCCTTTAATTCTTTTCGTCGTTGTCCATCAAGTTCCATGCTTTAAAAATCAAAATACCTTCAGTGATATGCTACAGTAGCCAATCATTAATTGTCAAGGCATTTATAATATCAATTAATCCACTCGTAAACCTCTAGGGAAGTCGGGGCGCAACTGGTACATCCTCCGCATTTTTTTCCATCTAACCGACGGACTCTCCCTTTCCGACTCAGACGCTCTAACATGGGACGCAAAGCATCTGCATCGGTGCGAAAGTGGAGAGCTAGATCAGCTAAAGAGGCTCTCTTTTGTTTACCTAGATAGGTTTGAATATCAGTTAAAATCATAATTTATACAGGAAACTGTTGGTTTTTCCCCCCTGGTAGGCGTTGACTTTTTAGGACAAGGAAAGCCCCTAAACTAAATAGAATCATGACTGTTACCCATACTAGGGAACTGCCTGGGTGTCGGTAAAAAGTAGCCAATTGATAGAATATTGTAGCGGCAATATAGGCTAATCCCGTTGTCCATGCCGCAACAAAAATAGTCCATCGTAGGTTAGTTTCTCGATAAACAGCAGCAGTTGCAGAAACACAGGGAAAATAGAGTAATACAAATAAAAGATAGGCAAAGGCTCCCGCTTTTCCATCAAATCGTTTAGCCATTGCTCCAAAAGTTCCCACCTGTACAGCTTGCTCCTTGGCTGCATTTTCTGCATTTTGGGTATCGCCAATATTAATACCTAAAGGATCTAGTAATTGGTTGGGTAACTCGGATAAATTAGCAGGAATAGTCGCTAGGGCGGCTTGAATCCCTCCCCAAAAACTAAACTCTTGTTTAGCCCCAACAGCATCAGGATTATCTTGTTTGGCTAATTCCCCATAGATAGAATCTAAGGTTCCTACCATCGCCTCCTTTGCAAAAACTCCTGTAAAAAGTCCCACGGTGGCGGGCCAATTTTCCCGTTGTAATCCCATCGGTGCAAAGATTGGTGTCACTGCTTTACTGGTAGCACTTAAAACCGAGCGATCGCTGTTTTGATTACCGAAGGAGCCATCAAATCCTAGGGAATTTAACAAGCCCAAAACCGTTACCATGAGGACTATCACCCGTCCAGCCTTCCACAAAAAGCCCTTGAGCCGTTCCCAGGTGCGAATTAATACCCCCTTCAGACGTGGTATGTGGTAGGGGGGTAACTCCATGACAAAATGACTGATTTCCCCCTTAAGCAAGGTATTTTTCATGACAATACCCGTAAAAATTGCCGCAGCAATCCCCAATAAATACAACCCAAAAACAATATTTTGTCCACCCACAGGGAAAAAAGCCGCAGCAAAGAGGGCGTAAACGGGGAGCCTAGCCCCACAGGACATAAAGGGATTCATGAGAATTGTCATGAGGCGATCGCGGGGATTTTCTAGGGTACGGGTGGCCATAATGGCGGGCACATTACAACCAAACCCTACTAACATGGGTACAAAAGACTTGCCTGGCAAACCGACTAAACGCATCAGTCGATCCATAACAAAGGCAGCCCTAGCCATATAGCCAGAATCTTCTAAAATTGACAAGAAAAGGAACATGAACCCAATCACAGGGATAAAGGTAGCCACGGTTTGCACACCACCCCCTGCACCATCTGCTAATAGGGCAATTAACCAACCAGGGGCATTAATTTGTTGTAATAAATGACCAAACCCGTCTACAAAAATTGTCTGGGCGCTGAGATCGAAAAAGTCAATAAAAGCAGCACTGACATTGATGGTAAAGAGAAACATCAAATACATTACCCCTAAAAAAATGGGGATACCGAGCCAACGATGGAGGACTATCTGATCTAGGCGATCTGAAAGGGTGTTATTTACCTCTCCTGCTCTTTGGGTAGCTCCCTGGGTAACTTGTTGAATAAAGCCATAGCGACTATCAGCAATTAAAATATCAATGTCTTCCCCCAATACCTGATGGATTTGGCGGCGGTGCTTGACTATTAGGTTTAATAATTCTGGGGAGTTTAGGGCGGGGTCGATTCTATCTTCGTATTGGAGTAAATTTAAGGCAGTCCATCTAGGCTCTACCAGACGCTTACCACCATGTTGGCTAATATAACTAATAATATCTGTAAGGGCATCTTCAATTACCGCAGGATAGGCGATATAGGAGGGGGGATGCTGAAAACTTTGTAGTTTTTCCCCAATAATTTGGATTAATTGACTGACTCCTTGCCCTTCCACTACACTCATGGGTATGACTAGACTTCCCAAGCGATCGCCTAATAACCTTGTATTGATCTTAATGCCTCTTTTTTCGGCAACATCCATCATATTGAGGGCAATAAGCATCGGCAAACGCATCTCCATGACTTGGGTAGTTAGGTAGAGATTACGTTCTAAATTAGAAGCATCGACGATATTAATAACTAAATCCGCTTCCCCAGATAATAAATAGTCCCTAGCCACTAATTCATCCATACCTGTGGCACTGTCATCTACATCCAGAGAATATACCCCTGGTAAGTCAACTACAGTAATCTCTCGTCCCTGGGCTTTAAATTGCCCTTCCTTGCGATCTACCGTCACCCCAGGCCAATTACCTGTGCGTTGATTAGATCCTGTTAAAGCGTTAAAAAGGGTGGTTTTCCCGCAGTTAGGATTGCCGATAAGAGCGATTATTGGTTTTGTCATCGCTTTAACCTTGTCTTCCCACTTCTGCAACTACTAGGGCATCGGCTTCTTGTTTTCGTAAGCTTAGGTGAAAGCCCCGCACACTGATTTCTATGGGATCTCCCAAGGGTGCAACCCGAATTACGGTAAACTCTGTACCTGGGGTTAATCCCATGGATAATAATTTGCCTTTGTAACCACGCAGGATATTTTCATAGCCTAGGACTTTTCCTACTGTACCTATGGGCATTTCCCCCAACTGGATACGGTTTTCTGTTTCTACTACTTCATCTTTTACCAAGATATTCGCCGCCATTCCCGCTCCTAGGGCAATACGGTTATCTTGAATGGCTACTAAGACGGAGCCGCTCGGTTGGGAGCTAATTACCTGTAACTGTGCACCGGGGTTTAATCCCATCCCTAGGAGTCGATTCATGCCATCTTTGCCCTGAAATCCTACTAGAGAAACTCTTTTTCCCACTACGGCGCGAGCTAGAGAGTAGGATGAACCCCTAACTTCCCTAGAGAGAATTTCTGGTTTTGAGCCACCAAAGAAGGAAAAATTCCAGTTCGTCTTCATCTGCTTTATACAATAGTTCTTGATAAGTCTTAAATCTTTAATTAGCATTTTGGGGCAGAATCTCCGTATTTATTGGGAAAATACTCTTAAAATCCGTTAGCGCAAATAATTTAACCAGCGACTCCCTAGTAGCTAATTGAGAATCTTTCCTAACTTGATATCCTTAAATACTACACGAATTGTCCAGATGATGGGGAAAAATATTTATTTAAGAATTGTTAAGCATGACTGAGCCAAGGGAGCGATACGATATCCGCTTAGGTAAATATATTATCGTGAAGGCTAGGCAGGAGGCAGGAGGCAGGGGGCAGGAGGAGGATCACTATAGTATTAAAACAGGATCTGGTATGACTCTTTTTGAGAGAGCAACCATATCCGGGTACTGTAATTCCTTGGGCAGCATAGGGAATCTATCAAAGCTAGAACAAATAAGCGGGCAACGCGATTCGAACGCGCGACATTCACCTTGGCAAGGTGACGCTCTACCACTGAGCTATGCCCGCACTTTAATAAGTGTAGTCATAATTTAAAATTTTGTCAAGCTCTGGGAGATGGGGAGATGGGGAGATGGGGAGATGGGGAGATGGGGAGATGGGTTGACCCCGTCATTTGTATAAGTAGGTAGGTGTCAAAAATTGTCAGATCCCCCCGCCTATCGGCACCCCCCTTGTGTTGAGGGGGGCAGGGGGGATCGAATTTCAATCTATCCCTAAAACACTTACAAGTAAAGCTTTTTGGGCGTGCATTCGGTTTTCGGCTTGGTCCCAAATTTTAGAATGGGAACCCTCCATTACCCCCTCGGTAATTTCTTCACCCCGATGGGCGGGCAAACAATGTAATACAATAGCACTAGGATCGGCTTTTTCTAGGGCTGCTTCATTGAGTTGATAGGCTTGGAAAATGGGAATGCGGCTATCGGCTAAGTCTTCTTGCCCCATACTAGCCCAGACATCTGTATATAATACCTGGGAACCGGCGATCGCTTCTTGGGGATCACGGGTAATGAGAATCTCACCACCATTGGCTTCAGCTAGGGCTTGGGCTTGGGTGACAATTTCAGGGGACGGTTCATAACCTTCAGGGGTGGCAATCCTAACTTTCATTCCCATTAAAGCCCCCCCTAACAGGAGAGAATGGGCGACGTTGTTACCATCTCCGAGATAGGTCATAGTAACCCCCGATATTTTCCCGAAGGATTCTTCTACGGTCATTAAATCCGCTAGAATTTGGCAAGGATGTTCTAAATCACTCAGGGCGTTGATAATGGGAATCTTGGAGTAACTAGCAAAGGTTTCTAAGTCTTCTTGCTTAAAGGTGCGAATGGCCAAGACATCTAAATAACGATCTAAAACCCTAGCTGTATCAATAATCGGTTCTCCTCGTCCTACTTGGGTCACACTGGGATTGAGATCAATTACTTGTCCCCCTAGTTGATACATCGCTACACTAAAGGAGACACGGGTACGAGTTGAGGCTTTATAAAACAACAATCCTAAGACTTTGCGATAGATGGGAGCTTTCTCGCCGCTTTTGAGTTGACGGGCTAGGGTAAGTAATCCTTTGATTTCTGAAGGGCTCAGGTCAGCAATTCCTAATATATCTTTACCTTTTAAGTTTTTTAACTTTTTCATAGTTCTCCCATCTGCAAAGACTCAATTATAGTCTTTTTTAGAATAATGAGGTATATTTCTCCTGCCTCCTGCCCCCTGCCTCCTGCCTCAAAGCGACAATCTCTGTAACTCATGAATATGATAACTGCTATGTATAACGAGGAATTGAGAATTATGCTATAGTTAAAAACGTAGTCGTTATGAGTTTGTATAAGCCATGAGTAATCCTACCGTAGAAAATATAGTCATTATCGGTTCAGGTCCTGCGGGGTTTACTGCCGCAATTTATGCCGCTAGAGCCAACCTCAAGCCCCTGATGTTTGAAGGATTCCAAGCCGGAGGTATCCCCGGGGGACAACTGATGACTACCACCGAAGTAGAAAACTTTCCTGGATTTCCGGACGGTATCACGGGACCGGAGTTGATGGAGAGGATGAAAGCCCAAGCTGTACGTTGGGGAACGGAATGTTATACCGAGGATGTGGTAGAGGTAAATTTACAGGAGCGTCCCTTTACCCTACGTTCGACGGAGCGGGAAGTTAAAGCCCATAGTATTATTATCGCCACGGGAGCAACGGCTAAACGGCTAAATTTACCTAGTGAAAAGGAATATTGGAGTCGGGGAATTTCTGCCTGTGCTATCTGTGACGGTGCTACGCCGATTTTTAAGGATCAAGAATTAGCCGTAGTTGGGGGGGGAGATACAGCAGCAGAAGAAGCTGTTTATTTGACAAAATATGGCTCCCATGTACACTTACTGGTCAGAAGGGAGCAACTACGAGCCAGTAAAGCCATGCAGGATCGGGTTTTGAGTAATCCTAAAGTTACGGTACATTGGCATAGTGAAGCAGTGGACGTTTTTGGCAGTAATGGAAAGATGACGGGATTAACTATCAAAAATGTCCAGACAGGGGTAGAAAAGGATTTAGCAGTTAGCGGTTTATTTTATGCGATCGGTCATAATCCTAATACTTCTTTGTTTCAAGGACAATTAGAATTAGATGAAGTCGGTTATGTTGTGGTTCATCCTGGTACGGTAGAAACGAGTATAGAAGGGGTTTATGCGGCAGGAGATGTACAAGATCATGAATATCGTCAGGCTATTAGTGCAGCAGGTACGGGCTGTATGGCGGCTTTAACTGCGGAACGTTGGTTGTCAGCCCATAATCTTTTACAGGAATATCATCAAGAAACTGTAACTCCTGAGGCCAAAACCGAAGTCAAATCCCCAGAAGATACAGAAGATACTTTTAATTCAGAAGCTACTCGCCATCGGGGTGGCTATGCTCTGCGGAAACTTTTCCATGGGGACTCGCGCTTAATAATGGTTAAGTATGTTTCCCCTACCTGTGGTCCCTGTCGTATCCTGAAGCCTATCTTGGATCGCGTGGTGGAGGAGTATGATGGTAAAATTTATTTTGTGGAGATTGATATAGAAGCCGATCCAGAAATTGCCCAAATGGGTCAAATTACGGGAACTCCTACGGTACAATTTTTCCGCAACAAGGAATTAGTTCAGGAAATAAAAGGAGTTAAACAAAAGAGCGAGTATCGACAGGTGATTGATAATTATCTTTCGGCCGTAGTGGGCGCTTAGAGAAAGAAGTCGGGCGATCGCATTTACTATAATGTTCTTTAAGATGCGATCGCTTTGGCCATAGATAGAGATAGTTTAGGCGTAAAGAAAATGACTACAATTAAAATCATTGAGCGGCTTTGCACAAAAGTAAGCTTATGCACAGAATATTTAAGAATAGTTTAAGAAAACAATGTCTCTTGATTTGCTCGATTTGCTGAAAGGCCATCCTGAATTGGTGCTGTTTTTACTACTGACAGTCGCTTACCTAATTGGCAATATTAAAATCGGCTCCTTTGATATAGGCGCTCCCCCTGGAATGCTGATTGCGGGTCTAATTTTTGGTCATTTGGGGTTGAGGATTTTTCCTGGCATTGAAACCATTGGACTTTTCCTCTTTCTCTATGCAGTGGCTTTTCAAGCAGGACCTGCCTTTTTTTCGGTGGTTCTACCGGAGGGCAATAAATATGTAAGTCTTGCTTTGATTGCCACGGTAACGGGTTTTGCCCTAACTTGGATTTGCGCTGTCATTTTTAAGTTTGAATTAGGAGTAGCACCAGGCCTACTAGCGGGTTCCTTGACTAGCCCGGCGGGGGTGGCTGCGGCTCTAGAAGCGGCGCGAGACAAGTTTGCTAGTGGTAGGACTCAGATTCCCTTAGAAACAATTTCTAGCAATATTAGCGTTACCTACGCCCTTACCTATCTCGTTGGGGATGTCCTTGTCATTCTTTTGGCTCGGAGTCTTCCTGGTTGGCTACGGTTCAATTTAAAGACTCAAGCTCAATTGGCGGCTCAGGAAAAACATATTACTGAGGAAGAGGGAGCAGGAAAGAGAAATTGGGCTTTAACCCTACGAGCCTATCAACTGCAAAATCCCGATATGGTGGGTAAAACCGTTGCCGATATTGAGGAGATGACAGAATGTTCTATCCTCCGCTACAAACGGGGCTATGGATTGATTGACTTTAACCTGGAAACTAACCTCCAGATAGGGGATAGGTTGGCGATTTGGGGTATGGTTGAGCAACAGGATTTAATAGACCGAATTTTTGGGACAGAAGTGGCTGATGTGGAGCTTCTTGGTCAAAAAATCGTCAACGCTGAGGTGACAATTACTAACCCGAAAGTGGCGGGACAAACCCTTGAGCAATTGGGTATTACTACTAATTACGCTTGTTACTTGAGTAGGTTATCCCGTGCCGGGGTTAGTTTAGCTATTAATCCAGCCTTGGTTATTGAACGGGGGGACTTGTTGACTATCTCCGGTCCCCAATCTCGCCTAGATAAGTTGTCCGATAACATTGGTTATGTGGAGCGGGATGTTCATTCTACGGATTTGGTTACTTTTGCCAGTGGCGTGGTTATGGGTTTTCTGATTGGACAGATTCAGATAAAAATAGGGGATATTTCCATCGGCTTAGGTACGGCGGGAGGTTTGCTTTTTGTGGGTATTCTCCTAGGATACCTCCGCTCTATCCATCCCACTTTTGGCAGAGTTCCCCCGGCAACTCTCTGGATTTTTAAACAGTTGGGTTTACTTTTCTTTTTGGCAGGGGTGGGGGTAGAAGCAGGCCACGGTGTGGCTCAAGCTATGTCTTCCCTGGGTCCCATTGTACTTTTGTGTAGTGTGGTGATTTCCACTTTACCTGTTTTGGTGAGTTATTGGTATGGTCGCTATTTTCTGAAGATGAATCCCGCTCTACTTTTAGGGGCGGTTACGGGCGCGGTAACTTGTACCCCTGCTATGGCTGCGGTTAGTGCCGATGCCGAAAGTTCAATTCCCACTATTGGTTATGCTGGAACCTACGTCTTTTCGACTATTTTTATGGCGATCGCCTGTAATCTGATAACAGGTATTTACTTACAATAGCCTCCTCATCTTTTGTTGCCATGAGAGAAACATCTGGAGGTATTTTTCGCTCCAGGTGTATCGAGAGGCAATATAGCGTTTAATGCGAGATTTTAGGGAGGCTAAATCTGAGGATTCTTGTAATTCTCTATCTTGGTAAAAATGTATCAGATCATCGCGTCTTTTCATTAAAATTTTAATATTCTGGTAGTCTTCTGCCGTTAAAACCTTACCAGGTTGAATTAAGTCTGGAAGGGGACGAGGAATATAGAAGGTTGTATGGGGGGCTCCCTTTTCCGCTTGGGGACGTTCTTTGGTATAAAGATAGATGGATAGAGATTTTCTGGATAAATGCTGTTTTTCAGTGGGTAATTGTATTAGGGAAAACCCATGCCAAGAATATTCATGGGTTTCAAAGATTACACAACGATTAAAGGTAGGCGCAAAGGCTACGATTTGATTCTCTTCGGGTTGGCGGGGATTGGAGTGCAATTCTAATAAGCCTCCCCAGTCTTCTGCCCATTCTTGGTTTAGGAAAATAATTAAATTTAAACGGCGATAGTACCATTTTCTCTCGTCCATATTAAAATCTACATGGGGGTCTAATTCCTGTCCGTGCAGGTTTTCGTGGGTTCCTCCTCCATAAAAGGTTTCATCATTTATGAGTCCTTCTATACCCGTTAACTGGGATATTGTTTTAAGAAATTCCAGAGAGTTGAGATAATTAGCTAACTGCTGATAACTATCACTAATTTCGCTGAGGTTTTCATGAACGGCTTTTCTTCCCACTTGTCCAATTTCATTAAGGGCTTTTTTAGGGTCAAAGAAGGGAAAATCATTTAATAAAATTTGAGCTAAATCATTGCTTAGAAAATCCTCAATAACAACGTATTTAAAGGGTTTATTGTTTTGAAAAATTTCCCTGTAGTGGCTTGGACTATTCGGCAAGTTAGGATTTATATACATGGTCAGATTACTATAGGTTCTGGCGGGCATAAGGGCTTCCCTGAGATCAGTTTCAGTTAAAATTGTACCTCCCTTGAGATTGGCTTGATACAAAAGCGCGGCACTTAGGTTAGCATAACTGAGGTCGGCATTTTCTAGATCCGCTTTGCCTAAATCGGTGCGTTGGTCAGAGGTAGTGCGAAAATCTGCTTGGGAAAAATTGCACCCCCCTAGGTTAACATTAGACCTCTCCAGAAATCAGGCTGGAAGCCTGAACTACCAAGACAAAATCTTAAATGTGGTCGATGTCTATTGGTCAGGTCGGTTTCTTTAAGGTCAATGCCCTGAAAGTCTCTTGCTCCTGAATTGTATCGGTTTAAAATGCGATCGCTTTTTGATGTTAGTACCATCTGGGTATATAGTAAACTAAAATGAGTCAGAGTCATTTACCCTTCCCCTCCATGAAAGAAGCCCTTCCAGAAACAGCCCTATCTCCAGAGTCCGATGGTGATGTTACCAGTTTTTCGCCCGTGGTTTTGGCGATGATTGCAGATTTCTTTAAAACCCTCTCGGAAGTGAGTCGGCTTCAGATTGTCTGTTCCTTGAAACCAGGTCCTAAAAATGTGACGCAAATTATTGAAGCGACTGGGCTCGGACAGGCTAATGTCTCTAAGCATTTAAAATTATTAACCCAAGCAGGAATTGTCAACCGAGAACAGCAAGGTGTATCTGTTGTCTATACTATTGCTAATCCGTTTGTTTTTCCTTTGTGTGATTTAGTTTGCAATTCTTTAGCGGTACAATTGCAGCAACAGAATCAAAATCTGGAATCCCTTAAGGTTTTCCATCGGTCTTTTTAGCTAAGTTCATTTCCCAGGGGGTTGTTTCAGTCTAACCTCTACAAGCCGTTAATAACCACCCCTAATCCAAACTCATAACGACTACAATAAAGAAGCAAACCTCATGAAACGCTGAAAATTCAAGTAACCCATATAACAAGCATCCATGTAACCTAATGAAAGATGTGCTCTTAACCCAAAATTCAGAGTTTCAATTTGAACTATAGAGGAAAATCAATAAATGTTAGAAGCCTATCGTCAGCATACAGAAGCCAGAGCTAAACTGGGTATCCCGCCCCTGCCGTTGAATGCGGAAGAAACCTCAGCCCTTTGTGAGCTATTAAAAAACCCTCCTGAGGAGTTAAAAGCAGAATTGATGTCTCTTCTGCGGGATAGAGTACCGCCTGGGGTAGATGAAGCAGCTTATGTGAAAGCAGGATTTTTAACCGCCATTGCCAAGGGTGAGGTTATCTCTTCCGTTATTTCCGAGCAAGGTGCTGTAAGTCTTTTGGGTACCATGATGGGGGGTTATAATGTCCAATCCTTAGTCAGCTTACTCAAATCCAGGGATGAGAGTGTTGCTGCGATTGCGGTCAGCGCTTTAAGTAAAACCTTGCTAGTATTTGATGTTTTTAACGAAGTTTTGGAACTTTCTGAAACTAACCCCTATGCCAAACAAGTAGTAGACGCATGGGCTAATGGGGCTTGGTTTATCAATAAACCTAAAGTTGCCAAGGAAATCACCGTCACTGTTTTTAAAGTACCAGGGGAAACCAACACCGATGATTTATCCCCTGCTCCCCACGCTACCACCCGTCCTGATATCCCCCTCCATGCCCTGGTGATGTTAGAGTCAAAAATGCCCGAAGGCATTGCCCTCATTGCCGAATTAAAGGAAAAAGGTCATTCCGTGGCCTACGTTGGGGATGTAGTCGGGACTGGCTCATCTCGTAAATCCGCCATTAATTCGGTACTTTGGCATATTGGTAATGATATTCCCTACGTTCCCAATAAACGCTCCGGGGGATATATTCTCGGTGGTAAGATTGCACCTATTTTCTTTAATACCGCCGAAGACTCAGGCGCTTTACCCATTGAATGTGATGTTTCCCAGATGAATACGGGGGATGTGATTACTATTTATCCCTACGAAGGTAAGATTACCAACGCAGCCGGAGAAACCATATCCACCTTTACCCTCAAACCCGATACTATCTTAGATGAAGTACGAGCAGGAGGACGGATTCCCTTACTGATTGGGCGCGGATTAACCGATAAAACCCGTCATGCTTTAGGATTAGCACCTAGTACCCTCTTTGTACGTCCCCAGATACCTACAGATACGGGCAAAGGATTTACCCTAGCTCAAAAAATGGTAGGCCAAGCTTGCGGTTTATCTGGGGTACGTCCGGGGACATCCTGCGACCCAATTATGACTACCGTAGGCTCCCAGGATACTACAGGACCCATGACCCGGGATGAGTTAAAAGAACTGGCTTGTCTTGGTTTTAATGCCGACTTTACCCTCCAGAGCTTTTGTCATACGGCGGCCTATCCTAAACCTGTAGATATTAAAACCCATCATGCTTTACCGGATTTCTTTTCTACCCGTGGGGGTGTAGCCCTGCGCCCAGGGGATGGTATCATCCACTCTTGGTTAAATCGGATGCTTTTACCCGATACCGTGGGTACTGGTGGAGATTCCCATACTCGTTTTCCTTTAGGGATTTCTTTCCCTGCGGGCTCAGGATTAGTGGCTTTTGCCGCAGCTTTAGGGGTAATGCCCCTAGATATGCCAGAATCGGTCTTAGTCAAGTTTACGGGGGAATTACAACCAGGGGTGACATTGCGGGATATTGTCAATGCTATACCCTATGTCGCCATAAAACAAGGTAAACTAACCGTTGCTAAAAAGAACAAGCAAAATGTTTTTAATGGGCGCATTATGGAAATGGAAGGTTTGCCCAATTTGAAGGTGGAACAAGCTTTTGAATTAACCGATGCGACGGCAGAACGCTCCTGTGCAGGATGTACGATTAAACTGAGTCAGGAAACGGTATCGGAATACCTACGCTCGAATGTAGCTTTGATCAAAAACATGGTAGCACGGGGTTATCTCGATGCTCGTACTTTGTTACGTCGGGCGGCAAAGATGGAACAATGGTTAGCTAATCCGATTTTGATGCAAGCTGATGCTGATGCTGAGTATGCAGACATTATTGAAGTTAATCTGAATGAGATTAAAGAGCCCATTGTCGCGGCACCTAATGACCCTGATAATATTAAGCTCATGTCTGAATGTGCAGGGGACAAGATTGATGAGGTATTCATTGGCTCTTGTATGACGAATATCGGTCATTATCGGGCGGCGGCTAAGATATTAGAAGGGGTAGGACAAACTCAAGTTCGTCTGTGGATATGTCCTCCTACTCGTATGGATGAAAAACAATTGCGAGAGGAAGGGGTTTATGGGATTTTTGCCGCAGCCGGCGCTCGGACAGAAATGCCAGGGTGTTCTTTATGTATGGGAAATCAAGCCAGGGTTGGGGATGCTACAACTGTCTTTTCTACCTCTACTCGTAACTTCAATAACCGTATGGGTAAAGATGCGCGAGTCTATCTAGGTTCGGCAGAATTAGCGGCGGTTTGTGCCCTACTTGGACGCATTCCCACGGTGGAAGAATACATGGAGATTGTTAGTAAGAAGGTTAATCCTTTTGCCGATGATTTGTATCGTTATTTGAATTTTGATCAAATCTCTGGCTTTGAGGACGAAGGACGGGTAATTCCCTTGGATGAAATGCCAAAAATAGAGGATCTTTTGGGTATCCCTGCGGGGGTTTTGAGTTAGGATACTTCTAGGGTGGGTCTTTGCGGACTCACCTGATTATTTTAACGAGGAACTGCTACCTGTTGTAATAAGGTGCTAATAACTCCTTCCACCTTTACCCCATCTAATTGAGCTTCAGGGCGCAGAATCAGACGATGACGAAATAAGGGCACTGCTACCGCTTTGACATCATCGGGAATCACATAATCTCTTTGGGATAACCAAGCATTGGCTTTACTGGTTTGTAACCATGCGATCGCCGAGCGGGGGGAAGCTCCAACCATTAAATCATTGTGTTTGCGGGTTTTCTGGATAATGGTTAATAGGTAATCAATGATTTTTTCATCTACTTTTATAACCTGTACTTCCTGACGGGCTTGGAGAATATCTTTAATAGTGGCTATGGGGCTAATTTTTTCTAAATCTAGCCTTTTTCCTGCAAACCCTCCCTGAAAATTTAATAACATTTGTTTTTCGGCTTTAGCTTCGGGGTAATCAATGATTAACTTAAACAAAAATCTATCTAATTGGGCTTCTGGTAACGGATAAGTTCCCTCAAATTCCAGGGGGTTTTGGGTAGCAATAACCCAAAATAAGGGCGATAATGCCAGGGATTCTCCATCTAGGGTAACTTGTTGTTCTTCCATCGCTTCTAGTAAAGCAGATTGAGTTTTGGGAGGAGTCCGATTGATTTCGTCTGCGAGGAGAATATCCGTAAAAATTGGACCTTTGACGAGGGTAAAGCTACGACTATTGAGATCAAAAATATTTGTTCCTAAAATATCTGAAGGTAAGACATCGGGAGTCAGTTGGGTGCGCTTAAAGTCTGCTTGAACCAGACGAGATAACACTTTTACTAAGAGAGTTTTTCCCGTACCAGGTACTCCTTCTAGAATAACATGACCCCCACTAAGTAGGGCAATTAATAGTTGTTGAATAGCTACCGATTGACCTACAATAATCTGATTTAATCCGTAGTTTAATTGTTCAAAGATAGAGGTATTTTGAGTCATATAAATGGGTATTTTAAAATAAAATTAACTTTTTACAACAGTCTAGCCAGATGATGGCTTAGTATGCCTATAGAAAAGAGCGTATTTTTTGCCATTTATCTAACCAAGCTTGTAAATCAGTATTTTTAGGCGGATGCAATAATGACTTAAAATTATGGGTTGAAATATGATGTTCTTGGAGTAGTTCTAAAAAACCCTGGGAATCCAAGAGGGTATTACCTACACCCAATTGTTTTTGTATATCAAGTTGTTCTGCGGGGGTAAGTTGTTCAATCACAAATTCACTCCGCTCGGCTTTGTATAAAACCGAAGCCAAAGCTTGAATATAGGCTTCACTGTTGTTTACAGTCGGCGTTATTAGGGGAGTTGGCCGCCTTAAACGGTGATTCAAACCCCAAATAGCTAAACCCAGAATGATTATACCCTGTATTGCCAAGGGGAAAAGGGGCGTTTTTAGAAGATAAGACCCCAGACTTTCATATACTGATGACTTAGAGCTTGACTGAATATTATCTGCATCTCGATAACCATGAATATATTCATCTACCCATATAGATTGATTTTTTCCTGTCACCAGTTCGCTTAACAATTGGTAATTGGCGGGAAAATCCTGATAGGCGTTAGCTCCAAGGTAGGGAGTGGTACTGTAAATGATTTCTCCTCGGCCTACTTCTTCTCGCCAGAGGATAGTACCGTAGTTATCTTGGAGTAAAGCTTGGTCCGATTTTTGGCGGTTGCGTCGTCGACTATCAATTTGTACCCCATCCACGGAGTTTTGGTAGGGAGCATCCGTGACGGGTTGGTTAACCCCTAAAAGAATTAAGCGATTACCTTTTTTGAGCCAGTTTTCCATTCCCTCCACCATTAAGGCATTTTCTGCGGCTAAAGATGGGTCAATTCTTACTAGGGTGACAGGGGAGGTGGTTTCTTGGAATAGGGTTTGCAGAGGCTTTTGCAGACGCTGAATTTTTCTACCTTTGGCTTGCATTTGACTATACCACGCCCCATAGCCATCGGGAGAGCGGTTATAGGTAGAGCCCCTACTGTGGATATTACTAAAGGGAGCAGCTATTACCGTTAGGAAAATGATGACGGCTATTGCCATTAGCCCATAGAGCCAGATTCGCTTTTGAGTTCGGTTCACGGTTGGTTAATTTCTTGGTAGGCTTGTTGACATTTACCCAAAAGTTCCGCAGATGCTCTCTCTTCTCCGTAGCACAATTGTTGATGAATGTCAAGCAAAGTATGATAGGGGTGAGGATTGCCTATTTGGGCCAGGAGAAAACGATACTCTAAGTCCGTGCGGCTGCTTTGATGGGGGATTAATCCCCTTTGGTCTAATGATTCTAGAGTAGCCAAATAGAGACAGCGACAGGCCTGATAATAGTTTCCCTGTTTTTGGTAGGTTTGCGATCGCTTTAACCATTCGGTGGAACTTTGTCGTAGTTCTGGGGTAGGATTAATATACTTGAGGGATGGGTTTAATAATTTTTCCAAGTAAGGAGCGAGTCCTTGCCAAATACGCCAGATAGCTCCAAGAATTAAAAGCCCTAACAAAACCCAAAGCATACCCTGAAGTAGTTGCCAAAGTCCAGAAAAATCTGGTTTTGTCCCATTCTCGGCTTGAGGTGCATTCCAACGCAGTTTACTCAATTGGAGTGCTATCCATTCCTTGAGGTTTTCGGTTGTTTGGTGTAATTGCCAGCCAAGGCTATTTTTTTGATAGGCTTCAGTGGTCATGGAAAGAAAATTTTTTGTACATGAGTTGAGCTTATCACAGTCAGCAAGGGAAAAATGTTAGAATCGCTCTTATGGCAAACTAAGCGGGGGAATAAGGGGAATGTTATTGGAGTTAAAGAGGTTGAATGTGCCCCCAGGACAAAAAATCTGGTTAAAGGATATAACTTGGGCAGAATTTGAGCAAATACTAGAGGAATTAGGAGAACATCGGGGAGCAAGAATTGCCTACTATAACCATACCTTGGAAATTATGACTCCTTTACCTGAACACGAAGTTAATAAGCTATTTATTACAAACTTTATTGAAATTATTTTAGAGGAATTAGAAATTGAATTTTATCCCCTTGGCTCAACCACATTTAAAAATCAGCTAATGGAGTATGGAATTGAACCAGACAACTGTTTTTATATAGAAAATGAAGCCCAAGTTAGGGGGAAAAATAGACTAGATTTAACGGTAGACCCTCCCCCAGATTTGGCATTAGAAATAGATATTACTTCTCGTACTCATCGAGAGATTTATCAGCAATTAGGGGTAAGGGAACTCTGGAGGTTTGAGCAGGGAAAGTTACAGATTAATGTCCTAGAAAATGGGAATTATAGGGAGGTACAATTCAGTCCTCATTTTCCTAGTTTACCTTTAAAGGAAGTGATACCACAGTATTTAGAGCAAGTTAAAACCCTGGGACGAAATAAAACTATGAAAGAATTTAGAAATTGGATTAGTTTCTCTTATTGCCGTGAGCGAAACCGTTTATATTGAAACCAGTGTTATTGGCTATCTAACAGCAAGATCGACCAAAAATCTGGTTATTGCTGGTAATATGGAAACAACAAGGGAATGGTGGCAAAATCGTCGTAATTATTTTGTTCTCTATATTTCACAGGTTGTTTTGGATGAAGTAGCCAAAGGAGATGCCGAGATTGCTTTGAAACGATTAGAAATCCTGAATGGATTGTTCCTAGTTGAACTCAATGAGGCTGTACGCGACTTGTCGTCCCAGTTTCTGATGCGAAGCAACCTTCCTCCCAAAGCCTCTGATGACGCGGTTCACATTGCGGCAGCTACTGTACACGGGCTAGATTACTTGTTAACATGGAACTGTAAACATATTGCCAACGCTCAAATTCAGAGGAAGTTGGCAGAAATCAGTTTTGATTTGGGGTATGAGTTACCCATAATTTGTACTCCTTACGAACTCTTGGGAGATTAAATGATGTGGCAAGATGAAATTTTAGATGAAATTCACAAATTTCGGGAAGAACACGCTGAATCCTTTAACTACGACTTGGACGCGATGTTTCTGGATTGGCAAAAAAGACAAGCAGAAAGTGGCAGGCAAGTAGTCAGCTTACCACGAAAGCAGGGTCTAACAAATCGTTGGAGCCAACCGACACAAGATGAGCAGCGAAAATCCCAGACTTAACTACTGCGGCTCAACTTTGCCGTTAGTCCGCATTTCAGGTGGGTTTTATTTAGGGATACTTATTTAGTTGATAACTATGGAATATCTAAAATAACTAAATATCTTTTTGCCTGAAATAATTCTAGGCAATAATTAAATTTATCTCCAGTCAATTTATAGTTATCATTGGAACTATCTAATTCTAAAATATCTGCAATAAATTCATCAAAAGTAGCAGATATTTTTAAATCTTTCCAAATTAGAAAATCAAATAGTAGAGAACATGATAAAGATGTTACTTCACTTTGCTTTAGTCCAGATGGCAAAATTCTCGCCAGTGGAAGCAAGGATAAAACGATTAGGCTCTGGGAACTAACCTAGGATGATGAGTTAATTCGAGCTTATTCTGCGATACGGTTTCTAAATTCTCTCCCATGCTATCCCTCTACACAAACAGGCATTTAAGTAGAATTACTGGCAAATTCGACCGATTTTTACAAAATGTTCAAATTTGACCCAATTTTTGAAATGACCTGCTATCTTGTACTAAGATAAACCAATCTTAATGATTATTAACACTTTCGAGGAGTCTTTGCCATGGAAACCACCCAAACATCACCCTTTTCCCTAATGAGTTCCGTTTCCCACACCGTAGGACCGACAGAAACCCGCCCCTGGGGTTCTTTTACCACCCTAGAAGAAGGACTAGGTTACAAAATTAAGCGTATTGAAGTCAATCCTGGGCACCGTCTGAGTCTACAAATGCACCACCATCGTAGTGAGCACTGGATAGTTGTTTCGGGAACCGCCAAAGTCGTCTGCGGGGAACAGGAAGAAATTTTAGCAGCCAATCAATCCACCTATGTTCCCCAATGTACCGCCCATCGTCTCGAAAATCCTGGCGTAATTAAATTAGTGTTAATCGAAGTTCAAAATGGGGAATATTTAGGAGAGGATGATATCATCCGCTTCCAGGATGACTACTCCCGTCAATAACATCAAAGCCCTAGAACGACCAAACGACTCTAGTGAGTCGTCCCCAAAGCTTTTAGCCGAATCTTAATTAATCACTTTTACTGGGGCGCTAGGATTCGAACCTAGGGATGGCGAGACCAAAACCCGCTGCCTTACCGCTTGGCGACGCCCCAATGGTCATACTTAACCATGCTAATACTGAATCGCCGGTTTTGTCAAGGACTTAGGCAAACCTTTTTTCCCACCTCTCTCTGCCCAAAAGTCGAGTTAGAATAGGGAAAATTCCAGAAGGGGTCAACTTCTATGAGTCCTCAACGCGATCGCCAGAAAAGCAAAGAATTTAAAACCCAAGCCTTGATTTTAACGGTTTTTGTCGGTATTTTCTGGGTAGTGGAAATAGTCGACCGTTTCCTCTTCCAGAATCAATTGGATCAATTTGGTATCCGTCCCCATAGTTTAATCGGTCTTCGGGGTATTCTGTTCGCGCCCTTCCTCCATGGTGGTTTTCCCCATCTGATTGCCAATACGATTCCCTTTGTGATCCTGGGCTGGTTAGTAATGGTCCAAGAAACCAGTGATTTTTGGATTGTAACAGCCTTAACTATGGTAGTGGGAGGATTAGGAGTCTGGGTATTTGCCGCACCTACTTCTGTGCATATAGGAGCTAGTATCCTCATTTTTGGCTATTTAGGCTTTTTGTTACTGCGGGGTTATTTCCAGCGTAACTTACCTTCTATCGCCATCTCCCTCCTAGCACTATTTCTCTATGGAGGTACACTTGTATCTATTTTTCCTACCCAACAGGGAATTTCTTGGCAAGGTCATCTATTTGGCTTCCTGGGAGGGGTTTTAGCAGCTAAACTGATTGCCACGGAAAAGAAAAGCTATTCTTAAACCAGCCAATCGACGGAAAGGAATGGTAGATTAGTAAAGGATTAACCATGATATTGCAGTGTAAATCGGGTGGAAAAGGGAACGCTAATTGAATTTAGGCTCAACGGAGAACGTCGTCTGGGGGTCGTGGAGCGTCCAGAGGGAAAAAAAGACCTTATTGTTATCGACAAGGGGGGACAGTCCCATAAACTTAAGCCCCAAAGGATAGACTATAACATTGGTCAATCCTTTAAATTTTCAGAAATCCCCGATTTTTTCGCCCAGGTACAACCCTATCTTGACCCATCGAGTTTAGAGGTAGCTTGGGAATTACTCCTAGAAATGGAAGAAACCGCCACGCCAGAAAGCTTGGCACAATTGCTCTTTTCCGAAAAAAGTCCTGTCCTGTGTTACGCGGCGCACATTCTTTTGAGTGAAGACAAAATCTATTTCAAATGCAAGGGAGAAAAATATGAACCCAGACCCACAAGTCAAGTACAGGAAATCAAACATCAGTTAGAAGTAGAAGAACAAAAACAATTAGAAAAAGCCGAGTTTTTAGATCGACTCTCCCAAGCTCTAGCTGGTCAAACCGTAGAATGGTCAGAAAGCGATCGCCATCGGTTAGAATTAGTAGAGCGTTTGGTACTGCAACCAGAAGAAAAACCCCAGGGTAGTCAAGAGATATTGCATTTAATCGGGCGATCGCCTACCCCAGAATCGGCCTTTGAATTGCTGGTAGAGTTAGGATGGTGGAGTAGGCACGAAAACCTCTTTCTTCTTCGCAGTTCCTACCCCGTTAATTTTCCGAAAAAGGTGTTAGATGTGGCCTCAAGATGCTTAGAAAATCCTCCCCTAGATCCGGATCAAAATCGTCTGGATCTGACCCATCTCAAGATTTATACCATAGACGATGAGAGTACCCAAGAAATAGATGATGGCTTAAGCATTGAAACCCTTACCGATGGTACAATTCGCCTCTGGGTTCACATTGCGGACCCAACACGCTTTGTTTTTCCCAATGATGAATTAGATCTCGAAGCCCGACGACGTAGTACCAGTTTATACCTACCGACGGGCATGGTTTCCATGTTCCCAACCGAGTTGGCCACAGGTCCCATGAGTTTAGTCCAAGGACAACTCTGCCCCGCCCTCAGTTTTGGTATTATTTTAGATGATGATGGGGGAGTAGTTGACTATAGCATCCATGCTAGTCTCGTTAAACCTACCTATCGTCTTACCTATCATGATGTAGATGAAATTATCCAATTAGACATTGAAGCCGAAAAAGAGCTCAAAATCCTGGCAAAATTAGCCGAATTACGGGTAGAATGGCGTAAATCCCAGGGATCAATCAATATCTCCATGCCCGAATCGGTAATTAAAGTCAAAGAAAATGATGAAATCACCGTAGAAGTCCTAGAAGGTTCCCAATCACGGCGATTAGTTGCCGAAATGATGATTTTAACGGGAGAAATAGCCGGGAAATACTGTCAAACCCATAATATTCCCGCACCCTTTCGGGGACAACCCCAACCAGAGCTACCCACGGATGAAGAATTAATTTTACTCCCCCCAGGACCTGTACGCTCTTGCGCTCTGCGTCGTTGTATGCCTCGCAGTGAGATGAGTACAACCCCTAGCCGTCATGCTAGTTTAGGATTAGATACCTATACCCAAGTTACCTCCCCGATTCGACGCTATACGGATTTATTAGCCCATTTTCAGATAAAAGCCCATCTGCGGGGGGATAATTTACCCTTTAACCGTGAGCAGATGCAGGAGGTTCTCTATAGTGTCATTCTCTCGGCTCAAGAGGCGATTTCCCTAGAACGACAAACTAACCGCTATTGGGGACTAGAATATCTGCGTCGTCAGGAAAACCAAGTTTGGCAGGTTTTGGTATTGCGTTGGTTACGGGAAGAGGAAAATCTCGGACTCATTCTCCTAGAAGAATTAGGAATGGAGCTACCCCATCGTTTTGAGCGTTCCGTATCCCTAGGCGATCGCTTGGAACTCCAAGTTAGTAGCTCCGATCCCCATCGGGATGAAATTCGCTTTCGGGAAAGGCTAAATTTTGACCTGTCTTCGGCGGCTAGTCTCAATATATGTTGATCTAGGGGATCTCTTTATGGATTTTTATAAACTTATGTAACAGAGTTGTTATCAAATTGTATCAAATCAGAGAATAAATACTCATTGGGGGTGCGTTTTCTGCTACAAACGACAAGGAGACACTTTCGTTTCGTTCGAGCCACCACAAGGAGACACACCCTATATGTTCACCCACGTCAAGTCCACCATTCGACACATTTACCCTGAGTCTTTGAACGGTCGTTCTCTGTTAAAGGTGGTCTATGTCGTGCTAGAACCCCAGTACCAGAGCACCCTATCGGCTGCCGTTCGGTCAATTAACCAAAAAAATCCGAATTTAGCCATAGAAATTAGTGGTTATCTCATTGAGGAGCTACGAGACTCGGAAAATTACGAGAACTTTAAGCAAGATGTAGCTAGGGCTAATATTTTCATTGCTTCCTTGATCTTTATCGAAGACTTAGCCGATAAGGTTGTCGCCGCGGTGAAACCCCACAGAGATAACCTAGATGCAGCGATAGTTTTCCCCTCTATGCCCCAGGTCATGCGCCTTAACAAGATGGGTAGCTTCTCTATGGCACAACTAGGGCAGTCTAAGAGCGTCATAGCACAGTTTATGAAAAAACGCAAGGAAAACTCCGGGGCAGGTTTCCAAGATGCAATGTTAAAACTGTTGCGAACTCTTCCCCAGGTGCTGAAATATCTACCCATCGAAAAAGCCCAGGATGCCCGTAACTTTATGCTTAGTTTCCAGTATTGGTTAGGAGGCTCTGCGGAAAATTTAGAGAACTTCCTGCTGATGTTGTCGAATAAATACGTTTTTACAGACAACAAGATCAACTATGCCGAGCCAGTCGTCTATCCTGACTTGGGAATTTGGCATCCTTTGTCTATCAAAATGTTTGAGGATCTCAAGGACTATCTAGACTGGTACAATTCCCGTACCGATATTAGTGATGACCTCAAAGACCCCCTTGCTCCCTGTGTGGGGTTAATTCTCCAACGTACCCATCTAGTTACAGGGGATGATGCCCATTATGTGGCGATGGTACAGGAATTGGAATCCATGGGAGCGCGAGTTATTCCCGTTTTTGCGGGGGGGTTAGACTTCTCTAAACCGGTAGAAGCGTTCTTCTATGACCGGAGTATGAAGGGAATTGAACCGATGACCATAGTAGATGCGGCGGTATCCTTAACGGGGTTTGCCCTAGTGGGAGGTCCCGCTCGTCAGGATCATCCCAAGGCTATTGAAGCCCTATCTAAGCTTAACCGTCCCTATATGTGCGCTCTACCCCTCGTCTTCCAAACTACCCGGGAATGGGAAGATAGTGATCTGGGTTTGCATCCCATTCAAGTAGCCTTACAAATAGCTATTCCTGAACTAGATGGAGCGATCGAGCCGATAATTTTATCCGGTCGAGATGGAGCTACAGGTAAGTCCATAGCCCTCCAGGATCGCATCGAAGCGATCGCCCAACGCGCTTTAAAATGGGCGAATCTGCGGAAAAAACCGAAACTAGCCAAAAGAGTGGCCATTACCGTCTTTAGTTTCCCTCCCGACAAGGGGAATGTGGGAACTGCGGCCTATTTAGATGTTTTCGGCTCAATTTATGAAGTTATGAAGTCCCTCCAGGGAAATGGCTATGATATCGAAGACTTACCCAATTCCGCCAAGGAGTTAATGGAGGCGGTTATCCACGATGCCCAAGCCCAGTACCACAGTCCGGAATTAAACGTAGCTTATCGGATGTCTGTGGAGGAATACGAGCGTCTAACCCCCTATTCTGTGCGTTTAGAGGAAAATTGGGGACCACCCCCTGGGAATCTCAACAGTGATGGGCAGAACCTACTAATATACGGTAAGAGTTTTGGCAATGTCTTTATTGGGGTACAACCTACCTTTGGTTACGAAGGGGACCCCATGCGGTTACTATTTTCTCGCTCTGCTAGTCCCCACCATGGTTTTGCTGCCTACTATACCTACCTCAATCATCTTTGGAAAGCCGACGCGGTTTTACACTTTGGTACCCACGGCTCCCTAGAATTTATGCCAGGAAAACAAATGGGACTATCTGGGGATTGTTATCCTGATAATCTCATTGGCATGATTCCGAACCTCTATTACTACGCCGCTAATAACCCCTCAGAAGCCACCATTGCTAAACGTCGTGGTTATGCAGCAACTATCTCTTATCTAACTCCTCCTGCGGAAAATGCTGGACTTTATAAGGGTTTAAAGGAACTAAGTGAATTAATCGCCTCCTACCAAGGGCTCAAGGATAGTGGGCGCGGTATCCAAATTGTGAATACCATTGTGGATAAATGTCGTCTCGTTAACCTGGATAAAGACATTGAATTACCAGAAGCCGACAATGCTGCTAACTTAACCCCCGAGGAGCGGGATAATATTATTGGCTTGGTATATCGGAAGCTAATGGAGATAGAATCTCGTTTACTTCCCTGCGGACTTCACGTTGTCGGTAAACCCCCCTCCGCCGAAGAAGCGATCGCCACCCTAGTTAATATTGCCAGTTTAGATCGAGAAGAACAAGGAATCCTCGCCCTAACCCGAATTATTGCTAGTAGTGTCGGGCGTGATATCGACGAAATCTATGCCAACAGTGACAGGGGGATTTTAGAGGATGTAGAATTACTGCAAAACATCACCCTAGCCACCCGTAGTGCCGTTTCTGCCCTAGTTAAGGGACAAATAGACACAGAAGGTCGAGTTTCCATGATTTCTAAGCTCAACTTCTTCAACATTGGCAAAAAATCCCCTTGGGTAGAAGCTCTACACCAACTCGGCTACCAAAAAGTTGATCAAGACGCGCTCAAACCCTTGTTTGAATACCTAGAATTTTGTTTAGAACAAGTCTGTGCCGATAATGAATTAGGGGGACTACTCAAAGCTCTAGAGGGAGAGTACGTCTTACCCGGCCCTGGGGGAGATCCTATCCGCAATCCAGATGTACTACCTACAGGAAAAAACATCCACGCCTTAGATCCCCAATCTATCCCGACAACGGCGGCGGTAAAATCGGCTAAAATCGTGGTAGATCGCCTTTTAGAACGGCAAAAGCTAGATAATGGCGGTAAGTATCCCGAAACCATCGCCTGTGTGCTCTGGGGAACCGATAACATCAAAACCTATGGGGAATCCCTCGCCCAGATTATGTGGATGGTGGGGGTTAAACCCGTACCCGATGCTTTAGGACGAGTGAATAAACTCGAAATGATTCCCCTAGAGGAATTGGGACGGCCGCGCATTGATGTAGTGGTAAACTGTTCTGGGGTATTCCGAGACTTGTTTATTAACCAAATGAATCTTTTAGATCAAGCCGTTAAACTCGCCGCCGAAGCCAACGAACCCCTAGAGATGAACTTTGTTCGCAAACACGCCCTAGAGCAAGCTCAGGAAATGGGTTTAAGCCTACGCCAAGCCGCGACGCGGATTTTTTCTAATGCTTCCGGCTCCTATTCTTCTAATATCAACCTGGCGGTAGAAAATAGCTCCTGGGAAGAAGAGAAGGAATTGCAGGATATGTACCTCAATCGTAAATCCTTCGCCTTTGACTCCGATAATCCTGGTACGATGGCGGAAAGTCGTCAAGTCTTTGAATCTGCCCTCAAAACCGCCGAGGCTACTTTCCAAAACCTGGATTCTTCGGAAATTAGTTTAACGGATGTTTCCCACTACTTCGACTCAGATCCTACCAAGGTAGTAGCTAGTTTACGGGATGATGGCAAAAAGCCCGCGGCCTATATTGCCGACACTACCACTGCTAACGCCCAAGTACGCACCCTATCCGAAACCGTGCGACTAGATGCTCGTACCAAGTTACTCAATCCTAAATGGTATGAGGGAATGCTCAGTCATGGTTATGAGGGGGTAAGGGAATTGTCTAAGCGTTTGGTAAATACCATGGGCTGGAGTGCGACTGCTGACGCAGTGGATAACTGGGTATATGAGGATGCTAATACTACCTTTATCCAGGATGAGGAAATGGCCAAGCGCCTGATGAATCTCAATCCTAATTCTTTCCGCAAGATGGTAGGTACTTTACTAGAAGTACATGGGCGCGGTTACTGGGAAACAAGCGACGAGAATCTACAAAAATTACAGGAGCTATATCAGGAGGTGGAAGACCGTATTGAAGGAATAGAATAATAATCTATATTGGGGTGGGTTCATACCTGCCCTGCCTCCTTCTCTCAATACAACAGAAGAAGCCCGACAAATAGGGCGAGCAGAGATTCCTGTTAAAGTTATTGATACATAATTTTACCCTGTTCAACGGATAAAAGTTGTGAACCCTCTAACCAGCGTTGCTCAAAGGAATGGAGATGGGTAGTAGTAATCAGGGTTTGAAAACGAGACTGAACAGCATCTAAAAGCTGATTTTGACGAGTTAAATCAAGTTCTGCTAGAACATCATCTAGGAGCAATAAAGGTGGTTCACCTACCACTTCTTCAATGAGGTTTAGTTCTGCTAATTTTAGGGCTAAAACCAGAGTTCTCTGCTGTCCTTGAGAGCCATAGAACTTAGCGGGAGTTTGATTGATCAAAAACTCTACTTCATCCCGATGGGGACCGACAACGGTTGTTCCTAATTGTAGTTCTGCTATGCGTCGCTGCCCAATTTTTTCTAAAAATGCCTGTTGTACATGAATTGGCTCATCCTCAAACCAAATCACATTGGGAGTATATGTAATCTCTAAAAGTTCAGTTTTCGCGCTAATACTACTATGCCATGCTTGGGCTAAAGGGGTAAGTCTTTGTAAAACCCTAGCTCGTCTGCGGGTAACGCGAGATCCCATTTCTGCTAATTGCACATCCCAGAGTTTTAGTTGCTGCATTTCTTGACCTAAATCTCCCCCATTGATTTCCTTTTTAACCATAGCTTTTAGTAGGGCATTCCTTTGGCGTAAAACTTGATTGTATTGTTGTAATATATGTACATAAATAGGTTCTAATTGCATTAAAAGAGTATCTAGCCAACTGCGTCTTGCTTCGGGAGAGCCTCGCACTAAATCTAAATCTAGACTAGAAAATTGTACGGCATTAATAGTGCCCAAAAAATCCAAATGGCGACGTAGATTTTCCCGATTTAAGGTAACAGTTCTACCGCCAGAACTTCTGAAAACCAAGCCCAATTCCGATTGACTGTAATTCCGTTCTACGATAGCAAGAATTTGCCCAGTATCTGCCCCCATTAAAACCAGATCCCGATCCCGACTAACCCGATGACTTTTCAGGGTAGCTAAAAGTTCAACTGCTTCTAATAAATTGGATTTGCCCTGGGCATTATTGCCAATAACAATAGTTTTTTGCTGGTCAAATTTAACTAACTGTTCCCGATAGTTACGAAAAGCATAAAGATAAATAGATTTAAGATACATTCTTTGAGACTAACTCCAATCTTGTTGCTCTTCGTTGCCTGGGCGTTGATAAACCTTCCCTTTAGCATGAATTTGGCGAGTTCTTTCAAATAATTCAGCTTCGCTACTTTGCCATTGACTAAGCAATAGATCCAAATCCCTTTGGATTTCACGAGCGCCGGGGAAGTTATGATAACGAATCCGGAGACGCGCCAGTTCACAGAGATTAAAGTCCGTGGGATTTTCTTGCCTAAGTCGGTCAATTAGCTCACGGTCTTTTTTGGCTTGGGGATGTTGCTGATCTGGGGATTTAGCAGGACTATTCATTTAAGAGCAGGTTACAGATAGCGAGGACAATGGTACACTAACAGGATATCAGTCTATTTATTTTTAAGAGTGCGGTAAGCGATGAATCTACCCCCCTCATCAGAATCTTCTCTTTATCGGCTAACTCAAAGGTTTATCCCTGCCTGTAAACCCATAACTGTCAACAGTACAACCTTTAGGGGAGTTGTCAAAATTTTAGTAGATCTATTGCTGGAGGAGCAACTAAAGGGTATTGTCTGGTGCAAGTTACCAACGGGGAGCGATTGGCAGGAGGTAATAGATCGCCTCCAAAACCAAAGCAGCTTAGATTGTCTTTATGTTTGTAATCTGGCCAACGAAAATAGAGCCAAAGTTGTCGCCGCACCCACTTCCACCTATACAGTAACAACTAAGCTAACTTCTTTGGTCCTAGAAACGAGTTCCTATCTCAAAAGAGAATGTTTTCTGATCGTTCTATCGGACCTATGGCAGTGTGTGTTGATAACCCAGAAACATCTTGGAGAGGAAGAGGCTCTCTGGCAATTAGTCTATAGCTTTGAGCCGGCTTTAATTGGATTGATTCTCTCTGGGATCAAACAGGACCTAACCATAACAGACAGGACTCCTGAGGAGTTGTTGCGGTTTGATGTACCCATACCTGAGCTTGGTGCTAAGGCTTTTCCCAAGGCTCTAATGAGTTCCTTATTACTCAAACACATCCAGCAAACCCAAGAAAGTCAAAACTTGTCCAAAAGTTCCCTTGAAACCATTCCCTCGGAGTCGTCGCGCTTTAAGGAAGAACTGCTGAAAAATTTTGCCCAGGAGATTAGCATTCCCTTAACCAATATCAAAACGGCTTTATATTTATTGGAGTCTATGCAGTCGAAACGAGAACAGCGTCAGCGATATCTGGATCTTTTGCAGGGGGAATGTGAAAAGCAAAATGCTATTTTGTCAGCAGTGCAAGAATTTATTCAGTTAGATCAGTTATCCTTAACTCCACCCCATTATCCTCGTCTTGAAGACTTGATTCCTGGCATTGTCAGTACCTATCAACCCTTGGCAGAAGAAAGAGGTATTCTCCTAGGTTATACTATTCCTGCGGGATTCCCCCCTGTTGCCTGTCCTGAGCCTTGGTTACGTCAAATTCTTTTAAATTTGCTGAGTAATAGTCTCAAATTTACCAATACCAACGGTCGGGTTTATGTACAAGCATCCTTAAAGCAGGGTAAGGTAGAACTAACCATTAGTGATACAGGCAAGGGAATTGAGTCTAGTGAGATACCTAAAATCTTTAATAGTTTTTATCGAGGTAAGCACCTAAGCGTTACTCAAGCCAATAGTGCCGGGTTAGGATTAGCAGTGGTTAAACAGCTATTAACTCGTTGCGGAGGGACAATCGCCGTTAACAGTAAGCTGGAAAGGGGAACAACTTTTGTTTTAACTTTACCTATAAATAATGAGAAAGACCATTTCTAATTATTAATTAAAGGTAACCAGAAAGTTAAAGGTGAACGTATCACTGGTATTCGTCAAGACGTAAAGAACCTGATTGTTAGTCAAAGTGGTAGTAATACCCCTCGGTAGGGTATCTCCGCTAGTGTAAATTTCCACCCTTTGCTGACTTGTATTGCCATAGATCGTGTTAATGCTACCAAGGCCATTTGCGATGCTGAGGATCAAAGAGTCCCCAGACTCTACAGAAAGACGAAGACCATCCCTGGGAATCCACTCGGGATCTGTCATTCTCTGATTACGGACAGTACAAGACGGAACAGTATCAGGATTAGGATTACAAAAATTAGTAGGCTCAGTGAAAATAGGCTCAGAAGGTCTGGTAGGACGCACCACAGGTATATTGGGATTACTGCGATCTACAATGAAAGGCGGTCCGGAATTAGCCAGATTATTCGGGTTGACTCTCGCAAAGATTTTAGTATCCGTACTATAAACGGCTTTGTCTTGCTCTGTACTGCTACCATTCCGGGTAGTAGTAGTAGTAGTAGAGGTCAAAGGAATCTCCGAATTTAGGCGCAATTGCACTAATCTTCCTCCGCCGGGCTTAACACAGACAAAAAACCCATTCACCAAGCCTATCTCACGGGGAATTCGGGTCCATCGGTAACAATCTGTGACTGGTACCTGTCGGTAATCGCTAATCATATCCACAAGGGCAGAATTTACCCAGTTGGCATTAGTCACTTGTGCCGAGCTACCGTTGGGGATAGGATCGCCACGCCTATCTACGAGTTCATAGTTACCGTTACGATCTAAGGGTGGACCCCAGCGGTGCAGTACCCTAGGACCTATCCAGGGATTGCTGGCACTGGTGGTGTAGTAAATTATTTGGTCTGTGTAGTTAGGAAGTTTCAAAGCTAAGGTCATTTGGGCATCACTTGGGATACGATTCCCCTCAGGACGAACGATGTCGTCCTGATTTTCGACAATTACTCGCGCCCGTCTCGTCTCATCGGAAATAAATTCCGTAGCTCGGTTGAGATTATTCCGAATCTCACTCTCGGCATTGGTTTTATATTCGTTCCTGAGAATATTGACTAGCCCGAAGCCAGCCACGCTGACAACACTAAGGGTCAAGGCTACTCCAATGAGCAACTCAATTAGGGTAAATGCGTTAGTTAAAGGAGATATATAGGGGGTTTTCTTTAGTTTACTCGGCATAGCGGATCTCGGCTTTTAATCAGGGATTAGATGCGATGGAAAAGGTTAATAGTTAAGTTCTTCTTACTTTAGTTGTAAGTTATTTTAGGAGTGACAGCCCCAACTCAAATCACAGTGTGAGGGTGATTTTGGTCACAAACTTTATTGTTTTGACCTACACCTCTATCCTACCATAATCCGCCCTGAAATGATTGTGGGGGTTTTCTTGGACACTTAACCAAGCCCATAGCTGATCACCTCGGGAAAAGTGCCACCATTCTCCTAAATGCCTCTGAAAACCAGCTTTTTTAAGGGTTTGATGCAGAAGTTCTCGTCTTTGGTGAAAAATTTGTCCTTGCTCGTTTTGGGAGTTTTCATAGTAGTTGGGGTAGGAGCGTTCAGAAAGTTCGTCTATTTCTCCCCCCATATCTAGAATTTCCCCCTTTTCATTGACTAGGGTGATATCGACTGCAGCCCCCGTACTGTGGGGAGGCGGTGTTGCTGGATCTAGGCTAGGAACCGCCCAAATTTGATATACTTGTCGATAAATTTCCTCAATATCGGCGTTAGATAGAGATTCTCGCTTTAATCCTTGTGTTTTTAAGATTTGATTCCATGTATAGTCCACCATAAATTGTTGTACCTCTACGGGGCGATAGGCATCAAAAATCAAAAGGCGCCACCGGGGATAGTCTTGTTGTAAATAGTTTTGGGCCCCAATTAGAGCCTCTAATACTCCTTGGCGAAGGTAATAGGGAGATTTTCCCCCGTAGTCTGCTCCGATTTTGGCATAGGCCGAAGGCTCAGGTAAAACAAAGCGATCGCCAGGAATTGCAACTAAGGGTTCGTGGCATTCGACAATGGGGATCTTTTGATAGGGTTTCATGATTTGCGGCTATCCCAGAAAACGAGGGCAATTTTTAGGAATCGGAGTCAATTGATTTGTTAAGTTCAAAATACAGATAGGGTTTTTCTTCCTCACTAAAGGGTTCAAAATTGGCCTCCTGTTGCCGCAATAAATCCGGAGTTGCATCAGAAATATGACCGAGTCTTTGGGCTAGGCGCTCTTGTAAAACCCCTAGGGGAGCCTGACAGTAGATAATACGGAAGGGAACTTGATAGGTTTGGGCTAAACTCAGTGCCTTTTCTCGGTTATTTTTTTGGTCAAATTTAGCATCTAAGATCACGGTATAACCTTGGACAATCAGAATTTTTGCTAACTCTAATAGCTTATTATAGGTCTTTTCATTCATAGAATCTGTATATATTTCTGCAGTTCCTTTAGTTTCTATATCTAATCCTGCTAGATGTTTTCTGACTGCATCCGAACGGATATAAATTCCATTATTTTCTTGGGCGATTTTCTTGGCTACCGTTGTTTTTCCTGAGCCAGATATCCCTGAGGTTATGAACAATTTTCCTTGACGGGGTTGGGTATATTCCCAAGCCAAATGATAATAGTTAATTGCCTCGGATTTTGCCTGGGCTTTTTCCGATGCAGATACATGGGAATCATCTAATAAAAAAGAGTTGACTTTTGCCCTCACATAAGCTTGGCGATTCAGGTACAATGGCAACACTTCTAACCCTAGCCAATCTCCTGTTTTTTCTAGGTAATTATTTAAAAAAATATTACTTAAATCCTTTCTTTCTCTGGCTTCTAAATCCATTACTACAAAGGCTACATCACACATAGTATCGACAAAACGAAAAGGCTCGTTAAACTCAATACGATCAAAAAGTTGCATTTTATTTCGCCAAAAACAAATATTTTTTAGGTGTAAATCTCCATGGCATTCCCTGATTTTATCCTGGGCTTGGCGTTGTTTAAAAGCTTCCTCCTTCTCTATAAAAAACTTATCCGTAAACGCTTTCGTTGCTGCGTATTGTTGGTGACTTTGAATTATATCTATATACTTTTGGGTACGCAGATAATTATCTTCAATAGCTTCCTTGATTTTTTCACTTCTACCAAAACTGTTAATATAGGCATTGGCTAGACAGTTTTGATGAAAGTTAGCTACGGTTCTTCCTAATTCTTCTAAATGTTCTGGAGTTAGTAGATTTTCATTAAATAAATTAATCAATAAACTATCTTGGGGAAACTGATTCATCTTTAAAACATATTCTACAACTTCCCCTTCTTGGTTTAAAAACAAATCATTATTTTTCTCTACAATGGGCAGAACCTCTAGGTAAATGTCGGGAGCAATGGGTTGATTTAAACGCAACTCCTCCTCCAGACAAAATTGGCGTTTTTCTCGAGTAGAAAAGTCAAGAAAGCCAAAGTCAACCGATTTCTTGAGTTTATAAGCATAGTCCCCCGTGAGGAAAACCACAGAGATATGGGTTTGAATCACCTGAATGGGGCTGGCTACAGGGTGGGGATAAAAGTCACTTTGTTGGAGTCGTTCCAAAAGGAGGGAAAAAGACACGGTAGTTAGGATAGACTAGAAGGTATTTCCCCTTAAGCCTAGCATTCTTGAACAATGGCCACTATTAACGATAATTATCTTAAACTCAAAGCTGGATACCTATTTCCCGAAATTGCTCGCCGCGTCAACGTCTTTGCAGAAAATAACCCTAATGCTAAAATTATCCGTCTCGGTATTGGGGATGTCACCGAACCCTTACCCGCAGCCTGTCGCCAAGCTATGATTAAAGCAGTGCAGGATATGGGCGATCGCCATACTTTTAAAGGTTATGGTCCAGAACAGGGTTACAATTGGTTACGGGAGATCATCGCCTCCTTTGATTTCCAGTCTAGGGGATGTGAGGTAGATGCCTCTGAAATCTTCATTTCCGATGGCTCTAAGTGCGACACAGGCAATATCCTCGACATTTTCGGGAATGACAATATAATCGCCGTCACCGATCCCGTTTATCCTGTGTATGTAGATACAAATGTTATGGCAGGACATACAGGGGAAGTTAATGACAAGGGAGAATATGGCGGGTTTGTCTATTTACCCATTAGTGCGGAGAATAACTTTACAGCCCAAATACCTAGCCAAAAAGTAGATTTAATCTATCTTTGCTTTCCCAACAATCCCACGGGTGCAACAGCCACAAAGGAACATCTCCAAGCTTGGGTAGACTATGCTAAAGCCCACGGCTCAATCATCTTCTTTGATGCGGCCTATGAAGCCTACATTACTGACCCGACCTTACCCCATTCTATCTACGAAATTCCCGGAGCGCGAGATTGTGCTATTGAATTTCGTTCTTTTTCTAAAAATGCTGGTTTTACAGGGACTCGCTGTGCCCTAACTGTAGTCCCAAAAACCCTAACTGCTAAGGCCAAAGATGGCTCGGATGTGGAACTTTGGAAGCTCTGGAATCGCCGTCAGTCTACCAAATTTAACGGTGTTTCCTATATTGTGCAACGGGGAGCAGAAGCAGTATATTCTGAAGCGGGCCAGGAAGAGGTTAAGGCTTTAATTAGTTTTTATCTAGAAAATGCGAAAATTATCCGAGAGGAACTGACAAAGGCGGGGATTTCCGTCTATGGTGGCGTAAATGCTCCCTATGTGTGGGTAAAAACTCCCTACGGTTTATCCAGTTGGGATTTCTTCGATAAGTTGTTACAAACAGTTAACGTAGTCGGAACCCCAGGCTCTGGATTTGGTGCGGCAGGGGAGGGATATTTTCGGATTTCTGCCTTTAATAGTCGGGAAAATGTCGAGGAGGCCATGAAGCGGATTACAGAAAACTTTCGGGTTTAGTTTTGATGTTCCCCTTTTTGCACGGAGTAAAATTCCCCCTAACCTTTCTCGAAAAAGGGGGAAAGGAATGATACTATGTCTAATACCAAATCCGCTTAGGTAAATATATTATCGTGAAGGCTAGGCAGGAGGCA
>JBBAUO010000042.1:28117-37201 GCA_040398185.1 Microcystaceae cyanobacterium | reverse complement strand
GGAGGCAGGAGGCAGGAGAAGAATAACTATGGTATTAAAACAGGATTTAGTATAATACAAAACCTAGTTTATTTGGAATTAAGTATTCTAACCGTGATTTTTCCCAAAAAGAAACCTGGGGTAAGAATTGTTTTAACTCATCTTTTCCCATTCAATTAATACTGTTGTTAGAACTATTGATAGACCTATACGCACATTGATTTGGTTATTCAAAATGCTCTATGACTTAAGTTCAGATCAACTCTTTAATCCTAAAAAAATTATTGATCAACTTTCTTATAATACTAAAAATGACAAGGCTTTTGCTATAAGCAGTAGATATACTCACCCATATTTAAAATCGGAAATTTTGAGAAGCCCTAGGATCAAGAAAAATGATGTAAAATATATTATTCTGGGGGGTGGACAAAACTTATTAAGTCCAGAAAGAAGATTTGATGCTATAATATTCAACTCACCAGACTTATTTAATTAATTTTTATTAATGATGAAAACAGTTGATTTATTTGCGGGTTGCAATAATGTACGTCCTTTGACAACCATTGAACGCAGCTATATTCAAACCTTTCCCAAGGAATTTAGATTTGAGGGTAATAAGTCTAATTTAGAACAAATGCTCGGCAATGCCGTTCCTGTAAAACTTGCT
Organism: Microcystaceae cyanobacterium; assembly: GCA_040398185.1. Lineage (GTDB taxonomy): Bacteria > Cyanobacteriota > Cyanobacteriia > Cyanobacteriales > Microcystaceae > JBBAUO01. The sequence goes on along the minus strand of JBBAUO010000042.1, from coordinate 36,555 downwards.
GAATATGTAGGTTTATGTATTTTTGAATACCTGAAAGATAATAGAGTTAGTCCTCAAAAACATCTTCAGTTAACATTATTTTAGTGTCGCTGTGGTCATATATACTATTGGGAAAAAATCAAAACACTATAGGGACCAATGGAAACCGCACCACGCCAAGAAAACCCGTCATAGTTACCCAATTCCGCCACAACATCGGTACTGGGATGGTTGTGGAAATCGTCATTATAACCCTGCCAATCACTATTAAAACGGAGCTTCCAAGTTCCCGCCCGCGGAAAACCAATCACATAACCGTCCTGAGCGTCGCAGAAGAAATTGGCGACAACCACCACATCATCCCCAGGACCACCCCAGTCCCAACGATGGAAGGCGATAACTTTGCGTTCTTCGTGGAGATGATAGACATTAGTAAACTGACTACAGAGCCCTCTGCTAAAGCCGTAAAGGTTGCGACGTAAATGGATAAGGTCTTTGTAAAGTCGCAAAATGCCCCGAAACTCATCCCGTTGGTCCCAATCCACCGGCACCGTATCCCGAAACCAGCCTCCTTCGAGAAATTCCTGACCTTGAAAGAGCATAGGAATACCAGGAGAGGTAAAAACCATAGCAGCAGCCAAGGTGGAACGTTTCCTTGCATACCAATCCTTGGGGTCCTTGGGGCTAATCTCTTGGGGTACTCGCGATCGCCCATTGGCCACCTCGTCATGGGATTCACTATAAATAATCCGATCAAAGGCATTGTCATTGTAACGGTAACAGATAGCATCCCGGATGGCGGCTAGGGAGCGTTGCTCATCCCGGGTGGTAATCACCGCATCCCGGATAGGATGCACAAACATTGAGTCCCATTGGGAGGCAAACCCAGCCCCTCCGGCCCCCACATCCTTGGTGAGCCAATTGTTACTCTGCAAATCCTCGGAAATCATGATTTTTCCTGGGAATTTTTGGGCAACTTCACTATTAATCCACTGCAAAAGACTCCACCCCTCGGGTAAGTCCCAATCGGGAGAGCCATCTACTGTGTGAATGAATTGGGTAGCATCGAAACGAAGTCCATCCACATGGTAGTCCTCAAACCACATTAGGACGTTATCTAGGAGATAGTTCCGAACTTCCCCACGTCTATAATCGGGACGGGTTTCTCCCCAGGGCGTGTTAGCTCTGTCGTCGTTGTAGAAATAAATACCCCCTTGATTATTCTCACACCAGCCATCGAACTGCCAGAGATCCAAGTCGCTAGGCCCGAGGTGATTGTAAACAACATCTAGGATAACCGCAATCCCCTGCTGGTGCGCCCGTTTGACAAACTGTTTGAAGGCAACCGGACCCCCGTAGGTCATCTCTACTGAGAAGATATGGGAGGGATTATAACCCCAGGAGCGATCGCCCGCAAACTCGCCTATGGGCATGATTTCAATGGCGTTAACCCCGAGCTTTTGTAAGTATTCCAGACGGGCCGAGACGGAGGGAAACTTACTGGGACGGTTGGGGTTTTCCTCGTCGTTAAAAGTACCGACATGAAGCTCGTAGATAATAAGTTCATTCCAAGAGGCCATCTGAAAGTCGTCCCCTTGCCAGTTGAAACTCGGATCGTGAACAATGGCATTTCCTACTGAGTTGGTTACTTCCCTTGCATAGGGGTCGATGCGCCGGAAGTCCCCCTTTGGTGTGGAGAGGAGAAACCTGTATTGATCTTTTACTCGAGCCTCAGTTACGTTAATGTACCAGTAGCCGTTTCCCTCATCCTCCATGGGATGTTTGCTTGCTTCCCAGTTGTTGAAGGACGCAATAACAGATACCTGCTCCGCATTCGGTGCCCAAACCCGAAAGGCTACTCCTTGTTCATGCAGAATCGATCCCATGCCCTTGATCTTGGTTTCATTGCCCATGGTTAGTTCCTCAATTACAAAGATTATCCAAAGCCCCTAGGGGTTTGTGGAGAATGGCTCAGGGCTGAATCTACCTGCCATCATAGCTTTTTACTAAGGGAAAGAAAATTAAGATTATTTAGTAACTAGAAAAACGCCATAAAAATAAAACCGCGATCGCAATGCCCAAACCCAAGCCCACTACGACTTGAAAGGGGGTATGGCCTAATAATTCCTTCAGGCGTTCCTCATTCAAATGATGACCCTCTTGAAAAAACTCATCAATAATCTGATTGAGAATCCGCGCCTGTTTCCCTGCGGCCTGACGAACTCCTGCGGCATCGTACATAACTATCACCGCAAATAGGCAAGCAATGGCAAAATCTGCACTAGACCAACCCAAAGTCATCCCCACTCCTGTCGCTAGGGCACTGACAAGAGCCGAATGGGCACTGGGCATTCCCCCCGTGGTCATTAAAAAGCGAAGGTTAACCTTGCCATTGCGAATTAGCTCAATCAACACCTTCAATACCTGGGCGACGAGACAAGCTAAAACTGCTACTACCAGCACTTGATTACTAAAAATTTCGGTTATTTCCTGCATGGTTTGAGCTTGATGGCTTTTGGGGTTTAGTTTTTACGATTGACAATAAATTGGGCGATCGCTCTCAGGGGTTCAGCTTGGGGGGGATAAATCGACAACTCAGCTATAGCTTCATCAATCAAAGTTTGGGCTTGGTTTCTCGATGCTTCTATACCCCAGATACTAGGATAGGTGGCTTTCTGTGCCCGTAAATCTTTACCGGCGGTCTTGCCTAATTCCTCTTGGGTGGAAGTAATATCCAAGATATCATCAATGATCTGGAACGCTAAACCGATATTTTTGGCATAGCGAGAGAGTCTACCAATATCCTCATCCGCAGCTCCTGCCAAAATTGCCCCTGATACCACCGAAGTTTCCAACAAAGCTCCTGTTTTATGGGTATGGATAAAAGTCAGGGTTTCTGCCGTGATATCGGTTTTTCCCTCCGATTCTAAATCTAAAACCTGACCACCTACTAATCCTGCCGCCCCTACAGTCCGCCCTAAACGGGCTATCACTTCAATTAATCTTTGGGGTTGGACATTTTTGGTTTGGGTAGCCGTGTATTCAAAGGAGTATGCTAACAGACCATCTCCTGCCAAAATAGCAATATCCTCCCCAAAAACCTTATGATTAGTCAGCTTACCCCGACGATAATCATCGTTATCCATAGCGGGTAGATCATCATGGATCAAGGACATCGTGTGAATCATTTCTAGGGCGCAAGCAGTGGGCATAGACATTTCCCTTGTCCCCCCCATCAGTTCGCAACTGGCCAGACACAAAATCGGACGTAGACGTTTACCCCCCGCCAAAAGGGAGTAACGCATGGCTTCATAGATTTTTTCGGGCTGACAGATAGGCAAAGACTGCTCTAAGGCTTCTTCTACCCAACTCTGACGCTCCTTAAGGTAACTGTTGAGGTCAAAACCAGATACTGGTCTTGCTTTTACTGCTTGTTCACCCATTGTTACTCTGTTTCACTTGCTAGACATCAACCGACTGCATACCCCCTATTGTACAAGCAATGGTGTAGTTAGGCGGTTAGGTGTTCAAAAACCAAATTATCCGCTCATTCTGTCATTATGCCTTCGAGCCATCACAATCAGGAGTCTAATTTAGATGGAATTTACTAGGATAAGCTGAAGTGGTCAGCGCGGGCAGAAGTCGGTGGAAGACGGAAAATGAAAACCATAATATTCTCAAGATCAAGGGCTATAATGCTCTACTGAAGGAACAACCTTTTTTGTCTTAGCCTTAATTGGAGGCTATCATATTTTCATGCCTGATGGTGCGACTTGTTGCATCGGGACTGCCTCCTGCCTAGCCTTCACGATTATCTGGTAACATAAGCGGATTTAGTATCAGAGGATAAGTTCACCAATTTTCTACCGCTTTGTGCTTGTTTTTTCCGCCAATCTGCACAGATGGCTTTTATATCATAATTAAGTGATTTAGCGTGTTCTTCACGAATTTTGTGGATTTCTTCCAGGATTTCGTCTTCCCACATAACTTCACTCTCCCATCAATTCATAAGGTGTACAAATCGTCGGTAGCTTATAGCCCAAATCAAAACAGATTTCTCTAAGTTTTCTTTGGATTTGAGCGTTGGCAATATGTTTACAATTCCATGTTAGCAGGTAATCTAATCTGTGAATGGTCGCTACAGCAATATGAACAGCATCATCGGATGCTTTTGGGGGTAAATTGCTTTTTGTCATGAATTCTGATGCTAGTTCATCTACAGATTCAGTAACTTCAAGAAGCGGAAAATCCCTAAGGATTTCAAGACGTTTCGTTGCAATTTCTGTGTCCCCTCTGGCTACTTCATCCAAGACAACCTGTGAAATGTAGAGAAAAAAATCATTACGGCGATTTTGCCACCAGTCTCTCGTAGTCTCCATATTGCCAGCAATAATCAGGTTTTTCGTCGATCTGGCTGTCAGATAACCAATAACACTGGTTTCAATATAGACGGTTTCGCTCACGGTAATCTAGAGAATATATTCACTCTCTATCTTACCCCATTTAATCTTTGTTCCGAGATCCAGGATTTATTCATTTTTCTATTATTACTTTATTTTTGATCACCTACTTACCTTCTTTGAAACCTTATGGCTTCTATGGTTTGGGCCGTCAAGAAAATTCCCAAGAGAATATAACTTAAAAACAAAATAATGCTGCTACTGTCAAATAGTCCTTTAATAAAGTTCTGATAATGATCTACCCAAGCCAGATGGGTAAGAGTTTCCTTAATCATAAATCCTAATCTTTCACCTAATTCTCCACCTACTTTATTTCTAAAGAAATCCTCAACTCCCCTGCCAATAAAAGCCGATAGCCAGAAAACTAAAACTAAGATAAAAGTGATAATATAAGCCAAAACCGAGCTGGCGGTCAAAGCAGAGATAAACATTCCCAAAGATAGGATAGTAGTAGCTAGTAAGATTAGTCCTAAATGGGCTAACAAAATTGATTTAAAAGTAACGGTCGGACTAGCGACGCTAAAAACAATAATTTCATAAAGCCAGAGAGGGCTAATCATGAAAACAAAAAAAGTGACTACCCCTAATAACTTGCCCAAAGCTACTCCCCAATTGGTTATAGGAGAAGTTGCTAGAAGTTCTAAAGTCCCTTGTTTTCTTTCTTCTGTATATAGTCCCATAGATAAAGCTGGCAATAAAACCAACAACAAAGAGGCAATAATCACACCTAAAAAAGAATTTAAAAACTCATAGACAACATCAATAGAAACCAAAAATCCAGATTGCTCTTGAGTCGCAACAGATTGAATTAATTCATCCAAAATAGAACAAAAGAAAAATCCAGAGATTAACCAAAAAAAAGCCGCAATTATATAGGCAGTAGGAGAAAAAAAATAACCCTGTAATTCCTTACGAAAAATAGCAATAATACCTTTAATAAACATAATTAGGACTCAGAATTAATAATTGCTAGAAAAATATCCTCTAAGGTAGGATTAGTGCGGCGCATTTCCAGTAAATCTAAGCCAGAGTTAACAATAATTCTAGCAACATCGGCACCAATTTCTGGAATAGATTCACTCTTTAAATGTAGAGAAAAACGAGAAGTATGGGGAATGTTTTGGTAATGCAGTTTAGTCAAATGGGGAATAGTTTGTAAATGGGGCAAAATTAGATTAACATCTCCTTGGATCTCTAGCTCATAACGGCAAGACTCTGAGCTTATGGTAGGAGCCGTGGGGATATCCGTCGCCACGACACAGCCACGATTAATGATAGTAGCCTTTGAGCAAGTCATACTAACTTCAGGCAAAACATGGGTAGAGAGAATCACCGTATGTTGGCCTGCTAAACTTTTAATCAGATGACGTACCTCAATAATTTGTTGCGGATCGAGTCCGACGGTGGGCTCATCTAAAATAACCACAGGGGGATCATGTACCAAAGCTTGGGCAATTCCTACCCTTTGCCGATAACCCTTAGATAGCTTGTGAATTAAAACGCGACGTTGCTCCTGGAGTTGACATTTTTTCAGTACCTCATTTACCCTTGTCCCGCGCTCTCCTGCTACCACCCCCTTAATGCGGGCGACAAAATCCAAGAATCCCTCCACAGTCATTTCCAGATAAAGGGGCGGATTTTCCGGAAGATAGCCAATGCGCTGTCGTACCTGCAAAGATTGTCTATGGACATCATAACCTACAATCCTGGCTGTGCCTGTCGTCGCCCTGAGATAGCCCGCCAGAATCCGCATGGTGGTGGTTTTCCCCGCCCCGTTTGGCCCCAAAAAGCCCCAGATTTCCCCCGTTGGTACACAGAAATCCAGATCCCGAATAGCTATGGTTGTACCATAAACTTTACTAAGTTTTTCAACTTCGATCATAAAATCCTTGCCTAGACAAAACCCTATCTCTTTAGCTTAAACCCTTGGCAAAGGCAACCAGACAAGAGACAATTAGAAATGCTGTCCCTAATCCCGTCTATATCTCTGTGGATAAAAAAATTCGTACCGTCTCCGATAGTAAACGTGACTTTTATCATCACTATACCCGCCCCATTAACTCAGTGTATCGTCGAGTCGTTGAAGAATTATTAGTAGAGATGCACTTGCTCTCGGTTAATGTAGACTTTCGCTACGATCCCGTTTATGCCCTTGGGGTAGTTAGTTCCTACCAAAGTTTTATGCAGGGCTATCGTCCTGAAGAAGACAAAAATGCCATGTTCGAGGCTCTCTGTAAAGCCGTAGGCGGAGATCCTGAGCAATACCGCCAAGATGCCCAGAATTTACTCATAAAAGCCAAGGAAATCCCCGTGGATAGCCTTGGTGAAGTGGAGCCTTTTCCAGACCTCCAGCAAGCTTCTAAGTTTAAATATAGCCGTCTTTTTGGGATTGGACTCTATACTCTCTCCCTTGAATCTGCTCCCCTTTTAGATCAAGACCAACGCCAGAAATCCCTAGCTCAACTGGCCTCTACCCTTAACTTACCCCAGGAAAAACTCCAAAAGGATTTGGACTTGTATCGTTCTAATTTGCAAAAAATTGAGCAGTTAATCGGCGTTATCGAAGAAACCCTAGCTGCTGACCGCAAAAAACGAGCCGACCAAGCCACCCCCTCAACCTAAGAGATTTCGGAGAATTTATTTTGGGTGTCGAATTACGCAGCTACGTCTATCTAGACAACCTCCAACCACAACACGCAGCCTATATAGGGACGGTAGCCATTGGCTTTCTACCCGTACCGGGGGATACTTCCCTTTGGATTGAAATCTCCCCTGGTATTGAAATTAATCGCATTACCGATATTGCCCTCAAGGCCGCGGTAGTCCGTCCTGGGGTGCTTTTTGTGGAAAGACTCTATGGATTACTAGAAATTCATGCCAGTCAACAGGGGGAAGTCAGAGCCGCCGGCAAAGCTATTTTAGAAGCGCTCGGTGTCAGTCAACGGGATTCCCTAAAACCCCAGGTGGTATCTAGTCAAGTTATTCGCAATGTGGATGCCTATCAAGCCCAATTGATTAACCGTACCTGTCGCGGTATGATGCTGACCGCAGGACAAACCCTATACGTTCTTGAGGTACAGCCCGCAGCCTATGCCGCACTAGCCGCCAATGAAGCTGAAAAAGCCGCCCTAATTAATATCCTCCATGTCACCGCCATTGGCAGTTTCGGAAGGTTATATCTAGGCGGGGAGGAAAGGGATATCATGGCGGGCTCTCGCGCGGCTCTCGCTGCTATTGAAAACGCACCGGGGCGTATCTCAGAAGATGAGCGCAAAGAGTAGGGGGTGCAATCTAGGCCTCTGCGTTAACAAACGGTAACAAAGCTAGGAGTCTGGCTCGTTTTACCGATTCGGTGAGAGCTCTTTGTTGTTTGGAGGTTAAGCCAGTGATTCGACGCGGTAAAATTTTTCCTCGCTCAGTGATGAATTTACGCAAAAGGTCGGTATCTTTATAGTCAATGACTTGACTAGGGGAAATGGGGGAAAGACGTTTACGGTAGTAACTCATAGGTTTATCAGGATTTTAAGTCAAGGTTATTTGATTTCTTTATGAACTTTGTGCCCATTGCAGTGGGAGCAGAATTTTTTCAACTCCAATCTAGCCGTCGTATTACGGCGATTCTTCGAGGTGGTATAACGAGATACTCCTGCTGAACGCTTATCGGGATTAGTTCTACATTCGGTACATTCTAGGGTGATGATCAGTCGAGCACCTTTTTTACTGGCCATAGTTACACAAGCTTTGATGAAGTTCCATTAACACGCAGTCCTTGATTATCTCACATCGGTGCTGGATTTGACAAGAGAATTTTGGGACATCTTGACGGGGGGATGGGGGGATGGGGGGATGGGGGGATGGGGTGACTGGGTGACGGGGTGACGGGGTGACTGGGTGAGAAATCATAAACACTTGGAAAAAGTTTAGTAGATAGGATCACCCTAGTGAGTTTACAATTGGTAACTAAATTAATATTTTGTAATAATACCTTGCAAAAGTTGA
>JBBAUO010000042.1:0-28017 GCA_040398185.1 Microcystaceae cyanobacterium | reverse complement strand
AGTTTACAATTGGTAACTAAATTAATATTTTGTAATAATACCTTGCAAAAGTTGACGGATGTACAACCTTTAGGACAATTATACGAACTAAAGCAACAATATATGTAGATTGAGAACTTCTTTGTAGTTTGGATTAACCCTAGTAATTATTTATCTATATTCAAGATAATCTATTCTTGCAATTTGTTGGTAAACATTATTTTTTATATTAATTAAAAAGACAGATACTTTCAAATAAAGCCCATAGATATGTTTCTAATCAATTATTCTTAATAATACCATAAGCTTAAGAGGATTACAATATATTCATATATTAAATAAAATACTTGTAAAGCTTGCTCTAAAAGACTTTTCAGCTTTTTAAAATATTTTTTACTCTAAATAACGACTGTACATACTTATCTTATTTTACGCCTTTTCCAGCTTTTCCATAGCTTTTTTATTCGCATATCTAAAGAAAATCCACGCTTTGTCGGCACTATTATTGTACTGCTAACACGATCATGGAAAGCCAAATTAAACTCTTCATCTACTAGAGCTAAACCACAATCTATAAACAAAGGCAAGCTCAAAAGTATGACGGATAAAAAATTAGGAAATCCATAATTAACACCAATCATTGCCAACACAGAGCCACCACCATTAATAGCTTCTCTTAAGGAGAGTTCTTGTAGTCCTGGGTTACGTTTAAAACGTCTACTAATGACTTTAATATCTAGTAACCAACGCCCAAGACTTTGCCCTCTGTTCTTATCTACTAAAATCACCCGTAGAGCGAACCACAATATAAATAACACCAAAAACTGTAGGAACCAGTTACCCCAAAAAAAAGAGCCCAAAATCCATACAGAGCCAAAATCAATAGCGAAAGCGTAGATTCTTCTATTGATCGGGCTCTTGGGAAATCGGCGGTATTGCGTTTCTTCTGGGGACTGGTTGCTATACATAATGGGGTGGGAATAAAAAACTGTGTGTTCTAAACGACTGAGCAGGTGCAAGATTCACCTAGGTATTAGCTCATTTATATATTAGCTGTTCGGCTTGGGCTAAAATTAGAGAAAATTCTTGGTTTTAGATATTGACTAATTTACGAAGACTTGCTAGAGTTACCTTAAAAGCAAAGCACAAATTTTTAACTCGCTTATCCGGCTTGCCCAAAAGCCTAAATCTAAGAAACCTAACTTAAAGATAAAGACTCACCTTAAAAACAGTCATGCTCAAACAAGTACTTACAACTAGCCTCGCCCTTACCTCTGTACTCCTTGGTGCAGGTCAAGCTATGGCAGGATCTTTCTTCATTGACAATTTTAATCAGCCTCTTGATAATTCGGGTAATGTACAGGATCTTTACCTAGGGGGTTCACCACCTGGAACTCTCAGTAACCAGCCAGAATCCCCCTTTGATCCCACTGGTCCTAATCCTGACGTTAGGACTTCACTCCCCAATAGCAGTGTCATTGGCGGATCTAGGTCCTTGAAGTTGGAAAAACTGACAGGTCTTGATGCCCAGTTCACTAGGGCTAGGGTTCTCCCCGGAACCAATGGCTCTTTAGCAATTAACAACGATAGCGGTGTCACCTCAAAAACAACCCTTCTGTGGAATAATGATGCCGCTGGCCTGAATGCTGCTGGTCAAGGTAATTTCCTTGACAAACTAGGCACTTCAACGGGCAGATTTGGCATTAATGTCAATTCCGTGGTTGAGAACACCACATTTAACGCTACTATCACCATCGTAGACGCACGTAGTGCCATGAGTTCTGTGACCGTCAATGGCCTAAGTGCTAGTACAACCTATAACCAGTTCCTGCTCTCAGACTTTTCGGGTATAGATTTTACTCAGGTTAGATATATAGAGTTAGTGCTGGGGGGATCTTCTGGTTCTGGGGTGGACATTGATTCCTTTGGTCTGTATGAAATCCCCGAACCTTCAGCCCTAGCGGGTTCCATATTTGCCTTGGGTCTGGGTGTTACCTTTTTAAGACGTAAGCAAGAAAATAACGACTAATCCCCTTGGGTGAGTCGGAAGGTTATTCTTAGTACTTTTTGCCTAGCTGGTTATTCTGGCTAGGTTTTTTTATAGAAAAGTTACAGGATTGCCAATAAACGTAATCCACAGGATAGAGAACGTCATGGTTAAGTGAAGTTTCCTATCTCTCTTTGGATATCTGTATATAAATATAGAGAATCAGTCCTAACCCCTTTCTGTGCAGTTTTATTCAGGGTATTTCTAGAGGGGAGAGCAGAAATTTTCTCAACTCTCACCCCAAAAATATTCCCAAGGACAGAACAATCATGAAAGGGTTTTTAGTTTCAGGTTTAGTAGCAGGACTTTTACTCGGCGGCGCTTCCTTAACTCAGGCAGCGACCGTGACCACCGTTATTGACAACTTTAGTGATGTTGTTCCCAACGTCCCTAATGAGGATCTATTAAGACTCTTGGTTAACTCCGCCAATCCGAACGCTTCTGCTCTAGAAACTTCTCTAACTGGAGTTTTAGGAAATTCCCGTCTCAGCCAGTTAACCTACACAACTCCAACCAATGTCATAGGTAGTGCTATACTCGCAATTAATCCTAGCTCTGGAGGTATAGCCGCAGTCACCAACGACATTGTTGGGGATGGAGCCAACAGTACCTCAGTGATTACTTGGAATAGAGCCGGGGCTGGTCTGGGTGCTAATTTTTCCACATTAACTGGTTCAAATGCCGGCTTTTTCCTTGAGTTTCCCGATCCCATACCTACTAACGTCTCCATCACCCTCCAAGCTCAACGCAATGTAGGTTCAGGTCCTGTAAGCAGTCGTACTTTTAATGCCGTTACTGGAACTGTTGGGATTCCTTTTTCTACCTTTAGCGATCCTACCTTCTTTAATAGTCCCTTCGGTAGTCTATCTATGACCATCAATGGTAATACTGCTTACCGAGTTGCCATCAACCAGGTTTATGTACAGGGAGATGATTTGGGATCTATTCCCGAACCTTCCTTCCTGATGGGTTTTTTGGCCCTTGCTACCTTAGGAATCGGCACAGGGCTAACAAGAAAAAAATAACCTTTGCTGGTCTTGGGAGGGGGAACAGAGTCCTATCCCCCCCCACGACTATTAGTAAACCAAAGCCAGAATCCGATGGGTAAGGGGCAGAGTATCAATAACCATGCCTGTACAAAGTAACATCATGTAAAGGATGGAATACTTAAATAAAGAACGGGCTAAATCCTGATCAAAAGGGTTTTGTTGAACCTGCCAAGCCTTACTCAGAAATACCCATCCTAAGACTACAGCAAAAACCGTGTAGACAAGGCCTAAAGTACCCAAGGGGTAGACCAAAAGCAGGGAAAAAGGTACAACAATGAGGGTATAGATCCAAATTTGTCGAGTAGTTTCCACTTCCCCCTCAATTACGGGCATCATGGGTATATTAACCTCCTTATAATCGTCCTTAATCATTAAGGCCAAAGCCCAGAAATGGGGCGGAGTCCAGAGGAAAACCAGCATAAATAATATCCAAGCCGGTGCCGCCAAGTGACCCGTTACCGCAGCCCAACCCACTAGGGGAGGAATTGAACCCGCAGCACCACCGATGACAATATTTTGGGTACTATTGCGCTTTAGCCAATGGGTGTAGACCACTAGATAGAAAACTATGCCGAGCATAGCGAGCAAGGCGCTCAAAAGGTTGACAAAGTAAGTTAGGACGGAAAAAGACAAAATAGCCAGCATGGTGGCAAAAATCAAAGCATGGCGGGGCTGAATGCGACCGGAGGGAATCGGGCGCGACCTGGTTCTTACCATCAGGTAGTCGATATCTTGATCGTAAATACAATTAAAAGCTTGGGCAGAAGCGGCCGCTAGGGTTCCCCCTAGGAGAGTTACCAGCAATAAAAAAGGGTCAACCCGGCCCAAACTGGCCATCCAGATGGAGGCGGCGGTAGTAATCAAAAGTAGGGGAATAATGCGCGGTTTAGTTAATTGATAATAGCTTTGAATAACTTGTAAAAAGTTAAGATGGCGTTCGGAAATATCAGTCCCAATCATTATGTAAATCCAAGGTATTGCAAAGGGATAAAATTTAGGCCCAACGAAACGACCGAGCCGTGAATGCCACAGAAGTTGCTAGGAGAGCCGCCCCAATTGTATGGTGAGCGACGGTTAGGGGTTCAACTTGTAGATGGAAGTGCAAAGTAGCCCATCCTAGGAGAATTTGTACTATCACTAACCCCAGGGCTAGATAGGCAAGTTTTTTTAAATCAGCATCCAGGGTTGGGGTACGCCAAGCCATTAGCCCCAGGAGCAACACCCCCAGGGTTGTCGGTATCACCCCGAAAAGATGACGGTTCATCACCTGACAGAGTTGGGAATCTCCTAGACATTGATGGACAGCCCAACGGGAAGCCACTAGACCTCCTAGTAAACTCTGCCCATAAATTAAAATCACTGTGATTGTTGCTAAGATTTGTAATCCTATGGGGGTGACTATAGTTCGATAGGGCAGTAAATAAATCCCCATTACTAAGATGGTACACAAAAATAATAAGGCCGTTCCCAAGTGAGCCGTAACAATGTCAAAGCGCAGGAGTTGGGTAACGGTTAAACCCCCCAAAACCCCCTGAAAAAGTATTAAACCCAAAGCAAATAGGGAAGCCCAGGGTAGCCAATTAGGAAGAGAGCGGCGAAACCAAAGGGTTAGCCCCACTAACGCCAGGGTACTCAAACCGATTAAAGCCGCATCCAGACGATGAAACCACTCTAAAAAGACCTGTAGATTCATTTGTTGACTGGGAATTAGTTGTCCATAGCACAGGGGCCAATCAGGACAAGCTAAACCCGCATTCATGACACGGGTTGCACTACCCACCGCCATTAACAACCAAGTCGCTAGGGCGATTTTCCAAAGCAGACGGCGAATCCAGGTTTGTATAGAGGTATCAGGTGTAGCTATCTCTGGGCGCAGAAGAGATTCTGTCATAAATAGGTTCAGGCAATCAAACAAAAGTTACAGTTAGTCCGTAACTATGACTTTAAAGCTTTATTCTCCATCGGGTTACAGTTTTCAAGATTTTTCAGATTTGCTCAATACTTGCTTAATATTTCTTTACATACTTTCTCAGGATCGGTCCTTAGCGCTTAGGGGATTCTAAGTCTTCTTCCTGCCCTTTACCTGGGGTTGCATCCCAAGCGGAACTGAGGAAATCTTCACCAAATAAATCATCCAAGGAGACATTGGAGTCATCAGTGGCTAGAGATTCCAAGGCAGAATCATCATCATTTAAAAGATTAAAGAACTCTAAGTCAGTCCCATCAGTCCCCAGGTTAACCATTTCCTGATGGGCGGACTCGGCTAAATCGAGTTCTAAAGAGTTGAATAAATCCATGTCCAACTCTTGATTTTCCCCAAGAGAAAATAAATCATCTATAGAACTATCGTTTTCCTCCTGGGGCAATAGTTCTAAAAGATCATTATCTGTATTGGAAAAATCTCGATCAAATAAATGCCCTTCTTGGGTTGTTAATTCTTCCAAGCTAGAAATTCGGGCAATATCTTCATCCATCGTCAAAGAATCGAGAAAACCTAGCTCAGACTCGTCCTCAGAAGCCCAAGATTCGGAAAAACTCTCTTCCTCCTGAAATGACTGCGGGAAACCAAAGTCAGGAGCGGCAACGACTTCCTCCTGAAAAGATTCGGGGAAACCAAAGTCAGGAGGTGGGACTATCTCCTCTTCATCTTCTAGAGGGGCTGTAATCCAAGTCTCCAGATAGTTTGTTTCAGGAACAGGTGGCTCGCTGATTAAACTACTTTCTTGCTCCTCTAGAGGATTGCTAATCCAAGTTTCTAGATAATTGAGATTTTGAACATTACCGGATTCTACCTCCTCCTCTTCTTCTTCTTCTAGGGCAGGACTAACCCGGGTTTCTAAATGATTAACTTGCCTCGGCTCATCAGTATCCCCAACTAAGTCCTTGTCTTCCTCTTGCAGAGAAGTTACCCAAGTCTCCAGATGGGCAAGCTCTGACGGTGTTACTGCCGATTCATCGTCCATGAAGGGATGACCGATAAAAAGGGTTTCCATGGCATCCAACTCCGCCGTGGAGCGGCTCCAAGCGGGGGAATCCTCTAGATTAGTAGCTGTCTCTTCCTGCATGAAAGACTCCACGGGAGCACTTTCGGCAGCCAATAGCTGTATTTGATAAGCTTGCTTTATTTCTTGAATACGAGCCTGATAGCTTTGGTGCAACTCATTAATTTGCTCCTGATGGGTTTGTTCCAGGGTTTCCACGGTCGCTCCCAGAGCATTTCCTTCTAGTTCATTGATTTGTACTTGATAGGATTGTTTCAGGGCTTCTATTTGGTTAAAGTAGGTATTTTCAATGTTTTCTAGTTGTCCTTGGGTTTGGCGCAGTTCTTGCTCTAGCTTTTGGGAATGCGATCGCAGATTGCCTAATTCATCAACTTGGGTTTGCATCTGACCTTCATAGGAGGCTTCTAGCTCTTGTACCACACGACGTTTAACGTCATTTTCTGACTGCTCTAGGATCAGAATCCGCGATTTAGCACCTTTTAGTTCGCTCTCCGCGCTGACTAGAGCTTGACGGGCTTGAGAATATCGTCCGACATCTTCCCGTAATTTTGTCAATTTGGCATTTTGTATAAAATACGCTGCGCCGAATCCAGCCACACCGCCACCTAAAAGCCCTAAAATCGTATTTATCATTATGGATTCCCTCCTATCAGGAAATTTACCTTTAATATGCCCAAGTTGTCCAAATTAATTAACAATCCCCAGGTCAAAAGTATTTTTTAGCGAAAATTATCTCTCAAGGCCTACTCATTCTCCACCATTTACCCTAATTTTGGGGCATGGTTTCCAAAATACACTAAATTTTTTTAGATTTTTATCAACAAATTTTGACAATTCGACCATGACTGCTGATTATGATTTAGTGGTGATTGGGGACACCCCAGAAGGCATTCATGCCGCCCTTCAAGCCGTTCAAATCCCTGCCCGAGTCGCCCTGGTTAGCCAGCCTTTTCTGGGTCGGATGGAAGATGCAGAAAACTTTTATAGTCCCAGCTTTGTCCAACTTACCCACCCCTTTCTCCAACTTCGGGAAATCTTTCCTGATTTCGACTCCCATCCCCATTGGCCGCCTTTACAAAGATGGGCTTTTGGTGTAGAAAAAAATCTGACCCAGTACGCCTCAGTCTCACGGCTAAAAGCTCTAGGGGTCGATTTTATTGGGGAGTCAGGGCGATTTTATCAATATCCTCGTCTGGAATTTAGAACCGAAAACCGCATTCTACACGGGCGTAGTTATATTATTGCTACGGGTTCACGTCAGAAATATCCCGCTATGATTGGACTAGGAGAAACCGGCTGTCTGACTCCCTTTGAACTCTGGCAAATGAAGAGTCTGGATTCCCTCCCTGAAAATATTGCTATTGCGGGTAATACCCCAATGGCCATACAACTAGCCCAAATCCTGCAACGTCTTGGCAAAAAGATTACCCTTCTTTTCGATACCCCCTCCCTACTCCCCCAAACCGATTTTGATATTGCCAGTTTACTCCAGGTTCAGCTTGAAGCTGAGGGTATTTGCCTAGTTCCCCAGAGTCAGGTATCCCAAGTTAGGCGTATTGATGGCAAAAAATGGATTTTGGCAGAAAAACAAGCCTGGGAGTTGGATGAGTTAATCCTAGCCACGGCAACCCAGGGTAATACCGAGGGATTAAACCTATCCGCAGTCGGGGTAGAGGTGACAACCCAGGGCTTAAAAGTCAAGAAAACTTTACAAACTACTAATCCGCGTATTTATGCTATTGGTAATGTTGTTAATGGTGATTCCTCTCCTAATCTAGCTCGGCAAATGGCAACAATAGCCGTCAAAAATGCTCTCTTTTTACCTATTTATAAAATGGAAGACCGAGGTATTCCCCAGATTTTATTTACAGATCCACCTATAGCTAGTGTCGGTCTTAATGAGCAAAGGGCTAGACGGTTATATGGTCAGAATTTTGAGGTTTTGAAAATGCCTTTTAAATTCAATCTCAAAGCTCAGATACTCGGAGAAACAACTGGTTTTTGTAAACTTATTGTTGGCAAAAATGATGCTATTATTGGGGCTGATATTATTGGTTATCAAGCCGAGGAGTTAATTCAGATAATTTCCCTAGTTATAAACCAAAAACTTCCCCTAGGTACTTTGACTAACTTGCCTTCCCTTGGCACTTTTGCCGAAATTATTGCCCAAACAGCCCGCCAAAAGCCCCAAAAATATCATTTTTATAAAAAATGGTTAACCAGTTGGTTAATTTGGCAACGTCAACGTTATTGATAAAATAGTTATGCAATCTCTTTTTGTTGTTTTTGAAGGAATTGATGGCTCCGGAACCTCTACCCAAGCTCGGTTATTGGAAACCTATTTTTTAGAGCAGAAAATCCCCGCAGTCCTTAGCCCTGAACCCACCAATGGACCGATTGGGCAACTATTGCGAACCTCCCTGCAAACTAACCTTCTCAAAATTGCCGATAAAACTAAATTTGATGAACAGATGGCCTATTTATTTGCCAGCGATCGCCATTATCACCTGTATAATGAAAGCGACGGAGTTTTTCAACTTATCCGGCAGGGTTTTCATGTCCTTACCCCCCGTTATTACTTTTCCTCCTTGGCCTACAACTCTAATAACCAAGAAGAGTACAATTTTGTGCTGCAACTCAATCAACGCTTTCCCCATCCAGATTTAGTGATTTATCTAGATATTCCCGTAGAAGTGTCTTTAAAAAGACTCCAAGAACGCCAACAGTTAGAAATTTATGAAAATGCCGAAAAGCTGCAAATAGTCAGAAAAAATTACCAAGATATATTTGCTAGTTATAAATCAAACCTATTACAAATTGACGGTACACAATCGACAATATCTATCCACGAAACCATCAAAAGTTATTTAAAAGAGAGGTTCTAGTAATGACTAAATACCATCCCCATTATAAACCCAATCAGTTAATCTGTGGTTACGGAAAAACAGCATTGATTACGGGCTGGACAGTTAAACAAACCCTAGCCAAACAATTATCTCCCGATCAATTTGCCGTCATTGGCAACCTCTACAGTGCAACTAGGGGAATTAGCCCGCTACTCCGCAATCTCATTGCCAATCCCCAAGTCAGATTTTTAGTCATTCTCAACGGCACAAAAGAAGACAAAAACTCTGGTAGTTGTCAATGTCTAAAAGACTTTTTTTCCCAGGGATTTAGGGCAGGAAAAAGTGATACAGGGAGAGATTGTTGGGTGATTAACTCCCCCATTACAGGTTATATAGATCCAGAAATTCCCGAGGAAGTTTTAACCACTCTACGCCAGAGTATTCAATGGCAAGAATTTAATAACATAAAGGATGCCATTAGTCAAGTTAAAATCTATGGAGAAAGTCATCTTCTCCAGCCCTGGGGAGAGCCATTAATCTTTCCTGAAAAGGAAAACATTCCTGATATTTTACCAGGTCCTGTGTATGGTCATCGTTTAGAAGGAAAAACCATAGCCGAAACTTGGGTTAAAATCCTCCACCGCATTAAAACCACTGGCGTTATCAGACCAACGGGTTATGATGGACAATGGCAAGAGTTAATTAATTTAATCGCCGTTGTCACCGACGAGCCCCAAGGGTTTTATTTTCCTGAACCTAATTATTTACCCGTAGATCCTCCCTTTATTCAAGAATATATTTCCCAGATTTTGGACGATTCTCCCTATACAGAAGGGGTAAAATATACCTACGGTCAACGCTTACGTTCTTGGTTTGGGAAAGATCAAATCGAACAGGTAATTAATAAGTTAATCGGGGAAATTGATGCCGCTAGTGGGGTGATGTCGCTTTGGGACGTACAGGATCATGAAAAAGGTGGTAGTCCCTGTTTAAATCATATTTGGGTAAGAGTAGTAGCGGGAGAATTGTCCTTAACAGCTACCTTGAGAAGTAATGATATGTTTGCCGCATGGCCCGCTAACGCCATGGGTTTACGCGCACTCCAAGAACATATTAGAGAACAAATAGCTACTCGTTCCGAATATAATTTAAGTATGGGTCCTTTGATGACCATTAGCCAGTCAGCCCATCTCTATGATGATACCTGGGAAAATGTGGATCAACTCCTTGCCAATCAGTATAATGCTATTATCCAGCAACGGGATTTTTATGATCCGTCGGGTAACTTTTTGATTGAACTAGAAGCAGATTATATCATCGTCAAACAAACCACCCCTGGGAGTGGGGAGATAGTCGCTCACTATCAGGGTAAAAATCCTCTCAAATTGGTACGAGAAATTGCTGCTACATCTCCCGCTACCCATGGGGAGCATCTGGGTTATTTGGGAATTGAGTTACAAAAAGCCTACACTTGCCTAAAAAATGCTTTACCCTATAATCAGGATCAATAGTTGATTTTTAAGATTTTTATGTTATTGACAACCCCCCAAGTTTTAGCCCTAGACTTTGATGGAGTGATTTGTGATGGCTTAATTGAATACTTCCAAACCACCCAAAAAGCTTACCTCAAACTCTGGCAACAGGATTCAATATCCCCAGACTATCTAGCAACATCTTTTTATAAATTACGTCCTGTAATTGAGACAGGATGGGAAATGCCTGTGCTTTTAAGGGCTTTAGTCTTAGGAGAATCCGAGTCGGAGATTTTAGAGAACTGGCCTGAGGTTTTAGGGAAAATTGTCCAAAGTGAAAAATTAGATAAAAGAGTCTTAGGCGAAACCCTAGATGGAGTTAGGGATGAATGGATTGAGTCAGATTTAACGGGTTGGTTACGTTTACATAAATTCTACGGGGGAGTGATAGAGAGATTAAAAAGTATTCTCCTATCAGATACTAAAATTTATATTATTTCCACTAAGGAGGGACGTTTTATCCAAACCCTTCTGGCAGAGCAAGGGATTAATATCAGCGATCGCTATTTAATCGGCAAAGAAAGTAAGCGTCCCAAATACGAAACAATCCAAGATATTTTAATTCAAGAATCCATAGGTGCCAATCAACTTTGGTTTGTAGAAGACCGACTAAAAGCCTTGGAGTTAGTACAAGAACGGTCAGAACTAGCCGGAGTGGGCTTATTTTTAGCAGACTGGGGTTATAATACCCAACAGACTAGGGATTCTCTGCAAAATACCTCGGAAATTCATTTACTATCTTTAACCCAATTCACCCAAGACTTTCCTCAGTGGTATTTGCCATAAACCCAATACCCTTACCCAAAAAACACCAAGATGCTAGATTTGTCTAAACTTGCCCGACAAATACCCGGAATTAGTCAGCACTTCCAACAAGAATTAAAAGCTAGTCATGGACGGGTAGAAAGAGCCCGGTTATTAATCCAAGAAACCCAAGAAAAACAGGAAGAACTGCTAGAAATACACCAAAAATGGCACGATCGCTTTATTTTTTCGGCGGCTGTTCCCCTAGAACCCCTAGATACCCGGATTATGATTACAGCCCCAGGCGATCGCCATAGTGTTTTCGCCACCGACGGCTCGCAGATTTCCCCATCCCACCATGAAATCGCCTACTGTTATTTAATCAATATTGGCAGAGTTATGCTGCACTATGGGCAGAATCTCCATCCGCTTTTAGACAGTATTCCCGAAGTCTATTACAAAACAGAAGACCTATACATTTCCAAACAATGGGGAATTAAATTAGAAGAATGGATGGGCTACCGGCGCACGGTTTTAGAAGCCCAACTCTTAGCAGAATTAGCCTGTCGTTGGGTTAACCCCCCAGGAGCCCATGATGAACCGAATTTAGCCCTAGTAGATGGTTCGCTTATCTATTGGTTTATTGAGGGTTTACCCCTAGAAGCGAGGGAGAAAATCCTACCCCCCATCCAAGCAGCGTGGGAGCAACTCAGGGAGGCTAAAATTCCCCTACTAGGTTATATCAGTGCTTCTCGGAGTACGGAAGCGATTAACTTTTTACGTTTACAAGCCTGTACCTTTGATCAACCCAATTGTCAACTCAACTGTGGGGGATTAGGGGAAGAAAAAACCCCCTGTCAAATTATCGATCCCCTCAGGGATGCTTCCCTCTGGGGCTATCTACTAGAGCCTGGGGAGAGGGGCGCGCTTTGGCGTAGTTCCTTGAGGATTTTGGATGCTTACCCAGAAAGCCAGAGGGTGTATTTTTGTTATGTCAACGTCGGGACTGAAATTGCTCGTATTGAGATTCCCGCTTGGATTGCCGAAGATAGTCAGCTTTTAGGGCAATCCTTGGGGATTATGTTAGCCCAAGTCAGTAAGGGTTATGGTTATCCCGTCGCTTTAGCAGAAGCCCATAATATGGCGGTAATTCGAGGAGGCGATCGCGCTAGGTTTTTTGCCCTCCTAGAACAACAAATGATTAAAGTCGGTTTACGGAATGTAGGAACTTCCTACAAAGAAGCTCGTAAAAGGGGGAGCATTGCCTAAAAAAAAAGAACGAACCCAAGGGATCGTCCTCATTTATGAGAAATTCAGTCACAATTAACGAAAAGTATCAACTGCTACCTTTCTTTCAGAGGCTAATCTTTCGGCTCTAGTTTCCTCAAAGAAATTCCGATAAACCCAACCGGCAGCCAACGCCCCGAGAATGGGAGCTAACCAGAATAACCAAAGTTGACCAAATAAAGCCCAGTTACCGCAAAAAAGAGCAACTCCCGTGCTACGAGCCGGGTTAACCGAGGTGTTAGTTACAGGAATGCTGATCAAGTGAATCAGGGTTAGGGCTAAACCAATGGCCGCAGGAGCAAAACCGGCAGGAGCCCGGCGATCTGTAACACCCAAGATGATCAACAGAAACATAAAAGTCAGCACAATTTCCACGAGGAAACAAGCAGCTAGGGTATAACCCCCAGGAGAATGATCTCCATAGCCATTGGTAGCCAAGGGATTAGAGCCACCGAGGGTAAAGCCAGGCTTACCTGAAGCAATTCCCCAAATAACAGCAGCAGCGACAATAGCACCACTAACCTGGAAAATGATGTAGGGGACTAATTCCGAACCCTCAAATCTTCTACCCGCCCAGAGGCCAATGGAAACAGCCGGGTTAAAGTGACCCCCGGAGATATGGCCTAGGGCATAGGCCCCAGTAAATACGGTTAAACCGAAAGCTAGGGCTACCCCTAAAAAGCCGATTCCGGCATTAAAAAAAACTGGCGTGACTTGTCCGTTACCGACATCAGTTAGCTTAGTGGCAGAGGCCACCGCCGCACTCAGTACCGCACTACCGCAACCGCCTAGGACTAGCCAAAAAGTTCCGAGGAACTCTGCAAGATACTTTTTCATGGTCTCACTAAAGGAAGTTTATTTTAGTCGTTGTCTAGCATAACAGACGTTTTTACAAAACAATAGTTACAATAGGGGGACTTTTAAAAAAATGTAACCCGATCGAGTTAGCAAAACTTAATATTTTCAGCCGCTTTTCCCTATTCCCGACCCCCTACTGCTAAAGTGTGGAATAGTGGTCTAATTAGAGAATCAAGCACCAGCTAATATGCACCTAAGCGAAATAACTCATCCGAATCAGTTGCACGGCCTAGGCCTGCGTCAACTCGAAGATATTGCCCGTCAAATTCGAGAAAAGCATTTAGAGACTATAGCCGCATCGGGGGGACACCTAGGGCCTGGACTGGGGGTAGTGGAACTGACTATTGCCCTCTACCAAACCCTAGACCTAGATCGAGATAAGGTCATCTGGGATGTAGGACACCAGGCTTACCCCCATAAAATGTTAACTGGTCGTTATCATCATTTCCACACCCTCCGACAAAAGGACGGTATAGCAGGTTATCTCAAGCGCTGTGAGAGTAAGTTCGACCATTTTGGGGCGGGACACGCCTCCACCAGCATTTCTGCGGGTTTAGGTATGGCTCTGGCTCGAGATGCCCAGGGAGAAGATTTTAAAGTTGTTGCCATTATCGGCGACGGAGCTTTAACCGGAGGAATGGCCTTAGAAGCCATTAATCATGCGGGACATCTCCCCCATACCAACATGATGGTTGTCCTCAATGACAATGAAATGTCAATTTCCCCCAATGTCGGCGCAATTTCTCGCTATCTTAATAAAATACGCCTTAGTGAACCTGTACAATTTCTCTCGGGCAACCTAGAGGAACAGTTTAAACATCTACCCTTTTTTGGAGACTCCTTTACCCCAGAAATGGAACGCCTCAAGGAAGGAATGAAACGTCTGGCTGTTCCGAAAGTAGGTGCCGTCATTGAAGAATTAGGATTTAAGTATTTTGGTCCGATTGATGGACATAATCTCCAAGAGTTGATAGATACCTTTAAACAAGCCCATAAAGTCCCAGGTCCTGTCTTTGTCCATGTATCCACCATTAAGGGTAAAGGTTATCAACTAGCAGAACAAGATCAAGTCGGCTACCATGCCCAAAGTCCTTTTAACCTGACAACGGGTAAACCAATCCCCTCCAGTAAGCCGAAACCTCCCGCCTATTACAAAGTTTTTGGGCATACTGTCACCAAATTAGCCGAAAATAACCCCAAAATCATTGGTATTACGGCGGCAATGGCGACAGGAACCGGTTTAGATAAACTGCAAGCCAAACTCCCGAAACAATATATTGATGTGGGTATTGCCGAACAACACGGTGTCACCCTAGCTGCCGGGTTGGCCTGCGAGGGAATGCGCCCTATTGTGGCTATTTACTCTACTTTCTTGCAACGTGCCTACGATCAGATCATCCATGATGTCTGTATCCAGAAGTTACCTGTCTTTTTCTGTTTAGATCGTGCGGGTATTGTGGGAGCAGATGGACCCACCCATCAGGGAATGTATGATATTGCCTATCTGCGTTGTATCCCCAATATAGTAGTCATGGCCCCCAAGGACGAAGCGGAATTACAACGGATGGTAGTGACAGGGGTTAATTATACCCAAGGTCCGATCGCCATGCGTTATCCTCGCGGTAATGGTGTCGGTGTACCCCTTATGGAAGAGGGTTGGGAAAGTATCCCCATCGGTACCGGGGAAATTCTTCGCCATGGAGATGACATCCTTTTACTAGGATACGGAACCATGGTGCAATCAGCCCTTCAGGTTGCCGAAATTCTCAGCGAGCATGGTATCGCCGCCACAGTGGTTAATGCCCGTTTTGTTAAACCCCTGGATCTGGAATTGATTCTACCCTTGGCCCAACGTCTAGGCAAAGTTGTCACCTTTGAAGAAGGTTGTCTGATGGGAGGCTTTGGTTCAGCAGTTCTCGAAGCTCTACAGGAAAACAATATCCTCGTTCCCGTTAAGCGTTTCGGTGTTCCTGATCTTTTAGTTGATCATGCTACCCCAGACCAGTCTTTTGCTGATTTGGGCTTAACCGCTTCTCAAATGAGCCAAGATATCCTAGAGCGTTTCTTTAGTCGTCAGGGAATACCTGTGGTGAGTTAAATTGGTGGGGAATGGGGATTAACCCCCCCACTCCTAAACCCGCTTAGATGCATAAATCCCAAGGGAATAGCATTCTAATACTTTCCCTGTCAAGGAACAACTCATCAAGAAATAATCACAGGCAGGACAAGCAGTTGTAGTTGACTTATAGGCGGGTAAATGCTCGCGCTCCGCCATCGTACCGCAATTGGGACAGCGAACCTGTTTAATGGCTCTCATTATTAAACTCCTGATTTTCTAGCGTTTTACTATAGTTGTTTGTAGTTTTACTCTGATCCCCATTATCAACTAATTAACTGGTTCTGTCTATAGCAATTCTCTTTGGGTAAGGGGGAAACCTCACGGATGTGGGTTTTCTACCTGCCCGGTGTAGACAAGACAGATCATCCCCATATCAACGGTGTAACAAAAGTGCCCTTTATCAAGGCCAATGGATTATCTAGATGCTGAATAACTTATTACAAAAACTTAATAAAGCAGCGAAGATATTTGTTAAGTTTGGTATCAATAGTAGCATCTTAATCTTACCCAAAGCAGGGATAAAGTTAGACGGGCTTGGACAATTTTAGGCTTTTAATTGACAATCTTTACCTAATTGTAAAAATTTTCCTGACATAACCCTCCGATATATTGACTAAAGCAAATAGCATCAATGTTGATTTTTTATTAGCAAGGACTGTATAATTGCAGTGAAAGTAATTTATGCTCCCAGATACGCTTAGAAGGAGTCGCGTCGCAGTTTGTTTTTATCCTGTTTTATTTGTTTCTTCTGACAATTCTATTTGGGGATTTAGTTAGATTCATTATAGTACCATATCGTACAGAGAATTATTGATTAGTCTCATCCCTCTCTTGATAGATATTTGACTGTAACATAGTCATTGGGGAGAGTCCATTATGAGTAATCTGATCACCGTTAAAGAGGCGGCTAATATTTTAGGAGTTAGTCCTAAAACCGTCCGTCGCTGGGAAAATGAAGGACGTATCTCATCCTTGAGAACAGTGGGAGGCCATCGTCGCTTTGCTGTTACGGACTTGTTACAATTTAAAGAAATGGATTCTTTAGTAGTTGGTTATGCTCGGGTATACTGCGAGAATCACCCCGATATCTTAATTGGGCAGGTTGAAGCCTTAAAAACCTATTGTTTAAAAGGGGAAAGTAAGTATGAAATTATCGAAGATATTGGTAATGGTATAACTTGTGACCGTCAAGGACTTCAGCATTTAATTAATCTAATTTGCTCCTATCGGGTACGATGTCTGGTGATACCACATACCCAATCCTTGGGGCGCTTTTGTAATGACTTAATTTTTAGATTGTGTAGCATTTTTAAAGTCCAAGTTGTGATTCTCAATGAAAGTGACGAGTTAGCGGAAGAGGAGATGATAGGAGATATCCAAGAAATCCTCAATATTCTGAAAATTTCCCTGTTGGGACTCCAGAATCCTGAAAATCAATCTCTGATTCAGCACTTAGAAACCATGCTTAAGCTCTAGGGAAACAATAAAAATCCCAGGGTGTCTTTTGGATCAACTTCTCTATGAAAAAAAGCTCCTCCTATGCCTACCTACAGCAAAACCAATCCGTGGAAACTGGTGACATTCCTAGGTGTTTTACTGGCTGTTACCTTGTTTTTGTCCAGTCGCTCTCGGGCTGATCGCTGGGTTTTAGCCGCCCAATCCCCATTAGCCCGTCAAGATCCCGCTGATTTAATAATCGGCACCAAAATCCCTGTGCGTTATGAGCGATCGCCTAGGATTTTGCTCACTAAGGAAGAGTCTTTTAGTCTGACTCTGATTGTGGCGAGGGATATCAAAAATAAGCAAGGTAGGGTCATTATTCCCCATGGTAGTCAAATTCTTGGGGAAATTAGGCCTTTGTCCCTGGGTTCTCGTTTCTTTTCCGAAAAATTGCTGATTTATAACCAGAATCAACCCCTCAAAACTTACTCCCTCAATGCGATTTCCCCATGGATTAACCAAGTCGAAACCCTAGTTAAAGGCATCAACCCCGACAATCTACTCAAAGGAGCAACCCTAGGAGAAGCAGCAAGGGCAGTTATCGCCGCCTTGAAGGGAGAACAACCTTTAAATCAGGAAATTTTGCAACGAGCAGGATTAGAAGCTCTTACGGGTTGGTTGTTGTCCGGAGAAAGGGTAGAATTGTTGTCTATTGTCCCGGAGCGAGATTTAACCCTAACCCTAGAGTCGGAGTTCCCATCAGAAAATTAATCCCTAGGCATGATATGCAAGTAGACCAGATTTTATGGAGCTTCCATATTATGCTATTAGGACAAATCCTCCTTTATAAAAAATGGATTTCTTCAGAACAGCTAGAAGAAACCATCTCTGAAGCGGAAAAAAGCGATCGCCCTTTAGGAGAAGTCTTCCTAGAGCAGGGACTACTGACAGAGGAACAATTACAAAAAGCCCTGCAGGAACAATACTGGCGGCGGCAAGGTTACTGGGTCATCGACTAGGTTATAATCTAAAAGGGTATCATTTCCCAACCACTTACATAACCTCACAGACTTATGCCAAATATCACCTTAATTTGGTTGCTGGCTGGAGTGATTCTCTGCTCGGTAGAAGTCGTCTTACCCACAGCCTTTGTCGCTCTGACGATGGGTGTGAGTGCCATCGCTGTCTCTATTTTCTCTTTAGTAATTCCCAATCTTACTTTACAAGTGGTTCTCTGGTTAATAGGTTCTATCCTAGCCATGCTCCTTTCTAGAAAGTTTCTCACCTCCCCCAAGGGGTCAAATCTGCTCAAAGATTCCCAAGAAGCCGAAACCCTAACGGAAATTACCCCAGGGGAATCGGGAAGAGTCTTGTACGAAGGGAACTCATGGAGAGCCATTGCGGGAGATGAAAATATAGAAATTTCCCCCAAGCAGAAAGTATATATTATCGGACGCAAAGGGAATACTTTAATCGTGCTACCCACTAAATTTGGAGATTAATCATGGGCGAGTTTTTTGTACTAGCTTTACTTGCCCTAGGAGGTTCCGCCCTCTTCGGCTCAGTCAAGATAGTCAATGAAAAAAATGAATATTTAGTGGAAAGATTGGGGAGTTTTAACAAAAAACTGAGCCCAGGCTTAAATTTTCTGCTGCCCTTTGTGGATAAGGTCGTTTTTCAAGAAACCACCCGCGAAAAAGTTATTGATATTCCCCCCCAATCCTGCATTACTAAAGACAATGTCTCCATTACCGTAGATGCCGTAGTCTACTGGCGAATTGTCGATATGCAGAATGCTTACTACAAAGTAGAAAATCTCAAAAGCGCGATGGTTAATCTAGTCTTAACCCAAATTCGCTCCGAAATTGGCAAATTAGAACTAGATCAAACCTTTACGGCTCGTACAGAAATTAACGAACTCCTACTCAGGGAATTAGACATTTCCACAGATCCCTGGGGGGTCAAAGTTACTCGGGTAGAACTGCGGGATATTATGCCATCAAAAGCCGTACTGGAGTCGATGGAATTGCAAATGTCCGCAGAGCGCAGAAAAAGGGCTTCTATTCTCACCTCAGAAGGGGATAGAGACGCAGCCGTTAACTCCGCTAAAGGTCAAGCCGAAGCCCAGGTTCTCCAGGCCGAATCTGCCAAAAAAGCCGCCATTTTACAAGCAGAAGCCGAACAAAGACAACAGGTTCTCGCCGCCCAAGCCACCGCCGAAGCCCTGGCGATCGTCACCGAAAAACTCGGCTCTCTTCCCCACGCCCAAGAAGCTCTCAAATTTCTCCTAACCCAAAGCTATCTAGAAATGGGCAAGACCATTGGCAGTAGCGGCAGTACTAAGGTAATGTTCATGGACCCACGGACGATCTTTTCGACTATAGAAGGAATGCGTTCTATGGTGGGAGAAAATAGTCCAGGTAAAGAGGATCAAGATTTAGAACAAATTCTTAACAAAGTTGATCGTCATCGTGCCAGTTAATCTTGGAACCCGTTTAGGATTGTGCTATAGTCACTCACCTCTATAGGAAAACTGCTGTAAATGTTTGATACCAGCCAGCCCATCTCCATCCCTGCGGATTTTTTACAAATTTCCTTCCAGGTTAACAGTGATCTCAATGCCCTTAATACTGTCCTAGGATATTTTGAACAATTCGAGCAAACTTGGATACCCCGACAGGATTGGTTACAATCTCAGTTAGCTTTAGCTGAAGGTTTCACTAATGCGGTTCGCCATGCCCATAAGGGGCTACCCCGGGAAATTCCCATCGAAATTGAGATTAGCTTATACTCTAAATTTATAGAAATTCGTATATTCGATCGCGGTCATCCCTTTGATTTAGAGGGATTTCTGAAAAACTTGAACCAAGAGGATTTAAAATTTTCGGGCCACGGCCAAGGCCTACCCATTTTAAAAAAAATTGCTGCTCACCTTAGCTATCAGCCGATTCAGGATGGGCGTAACTGTCTGTTGATTGTTAAACAATTTCAAGGATTAACCCCATGAGCAATCTAGAACCCTTGGTTTCGGTTCCCTGGTTAGCCCGTCAGTTAGACAACCCGAAAATTAAAATCATTGACTGTCGTTTTCAGTTAGCAAATCCCGACTGGGGCTATCAACAGTATTTAACCGGACACATTCCTGGGGCATATTTTCTGGATTTAAACCAGGATTTGTCCTCTCCTGTTCAAGAAAAAGGTGGTCGTCATCCCTTACCAGATTTTGCTAAACTAGCTCAAAAACTAGAAAAAATGGGCATTGTAAGCGGAGAAACCTCCATAATAGTCTATGATGATGCTCGTTTTGCCTTTGCCGCCCGTGCTTGGTGGCTTTTGCGTTATCTGGGTCATCCACAGGTCGCTCTCCTAGATGGTGGGATTAAAGCTTGGGAAGCGATGGAGAATCCCCTTAGTCAAGCGATTCCTCCATCCGCTCCTGGAAATTTTTGCACTTCTGTGGGTTCAGATGGAGTTATAGACATTGATACCCTCAAAGCTAGGCAAAATCTAGGGACTATGGTTTTGATCGACTCTAGGGAAGCAGCACGCTACCGAGGTGAAGTAGAACCCATTGATCCCATTGCGGGCCATATTCTGGGGGCGGTTAACTCTCCCTGGCTTCTGGTAAGTGATAGCGCGGGCTATCTCCAACCTATTTCCTCCCAACAACAACTCTGGCAAGCCTACGAGCCTGGGCAAGAAATCGTTGTCTATTGCGGCTCAGGGGTGACTGCTTGCGTCAATCTCTTCTCTTTGTTCTTGGCGGGCTACCATAACGTTAAACTTTATCCAGGGGGATGGAGTGATTGGTGTTCCTATCTCTGTTAAATATCTAGGCTAACCAAGTCGATTCTATTGTAGAATTTCTAAACATACACTTATTTTCTCATTTATTTACTATCCCTTGGGTACTAGCCCAGACAGCTAAATTCTATTTTTGATTTTTCCTATCTGTTACTTTGGATACTTTTTCTCTACCCTAGTCGATTTCAGACTAGCCTGTCGAACTGTCGAAAAAAACCTATTTTTCACGGCAATCACTGGTGGCAATGACCAACGGTAAACGGAGAATGGTGTCTATTTAATCCCTAAAAATAATGCTTAATTTCTATGACGGAATCTAATAACTCTAACGATAATCCTGTTTGTAATTGTCTCTATCATAGAGATCGTCTCTCTGTTTTTGTGGACGGAAATAATATGTTTTATGCCCAACAAAAAAACGGCTGGTTTTTCGATCCTAGAAAGGTTATAGAATACTTTACCAAAGATCCAATAGTAACTTTAATTAATGCTTTTTGGTATACAGGATTAAAAGATTCCCAAGACCAAAGAGGTTTTAGGGATGCACTAATTAGCCTTGGTTATACGGTAAGAACCAAAGTTCTAAAGGAATACTATGACGATATTTCAGGGCGCTATTCCCAAAAGGCTAATCTGGATATTGAGATAGTTGTAGATATGTTTAATACCGTTGAACAATACGATCGCGTGATTCTTTTTAGCGGTGACGGCGACTTTGAGCGAGCCATTGAACTGCTCCGCTCTAAAAATACCCACATTACCGTTGTTTCCACCGAGGGGATGATCGCCCGAGAGTTGAGAAATGCTACCGATCGCTATATAGACCTTAATGATATTCGCCCCTCTATAGAGAAGACGGATAACTAATCTAAATGCTATAATCACCAATAAACTTCAACCATTCTAACCCTAGCGAGCCATGAATCCAAGCGATCGCATTATTATCTTCGACACCACTCTACGCGATGGGGAACAGTCCCCTGGAGCGACTCTTAATGTAGATGAAAAGCTGACCATAGCTCGCGCTCTCGCCAAATTAGGAGTTGATGTCATTGAGGCTGGTTTTCCCTTTGCCAGTGCCGGGGATTTTGAAGCCGTACAAAAAATTGCCGCCGCCATAGGTACCCCTACAGGTCCCGTTATCTGTGGTTTAGCCCGTGCTACCCGCTCTGATATCCAAAAAGCCGCCGAGTCCCTAAAACCTGCTGCCAAGCCCCGTATCCATACCTTTATGGCTACCTCTGACATTCACTTGGAGTATAAGCTCAAAAAAAGCCGTGCAGAAGTTCTAGAAATAATCCCAGAAATGGTGGCCTATGCCAAGTCTTTTGTCGAAGATGTGGAATTTTCCCCCGAAGATGCAGGACGTAGCGATCCAGAGTTTCTCTACCAAGTCCTAGAAAGAGCCATAGCCGCCGGAGCCACCACGGTTAATATTCCTGATACAGTCGGTTATACCACCCCTAGTGAGTTCGGGGGATTGATTCGCGGTATTAAGGAAAATGTTCCGAATATAGACCAAGCAATTATTTCCGTCCATGGTCACAATGACTTAGGTTTAGCTGTGGCTAACTTCCTTGAGGCGGTTAAAAACGGTGCTAGACAGTTAGAATGTACCATTAATGGCATTGGGGAACGGGCAGGAAATGCCGCCCTAGAAGAGTTGGTCATGGCTCTCCATGTACGACGCTCCTACTTTAATCCCTTCCTAGGACGCGCCGCCGATAGCACGGATTCCCTAACGAATATTAATACCAAGGAAATTTCTAAAGTCTCTCGTCTCGTCTCCAATTTGACGGGGATGATGGTACAGCCCAATAAAGCGATCGTCGGAGCCAATGCCTTCGCCCATCAGTCGGGAATCCATCAAGATGGCATTCTCAAACATAAGTTAACCTACGAGATCATGGAAGCAGAGTCCATTGGCTTAAACCATAACCTGATTGTCCTAGGGAAACTATCTGGGCGCAATGCTTTTCAATCCCGTCTTAAGGAGTTGGGTTTTGACCTCTCAGAAACGGAATTAAATAAGGCCTTCCTACGGTTTAAGGATGTAGCGGATAAAAAGAAAGATATCGGTGATGCGGAATTAGAAGCCATTGTCAATGACGAAATTCACCATCCTCCCGAAAGGTATCGCTTGGAGTTAGTACAGGTTTCCTGCGGTGATCACTCCTGTCCTACCGCGACGGTAACTATTAGTAGCTCCGATGGTCAAGAATTAACCGATGCCTCCATTGGTACGGGTCCCGTGGATGCTTTGTACAAGGCCATTAACCGAGTCGTACAAGTCCCCAACGAATTGATTGAATATTCAGTAAAAGCTGTGACATCGGGAATTGACTCCATGGGAGAAGTTACTATCCGTCTAAAATATGAGGATCGGATTTACTCAGGTTATGCAGCCAATACTGATATTATTGTCGCCTCGGCTAAGGCCTATATCACCGCCCTCAACCGTCTCTGTGCAGCTATACAAGAAGGTAAAGCCAAACAAGAGGCCCTAGCCCAAGGATAGGTTAGTTGTATCCGTTGGCGAGCCTGAGGATTTCCGCAGAAATCAGTTGGATACCCTCTTGATAACAACGCTCCTGGATAGCTCGCCGCAGTTGCGAACGAATTAAATCATCTTCCCCACTATTTTGGGTATAAACATGAAGCCGATAGGTGACATAAAAATGTTGGAGGTCATGGTGCAGAACGTAGGGAGCAGGTTCACTTAGAACGTATTGGGCTTCTTTCGCTGCATTCTGGAGGATATCGTAGGCTTTTTGCCAAGGTACTTCATAACCCATATCAACTTCTAGGATTATTATCGGGGGTGAACCATGATTGTCCTCCTTAGTGTTGTCTGTACGGAAGTTGGTGACATTGGTGCTGAGGACATTGCCATTAGGTATATTGACAAAATGGTTTTGATCGGTCATTAAACGGGTTACTAGCAGTCCCTTATCCACAACTACGCCTGATGTGCCATCAATTTCAACCTTATCGCCGATCCGAAAGGCACGGGTATAGGTGAGCAAAATTCCCGCAATGATATTAGTAATTGCTGAACTAGAACCGAGGGAAATCAGCACCCCCAGAAAAATAGAAATCCCCTGAAAAGCTTGACTTCCGGCCCCTGGGAGATAGGGAAAGGCGATCATGCCAAAAAAAGCTAACAGCAGGAATTGGCTAATGCGAGAAGTGGGAATCGCCCATTCCTTCTCAAACCCAGGCAGGTGTAAAGAGCCTTCCTCTACTTCTATGAAAAGAAAATGCAC
Organism: Microcystaceae cyanobacterium; assembly: GCA_040398185.1. Taxonomy (GTDB): domain Bacteria; phylum Cyanobacteriota; class Cyanobacteriia; order Cyanobacteriales; family Microcystaceae; genus JBBAUO01. Next base: position 4,044 of record JBBAUO010000042.1, on the reverse strand, counting down.
AAATTTGAGTAGATAGAAGGTGATATAACTCAAAATGACCAGAAAGATCAGCTTAGGAATATAGCCAATTACTCCCTGCAACAATTGCCCACACACTGTAAAAATAGAGGCAAAGATACCGACGGAAATAGAGCGAGTTTGCGGGAAAAAGGAAAGGACGGTATTGAGGTAAGCGGAGATCAGGGCGAGAATGATCAAAAAACGCAGGATTTTCTCGGAGCGACTCAGAATATTACGGATTTGATCCTCATGGAGAAACTCCCGACTGCCAATGCGAATAGTACGAATTAAAGGACTATAGCGATTATGTAAGCCCCGGCGCACCAGCCAAACAAACCTATTCAGCAGACGGATTGAGAGTATCAAGGCCATAGTGGCGATCGCAGTCTTGGCCAAACCTAAGAAAATCTCTCGCGGTGAATGGGCTTGTCGGTAATCGGCGATCACGTCTTTAATGGTTTCCAAATACTGCTGGGCTAGTTGCTCCCGACTTTGATCGGCGGCTTTAGCATCGGCTTCGGAGATGGAAATAAGGACTTGTTCTCCTGCTAATATCTCCGTTGTTTTTGTTAGTGGTTTCTCTTTAATTGTCAGACTTTCCAACCCCAGGGAACGATTATTGGCTACCTGTTGGATCAGATCGGCAACTTCCTGGGCGCGTTCTTCTCTAGTTTGCCCTCCCCTAGAGGATTGAATGGTAAATAGGGTATTCCCATCCAAGATTACTTGATTTTTACCTAGGGACTCTTTTGGAGTAGTAGTTTCTGCACTAGGGGTAGAGCCCTCATCAGAGTACGCCCCTGGTATCACGACAAAAAAGACTGCCACAATGAGCAGGGCGGATAAAAAAAACGATAACCAAGAGGTTAATAACTTGCGATCGCTAGAATATTTAAACATAATCCTACCAAGTTATCGGGCAGAGTTTGGGGAAAAGCATCCTACCAGGGAGGCTATCCCCAACCCCTTCTCAAAATATAGCAGTTACCATGGTTTTGAGGATATTTTAACACTTCTACCCTAGTTAACGACGAGCCAACAGCACGGGACAATTGGCATTAACTCGCACATAATCCGATAAAGAACTTCCCAAAAGCCGATCTAGATCGGGTAAACTCTTGGCCACCGAGGGACGGCGATCGGGAGAACCCAAAAAGAGTAAATCCACATTGTACTCATCCACCAACTTACAAAGTTGTTCCCCTGGTTTACCCCCTGTGACAATGGCGCGATAGGGAATATTTAGCCGTCTAGCCTTATTAACTGCCCCAGAGACAACGGGATTTTCTTCCATTTCTTTAGCTGACATGGGGACAAATTCGGGTTTGAGATCCGGATTAATCCGAGCCAGAATTAACTCACAACCTAGATTGTCTTTGAGTAAAAAAGTCGCTAATTCTAGGGCATATTCCGAGGCATTGGACTTATCTAGGGCTACCATTACCCGTTTAATTTTCTTAACATAGATATCATCTTTGACCAACAACATGGGACGATTGGTTAACTGAAAGACGTACTGGCTGACGGAATTTTCTAAAATAGCCTCTAGACGCTTAAGTCCCCGCGAGCCCATTAAGATTAAATCCGCATCCGTCTCCTCCGCCACTTGACAGACGATGTCCTTGGGTTCTCCCTGTCGCAAAACCGTGGAGATTTTACTAGGATCTAATTTGACACTCTCTAATATCTTAGTTAGGACCTGACTTCCTTCTTCCCATTTTTCGGTGAGGGCTTCCGTGGTAATTTGGGGAGGAACAACGTGGAGGATAGTAATGGCAGATTTACGAACGGCGGGGAAATCCATCAGCACCTCTAGCATTTCTTGGGTGTGCCCTGTTCCCGAATCGGCGTATAAAATTTTCTCTAGCATGGATTCTCTTGGTGTTTTTAAGTATCTATACTTTGAGCATACTGCTAATCTTGTCCCAGAAATTTAACAACTTATTACAGATTTTTTCCCGCATCACTTATCATACTAATGAGATTTAGTCAACTGACACCGAGGACAAAAATGGGTTGATCTGCCTCCTAATTTAATCCGTTCAATTAAAGAGCCACAAATCCGACAGGGTTGTTGAGTTCGCCGATAAACCCAGGCCATACTTCCATAGTTGCCATTAACCCCTGTAACTTGTAAAAAATCACTAAAAGTAGTTCCTCCATTGGCGATCGCGGTTTTTAGCACCTCTACAATCGCTAATTTTAGGGCTTCTATTTGTTGAGGGGTTAGGGTTTTTGTGGGAGTATCAGGGCGTATCCCACTTTTAAAGAGAGCTTCATCGGCGTAGATATTGCCAATTCCCGCAATGATAGTTTGATCTAGTAATAGGGTTTTAATCGGGCGTTGGGAGCTTTTAAATCTTTCTTGTAGATAGGAGAGGGAAAAATCTGCCCCTAAAGGTTCAACTCCTAGGGTTTTTAAGCCAGAAATGACATCTTCTGGAGTTTGTTCAGGAGAAATGACCCAAATCTTACCAAAGGTGCGAGTATCAATAAATCTTAATTCCTTTTCTCCTTCAAAAAACCAACGTAACCGAGTGTGTTTAGCTAAGGGGACTTCGGGCTTTACCCAGAGAAGTTGTCCCGTCATTCGTAGATGTACCCCTAGCCATCCTGCTGGTTGTTGATTTCGCTCTAGGGAAGCGAGGAGGTATTTACCCCGTCGTTGCCATTGGGCTATGGAGGTATTTTTTATAGTTGCGAGAAATAGGGAAATATCAGGGGGATAGGCAAGGGTTCGCGGGAGTAAAACCTCAGCCCCGATAATTTTTTGATGGAGAGTTAATTGATTTAACCCTCGGCAAACGGTTTCTACTTCGGGAAGTTCTGGCACAATCTGGGATATAGGACAATTATCGTTTCCATTCTAATCCTTCCCTGTTCTGCTTCCGAATCCTTTCATAATAAATCCGCTTAAGTTACTAGATAATCATGAGGGCTAGGCGGTCGGCTTACAACTGAAGCAGAATCTGTGGCGAAGCATGCCGCTATTGAGGAAAAGACTATAACACCCTTACAGACTGCATTTCCGACTTAGCGGGAAAAGTAAGTTTTTTGAGCAAAACCTAGAAGACTAAAGTAAAAAAAGATAGTAGTAAGCTAGGATACAATTATCAGAATTTAAATCTTTATCAAGACAATGTTAGTTTAGCCAAAATTTTACTTTTATCTGTAACGATATCAGGTGCTGCCTGGGATTTTATTTCTCATTAAATAATTTTTTATTTCTTGAATTAATTTGTACGAAATATTTACTTTTATCTGCAAATATACTAATTGTCAACTCATAGAAAAGGTTATTCCAAAGGAATAAGCATGTTTCATCCCAGTGAAAATTACTGGAGAAAACAAGAAATGCTACGCATATTTCATACTATTTATTTTCAGATTTAGAAAATAAATTAAGTAAATACACTGAGTTATTTTTTGCAAGAAAGAATTATTTGCGTATTTTCTCTGTGTGTTTTTTTGCTTTTACGTATATTCTGCTATTACTTTAACATGGCTTAATATTATTATAGCTGGTTCAGAAACATTAGGCTCTGGGGATCAGCTTCTGGTCAATCGACTTAAGACGAATGGTTATAATGTCATTGTGAAAGATGATAATCTCGCTAGCACTGCTGATACCCTAGGCAAGGAGTTAGTCCTCATTTCCAAATCTGCCTCATCAACTATTGTATCTAATAAGTTTGCAGCAGTTGACGCACCGTTAATTACTTGGAAGAATGAGATTTATGATGATTTAGGGCTTACTGGTGTACAAAAAGATTTGAACTTTGGGTCAAAATCAAGTCAGACATCAATTAATATCTTAAATGCCAACCATCAATTAGCCGCCAACCTAAACGGTAACGTAACTGTTTACAGTTCCGCCAGGTCGGTCGTCGGCTGGGGAGAACCCGGAGCCAACGCTATTAATGTGGCTTCAGTTGCAGGAAATGTCAATCAATCCGCACTATTTGCCTATGAGGAAGGGTCATCTCTAGTAATACCAAATCCGCTTAGGTAAATATATTATCGTGAAGGCTAGGCAGGAGGCAG
>JBBAUO010000041.1:0-39329 GCA_040398185.1 Microcystaceae cyanobacterium | reverse complement strand
TAAACGTTCTTGAGTGGCGATCGCTTCGGCTTCTTCCTTGGCTAAACGTTCTTGAATGGCGATCGCTTCGGCATTCATCGCCCGTTCGTTGGCCGTCAGATAGCGATTTCCTGATTCATCATACCAATAAAGCCATTCCCGAACCCAGGCGATATGTTCCCCGTATTCATAACCTAGTGCTAACCCAATCTCTGGCAACCAGACGCGATTATTTTCCCTGGGTAAAAGCTGATATTTCCCTGCTACGAGCTTATAGACTTCTAATCTTTGTCTATTTTTAAACCTTCCTCTCCTGCCACTAAAAGGATTGTAAATCGCATAATAGAGAATCCCTAGGGTTTGATAATCGCTAAATTTCTCTTCGTATTCCCCGTTATATTTCTCGGAAATTACTTCTAAGGATAAGATAGGCATAATATACCCTTCTTCCCAAAGAACATAGCTCAACCGACCTCTTTCCCCCGTATTGTGTTTGACCCCAACCGCCAGAAAACCATCGGGGACAATTGCCGGTTGATCGGGGTTGTAATAAACTCCCATATCCACACCGAAGTACCAGTCATCCCGCTCTGCCCAAAGGTAAGCCAGTAAACTGAGTAGTAGATTGGGAATATCGTTCTGTAACTGGTTATCCACTGGTGTTTCGTCAGAACAGGGCAATTCTTCGGCGGTAGGAAGAAGACGATTTTTACTGTAGGAAAGGTTAACCATAGCTCGTGCTGTGCATGGTGTTTGATTAATGCCCATTCTAGCAGATGGGGTCAATACACTTTTACCTCGCCAATGAGTCACTCCAGACAACCTCGGATCAACAAATTTGCCATTACCCCTTGCCATAACTTGACACCTATTGTTATAATCACAGTTTCTGAGTCTCATAATCCAATTTTTCTAAAAGACGACTGTGGCTAATACAAAGTCTGCTATTAAACGTATCCAAATCGCCGAGAGAAACCGCCTTCGGAATAAAGCCTATAAATCGGCTGTTAAAACTCTCATCAAAAAATACCATCAAGCCGTAGAGACCTACGCGACAACCCCTACCCCTGAGCAAGAGCAGGAGGTACAGAAAGCGATGTCAGAAGCCTACAGCAAAATCGACAAAGCGGTTAAACGCAACGTTCTCCACAGCAATAACGGAGCTAGAAAGAAAGCCGGTTTAGCTAGAGCGTTGAAGAAAGTGACGGTAGCCTCCTAGTCGCCGCCGTCGGGTGATCTTTGCCATTAAAGTGCCCTTCCCTAACTTGCAAAATTGTTTAATGATCTAGTTATCGCCAGGGGGGAAGCTTGAAGTTAATAGATACCCATGTTCATTTGAACTTTGATGTTTTTCAAGCCGATCTCCCAGATTTGGCCGCTCGTTGGCGAGAAGCCGAGGTGGTTGGATTGTTGCATTCCTGCGTTGAGCCCCAAGAATTTGAGTCAATCCGGGCGATAGCCAATCAATTCCCCGAACTCTTCTTTGCCGTCGGGCTGCATCCCCTAGATAGCCCCAAATGGACAAGTCAGACCTCCCGCCAGATACTGGAACTAGCCCAATCCGATGGGCGAGTAAAGGCCATAGGGGAGACGGGACTAGATTTTTATAAAGCGGAGGATAGAAGCCGGCAAAAAGAGGTGTTTGTTGCTCAGTTAGAAATCGCTCGACAACTGAACAAACCAGTTATTATCCATTGTAGAGATGCTGCTGAAGCCCTACGGGATATTTGCCGAGAATTTTGGCAAAAACAAGGTGAAGTACCAGGAGTCATGCACTGTTGGAGCGGCAGCCCCGAAGAAACCCAGTGGTTTTTAGACCTAGGGTTTTATATTAGTTTTAGCGGCATTGTCACCTTTAAAAATGCCCTAACAGTACAAGAATCGGCGCAAATCGTACCAAGCGATCGCCTGTTAATTGAAACGGATTGTCCTTTTTTAGCCCCCAACCCGAAACGAGGAAAACGCAATGAACCAGCCTATGTGCGTTATGTAGCGGAGCAGTTAGGCAAATTACGAAATACTCCCCTGGAGACTCTAGCTCAACAGACCTCAAAAAACGCCTGTCAACTATTTAAACTCGACTTTATTACCCCGTAAAAAAAAGAAATTATGAGTAATCTTACCTCCAATCTGCTCCCAGATCTCATTGAAATTCAACACTCTAGCTTCCGTTGGTTTTTAGAAGAAGGGCTAATTGAAGAACTGAACAGCTTTTCTCCCATTACTGACTATACAGGCAAATTAGAACTACACTTTCTCGGTCAAGACTACAAACTAAAAGCCCCCAAATATGATGTAGATGAAGCCAAGCGACGGGATAGCACCTATTCCGTGCAGATGTACGTCCCTACTCGTTTAATTAACAAAGAAACGGGAGAAATCAAAGAAATGGAGGTCTTCATTGGGGATTTACCCCTGATGACGGAGAGGGGGACATTTATTATTAATGGAGCCGAAAGGGTAATTGTCAATCAAATCGTCAGATCCCCTGGAGTTTATTACAAAGCCGAAGTCGATAAAAACGGTCGTCGTACCTATTCCGCTTCCCTAATACCCAACCGGGGGGCGTGGTTAAAGTTTGAAACCGACAAAAACGGCCTAGTTTGGGTTCGCATCGACAAAACCCGTAAACTGAGTGCCCAAGTTTTACTCAAAGCCATTTCCTTGACCGACAACGAGATATTAGACGCTTTTCGCCATCCCGAATTTTATCAAAAAACCCTTGATAAAGAAGGAAATCCTAGCGAAGAAGATGCCCTCCTAGAACTGTACCGCAAACTCAGACCAGGAGAACCCCCCACCGTAGCCGGGGGACAACAACTACTAGACTCGCGCTTTTTTGACAACAAACGCTATGATTTAGGCAGAGTTGGGCGCTATAAGCTCAACAAAAAACTCCGCCTCAACGTGCCCGATACCACCAGGGTACTGACCACAACCGACATTCTCACCGCCATTGACTATCTAATTAACCTAGAATTTGACATTGGCAACACCGACGACATCGACCACTTAGGGAATCGGCGGGTGCGCTCCGTGGGAGAACTACTCCAAAACCAAGTAAGAGTTGGCTTAAACAGACTAGAAAGAATCATTCGAGAAAGAATGACTGTCAGTGATTCCGATAGCCTTACCCCTGCTTCCTTAGTCAATCCTAAGCCTCTAGTGGCAGCCATTAAGGAATTTTTCGGCTCCTCCCAACTGTCCCAGTTTATGGATCAAACCAACCCTCTAGCGGAATTGACCCACAAACGTCGCCTGAGTGCCCTAGGTCCTGGAGGATTAACCAGAGAGCGGGCTGGTTTCGCCGTGAGAGACATTCACCCCTCCCACCACGGACGCATTTGTCCCGTAGAAACCCCTGAAGGACCAAACGCGGGACTAATTGGCTCCTTGGCTACCTATGCGCGGGTAAATCAGTATGGCTTCATTGAAACCCCCTGCTATGTGGTGGAAAACGGGCGCGTCAGAAAAGATAAGCCCGCAGTTTACCTAACCGCCGACGAAGAAGATGATGTGCGGGTAGCCCCTGGGGATTTACCCATTGATATAGAGGGCAAAATCCTAGGTGAAACAGTCGCTGTGCGCTATCGTCAGGAATTTGCCACCACCACCCCAGATCAGGTAGACTATGTAGCCGTTTCCCCCGTACAAATCGTCTCCGTAGCGACTTCCATGATTCCCTTCCTAGAACATGACGACGCGAACCGAGCCCTGATGGGGTCGAACATGCAGCGTCAAGCAGTACCCTTACTGAAACCAGAACGTCCTCTAGTCGGTACAGGATTAGAAGCCCAAGCCGCAAGGGATTCAGGAATGGTTATTGTTTCCCGAACCCACGGAGTCGTCACCTATGTAGATGCCAATGTGATTCGGGTTCAAGTTACCGAAGGCTCCGAGGGCTCCGAAGGCTATCCCCCCTTGATGGAATACGAACTGCAAAAATACCAGCGTTCTAACCAAGATACCTGCCTCAATCAACGTCCTTTGATCTTTATTGGTGAACAGGTAGTACCTGGGCAAATTTTAGCCGATGGTTCCGCCACAGAAGGGGGAGAATTAGCCCTAGGGCAGAATATTCTCGTCGCCTATATGCCCTGGGAAGGCTATAACTACGAGGACGCGATTTTAATTAGTGAAAAATTGGTTCAAGATGACGTATATACCAGTATTCACATCGAAAAATACGAAATTGAAGCCCGACAAACCAAACTCGGTCCTGAGGAAATTACCCGCGAAATTCCCAACGTCGGGGAAGATGCCCTAAGAAACCTAGATGAACAAGGCATTATTCGCCCCGGTGCTTGGGTAGAGTCGGGGGATATCCTGGTAGGGAAAGTTACCCCCAAAGGAGAATCCGATCAACCCCCGGAAGAAAAACTCCTCAGAGCTATTTTTGGAGAGAAAGCCCGGGATGTTCGAGATAACTCCCTCCGTGTTCCCAATGGGGAAAAAGGGCGTGTTGTGGATGTCCGCGTTTTTACCCGCGAAAAAGGTGATGAACTGCCCCCTGGTGCCAACATGGTAGTACGGGTGTATGTAGCGCAAAAACGTAAAATCCAAGTCGGCGATAAAATGGCGGGAAGACACGGCAATAAAGGGATTATTTCTCGGATTCTCCCCATCGAAGATATGCCCTACCTGCCCGATGGTCGCCCTGTGGATATTGTCCTCAATCCCCTGGGTGTGCCCTCACGGATGAATGTGGGGCAGGTTTTTGAATGTCTCCTCGGTTGGGCGGGAGAAAACCTAGGAATGCGCTTTAAAATTACCCCCTTTGATGAAATGTATGGACCTGAAGCTTCTCGCCTAACCGTCCATGGGTTACTAGAGGAAGGGAGCAAACGACCTAATAAAAATTGGATTTATAATCCTGAGCATCCTGGGAAAATTAAGGTCTACGATGGACGCACGGGAGAACCCTTCGATCGCCCGATAACCGTGGGTGAGGCCTATATGTTGAAACTGGTTCACCTAGTCGATGATAAGATTCATGCCCGTTCGACGGGACCCTATTCCCTAGTAACACAACAACCTCTAGGGGGTAAAGCTCAACAGGGGGGACAACGCTTTGGAGAGATGGAAGTCTGGGCATTAGAAGCCTATGGTGCCGCCTATACCCTTCAGGAATTGCTCACCGTTAAGTCCGACGACATGCAGGGACGGAACGAAGCCCTTAATGCCATTGTCAAAGGAAAACCCATCCCCCGCCCAGGTATACCTGAATCCTTCAAGGTACTAATGCGAGAGTTACAATCCTTGGGCTTGGATATTGCCGTACACAAGGTGGAAAATACCCCCGATGGTGCCTCCAGGGATGTGGAAGTAGATTTAATGGTGGATACAGGTCGTCGTACTCCTAGTCGTCCTACCTACGAGTCATTAACCACAGAAGACCTCGAGGAAATGGAGGATTCAGAGGTTTAAACCCCCACATAACAATAAGGAGGTATATTCTCCTCCTGCCTTCTGCCTCCTGCCTTCTGCCTCAAATCACAATTACCATCGCAAATCCTAATTTCCTATGTTTTACAACTACATCGTTGATAAAGGACGCTTAAAAAAACTAATCTCTTGGGCTTACGAGAACTATGGCTCCGCTCGTTGCTCCCAAGTTGCCGACGAACTAAAAGGACTCGGCTTTCGCTTTGCTACCAAGGCGGGGGTTTCCATCAGTGTGGACGATTTGACCGTTCCCCCTGCTAAACGAGCCATGCTCGAAAGTGCCGAACAGGAAATCCGCCTGACGGAACAACGCTACGCCAGGGGAGAAATTACTGAGGTAGAACGCTTTCAGAAGGTTATTGATACTTGGAATAGTACCTCCGAAGCCCTTAAGGATGAAGTGGTTCGCAATTTCCGTGAAACCGATCCCCTCAACTCTGTCTATATGATGGCTTTCTCGGGAGCGCGGGGGAATATGAGCCAAGTACGTCAGTTGGTGGGAATGCGCGGACTGATGGCCGATCCCCAGGGGGAAATTATTGATATTCCCATTAAAACCAACTTCCGAGAAGGTTTGACCGTAACGGAATACGTTATTTCTTCCTACGGTGCCCGCAAAGGTTTGGTAGATACCGCTCTCCGCACCGCCGATTCGGGATACCTAACCCGTCGTTTGGTGGATGTCTCCCAGGATGTCATTGTCAGAGAGGTAGATTGTGGCACAGAACGCTCCTTAAAGGTGGTGGCCATGACTGACGGCGATCGCACTCTCATTCGTTTGAGCGATCGTCTCTTCGGAAGAGTGCTGGCTGACGAAGTGGTAGACAAGGATGGCAAGGTAGTGGCGGAGCGTAATCAGTCTATTGATTCCGATCTAGCCCTAGAAATTGAAAAAGCTGTAGATTCCGTCAGGGTTCGTTCTCCTTTAACCTGTGAAGCCGTGCGTTCGGTTTGTCAAACCTGCTATGGCTGGAGTTTAGCCCACGGACATACGGTAGATATGGGAGAAGCAGTAGGTATTATTGCCGCCCAATCCATCGGTGAACCGGGTACTCAGTTAACCATGCGGACGTTCCACACTGGGGGCGTTTTTACGGGAGAAGTGGCTCGTCAAGTTAAAGCCGAAAAAGATGGCTCAGTTAAATTTGCCGATGGCCTCAGTACCCGACGCATTCGTACCCGTCATGGGGAAGATGCCGAACAGGTAGAGGTAGCAGGGGATCTGTTGATGATACCCGATGGTAGTAAAAAAACCCCCTTTAGTCACTCCCTAACCCCCGGTTCGACCCTCTTTGTCAGCAATGGAGATAAGGTCAAAGAAGGGCAGTTATTGGCGGAAGTAGCTATGGCTAAACTGCAAAAATCCACGGAAAAAGCTACCAAGGACGTAACTTCAGATTTAGCAGGGGAAGTGATCTTTGCCAATCTTGTCCCTGAAGAAAAAACCGATCGCCAGGGGAATACTACCCGCATTGCCCAACGGGGGGGATTGGTTTGGATTCTCTCAGGGGATGTCTATAATCTTCCCCCTGGGGCGGAACCTGTGGTTGAAAACGGGGATCAGGTAGATGTGGGAACAGTTCTCGCAGAAACTCGCCTAATCTCCACCAGTGGGGGGGTAGTACGTCATCAGACCTCCGCCCGCGAGATCGATATTGTCACCGCCTCGGTTTCTTTAGATCAAGCCCAGGTACGGGTAGAAAGTAGTGGCGGTAAGGAACAATATATAATTTTTACCCCCGATGACCAAAGATTTTTGCTCCGGGCTACCCCAGGGACAAAGGTTCAAAACCATGCGATCGTGGCGGAATTAATTGACGATCGCTACCAAACCAAAACGGGTGGGGTGATTAAGTATGCAGGGATTGACATTTCCAAAGGAAGTCGTAAACAGGGCTACGAAATAGTCAATGGTGGTACTTTGCTCTGGATTGCCGAAGAAACCCACGAAGTTAATAAAGATATCTCCCTTTTACAAGTGGAAGATGGTCAGTATGTAGAGGCTGGTACAGAGGTTGTCAAGGATATTTTCTGTCAATCTAGTGGGGTTATCGAAGTTATCCAAAAAAATGACATCCTGCGGGAAATTATCATTAAACCAGGGGAACTCTGTCTAGATGTGGAGCCAGAAACTCTTAACCTAGAGTCGGGACAATTGGTAACTCCTGGTACTCAAATTACGCCAACGCTGGTGGTGGAAGAACTCCGCCAAGCAGAATGGGTAGAAACCACCGATGGCTTAGGTTTACTGTTGCGTCCTGTTCAGGAATTTAAAATAGACGATCAGAGCGCTGTTCCTTCCCAGGGTTCTATTAATCAAGAGGGGGGAAGACGGATAGAATTAAAATCCGTACAACGTCTTTACTTTAAGGATGGAGAACGGGTTAAATCCGTGGATGGCTGTCAACTCCTGAGCACCCAGTTAGTTCTGGAAATTGGCAGCGAGGAACCCGACAGCATTAGCCATCTCACGGCGGATATTGAGTTAAAACCCGATGAAAATGGCTCTGATTCCCAACGCTTACAGTTAGTGATCCTAGAGTCTTTGGTTCTACGTCGAGATTCCGATAATGACCCCCTAGGTGGCAGCATTCATACCAGAGTTTTGGTAGAAGATGGGCAAGATATTCCCCCAGGGGCTGTAGTTGCTCGTACTGAAATTCAGTGTAAGGAAAAGGGAGAAATTCGCGGTATTAAGAGTGGATTTGAAGCCATTCGACGGATCTTAGTTTTGCGGAAGTTCGATCAATTTACCGTGACTTCTTCCGAAAAACCCTCGGTGAAAAAAGGTGATCTGATTATCGCCGATGGTGAAGTATCTAGTAATACCCGCTCTCCCCAATCGGGACAGGTGTTTGGGGTTAACGCCACGGATACGGGTTATGACATTACTTTCCGTGCTGCTCGCCCTTACCGCGTTTCCCCAGGGGCTATTCTCCATATTGATGAGGGGGATTTAGTCCAACGGGGCGATAACTTAGTGCTCCTGGTCTTTGAACGCTCAAAAACAGGGGATATTATCCAGGGTTTACCTCGGATTGAAGAACTTCTAGAAGCCCGTAAACCAAAAGAGGCCTGTGTCCTAGCTCGCAAGCCGGGGGTTTGTCAGGTGGAATATTGGGAAGATGAATCCGTCGACATCAAAATCGTAGAAGATGATGGTACGGTAAGCGAATATCCTTTGCTCCCTGGACAAAATCTGATGGTTGCTGATGGCCAACGAGTAGAAGCAGCCCAAGCTTTGACCGATGGACCAGCTAACCCCCATGAGATCCTAGATGTCTTCTTTAACTATCACGTTGAGTACGAAGGTATCTATGAGGCAGCCTTAAAAGGCCTACAGGAGGCTCAGAAGTTCCTCGTCGATCAGGTGCAATCGGTTTACCAATCCCAAGGAATTGATATTTCTGATAAGCATATTGAAGTGATTGTCCGTCAGATGACCTCAAAAGTTCGCATTGATGACGGTGGCGATACCACCATGCTCCCAGGGGAATTAGTGGAGTTACGTCAAGTGGAACAGGTTAATGATGCCATGGCCATTACAGGAGGTGAGGCGGCTCGCTATACCCCCGTTTTATTGGGGATTACTAAGGCTTCTTTGAATACAGATAGCTTTATTAGTGCTGCTTCTTTCCAAGAAACTACCCGCGTTCTCACAGAGGCCGCCATTGAAGGTAAGTCAGATTGGCTCCGAGGACTTAAGGAAAATGTGATTATTGGTCGCCTAATTCCCGCAGGAACTGGCTTTAATAACCACGAAAATCTGGGGATTTCTTCCTTTTCTCTAGATAATTCCTACGAGCCCCCAGAAGAACCCTCTAGTCGCTGGGATAACGCCTTGGCAACTCCTGTACCTTTGAATGATGATGATCTGATTTTTGATGATCAAACCGCTCGGGTTTACGCCCAGTCGGATTCCTTGGGAATTGCCGGTCGTCGCAAAAAAGAATGGTTTGCTGAAGGGGATTCCTTTAGTGACTTTGAGGATGATGACGGGGATGATCGTCTGGAGTCCTCCTATGGTGATGACTATGATGATGAGGATGTCCCAGAGGAAGACGAATAGGTTAAGATGCTTGGGGTTAGGGTGGGGAAACTCGCTTTAACCTCAGTCTTAGTTTTGTTAAAATTAGAAAGGATCGTTAAATATCTTCAAAAATCTATGACTTCTGCCATTGCTGTTGAGAAAAAAAAGTTAGAAAAGCCCCCCCTAGCATTACAATTTTTGGGTGCTCGGGTACTACGTCAACCCGCCAAGCGCATTGCTAAGGTGGATCAAAGTATCCGTAATTTGGTACGGGAAATGCTGCAAACTATGTACAGTGAAAACGGTATCGGTTTGGCCGCTCCCCAAGTGGGTTTAAATAAACAGTTATTGGTAATAGATTGCGAACCCGATGAGCCCACAACCGAACCGATGGTACTGATTAACCCTGAGATTATTAGTTACGGGCAGGAGTTGTGTAAGATCGAAGAGGGTTGCTTGAGTGTTCCTGGGGTATATCTAGATGTTATTCGCCCGGAAGCAATTACCGTGGCTTTTAAAGACGAAAACGGACGACCTCAAAAAATTTCCGCCTCCGGGTTGTTGTCTCGCTGCATTCAGCACGAAATGGATCACCTGAATGGGGTGATGTTTGTCGATCGGGTTGACAATGGTTTGGCTTTGACGGAAGCTTTGAAAAAGCAGGGTTTTTCTCTGCACACGGTTAAACCAATTCATTAGGTTTGGAGATATAGTATGACCCCGAAAAGTGGTGTATTTTTGTTAGGATGCTGTTTAACGGCGATCGCCTCGGTGGGGTCGATTTTTGAGTTGAGTTCGGGTAATCCTGATCTCGGGACAACGACAACGGGGTTAATTTTAGCGGCTTGTATTCCCCTGACGGGGGTGTTTTTTTGGTTAGCGGTGCGAGATACCAAGGCAAATATGAAATAGGGCGATCGCCATTATGTCCAAGATTGTCGGTGTTCACGGAATTAATCAAGAATATAGGGGTGAAAATACAATCTATAAAGATTGGTTTCCCGCCCTAAGGGATGGTTTAAATCGTGCTGGTGTTGCCCTAGAATCCGATAATGATTTGAGTTGTGCCTTTTATGGGCATCTTTTTAGGGAAGGGAAAAAAGGGAGCTCAATACCCGATTATGACGATACGGATATTGACTCCGACTGGGAAGAGGAGCTACTTCTGCAATGGGCACAGGAAGTAATTGCGGTGGAAAAGCCCAAAGTAGATTCTGAATTACAAAGAAAAGGGAGAGTCCCTAAGGAAATTCAGAAAGCTCTGGGCATTTTAAGCGAATCTAAGTTCTTTGGTGATATTGCTGAAAAGTTTGTCATTTATTTTCTCAAACAAGTTGGGGATTATTTTCATAATCAGGATTTAAGGGAAAAGATTCGGGATACAATTGCATCATGTATTAAGGATGATACTCGCATACTTGTGGGTCATTCCCTCGGTTCGGTTGCTTGTTACGAGGCTTTATGTCAGCATCCCGAATGGAAGGTAGAAGTTTTGGTAACTTTAGGCTCTCCCTTGGGGATCAGAAACTTAATATTTGACAAATTAGAACCATTACCCCGTAACAATGTCGGTAATTGGCCTGGAAGTGTGAAAAAATGGGTAAATATTGCTGATACTGATGATATTGTTGCTCTAGAAAAAAATCTGAAGCCTTTATTTAATGGAAGTGTAGAAGATAAGTTAGTTCATAATGGCTCTGATGCCCATAGTGCCCTGAATTACCTGACAGCAAAAGAAACAGGGGAGGCGATTAAATGGGGTATTATCTAATAGCTTGTGGAACTAAAGATTATGACAACAAGGATTACTATCCTGATTTGCCTAGTGTTGAAAATGATTTACATAGGGTAGACGAGTTATTTACTAGATGCTTTGGTTATGAGAGAATCCTCAAGGATAAGTTAAATATCAATCCCACTAAAGAGGACATAACAAAGGAATTTGCTAACTGGCTTAAAGAACGTCCAGATGAAGATAGTATCGTAGTTTTCTATTATTCTGGTCATGGTGAGGCTTGTAGAAACACTAATGACCATTATCTTGTGTTAAAAAATACCCATCCCGACACATTTAGAGATACTGCTTTACCAACAAAAAATTTAGCCCATCCCCTTGAAAACAATGAGAAAAAAATCTCCCAAATTCTTTATATTATCGACACCTGTTTTGCTCAAACTGGTTCGGGAAACATAACACATTTTGTTGAGCAAGTCACTCCAGAATCTGAGAAAAGAAAGAAAACAATAGATGTTCGTGTCATGGCTGCTTGTCGTGAAAGGCAATATGCAAAAGAAAATGTATTTTCTAAAATATTGAAGGAAGCCATTGAAGATTGGAATCCAAAAGATATACATGGGCATATTGCTATAGAAATACTCATTGAAAAAATCAATGGTAAGATATTAAATTATTCCTATCAAACCGTTAATCATAGTTGTTCATCATCAAATGGCTTTGGTCGTTTTTTCCCTATTATACCAAGAACTTTACAAGAATGGGGAGAAAAATCATCGGAATTGATAGATGAACTTTGCAATATTTTAAAAAAAGACCGTGACCATAGTTTATATCTTATTAATTCTTTTTTTCTAGCCAATCAACTTTCTGAAAAATTTGCTTTATCTTCCAAAAAACTTACTTTAAATGAAAAAGAACTAAGACTGAGGTTAAATAGTTTAGCCAAAAACCCTGTTTCTGAGCAAATATGTTATTTAATTGCCTATGCTGAATGGTGTAGGGAGAATAGCAAAGACTTTACAAATTGGACTCAGGAAATTGAGAATTGGCAAAGAGAAGCTATTAAATATAGACCAGATGCAGATGAAGATAAAATAAACTCTTATATTTACGAAACAAATGAGAAGTTTAAAAGCATTATTAATAGTGACCAGTTGAGAATACAAATACAAATTGTGCCGAAACAGGATAATGAATATTGGGATGGATATGATACAGGTTATCCAAGCAAGAATAAATATTTATTAAATGTTAATCTTTGGATGAGAAGTAAAGAGTATCCCCTACGTCATTTTGTAAGGGATATAGATGTATTTGTAGAAAATATTGAAGATCAGATATTAAAGAACATTATAAAAGTGCGCCGTAACTTACCACCCGAAACAAAACCTGAAGTTGAAATTTTTCTTCCCTTAACTCTACTTACAAAAAAGGCTTTAGAAAAAATCCCCTATAGATATGGTAGTAAAGAAAAGCCTTTAGGAGAAGTATATGTCATGTTTATTAACTCCTACGAGCGTTATTTTGATAACGATTTTCTTGACATTCTTGGTGATATGAAGACAAAAAAGCAGGCCCTGTGGGAAAATGATGGGAAATTAGATGGTGAAAATTACTACTTTGGGTCAGTTCCCTCCGATGGGTATGAGATTGTGGACAACTTTGCGATCGCCGTTTGGAGTCAAGAAGTTAATCCGCCCTTAGATGAATCCGAATGGAAGCAATGGCCGCAAAAGATCCGTACTTTACGCCAACAGAAGCGAGAAATAACCCTTTTCTGGGATGATTTGTATCCTAAGCCCTCTAAAGATAAGCTGAAATCACAATGGTTGGAAAGATAAAATGTCTAACAAAACTAAACCCCAAGAGACTAAGGACTTTCGTATCTACCGGTGCGAGACTACAGAAGACAAACAAAGCCGTCTTCAACTAATCCCTCCGCCACCTCCTTGGCGAACCTTTGGCTTGACATTAAAAGAATGGAAGCAAGCAGCAGAAACGGCAGAAGAGATTGAATCTAAGGATAGCGACTCCAAGGGACAAGGATTTGTAGCCGAGCCAAAAGTGATAGAGTTAGTCAATGCTGCTCTATGTTTACGCCGTCCTTTGCTCATTGAAGGAAAGCCCGGTGCTGGTAAAACATCATTAGCCTATTCGGTAGCTTCCGAGTTGGGGTTGCCAGGACCCTATAGATGGTCGATAGTATCCCGGACTACATTGAAAGATGGTCTTTATGCCTACGATGCCATTGGCAGACTCCAAGAAGCTTCTCTAGGAGGAACACAGCGTAAGAAAACTGACATTGGGGATTATTTACGGTTAGGCCCAATGGGGATGGCATTCTATAAATCTCGTCCTAGAAGGCCTGCAGTACTACTAATTGACGAAATAGATAAAAGTGATATTGATATGCCTAACGATCTTCTTCACATTTTTGAGGAAGGGTCCTTTGAAATCCCAGAACTTTCTCGCTTAAAAAGTGCTCAGGAAAATGTACTTCCCTATCGTACTAATCGTAAGGATAGCGATACAAAAATCCCTATTGAAAAGGGATGGGTACAATGTGATGATTTTCCTTTGGTGATTATGACCAGTAATGAAGCTAGGGACTTTCCGCCAGCCTTTCTCAGGCGATGTCTGCGCCTACCCTTGGAGCAACCTAAAGACGTTGACGGTTTCCATAGAATTTTAGCCAACCGATTCCCTGATCAGGATTTGACTCAACTAGATACATCTGTGAAAAAACTAATTGAGGAATTTTTGGAGAGAATTAAAAATAAAGACCTAGCAACAGACCAACTGTTGAATGCCGTATATCTCTTACTACAGGGAGATGATCTAAGTGAACCAGATCGTAAACTTGTGCTAGATGTAGTCTTCCAATCTTTGAAGTCGAGGTAGGAGGAAATGCCAAGAATAAAGGAGAAATGGCGGGAAGATGAAAGGGAGATCTCAGAACTGATATGGTGTGCGGCTCATTTACATCATATTATTACGCCCTCAATTGTTCAAGAAGAATCGGTTACTCCTGATAGGGGGGAATCTCAGGAAAAGGAGCAGGAAAAGGATACCTTACCCACTCCCGATGAGAGAGATTCGAGAATACCTCTAGCCACCAAATCTTCTAACCGTGAGGAAGTCAAGTTTTCCGAAACCCATGGGCAGAAATTACCATCCACCTCAAAAGCTTCTAATGTTGGTGTTACGACTCCTTTTCCTCTACCCAAAGCCGGGGATATCAGTAAAGCACTTTTACCATTAGCTAGACGAATCCCCGGACGCTTAAACGATGAATTGGATATAGATGCCACGGTGGAGCAGACTGCGGAGGCTAATGGATTAATAATTCCCATACTTCGCGCTCCCTTAGAGCGTTGCCTTGAGATACATTTATTGATTGATAATTCTCCCTCTATGGAGTTTTGGGGGGATTTAGGGGAAGTGGTAGCAAGCCTGTTTCGCTGGCAGGGGTGCTTTCGAGATGTACGGATTTGGAAATTTGTCACAAAGGAAAATGAACCCCAATTATTATCCGGTTTAAACGAACGAGATATTAATAGTCTGATTTCTCCAGGGGGACATCGGCTCTTTATTGTATTAACAGATACTATGGGCAAGGCTTGGCGTTCAGGAAAAGCTTTTGCAGTCCTATCTACCTTGGGGGAAAAGCATTCTGTCACCCTTGCCCATATCTTTCCCCAGAGTTTATGGGAGAGAACTGTTTTAGAGCGAGCAATTACAAGGCCTCTAATTGCCGATGGCTCTGAATGTCCAAACTCCAAGCTAGAGGTAGGGGGCAAACTGCGTACACCGAGGGAAAGTCTTTATCTGTTCCCTATCTTTAATCTATCTGCTAACCATTTCCAGACTTGGGCTAGTTTTATTGCGGGTAATCCGGGTAATTCCATTCAAGGAGTTTTGATTAGGAAGGAAGAACCATCTGAAAAGGAAGAGGTAAATACCGAAAATGAACCAAAAGATCCCAAGGAGTTATTACAGGAGTTTCAGATAAATGCTAGTCCCGAAGCCCTAGAATTAGCTAAAGTCTTGGCAGCAGTACCCCTGATCCCTCCTGTTATGCGATTAGCCCAGAGTCGATTTTTACCGAATACTCAACATTGGCATTTGGCAGAGGTTTTTTTTAGTGGTCTTATCAAGCGTTGGAGTCCTGAGAATAGAGAGGATGTAGCCGTTTTAGATGATTGGTATGACTTCCATACAGGCATCCGTGATTTACTCTTAGGGGATAGCCCTGTGCAACGCACTACGGAAATTTGGCGGGGAATTGGCGATTTTATTGAATCCAACTATGGAAGTTTCCGAGATTTACAAGCTTTGATTGCTAACCCCAATGGTTCTGTTACAGATATGGATTGGAGGCGATATTGCTATTTCGCGGAGGTTAATGCAGCAATTTTTAAGACTTGGGGTGGGGAATACGCTAGTTTAGCTGCTGAACTGACTAAGACAATATCCCAGAATAGGAAACAACCTCTGCCCATTTTTACCGCAGAAACGGTCTATGTAGATATCCGAGGGGAGATAGTCAACAGGGAAACGATCAATGTCCCCTACTACGATGAGCCTCTGAATGGGGAGATAGAGCCAATTAGAATGATGGCTATCCCCCAAGGAGAGTTTTGGATGGGTTCGCCTGAAAGTGAAAAAGAGCGATATTCAGACGAAAGCCCCCAACACTTGGTAAAGGTTCCTGCTTTTTTTATGAGCCAAACACCTATTACCCAGGCGCAGTGGAAAGCGGTCAGTGGTTTACCCCAAGAAGGACAAAAATTAGAACCTGATCCATCAAGATTCAAAGGGGATAATCTACCCGTAGAAAGAGTAAGCTGGTACGATGCTAGAGAATTTTGTGCCAGATTATCTAGGTTAACTGGATGCGATTACAGACTACCCAGTGAGGCGCAGTGGGAATATGCCTGTAGAGCGATTCCCAACCCAGTAGTAAAAAAGCCAAATCAAAAACCGGTTTATCCACCCTTTCACTTTGGGGAAACCCTAACATCTAATTTAGCTAACTATAGAGCTACAGAAATCTATCAGCAGGAAGCAAAGGGAGAATATAGAGGTAAAACAACCCTGGTTAGAAGTTTTTCCCCTAATGTCTTTGGTTTATACGATATGCACGGTAATGTCTGGGAATGGTGTGAGGATGACTGGCATGAAAATTATGAAGGGGCACCAACGGATGGAAGTGCGTGGATAGAAACTGACAAAAAAGCCCAAAAAATCTCAAAATCCGTGCTGCG
The DNA here is from genome assembly GCA_040398185.1 of Microcystaceae cyanobacterium. Classification (GTDB taxonomy): domain Bacteria; phylum Cyanobacteriota; class Cyanobacteriia; order Cyanobacteriales; family Microcystaceae; genus JBBAUO01. Next base: position 22,870 of record JBBAUO010000041.1, on the reverse strand, counting down.
GGGCGGTTCTTGGGTCAACTATCCTGTCAATTGCCGTTCTGCCTGTCGCAGCTTCTATAATGGGCGCGATAACCGCAACAACCTTATCGGTTTTCGTGTTTTGTGTGTAGTCGGGAGGACTCTATAGCCCTTGGCACTTGCTCCCTTGGGAAACTCGCCTCTGGCGAGGAGAAATATTTTTCAAAAAAGCAATATGTTAAGTTTTGTAACAAATGATATCAAATCTGCTTAGGTAAATATGCTATCGTGAGGGCTAGGCAGGAGGCAGGAGGCAGGAGAAGAATAACTATAGTATTAAAACAGGATTTAGTATGATTATGTTTATCTTGTTCCTTTTGTGGTTAATTAAAGTATGAACTCTTTCAATCCTGAAGAAAAAGAACTATTAGCAAGTGTTGAAAAAGAAGAATGGGAAAGTGCTGAGGATATTTCCCAAGAAATTAAGCGGTATCAAAATTACGCAAGGCATCAAATAAATCAGCAAAAAGTAGAACTGACTTTATCCGCAGAAGACAGTCAAAAAATGCAAAAACTGTCCCAACAGTTAGATAAATCTATTGCGAATTTAAGTCAAGAAATTTTACATAAATATCTACATGGGGAATTAATTGAAAGAGAACAATAGAGGGGAGTCGTTACAAGTAGGTGGAGGTCGTCAATCAAATTTGGTTTGGTAGATCCCCGTCACGACTTGGAAGGTTAATAAATTCAAGAGATTTAGATAGTTTTTCCGTACTATGCTAGTGGAATTATCAGAATCCGCCTTTGGCGATCGCATTCAACTCCACCGACAAAAACGATTGCTCTCCCAACATGTTATTGTTAAAATGAATTTAAGTGAACAAAAATATTGCTTATGAATATTAAAGTAGTTGTCTGGCAAGAAGAGGATGTTTGGTGTGCAAATGTACCAGCTTTATCTGGTTGTCATACTTGGGCAGAAAATTATGATGATTTGATGGTCATGGTTAAAGAGGCAATAGAAGGCTGGTTAGAAGTTTCCCATGAGAAAAAATTACCTGATCAAGAGGAGAATCAGCAATTAGTAGAGATTTCTATATGAAGTCAATTTCAGGGAAAAAATTATGTAAAGTTGTCGAACGATTTGGCTGGAAATTGGTAAGAATTAAAGGAAGTCATATCCAACCCGTTTGATTGAGCAGTAGAAAAAACTTTGTGTCCTTTGTGGTTCTTTCCCCTTAGTCCTGCCTTTGGGCAATTTGCATGAGTAGTCGGAGTGCTTCGTTAACCGAGTCACTTGTAGGGAACGCCCTAGCAACATCAGGATCGAGTAAGACTACATTAGTTCCTGCCCGATAGGACTCAAAGTATTTTCCTCTAACGCCCCCTTTCATGTCGCTAAAGTCGTATTCGGGGCGCAATTCGTCTTCTAGTTCGTGATTAATCTCTATATTCATAAAACCTCTGTTCCTTTCGAGTGGCCTCTCGTGCGCTAATAATCCGAATGCGATCTGCTCGATCTGTGTGAGAAACTACTAAGATACGATTAGCACCAGATAAACCGATGATAACGTAACGATCCTCACCATAGGAGTGATCGGGGTCGGGAAATGTCAGAGACAAGGGATCATTGAATACCGTTGATGCTTCATTGAATGACACACCGTGCTTTTTCAAATTTAAGTTAGCTTTGTCTGGATTCCACTCAAACTGCATTAAATCAACACTTAATAGCTAAGAACGTTATCTAACAAACGGAGGAAAATCTAATTTATACCAAGTTTGATTTAATAACCAGAGTTTCCATGAGCACGTCAGAGCCCCATGGCTGCCCTCATTTCCCTGACGGCGCGGTCTAATCCCACTAAAACAGCACGACTAATAATGCTATGGCCAATATTGAGTTCTTCTACCCCTGGTAAGGAAGCGATGGGCTGTACATTTTGATAGGTAAGCCCGTGACCCGCATTGATGCGTAAACCCCAAAAAAGAGCCGATTTACAGCCTTCTTGTAGGTGTTCTAACGCCAACTTACGCGCTGATTCCCCCTTAGCCTCTGCATAGGTGCCCGTATGAAGTTCAATAAATTGGGCAGAGGTTTTGGCTGCGGCTTGGATTTGTTGGGGATCTGGATCTATAAACCAACTCACAGGAATACCATTACCCTGTAATTCCTCGACCACTAGACCAAAGCGATCGCTATTAGCAACAATATCAATACCCCCTTCAGTTGTCACCTCTTCCCTTTTTTCGGGAACAAGGGTTACATAGTCTGGTTTAATATCCAGGGCGATGGCGATCATTTCCGGTGTCGGTGCCATTTCCAAGTTTAAATGGCTGCGGACGGTTTGGCGTAATAATCTGACATCTCGTTCTTGAATATGGCGACGATCTTCCCTCAAATGTACCGTAATCCCATCAGCCCCTCCCAACTCGGCTAAAACAGCAGCAGCCACAGGATCTGGTTCAACGGTTCTCCTAGCTTGACGGAGCGTGGCAACGTGATCAATATTTACACCTAAAGTTAACAATTTAATTGACTCCGATTCCTAAAAATTGCACTTGTTTTCTAGGATAACCGTAAATCGTGAAACCCTATCAAAAAATCCCCATTGTCGAATGCCATGAACCCTTAGTTGCCATTCCTGGCGATCGCTGACAATATTGCCCTACCATCCAAGGATGGGCGAAACGCCGCTCACACCCAAGTAAAGAGTCAATGTTAAGGGAGGAAAACTTGCATTAGTGGCCATCATTAGACTTCCTGAGTTTATACGCTAATTTTGCTATTCATCCCAGAGTTTTTCTACCGTATATCCACTATTAGGTACTGCAAAAAAAGACCCACTCACATAGCGATAATTTTGATTAAGTGCTTTAATTTGTTGTAAATCTTCCGCATCTAAAGAAATTTGCAGAGCCTCAAAATTTTCCTTCATTCGTTGGGGAGAAACTGATTTGGGAATGACCACTGTGCCTCTTTCAATCGCCCATTTAATCAAAATTTGTGCAGGTGTAGCTTGATGTTTTTGGGCAATTTGTTGAATGACTGAATTTTCAAATAGAAGAGGTTCATTCTCTTGTTTAAGGGAACTGATGCGATCGCCAGAGCCTAAAGGGGAGTAGGCTGTTAATCCAATGCCATTCCTTTGACAGTAGGCTAGTAATTCCTCTTGTTGTAAATAGGGATGACATTCGACTTGATTTACACTTGGTTGAATTGTTCCATTTAATCTTAAGTTTTCCAGCTTAACCTCACTAAAATTAGAAACTCCAATACTCTTGGCTAAACCTTCATCGACAGCTTGCTCCATCCCGCTCCATGTCTCTATTAAAGGTAGTTCTGATAAGGGAATAAATTCTTCCCCTTTTGTCGCCCAACTCACTTCTTTTTTAAAGGCTACAGGCCAATGGATTAGGAATAAATCCAGATAATCTAATTGTAAATCCTGCAAAGTTTGTTTGAGGGCGGGGACTACATCGGCTCTGCCGTGTTGATTATTCCATAGTTTGGAGGTAATAAAAATATCTTCTCTTTTGATTATACCTTCTGCAAAAGATTCGCTAAGAGCAAGACCAATTTCCTTTTCATTAGCGTAAACAGGAGCGCAATCAATATGGCGATAACCAATCTTTAAAGCGTATTTAACGGCGGCGGCAACTTGCCCTTTTTCTGATTTCCATGTACCTAATCCTAATTGGGGAATTTTATTGCCATTGTTTAACGTCAGATAGTTCATAGTTTTAAATAATTAATGTTAATCTTTTTGACTAAAGACAGATACTCCAGCTATTGAACTTCATTGTGCCAATATTGAGTATAACTTTTCAGAAAACCAGCAACCGGTTGTTGATTAGAGATATCTTAGCATACTTCTATAAAAGATCAACAACACCACTCGCTTTTCTTCCATGCTTTATATCCTACCCGATTTTTACTGCTCTTGAAGGGTCAAAAATTTTTTCCACGCTTTTCTTTTTTTAACTGATGACTGTTTAATTGCCTCTATCATTTTACTAGCTACAGCTTCTATGACTGGCACTGCTACGCTGTTTCCCGTCAGTTTTCGCATAGCCTGATAGCCCACAACAATTTTAAAAGTCTCTGGAAAACCTTGAAGTCTTAGCATCTCTCTGGAAGTTAAACGCCTTTCTCCATTCACCAGTAGATAATTATAAGATGCCCCCGCTCTCAAGGCACAGGAGTAAGGTAAAGCCGATATATTTCCCCCCTTGTTTTCATGCCAGATAGAAGGTTTTAAATAGGGTTTTTTTATTTTCTCTAAACGACTGGCTACTATTTTTTCATTTGCCAAATACGAGGAATCTATAACATCATCTGGCTCTAAAATCTCCGAGAGGGATTTATAGTATCCTGGGGGTGTAGGGAAACTAAAATCCAAATCTTCTTGAAAACCAACAATAATTATACGCTCTCTTTTTTGGGGCAGTCCAAAATCCAAGGCGTTCAAAATTTTGATATGAACGAAATAGCCTAACGCTTCGAGTTTTTCTTTGATGACAAGCAAAGTACGTCCTTGATCGTGGGACCTAAGTTGTTTGACGTTCTCAAGTAGGAAAGCATAGGGCTTCTTTACCCTGAGGATCTCTTCTATGTTGAAAAACAACGTTCCCCTTGTATCGGCAAAACCAAGAGATTTCCCGATAATACTAAAAGGCTGGCAGGGGAAACCACCTAGTAAAATATCGTGGTTAGGAATATCTTCAGGAGCGATTTGAGTGATGTCTCCATGGGGCTTATGTCCATAGTTAGCTTCGTACATTTTTTGTGCATCGGCATCCCATTCAGATGAAAAGACACACTCACAGCCGTAAGGCTCAAAACCAAGTCTTATACCGCCGATACCAGCAAACAGGTCGATTATTTTAATGGTCATTCCTCATTTTCACTCGCAGTCTGCAAACAGGTTTTTTCTGCCTTTCTTAACCTATTTTTTAAAGGGCTAAATGTAACTTAATAGCTGCATCAACTAACTGCATTAAGGGTTCTTTTAAGCTGTCAATTGCACAAGATTTCACCACGTTTCATCGCTTAACCCATCCCCTAGGGTAACTTCCCAAGCTTCATCAACTTCAAGAGATGCCTCTCGATAGGCTTGTCCTAGTTCCCGTGAATGTAATAATGAGAGAGCTTCGTAGATTACTTGAGAACGGGATTGACATCCTGTCGTTTCTCGATAATGCTCGATAAATGTCAGCATCTCTGATGGTAAAGAAATTGAAATTTTGTGCAACTGCATGGTGTGACTTTTTGATGGCTAAAAAATAACTACCTTTATTGTAACTTCATTAGTAGGATGATCTGGTCACACTAATTACCTGTGGCCATCATTGAGATTTTCTGACTTGGCTAGTATATGGTAAGTTAAAGTAATCAGGCAAACAGCTATAAAAGAAGAATCCCTTTGTCCCTATCTTAAATTAACGTGGATCTACACCAAGTCATTATCGCCCATAAATCAGGACATCCTCAAAGTAAAGCTTGGGCGGAAAAATGCGCTCAACAACTAGAAGCACGCGGTTGTAGGGTTTTAATGGGGCCGAGCGGCTTTAAAGATAACCCTTATCCGGTATTTTTAGCCTCAGTTACGGAAAAAATTGATTTAGCCATAATTCTAGGGGGAGATGGTACTATTCTAGCCGCCTCTCGCTTTTTAGCTAATGAAGATATCCCCATCCTAGCCGTGAATGTGGGGGGACACTTAGGATTTTTGACCGAACCCTTTGAACTTTTCCAAGATTTAGAAGTTGTCTGGGAGCGTTTACTCGGCGATCGCTATGCCATACAAAAACGGATGATGCTAGAAGCGCAAATTTGTCAAGGAGAGCGCTTGGCTCCGGAGTTGGTGAGCGATCGCTTTTTTGCCCTTAATGAAATGTGTGTTAAACCCGCCAGTATTGATCGGATGGCTACCTCTATTTTAGAATTGGAAGTAGATGGAGAAATGGTGGATCAGTACCAAGGAGATGGTTTGCTGGTGGCAACTCCCACGGGATCTACTTGCTATACTGCTTCTGCTAATGGTCCTATTGTCCATCCTGGAATGGAAGCGATCGCTATAACCCCAATTTGTCCCCTGAGTCTTTCTAGTCGTCCGATAGTGATACCTCCTGGCTCGATAGTCAGTATTTGGCCCCTAGGAGATTATGAACTAAATACCAAATTATGGACCGATGGAGCGCTCGCTACTTCTATTTGGCCGAATCAATGGGTGAGGGTTCGTCGGGCTGATCATTCCGCTAAATTCATTATCCTCAAGGAACACTATTCTTTTTACCAAACCCTGCGAGAGAAATTACAATGGGCGGGGACTAGAATCCGTTATGATAATAATCATGTTAATTAACCTGATGTAGTGATTCTATTTGAATTGTAAACCTATTTGGGAGGATGGACAAGGTAAAATAACTATAAAAGTTGTGCCCACATTTTGGCTACTATTAACAGTAATTTGTCCATGATGACTCTCTGCGATCGCCTTAACTATAGCCAAGCCCAAACCCGTACCTGCCACATTTTCCCCGTGGTGTCTGGCGGTATCAGCCCGATAGAAACGGTCGAAAATATGAGGTAAAGTATCTTCAGAAATACCCTTACCATCATCCTGTACTTTAACCTGTAAATAGGCCTGTCTGTCGCGTTTAAAATATTCTAGCTCAACGATGACCGATTCTCCTTGGCTGTATTCAATCCCATTACTAATTAAGTTAGTAAACAACCTAGCTAATTGATCCCAATCTCCTTGTATATTAAATATTTCTCCCTGATCATCTAAATTAGATTCTGTAATTTTAAGTCCTAAAAAAATATTTTTTTGTTGGGCAACTAAGCGTTGTTCTTCTATAACTTCCATCAATAAAGCATCAAGGGGAATGGTTTGAAATTGAGGTTCCACAATCCCACTATCAGAGCGAGCTAAAAATAATAAATCATTGACCAAATTGCCCAATCTTTGCGTTAGTCTTTCTACAACTTTTAACTGATTTTCCTGCCATTGGGGTTGAGCATTTGGATAAGCCAAAGCCATTTGTACAGTAGTTTGAATCATAGCGATAGGATTTCTTAACTCATGGGAAGCATCGGCGGTAAATTGTTTTAAACTCTGATAGGAATCCTTTACCGGTTGGATAGCAATCCCCGACAAAAACCAACCAATGGCACCGGAACTCAATACCATTAAGGTTGTCCCCAGACTCAGATCGATAGTTAACTGACGAATCGGTTTAGTCACCTCAAACCAAGGATGACTTACCCGAAGATAACCCAAAACATAACGCCCCGTTTCTACCCTTTCGATAATTTGGCGCAATAAACGATCTTTAGATATACGCAGGGTTTGGGCACTACGATTAAAGTGGAGGGGAATAACTTGGGGTTCCGCAAAAGTAGACCATAATAACTCACCCTGGGGATTAAACCATTCCAAATCAATGTGATCATCTTCAACAACGACCGCAGGATTAGGAAAACTCGCCGCTACATTCACCTCATAGCGTCCCTTTTCCGAGGGAACATCCTCAATTACCAAAGAACGGTGAACCACTTCAGCAACGTGCTTGAGGGTGTCATCAATGCGATCTATAAGGGTATTACGCACATAAAAATAGACCCCCGTAGCAAACAATACCAACAAAACCGCAGTTATAGCCGCATACCACAAAGCTAGACGCAGACGAGTCCTTTGGAACATAGGTCAAAAATTATCTTTTTTCCCCCGCAAACGGGCAAAGCTTTCGATAGGATCTGTTGTATCCATCATAGTTTGAATCGCGCTCTGATCCCAACGCAAAAAAGGATTAGTTGCTTTTTCAATGGTTAAAAGGGAGGGAATAGAAGGAGTTCCCTGTTCCCGAAGGGTTTTTACTTCCTGGTAACGATCCTGTAAAGCCGCATTAGTGGGATCTACCGTTACACAAAATTTAAGATTGCTAAGGGTGTATTCATGGGCGCACCATACCCTAGTATTATCGGGCAGGGAACGCAGTTTAGATAGGGAATTAACCATAAGGGCTGGAGTTCCCTCAAAAAGTCGTCCACAACCCCCAGAAAAGAGCGTATCTCCACAAAACAATTCCCCCGGTTCGTTGCTAGATTGGGGAGGGAAATAATAGGCGATATGCGCCCTTGTATGGCCCGGAACAAAGAACACCTCTGCTTCTCGTCCGCCAAAATTAACGCGATCGCCTTCTTTTAAAAATACTGTCTGTCCGGGGATACGTCCTCGATCTACCTCCCCCCCATAGACAATTAGATTAGGAAAAGCTGCCATCAAAGCTAGATTCGCCCCTACATGGTCCGAATGATGATGGGTATTAAAAATAGCGACTAACTCGGCGTTTAACTCCTTCAGGCTATCTAAAACGGGTTCGGGAACCGCCGGATCTACAACTGCGGCCGTTTGTGTGCTTGGGTCATAGAGTAGGAAAATATAATTATCGTTCAATACCGCTAGTCTTTTAATTTCCATAGTGGTCGCCCCATCCTAAACTCCTGATTAGATTCTAATACATCCAGAAGCTTCTACCCGACTAGGACGATAATAAATCCATTTGTGGTTGTCTGCATCGAATTTGTGACAAACCTGTTGAAAATTTACCAGGGACTTAAGACATAAATTAATCATAGAAATGGGACGATTTAACTGTTCACTCAATTCCCTAGCCGTAACACCGTAGGGATAAAGATTAACTAAATCAAGAACCTGATCCATGGTGGTCGGTCCTGGGGTAGAACGAATAATTTTAATAGCCAAAGTAATTTATCTGAAATACTCACACCAATCTCAAAGATATTTTTTTGACCGACTTTGTTCCCTAATAAAATTACCTATAATGAAACTATACAGAACCCATGCGATCGCCCATGAATATCCTAGAAACCCTGAAAAAAGATTACCAAAACTTTCCCCTAGATCAGACCTATAGTATCTATGGAGAAGATGTTTACTTTCAAGATCCCCTAACCCAATTTCGGGGTTTAAAGCGTTACCAAGAAATGATCAAATTTATCGAGAAATGGTTCAAAGATATTGTCATGGAGGTAAAAGCAATTGAGCAAACAGAGAACATCATCCATACTAAATGGACGCTCAACTGGACTACTCCTGTTCCCTGGCAACCGAGGATTTCTATTTCCGGGCGCAGCGAGCTTACCCTCAATGGGCAGAATCTGATCATCTCCCATATCGACTACTGGGACAACTCTAGATGGAACGTCTTACAACAACATTTTCCTTGGGGTTAATTCTGTTATAGTCTGTGTAGGTACTCTAGTCACTAATTTTAGTCAATAGGAATGGGAAACGAAATTACTTTTCTCTCGGATCGAGAGATCGAAAAAATGCGCCGTGCGGGGCGATTAGCGGCTAAACTACTAGATCATTTAGGCAAAATGGTTAAACCAGGGGTAAATACCTTAGAAATTAATGATGAAGCCGAACGCTGGACCCAAGCTCATCAGGCGAAAAGTGCGCCCCTTGGTTATGAGGTAGGCAAACTCCGTTATCCTAAGTCTATTTGTACTAGCGTAAATGAGGTTATTTGCCATGGTATTCCTAGGGCTAACCAGATTTTAAAAGAAGGGGATATTATCAATATTGATGTCACCCCGATCCTAGACGGATATCATGGGGATACCTCCAGAACCTTTTTTGTAGGTAAACCGAACCCTACCGCCAAAAAATTAGTAGAAGTCACCGAAGAATGTCTAAAACAGGGGATTGCGGCGGTTAAACCAGGGGGGAGAATTGGAGATATTGGTGCGGCGATTCAGGCCCATGCTGAGGAAAATGGGTTTTCTGTAGTCAGGGATTTTGTTGGCCATGGTATCAGTCATATATTCCATACAGCCCCCCAGATTCCCCATTATGGTACCCGTGGGAAGGGTAAACGTCTATCCCCGAGGATGGTTTTTACTATTGAACCGATGATCAATGAGGGGACTTGGGAAGCTATGGTTTTAGAAGATGGTTGGACAGCTATTACCAAAGATCGCAAGCTCTCGGCTCAGTTTGAGCATACTATAGTTGTTACTGAAGACGGAGCCGAGATTTTGACCTTGCTGGAGGATTAAATTTTAATATTACAACTGCTTGACACTAGATACCAACTGTGATACTACTTCCTGAGCGCTACCGAAAAGCATCAGGGTATGGGGTTGATAGAACAATTCATTCTCTACCCCGGCAAAACCAGAGCGCATACTGCGTTTAATTACAATAGTATGATGGGCTTTATCTACCTCTAGGATAGGCATACCGTAAATAGGACTGGTCTTATCATGACGAGCAGCAGGATTAACCACATCGTTAGCACCAATAACTAAAGCCACATCAACCCGCTCAAATTCAGCATTAATATCGTCCATATCGTGGAGTTGGGTATAGGGAACATTGGCCTCTGCTAATAGAACATTCATGTGTCCTGGCATTCTCCCCGCTACGGGATGAATAGCATACTTGACATCAACCCCCATTTTCTCCAGTTGCTCTCCCAACTCCCTCACCGTATGTTGAGCCTGAGCTACCGCCATACCGTAACCTGGGACAATCACCACAGAACGGGCATATCCGAGCATCATTGCCCCCTCTTCGGAATCGATCGCATGAACTACCTTATCGGTGCTTGCTCCTTTACTACCATCTGTAGAAGCGACCGCACCCTTCCCAAAGGCTCCAAAGAGGACACTCAAGAGGGAGCGATTCATGGCCTTACACATAATTTGTGTGAGAATTAATCCCGATGCACCAACTAAAGCCCCGGCGATAATCAGCATATTATTCATAAGAATAAAACCGATAATACTCGCCGCTACCCCCGAAAAAGAATTAAGTAGGGAAATGATTACGGGCATATCTCCCCCACCAATGGGCAGGACAAACAAAACCCCAAAAAGCAAAGAAATAGCCACTAAAGCCAGAAAAATAGCCGTGTTTGTGGGATTTAGACAAAGATAAATACTAGCTCCTAAAAAACTCAGTAGCAGAGTCGCATTAAAGGGTTGCTGAAAAGGAAAGGTAATTGGCGATCCTGAAATCAACTCCTGTAACTTAGCAAAAGCCAACACACTACCCGTAAAGGTGACACCACCCACTAAAACCCCCAAAATCGAGCTTAAAATCGGCGCAAAAGTTATCGGCTCGCCACTTCCTAACAGTCGCCAATACTCTCCCACCGCTACTAAGGCACTTGCCGCCCCACCCAGGCCATTAAAAATCCCGACCATTTGGGGCATTTGCGTCATGGCTACCCTTTGGGCAATTACCGCGCCGATAATGGAACCAATTACTAACCCCAAGACAATATTTTGATAGCTGAGGATAGATTGATTAATTAAAGTCCCCACAATGGCTATTAGCATTCCCACAGCGGCCACTGAATTACCCTGTCGGGCGGTGGCAGGAGAGCCTAGTTGTTTGAGTCCAATAATAAAAAGGACTGCCGCAGTTAGATAGGATAATTCAATCCCCGTCAATAGATTACTATTCATTTTTTGCCTCTTTTTTCTGGAACATAAGTAGCATCCGGTCAGTAACGAGAAAACCACCAACGACGTTAATCATGGCGCAGATAACCGCCAAAATACCCAGTATCTCGGTAAAACTCCCATCACGAGTACCAGAAATCAGCAGTGCCCCCACAACAGCAATCCCAGAAATAGCATTAGAGCCAGACATGAGGGGGGTGTGTAGGGTGGGTGGAATCTTATTAATTATCTCAAACCCCACAAAGGAGGCGAGAACAAAAACGACAATAGCGGAGATAAGTTCTGTGGTCATAATCGGTGCAATTTAATGACTAACGACAAGTAAAGCCTCTTTAACCCGTTGGTTAAGAATAGCTCGGTTATGGGTGACACAAGCACTCTGGATAATATCGTCCTCAAGATTGAGGTTAATTTCTCCTTCTTTATTGACTAAATACTGCACCAAGGTTTGGAGATTTTTACCATAGACTTGGCTGGCATTAGTGGGAACTGAGGCGGGTAGATTGACACTACCTACAATCGTGACTCCATGGTGGGTGACAGTTTTTCCTGCTTCCGTATGGGCACAGTTTCCCCCTTGCTCTGCGGCCAAATCTATAATTACAGAACCTGGCTTCATTTGGGCGAGCATTTGTGCAGTAACCAACAAGGGAGCTTGTTTGCCAGGAATCTGAGCAGTAGTGATAATCACATCAGCCCTTTTCACTGGCTCCGTTAGCACTTGATGGATTTTCTCTTGGGTATTGAGGGAAACTTGTTTAGCATAGCCATTATCCGCCACAGTTTCCTCTTCAATGGGCATTTCAATAAATTTGGCCCCAACACTTTGCACCTCTTCCTTGACTTGAGGACGAATATCAAAGGCTTCAACGACGGCTCCTAAACGCCTGGCGGTAGCTATGGCTTGTAAACCCGCTACCCCTGCTCCTAGGACTAATACCTTAGCGGGGGGAATCGTACCCGCGGCGGTTGTCATCATGGGAAAAAGTTTGGGTAAATACACAGCACTTAGTAAGGCTGCTTTGTATCCTGTGATATTGGCCTGGGAAGATAGTGCATCCATGCTTTGAGCGCGAGTGCTACGGGGGATTAGTTCCATGCTCAAGGCTGTAACACCTCGCTCGGCTAGTTTTTGGATAAGGTTAGGGTTTCTTAGGGGGTCGAGATGGCTGATTAAAATCGTTCCTTCTTTGAGTTTATCTAGTTCGTCGGTTTCATTGGGAGCCGTTACTTTCAGCAAAATATCGGCTGCTTGCCAAAGTTGCCAAGAATCAGAGACTATCTGCGCCCCGACTGCTTCGTAGGCGACATCGGCAAAAAAAGACGCTGTTCCTGCTCCTGTTTCTACTATTACCTCTAATCCTTGTTTGACTAGACGTGCAGCATTATCAGGGGTAAGGGCGACTCGGGTTTCCCCTAGGGCTGTTTCTTTAGCTACGGCTATTTTCATCGGGATCATCTCCATATCACATTTCTCCTATTCATCTAGCCAAGCTTAAGAAAGGGAAAGACCCCAAAAATCACACTTTTGTTTTAACTTTTCTCTCATATATACAGTACATTTGTACGATAAAGTCCGCAGTAAATCCCATTTTATCTGCAAAAATAATACTGTAGTATAGGTGTAAAGATTGGACGCTCTAAAAAGATGATCAAGGTTTTACATCTATCGGACATTCATATAGGGGGTGGCTTTAGTCATGGCAAAATTAACCCCCAGACTGGACTCAATACTCGCCTAGAAGATTTTATCAAAACTTTAAGTCTATGTATCGATCAGGCGATCGCCCAACCCGTAGACTTGGTTATCTTTGGAGGGGATGCTTTTCCGGATGCAACTCCTCCCCCTTTTGTCCAAGAAGCTTTTGCCCGTCAATTTCGGCGTTTAGCCGATGTCAACATTCCCACGGTTTTATTGGTGGGGAACCATGATCAACATTCCCAAGGTAACGGTGGAGCTAGTTTATGTATTTATCGTACCCTAGCAGTCCCTGGGTTTATTGTCGGTGATACCATTAAAACCCATCGTATCACTACCTCCAATGGGGATATTCAAGTTATTACCTTACCTTGGTTAACACGCTCTATTCTCCTGACTCGTCCGGAAACTGAGGGGTTATCCCTCGCCCAAATCAATGAACTTTTAATAAAACGACTAGAACCAGTTTTAGAAGGAGAAATTCGTCAACTAGACCCCCATCTTCCCACCATTCTCCTCGGACACCTAATGGCAGATAGAGCCAATCTCGGAGCCGAAAGATTCCTAGCTGTTGGCAAGGGCTTTACTGTGCCAATTTCCTTATTAATACGTCCAGAATTTGATTATGTAGCCCTCGGACATATTCATAAACATCAAAACCTAAATCCGTCTAATAATCCCCCGATTATTTACCCCGGTAGTATAGAAAGGGTGGATTTTAGTGAGGAAAAAGAGGCTAAGGGCTATGTTTTAGTTGAGCTAGATAAGGGTCAAGTTAACTGGGAATTTATCACTCTTCCTGCCCGTTCTTTCTGTACAATTGAGGTTGATGTTTCTGAATCAGAAAATCCCGAAGCTACTATTTTTAAAGCCTTGGAAAAACATTCTATTCAAGATGCGGTCGTCCGCTTGATCTATAAAATTCGCTCAGAGCAGTTAGAGCTAGTTAGCAATACTAAACTTCAGGAGATTCTAAAAATAGCCCATTCCTATAATATTCGTACAGAATTAGTCAGTCAACTATCCCGTCCCCGTTTACCAGAATTAGGTGTAGGCAATCAATTAGATCCCCTAGAGGCTTTAAAAGCCTATTTGAATAATAAAAAAGATTTAAGGGATCTAGTGGGAGATATGTTAGAAGCTGCGGAAAAACTTCTTCAAGAAAATGATGATACATGGCTCGAAGAAGAGGAATCGGTTAATGTATAGGCATGATACCTATTAAACCCTCCTGCCTCCTGCCTTGTCCTCACGATAAGATGATTATTTAACAGGATTTAGTATGATTATTTTAAATTCCGAACACCTACAACAAATGAAAACCCATGCTCAAACAACCTATCCCCAAGAGTGTTGCGGTTTAATTTTGGGAACTATCACCCCTAAATTCAAACAGGTTCTGGAGATTAGGGAAGCCGAGAATAGTTGGTCTGAAGAATTAGGGGAAATATTACTCCTAGGGGGGAGTAGTAAAAATGAACGCTTTTTTATTGCTCCCGAACTGTTACTTAGTGTTCAAAAAGAAGTTCGCCTAAAGCAATGGTCTATTATCGGAATTTATCATTCCCATCCCGATCATAAAGCGATTCCTTCAGAATGCGATCGCCGGATGGCATGGGCAGAATACTCCTATATTATTTTATCAGTTTTAGGGGGACAAGTAGAAGAGTATTTTAGTTGGCTCCTAGATGATAATCATCAATTTTGCCCAGAGATTATACAATTAACTAAATAAATGTCTAACTTTACTGAAGCTTCCCATCGTTATGAGATTTTAGAGTCTTTGAGTTCCCAAGGTTCGGAAGCAGTAGTCAAAGCCCAAACCAATTTGTTCTCAGGTTCTGTCCTTTGTGTTATTCAACGTTCTTGGGTACAAGAGTTTAAGGATTTTGAACAGTTGAGTAAAATCTTAAAAAAATTAAGTAAATTTTCCCAACTTCCTAAATTTATTGAAGCATTTACTAACGATAACCGCTACTATTTTGTTCAAGAATTTGTCGAAGGAAAAAGCCTAGAAACAACCCTAGGGGAAGGTAGCCTATTTAACCCTGAACAAGTAATTCAATTCTTAACAGAAACCCTATTAATCCTAGAGCTATTACATGACCTACAGATTGTTCACGGAGATTTTAAACCCAAAAACTTAATTTATAACCAGCAATGGATTTTAGTAGATTTTAGTAGTGCTTACTTAGTTAATCATACTCCTCCTAGGGTAGGGGATGCTCAGTATGCAGCACCAGAACAAATTAAAGGCCAGGGAACCTATAGCAGTGACTTATATAGTTTAGGTATTATCTGCTGGCAGTTATTAACAGGATTATCCCCCTTTAACCTATTAAATGAGCCACTTCCGAGCCTCGAATCTTTTACACTAAATTCAATTCTTCAGCAGTTAGTAGAACCAACTGTAGAAGCGCGGTTTCAATCAGCATCTCAAGTTTTACAGAGCTTACAAAATGCAGGATTAATCAAACAACAGAAATCCCTAGGGGAACAGCTACAACCAACTATACACTCTCCTGACCTAAGTACAAAAGGAATATCTGGCACTGTTAACGCTATTAAGTTCAACCCAAATGGTCAAAATTTAGCCAGTGGTGGTGACGATAAAATTCTACATCTTTGGGACATTAAGACAGCTACAAAAATAGGCGACTTTCAAGGAGAAAAACAGCCAATTAAAGCGATTACATTTACAAAAAATGGGAATTATCTAGTTACAGGAAATAGTAAAGGTTTAATTGAGATTTGGGATATGGCAACTCAAAAAATATCCCAGTCATTTTTAGGACATAATCAAGCTATTAATGCCCTAGTATGGGATCAAGAGGGCAAACTTTTAACAGCAAGTGCAGATAAAACCGTCAAGCGTTGGGATTTGGAAACAGGCACCATAGAAACGACTTACAAAGGTCATCTTTTATCAATTCTAGACCTAGCTACCCAAGGAAACCTACTAGCTACCGCCAGTCAAGATCGAACCATCAAGCTCTGGGAAATTGATCAAGAAAAACCCTTTGCCACCCTAGCAAAACATACTTGGCCCGTGAAAGCCGTAGCCCTTTCCCCCAATGGTGAAATTGTCGCTAGTGGGGGAGATGATAATCAGATTATTCTATGGGATGTCAAAACCCAAGAAATTCTCCAAATTATTTCTGGACATTCTTGGTCTGTCACCTGTTTAGCTTTCCTAGAAGGGGGAGAAATGCTAATTAGTGGTAGTTGGGATAAGACCTTAAAAATTTGGCAGGTTGCCACAGGTCAACTTCTTGGCATTTTTACAGGTCATAGTGATTGCATATATAGTTTAGCTATTCATCCCGTTGAACCGATTATTGCCAGTGCGGGCAAGGATAAAACCATTAATCTCTGGTCTATTCGAGATTTAACCCATACCTAGGGTTAACATGAAGATAAAGTCATCACCGAGTCCAGTGTTATGTCAGACTTATCCCCTTCAGCTTCTCAGTACTACCATGAACGCACTAAATACCATCCTGAAACCATCGCCACTAAAAGTAGAAGCCTAGATTGGTCTAATCAGCCTATACCCTTCAAAGAATATAAAATTGGTAATTCCTACGATCTCAAACCCTACCTCTCCCCATCGGATACAGATTCCCAACTTTGGGGCAGACTTTCCCGTCTTTTCGGCTGTAGTTATGGCTTAACCGCTAAACTGCCGACTATGGGGACTGCCGTTTATTTACGTTCGGCCCCTTCGGCGGGTGGTTTATATCCTGCGGAAGTTTATCTAATTTCCCGTGGAACTCAACTCCTTCCCCCAGGACTGTATAACTATCAAGCTCAAACCCATTCCCTAATTCATTTTTGGGAAAGTGAAGTCTGGTCAACTCTACAAAACGCCTGTTTTTGGCATAGTGCTTTAGAGACTACCCAATTAGCCCTAGTCACTACCGCAGTTTTTTATCGTTCGGCGTGGCGTTACGAAGACCGGGCCTATCGTCGTATTTTACTAGATACGGGTCATCTGCTCGGCAATATTGAACTAGCGAGTGCAGTTAATACTTTTCGTCCCCATTTAATCGGGGGTTTTCAAGACCAGACCATCAATGATTTACTGTATTTAGATGTACAAACAGAAGCAGCATTTAATGTTATTGCCTTAGCAGATTTATTAGAACCGCAGCAACATCTCTCTAGGGTAAAAACCGCTCTACCTTCTGTCATTGCTGACACCTATCCCGATCTTGCTGACGGTCAATTATTAGCCTACCTCCATGGTTGTACAGAAATTCCCCCAACGGAGAATCCTCCTACTGCTTTAGTCCTAGAGCCAAAGCCTAGTCTTGAGGATAAATATAATTTGCCTTTTTGTCTAAAAATCTCGACCAAAACCAATCCCATTGATTGGAAAGAAAAGTTATCAGGGTTAGAAACCACTATCCTAAAGCGTCGTTCAACCAGGGCTTATAGTGGGGGTGAATTAACTTTAGATGAGTTGAAAGCTCTGTTACACTTTACCTATCATCCTGAAGACTATATCGAGCAAGAGCTAGATCCTGATCCAGATTATTTTGCCTTGGATTCCTTAGAAACTTTCCTAGCAATTTCGGGAGTTGTAGGGTTAGAAGAAGGTTGCTATTATTATGCTCCTAAAGCTCAAGAATTAAGACAAGTTCGCTTTAAAAATTTTCGAGAAGAGTTACACTATCTGTGCCTAGGACAAGAATTAGGAAGAGATGCCGCCGCTGTGGTTTTTCATACTGCGGATCTAAAATTGGCTATTAGTGAATATGGCGATCGCGCCTATCGTTATCTCCATTTAGATGCAGGACACCTAGGACAGCGTTTAAATTTAGCGGCTATATATTTAGACTTAGGAGTTAGTGGAATTGGGGGTTATTTTGACGATCAGGTCAATGAGGTTCTCGGTATTCCCGCAGATGAGGCGGTAATTTATATTACTACCCTCGGTAGACCTAAACAATACTAGATATCTTAAGTACGCATTTGACTAATGAGTATATTTCTTGTCTGAAAAGCTAGGGAATGGTCTGATTGGTATTGTAGGGTTTTATTAAAACAAACCATTGCTTCTGCGTAGCGTTTGAGCTTAAAAAAAGCATAGCCTCTTTGATACCAAGCATCCGCAAAAGTCGGTTCCAGTTGAACAGCTTTATTGTAACAAAAAATAGACTCCGAGTAACGTTGTAGCTCTCGCCATACCACGCCTTTTTCATACCAAGTTTTGGCTTGGGGTTGGAAAAACAAAGCCCGGTCAAAGGTAGCTAAGGCTTCAGCATAACGCTGCATGAGACTATAGGTTACTCCCTTTTCATGCCAAGCTTTGCCGTGATCTGGTTTGAGATCAATCACTTTTTCAAAAGAGGCCAAGGCATCACTGTAGAGTTGTATATTTTGTAAGGCTATACCCCGATGATACCAAGCTTCGGAATTATCTACTTGTAGTTGAATCACCTGATTAAAAGAAGCCAAAGATTCTGAATAACGCCCTAATTCTTCTAAGGCTATGCCGCGATTGTACCAAGCATTATCAAAATCAGGTTTTTTTAGTAAAACTTGTTTATAACAATTAATAGCTTCTTCTAATTGCCCTGCTTGTAAGAAATTATTTCCTTGATAAAACAAGGCTGCTGGAATCACTATTGGGGGGATAAATCCTGACTCTCTACCTAATTCCGTAACTGCTTCCAAGGCTTCGATCGCAGAGGGGTATCTTTGTCTCCAGTCGTAGCGAGTCATTTTCTCAATAATGGCGGCTAATCCTTCATTCACTACTACTTGATCGCGCCAGAGCACTTCCCCGGTTTTAGCATCTTCCGTTAACTGTATGGGTTTGATTCCTGTCAAGGCTTGAATAGCCACCATTCCCAGAGCATAGATATCACTGCTCAGTCTTGGCTTATGATGGGCTTGTTCACTGGGCATATAGCCAGGGGTGCCAACACTGACAGAAACACTATTTTGTCCATTTTGATACCATTGGGAGCCGATCTGGTTAACTCCCCCAAAGTCGATTAAAATCAGTCTGCCATCCTGACGACGGATAATATTGCGAGGTTTGAGATCCCGATGGATGATATTGTACCTATGGACGAAGCTGAGAACCTCTAAAACATCCCTGAGTAGCTGGACTACATATTTTTCCGTCAGTGTCTTCCCAGGGATAATTTCATAACTTAAATCCTGCCCATCAATGAACTCTTGTACTATATAAAAGGCTTCGCTTTCTTGGAAACTGGCATAAAATTTGGGAATTTGCGGATGATTACCCAGTTTTTCTAGGGTTTGGGCTTCATTATTAAAGAGCTTTAGGGTCAATTCATTGACGACTTCAGGGATTAACTGCTTAATTACACAGGCGGGTTTTCCAGGACGATGATTGTCTTGGGCTAGAAATGTCTGTCCAAAAGCTCCTTGACTAAGAGGGCGAATTACTTCATAGCGTCCACCAATAATGAGTCCCATTGTTCAAATTCCGAGAGTTGCACTTAGACTTTAATTTTAGTCCACAACTAGAATTAAAGAGTACGATGGCTCTTTTTCTGTCCTTGACATGGATTGATATGTTGAATATTTCCACAATTATCGCTCAAGAATTAGTAATAAATTCCCCTAGGGTAGATCAAGCCCTCTCACTTCTCCTAGATGGGGCAACTATCCCTTTTATCGCCCGTTATCGTAAGGAAGTGACCAATTCCCTCGATGAAACCCAACTCAGAAGCATTTGGGAGCGTTATCAGTATTTGACCCAATTGCAAGAACGTCAACAATTTATTCTAGAGGCGATCGCCGCCCAAAATCAACTTACACCCTCCCTAAGAGCTCAAATTGAAGCCTGTCGCCTCAAAAACGAACTAGAAGACCTTTATCTGCCCTACAAGCCTAAAAAGCGCACTAAAGCCACTATTGCTAAGGAAAAAGGACTTTTACCCCTAGCTCAAACTTTAACGTCATGGAATCAACATCCTCCCCAAAATCTGGATCTAGAAACGGCAGCCCTTGCCTATCTTTCCCCAGAAAAAGATATTCTTACCCCAGAGGATGCCCTTAAGGGAGCTTCTGATATTCTTGCGGAGGAGATCTCGGAAAAAGCCCATTTAAGAGCTTATTTAAGAAAATATCTCAGCCAAGAAGCAATTTTTACCTCTCAAATTAAAGGAGATCATCCCGAAGGTACTACTAAGTATGAAATGTACCGTAATTTTGAAATTTCAGTTAAAAAAGTAGCCCCCCACCATATTCTGGCCCTCTTTCGCGGAGAAAGCGAAAAAATTCTCTCGGTTGATCTAGACTTTGAGGAAAATCAAGTTATGAATTATCTAGAAGACCAAGAAATTAAAACCCAACATCCTCAGTTAAAAAACTTCTATCAAAAAATGCTCAAGGATGCCTTTGTGCGTCTGATTAAACCCTCCCTAATTCGGGAAGTGCGATCGGAGTACAAAACTTGGTCAGATTTAGAGTCTATTCAAACCTTTGCCGTTAATTTAAGACAATTGTTACTAGCTTCTCCTGCGGGAATGAAGCCAACCCTAGCCCTTGATCCAGGATTTCGCACGGGTTGTAAGGTGACGGTTCTCTCGGAAACTGGAGAATTTTTAAAGTATGTTGCCATCTTTCCTTTTATGGGTTCCCATCAACGACAGGAAGCTCAACAAACTCTCCTAAAATTTATTGAAAACTATCACATAGAGTTAATTGCCATTGGCAATGGTACGGCTTCTAGGGAAACCGATCAATTTGTTACCGAAGTTATACAAAACCTAGCCAAAAAACCGATTAAAGTTATGGTCAATGAAGCCGGGGCTTCTGTTTATTCAGCCTCCGTTGTCGCTATCGCCGAATTTCCTGATTTAGATGTTACTGTTCGGGGCGCAATTAGTATCGGTAGAAGATTACAAGATCCCCTAGCTGAATTGGTAAAAATTGATCCTAAATCCATTGGTGTTGGTCAGTATCAACACGACGTTGATCAAAAGCTGTTAAAAAATAAACTAGATGAAACCGTAGAAAGTTGCGTTAACTATGTGGGAGTAGACCTCAATACCGCTTCTCGAGAATTGTTGACTTTTGTGTCAGGAATTACGCCAACTATTGCTAATAATATCATCATCTATCGTCAGGAAATTGGGCATTTTAAAAACAGAAAACAACTCCTAAAAGTACCAAAACTAGGACCAAAAGCCTTTGAACAATCCGCAGGTTTTTTAAGAATCCGTAATGGAGAAAATCCCTTAGATAATACAGCCGTCCATCCTGAAAGTTATCCCCTTGTACAAAATATTGCCAAAGCTCTCAAAATCTCTCTAACAGAAATATCCCATAAAAGTGAGCAATTAAAACATCTAGACCTCAATCAATTTGTGAGTGATACAGTCGGTTTACCTACCTTAAAAGATGTAATCAAAGAACTAGAAAAGCCAGGGAGAGATCCTCGGGAAGAATTTAGCTATGCTACCTTTAGTGACAGCATTACTGAAGTTAAAGACTTGTCGGAAGGAATGATCCTAGAAGGAGTCATTACTAATGTAGTTAATTTTGGGGCTTTTGTGGACATTGGAGTACACCAGGATGGACTAATTCACATATCCCAACTAGCTAATCATTTTGTGTCCGACCCTAACACAGTGGTGAAAGTAGGTCAAGTGGTTAAGGTGAAGGTAATGGAGATAAATGAGAAACTAAAACGCATCAGTTTGTCTTTAAAGGATAATATCTAGTAAAAGGCGATCGCATTTCCCCTTACCTCCCAACAAACCTCTTTTACAAATCAAACCCTATGACTCATTTTGGTATTATTTGTCCTGCGGCTACTGGTCATCTTAACCCGATGACGGCTTTAGGTTCCGAACTGCAAAAACGCGGCCATCGTGTTACCGTATTAGGGATTCTAGATGCCAAAGCAAAGGCTTTGACAGCCGGGCTAGAATTTCAGGCGATCGGCCAGTCCGATTTTCCCCTAGGAGCAAGTAAAGCATTATTTACTGAATTAGGTAATCTTAAGGGATTAAAGGCATTAAACTGTACCATCAATTGGGTTGCTAAATCTGCTGATATCTGTTTACGGGACGCTCCACAGGTCATTAAAACAGTAGGAATTGAGGCCTTAATAGTAGATCAAGTAGCCCCCCAGGGGGGAACAGTAGCAGAATATCTAGATATACCTTTTGTAAGTGCTTGTGGGGCGATGATGTTAAATGGGGAAATAAGTATTCCTCCCTTTAGCACTTCTTGGCAGTATGATCCTTCTTGGCGCGGACTTCTTCGTAATCGACTAGGTTACAAGTTATTGAATTATATTCGTAAACCTACACTAAAAACTATCAACGATTATCGTCAGCAGTGGAATTTGCCCATCCATAGTAATCCTAATGATAATTACTCTCGGTTAGCTCAACTGAGTCAACAACCTGCTGAGTTTGAATTTCCCAGAAAAGAACTTCCTTCGGTTTTTCATTTCACAGGACTCTACAACAACCCAGACAGTCGGCAGATCACCTCTTTTCCCGACGAAAAGCTAACGGGACAACCACTGATTTATGCTTCCATGGGAACCGTACAAAATCGTCTGCTTTGGGTTTTCCAAATGATTGCAGAAGCCTGTGGGGGATTGGATATACAATTAGTCATTGCTTTAGGTGGAGGAGCTAGTCCCGAATCGTAAGCGTTCAGGGGGTGGTCAGGCAGCTAGGGAGATAGAGTCAGAAGAAGAA
>JBBAUO010000040.1:0-39793 GCA_040398185.1 Microcystaceae cyanobacterium | reverse complement strand
CTTGTTGCATCGGGACTGCCTCCTGCCTCCTGCCTCCTGCCTCCTGCCTAGCCTTCACGATTGTCTACTAACATAAGCGGATATCGTATGACAACTATCTAGGGAAAATTGGACTGTTTAAAATTTTCTCCCAGTTGGTGTAGAAATAGAGAAGCTGTTCTGAGGTCATTATCTAAATATACTTTTTATGTTAAGTACAATAGTTCTTGGTGTTTTTTTAATTCTCCTAGCCTATCTCCTCGGCTCAATTCCCACAGGTTACTTAGTGGGGAAATATCTGCGAGGAATTGATATCAGAGAACATGGCTCCGGTTCAACGGGAGCGACCAATGTTTTAAGAACCCTGGGGAAAAAAGCAGGTATCAGCGTCCTGATTATCGATATGCTCAAGGGTATGCTAGGAATTGCTCTAGTTAAAGCCCTTTATCTCAACTCGGCTAATCCTCTACCCCCCGATTGGCAAGCGTGGCTAATATTGGCTACAGGACTCGCCGCCGTTATCGGTCATAGTAAATCAATTTTTCTCAATTTTGATGGGGGTAAATCCGTGGCTACAAGTTTAGGGGTTTTATTGATGATGAGTCCTTGGGTGGCTCTAGCTACCTTAGGTAGTTTTCTCCTCGTTTTAGCCATTTCTCGGATCGTTTCTTTAAGTTCCATCACGGGGGCGATCGCAGTTATTATTCTTATGCTAGTTTTGAAACAACCTTTACCCTATATCTTATTTGCCTCCGTGGCCGGCTTATATGTGATTATCCGACACCGGGGCAATATCGAAAGATTATTATCGGGAACAGAACCACGACTGGGACAAAAGTTAGAATCATTGAACAGTGAGCAGTAATGCCTCCTAACCATCTGCACCTGATTAACGTAGAAAACTATAGAAAGCATAGATTTTCAGATAGCTATTAGATCCCCTTTTCCGATATGTTAGGAAAAAGCAGTTTTAAGAAGGAATAGGTAAATGACAGTTTCTAGCACAATTCCTGATTTTTGTCAAGGAATACAGTATTTAGGAAATAACTTGGAGCAATTCGAGCAATACGGACAAGAAGCGGTGATAAAGCCGACACAAAAGCGGATTACGTCGTTATCGGACCCCATGGCTGCCTATCAAACCCTTCTAGCTGCGGATGCTTTGCGCTATCTTACCCTACAAACCACCGCCACCAAAGAATCCGGGCATCCAGGGGGTTTTGCCAGTATTGCTGATACAATTGCCGCCCTCGTCATGCTCGGCCATAAGAACATTCTTACCGAAGTCGGACACCATGCCCCTGGCTTTTATAGCAATATGTTTTTGGACCGTTCCTTAGAAGACATGGGTATCCATACGGCCAAACAATTAGGAGAAAGATTCCGAGAAATGCACGGACTTTTGGGGCATCTTTCTGGACAAATTCCCGGTTTACTCAATCCGGCAGGTCCTTTGGGACAGGGACAACACTTTGCCATGGCCGCAGCCAAATTATATCCCGGCGTGCTTTTTCCCGTCACCATAGGGGATGGTGGTTTAGGCGAACCCTATATTATGAGTAGTTTCGGACATTTCCATACAGCCTATCCCCAGGTAACTAACTTTTTACCGATTTTGGTTTGGAATGGTTACTCCCAAGAGCACCATAGTATGGTGTCTACTAAATCTAATCAGCAAATGCTAGATTATTGGCGTGGTAATGGCTTTGAAGAGGTAATTTTAGTCAATGCCAAGGACTTCGATGATAGTAATCAAACGGGAGACTATGTAGACAGTACCCAATTTTCCCTAAAACAAAGGTTAGCTTTTACCCAAGCTATTCTAGAAGCGACGGACAAAGCCGCTCAGTCTGCCCTAGGTGGGAAATTAACCGTTCTTATTGTTAAACAACTAAAAGGAGCAGGAGTACACAAGCTCGGAGCCCAATCCCATAACCTCTACCCCGGCGATACCTTAGAAAAAGATTATATTGTTAAAGCCCTTCAAGAACGAGCTCTTACTGCCGAGGCTTGGCAATTGGTAAGGACTAACTTTGAGCGAGCAGGAGGGGGACCTGCTTCCCGTGTAGTAGTAACGGAAAAAGAATTACCCCTATCCGATTTAGGACAACTTCCCCTCACCGAATATGCAGTTAACGGGGATAAAAAAGTAGCAACTACTGTAATGGGGGAATTAGTCGTCCATGTGGGCAAAAAGGATACTAACTTCCTGGTCACTAATGCCGATGGCAATGCCGCCTCAGGGATTAATAATATTAATGTGGGACTAAAAATCATTCATCCTACCCCCGATGCCATCTATTTCCAGCAACCCCAAGGGCAGGTATATGAGCCCCTGAGTGAGGATGCTTGTGCTGGGTTAGCCGTAGCTTTAGCTCTGTTTGGTGCGCGTACCCTCTGGTGTTCCTACGAATCCTTTGCTATTAATGGCTTACCGATTTGGCAAACCGTCACCCAGGCCATGACGGAGTTACGTCGTCCGACTCCTTCTACTATTACCCTGTTTACCGCAGGGGCTCTGGAGCAGGGGCGCAATGGTTGGACCCACCAACGCCCGGAAATTGAGAACTATTTCGCGGCTATGATGCGTAATGGTAATATTTTCCCCCTCTTTCCCTGTGATGCTAATAGTATTCAAGTTTGCTATGAGTGGGCGCTTGGGACTAAAAATAAGGGGATTACAATTACTGCTAGTAAATCTCCCTTACCTGTCCGCACTACCTTTGCCCAAACTCGTCAGGCTTTAGAGGATGGTGGGGTAATACTCCAGGAAACTCCAGGGGAGAAAAAGGTGGTTTTTGCGGTGATTGGAGATATGACTTTAATTCCCGTCTTTGAGGCAGCCTCACAACTAGAAGCCCAAGGAATAGGAGTGAAAATTGTCTCGGTGATTAATCCTCGTCGTCTGTATCGCCCTGATGATGTACTTTGGAATACTTGTACGCAAAAAGACGGAAATTTCCTCAATGATGGGGGTTTTGCTCGTCTGTTCGGGGGTGATGCTCTCATTGGGGTAACGGGGGGAACTAGCGCGATGTTAGAACCTGTGCTGTTGCGAAGTAACTGCAAACGGGATGTTTTTGCTTGGAAACGAGGGGAAACCACCGCCAGCGCCGGGGAAATTATGGCTTTTAATGGCATCACGGCGGTCGCTTTAACCGGGCGATCGCTTTCTTTGCTCGCTTAGTTTGTACTTATTTTAGGGCTTCCTATCTAGGAGGCCTTGTTGAGGTAATTCCCAAGGATTCCCCAGGTTTGTAACTGTTTCTTCACTTCCTCAATGGGTACGGCTAACCCACAACCTAACCTGAAGGACATTTCCAAAGAAGCAGAAGATTGGGAGCAAAATAACCCCGCTTGGGAAACGACTCCAATCACTTGATTTTTTGGGTCAAAAACAGGGCTCCCTGACTGTCCTGACACTAATACCATGGCGAGAATTAATTCTTTTTCGGTAATGTCTCTAACCTCCCCCTTACTAACGCTCCAATCTTTTTGGTTAAAGGGATGACCGATAACCTTAACGGGTTGATTTAAGCTATTTACAGAAAAGCCTAGGGTTAGGGGTTGAATATCCGGGGGGAGATTGTCAATTTCTAAAACCGCGATATCCAGCCAATGGCCTGGGGGTGTCGTCTGGATAAGTTTAGCTCGTCTGCGTTGACGTACTTGATTAGGGAGCGGTTTACTATAAAATTCTACAAAAATTCGAGCTCGGGGATCTTTAATTTGTTCTACATTAGTGGCTACATGACGATTGGTAATAATCCAGGCTTTATTCTGGTCTTTTTTGAACAACCAACCTGTGCCTATTCCATTGTGTTGTCGACTACGGAAAATAATTTTTACTATTGCCCGTTTTCGAGATATTAAGGGATCTTGTTGGGCTGTAGGAATCCTTTCTGGCATTTTTAAAACCTGGGGATTGTTGTAGATTATCATCCCTCTTTCTATTTCCTGGGCATAAAATTTGGCATCTCCAAGGTTGGGATCTTTTTGGAAGGCTCGGGTACAGGCAGCAATGGCTTTTTTTAGTTCCTTAACTTGATGGTAGGCAAAGCAAAGATTTTTGTCTATCTCGCCATTTTTGGGAGCTAATTTACCAGCTTTTTGATAGGCGGCGATCGCTTCGGGAAATTTTTTCTGTTTTTGTAAGCTTTGTCCTAATTGGTTATAGATTTGAGCATCGTCTGGGCTATAGGTTAAGGCTTGCAAGTAGGTATTAATTGCTTTTTGATAATCTTTTTGCTCTTGATAGGCTTTACCTAATATCGGGTAAATATCTTCCTGTTCTGGTTTAATCTGTCGAGCTTGTTCGAGAATATTTATAGTTTTTTCCCATGCTTTTTGTTGGTTATAGGCTTTACCCAGATTTAGATAAATATCTAGGGATTGGGGGGCTAATTCAAGGGCTTTTTGGTAAGAATCTATAGCTTCAGTCCAGGAAGATTGTTCGGATAAAATTTGACCTAGTTTTTCATAGTTTTTGCTTACCTTTGGGTCTATTTTAATAGCCTGTTGGTAGCTCCAGATCGCCTCGTCATTATGGTACTGACTTTTGAGGGTATCAGCTAACTTAACTAAATCTTGGTTATAGCTAGGATCTACCTTCAGGTTTACATCACTATAAAAGGCTTTTTGATAGGCATTAAATGCAGGGATAATTTCATTTTGTTTTTGGTAAACTTGGGCAAGCTTAAATTGAGCTAGGGAAGATTGAAAATTCAGGGGAATAATACTTTTATAACTGGCGATCGCCGCAGTTAATTTACCTTCTTTAACGAGATTATCTCCTTGATTTAGATAGAGCCAAGAGAGTCCATACATAACAATAAAAGGCGAAATTGTCAAGAGGAAAACGCCGAAAACAATAGCAGGAATGGGGAAGGTTATCTTTTGAGGGTTTTGCTTTCGTTGGCGAGGAGATTTGAATTTCATGGAAGGAGTGATACTATGGAAAGAATAGTCAAGACGTTAATTAAAATATAAACCAAAATTTTGCCCCTATGCCCATACAAGCCCTACCCCGAGACGTAATTAATCTGATTGCGGCGGGGGAGGTTATTGACTCCGTTGCGGCGGTAGTTAGAGAATTAGTAGAAAATTCCCTAGATGCGGGAGCGAGCAGTATTGTCATTTCTTTATATCCCGATTTGTGGAAAGTACAAGTAGCAGATAATGGGCAAGGAATGGCACTATCGGATTTAAAACTCTGCGGACTCCCCCATAGCACCAGTAAAATCCATAGTCGAGAGGATTTAGCTCAGATTACCAGTTTAGGCTTTCGGGGGGAAGCACTCCATAGTATTGCCCAAGTAGCCGAGTTAGAAATTGCCAGTCGTTGTACAGGGGCCTGGGGATGGAGAGTATTGTACAACAACCAAGGGGAACCACAAACTCAGGAGACAATAGCGATCGCCATTGGTACTATCATCACAGTAGCTAATATTTTTGGCAATTTACCGGTACGCAGACGGGGTTTACCGACGAAGTTACAACAACTCAAGGAAATACAAAGCCTGATTCAAGATATCGCCCTCTGTCATCCGCAAATTACTTGGCAAGTCTTTCAAGATGAACAACTCTGGTTTAGTATTAGTCCCTGTGAGCAAGGAGGGCAAATATTACCCCAAATACTCAAAAAAGTACATTCCGGTGACTTAGGATACTTCCAACAAGAAATTAATACCCCGGATAATGTCTGGGGAAAAATTGAACTGGCGATCGGTTTACCCGATAGATGCCATCGCCGTCGCCCCGACTGGATTAAAATAGCAGTAAATGGGCGTAGGATACAAATGCGTACCTTAGAGCAAACTATTCTAGGCGCTTTTGCCCGTACCCTTCCTAGGGAGCGTTTTCCCGTTTGTTTTCTCCATTTACAAACCTGTCCCTCTCAAATCGACTGGAATCGGCACCCCGCTAAAGCAGAAATTTACTTAAATTGCCTTACTTTTTGGCAAGAGCAGATTATAGAAGCCATTTCCCAGGCTCTAAGTATAAATAACGAGAGTTTACCCGATAGTGCCTCTAACCATCGTGTTGTGCAATTACTCAAAGTCGCAGAAAGTAAAGCCAACTATGAGGTACAACCCCAAGCTTCTGGAGATGACTTGAGCTTAATCCCATTAACCGCCCTCGCCCAACTACATTCTACTTATATAGTTGCCGAACATCCGACAGGGATGTGGTTGGTAGAACAACATATTGCCCATGAGCGGATATTGTACGAAAAACTAGAAGCCCATTGGGAATTAGTGCCTTTAAGCAGTCCCATTCTCTTAAATGCTTTAACTAGCCATCAAATTGAGCAATTAGAAGCCATTGGGACAGAGATAGAGCCCTTTGGAGAGCAATCCTGGGCAATTCGCAAAGCGCCCGCCATCTTAGCCCAACGCCCTGATTGTTCCGCGGCTTTATTAGAATTGAGTTGGGGAGGGGATTTACAAAGCGCTCAAGTAGCTACAGCCTGTAGGACGGCTATCCGTAACGGCACAGAACTCAGTTTAAACGCCATGCAGAGCCTTCTAGACGAATGGAAAAATACCCGCAATCCCCGCACCTGTCCCCACGGGCGCCCCATCTATTTACCCCTAGAGGAAACGGCTCTAGCGAGGTTTTTCCGTCGCCATTGGGTGATTGGCAAGAGTCATGGTATTTAATTGCGCCCCGATTTTTGGTAGTACAATAAGGAAAAAGCAGTAAAGCTCGCTTGGCTTTTTTGAAAAATTCTTCATCTAGCGGCGGGATATCCGAGTAATCGCTCTCTTCATCGGGCATGGTTTCTAATTCTTTTGCCCGTTCTGCACTTATGGACCGAATAACGATCGCCATTTATTGGGACTCTATGACCAAGTAGACGCAGAGCGCAAGGAGTCGGGAATAGTTGTATCGGGGGGAAATTCTAAAATAGTCTCCGAAAGCCCTAGATAACCGGATTCGGCAAAAAATAGTAACATTCTCGCTAAAGCTTGCCAAACCTCCGGGTCAAATTCCCAATCCTTCCCCCGATAGGAACGGCAAGAAATGGAACGCAGCGCCCAAAAATAACTATTTCTGACAACTGACCCCGTTTTTTTATACTCAGGGACATCCTCTTGATGGATAAATAAAATATCATCTTTTATCGAAGCACGCATCATACTAAATCTGCTTAGGTAAATATATTATCGTGAAGGCTAGGCAGGAGGCAGGGGGCAGGGGGCAGGAGGCAGGAGGATTATAGCCTGATTTTTAAAGCGGATTTGGCATCATCCCTCGACCAGAGTTAAATTGATCAAAGATGTGTCAAACTTACCCAAGGAGGTATTTTCTGGGATGATACTTTCGTGTTTATGCTCAAGAGCCGCCTTAATGAACCCTAAAAACAGAGGATGGGCATTATTAGGACGGGAACGAAACTCAGGATGGAATTGAGAAGCAATAAAAAAGGGATGGTTAGACAATTCGATAATCTCAACCAAACGCCCATCAGGGGAAGTTCCGCTAATGGTGTAACCCGTTTCTAAAAAGAGACTGCGGTAGGCATTATTAAACTCATAGCGATGGCGATGGCGTTCATAGATAACCTCCTGGCCATAGAGAGCAAAAGCTAAAGTATCGGGATTGAGACGACAGGGATAGAGCCCTAGGCGCATTGTCCCCCCTAAATCGACGATGTCTTCTTGTTCGGGGAGAAGATTAATAACTGGGTTAGGAGTATCTGCTTCAAACTCGGAACTGTTAGCGCGCTCTAATTTAGCGACATTTCTCGCCCATTCTATTACCGAGCATTGCATCCCCAGACAGAGCCCCAGAAAAGGTATTTTTTGTTCCCGCGCATATTCAATAGCTTTGACTTTTCCATCTACTCCCCTAATGCCAAACCCTCCTGGGACAACAATTCCGCCAATATTACCCAGGTAAGTTTGCGGGTTGTCGTTTTCGATATCTTCTGCACTAATCCAACGCAATTTAATCCGACTTCCTTGGCTAAACGCCGCATGGCTCAAAGCTTCTACCACCGATAGATAGGCATCGCTTAACTGGACATATTTACCGACAATGGCGATTTCCACCTCCTTAGTAGGAGACTGCATCTGTCGGACGAGGATTTCCCATTGGCTGAGGTTGGGGATGCGCGTCTCTAGTTTTAGTAACTCTAGGGTTTGTTGGGCTAATCCCTCTTGCTCTAGGTTTAAAGGCACTTCATAAATACTACTAGCATCTTGAGCCATGATCACCGCCTCTACGGGAACATCACAAAAGGCAGAAAGCTTGTCCTTAAGTCCTGGTTGTAAAGGGCGATCGCAACGACAAACCAAGACATCTGGCTGTATGCCAATGGATCTCAACTCCTTAACGGAATGTTGGGTAGGTTTAGTTTTCATCTCCTTGGCGGAGGGAATCCAAGGAATTAGGGTAACGTGCATATAAACTACATTATTGCGCCCAACATCTTTGCGAAATTGCCGAATAGCTTCTAAAAAGGGCAAAGACTCTATATCGCCAACGGTACCGCCGATTTCAGTAATGACTAGATCTGGGTTAGTATCCCTAGCGACTCTGAGGATACGTTCTTTAATTTCATTAGTAATATGGGGAATAACTTGTACTGTGCCCCCTTCGTAGGAGCCCCGTCTTTCTTTATTAATTACCGATTGATAAATAGAGCCCGTAGTGACGCTATTGAGGCGAGACATGGAGGTTTCTGTAAAGCGTTCATAATGGCCCAGATCCAAATCCGTCTCTGCTCCATCTTCTGTAACAAACACCTCTCCGTGCTGGAAAGGGCTCATGGTGCCTGGATCTACATTAATATAGGGGTCTAGTTTCAAAATAGAAACAGAATAGTTTCGGGATTTCAACAGTCTGCCCAAACTGGCGGCGACAATGCCTTTACCGATACTAGAGACAACACCCCCCGTTACAAAGACAAACTTACTCATAGAAATTTTCCTAATACCAACTCACTGTTATACTACTACCATGGGCACTGAAAAAATTGTCTTCTGTGATTTCGATGGCACAATTACTGCGGTAGAAACCTTTGCGACTATGCTCGGCAACTTTGCCCCCGAGTTGTCCTCCCAAATTTTACCCCAAATTTATAACCGCACTCTAACCCTCAGAGTCGGGGTAAGGAAAATGCTCGAATCCATTCCCTCGAAGCATTACCCCGATATTATTGCCTACGCCCAAGCCCAACCGATTCGCCCCGGTTTGCCAGAGTTTATCAGTTTTCTAAGAAGTCAAAATATTCCCTTTGTAGTGGTTTCCGGTGGTTTACGGGGAATGGTAGAAACTGTACTCAAAAGGGAGGGGCTTTTCTCTCAGGTAGAAGCAATCTATGCTCCGGATGTACTAACCGATCAACTCTTCCTTAAGGTAGATTCTCCCCTAGAAGGGGGTACGGAGTTGTTGTCTAAGGTGCAGGTGATGAATCTTTATTCCGCTCGTCAAACCCTAGCGATTGGAGATTCCATCACGGATCTGAATATGTGTTTAAATGCGGACTTGGTTTTTGCCCGCGATCGCCTTAGGGAATACCTAGAAGCCGAAAACAAAGCCTATATCCCCTGGCAGGACTTTTTTGAGATTCAAGCCTATCTAGAGCAATTGTAAACAAGATTTTTATCCCCCAATCTGGGACATAGTACGGGTGTAGTTGCCGGTACCGGTTCCCGTTTCCCTAGCTTGGAAGTTAATTTCTGGTTTAATCCCTAGCAGGTAACTTACCTTGTCCCGCAAATCCTGTAAACTCATTCCCTCAGCGAGGGCTGTTTTCAGGTTCACCTGATGGGATTCGTTGAGTAAACAGGGACGTAACCAACCATCGGCCGACAGACGCATGCGGTTACAGCGTAAACAAAAACATTCTGACATCTGACTAATAAAACCCAGGGTTCCCTGGGCGCCTGGAATCTGAAAAACATCTGCTGGACCATTACCCCGGATACTAGATTGGGTTAAGCCCCATTTCTGGCGAATCCTTTGGCGCAATTCTTCCGAGGGAATCCAAGCCCGTTGTTGAAAAAGTTCAGCATTGCCAATGGGCATAAATTCGATAAAACGGACGTGCCAAGGACGTTCAAGAGTTAAAGCAGCAAGAGCTTCGATTTCATGGTCATTTACCCCCGGAATTACCACTACATTTAACTTTAGGGGATTAAACCCTACTCGATATGCGGATAAAATTCCCTGCCATGTTTGTTCCCAACGACTACGCCCTTGATTACCGATAATTTCGTTAAAGGTATCAGCATCTAGGGAATCTAAACTGATATTGATGCGCTTTAGTCCAGCTTGATATAAATCCTCTGCCATAGCGGACAACAAAAACCCGTTAGTAGTGAGGGATAAATCCTCTGTCTCTGGTAAGCTGGCTATTCTCCTGACAATATCCACCACCCCAGGGCGCAGTAAGGGCTCTCCCCCCGTCAGGCGAAATTTCTTAAATCCTAAAGGGATAAAGACTTCTTGGATTAGGGTAAGTAGTTCCTCCGTCGTTAGGAGATTTTGCCGTAGCACATATTCAAGTTCTGTCTCGTGGGGCATACAGTAGTGACAGCGAAAGTTACAACGGTCAATTAAACTGATGCGAAGATAATCGACGGGGTTCATAAGCTTCTACCACAGGTATCCTATCACTATAAGCGATCGCCAAAGTATTTTTGGTACAGTCTACAACTAATTTGGGCCTGATTTCCCGCTAAGGTCACTAATCCCATACTTTCTAACCTATAGGCGAGAATTGGCTCTAATTCCACTCCGTGGGGGGATTCTAGCACTTGTTTTAAGCCTTGGACAAGTTGGGGCTGTTTTTGTAGATTATCCCAGTGATGGAGTAAATGACTACTATAAATTCCCCCCTGGGTGGGGGCTTCTTGTAATAATCTTTCTTGGCTTATATTTCCTTGACTTAATGCGGCAAAGGTTATCCGCACTAGGTAGGGATGTCCAGCCACTAAATCGATCAATATATCGGCTAGACTAGGGGCAATTTCTAAATTACAAGACTTGGCGAATTGTAAAATCTGTTCTTGATTAAATCCTGGTAATTTAATTTGTTTGCCGACATTAAAGGGAGACTGATTGGCATCTAACTTAATATAAACTTCGGTAGAATTTGCTAAAATTAAACGAAATTTTTTCCAAACTTCTAGATTATTTACCTCCTCATGCCAATAGCGTAACATCGGCAGAAAGTCCCTAGCAATATCGGGGTATTCAAAGATTCTGTCCAGATTATCTAATCCCAAAACCAAGGGAGATGCTAAATTTTCTAGTAGATGACATTGAAAGTAGGTTTTACAACTTACCAAACTCCCAAATAACTCCTCATCCCAGTATTCGTCTAGGTTAGGTTTTAATCCCAACTCACGGCTAATATTGGCGCAAAACCACCGCAAAAACCGATCTAAGCTACTAAATATAGCTGTTTCTGCACTTTGCAAATTTAGATAAATCGGACGATAATTACTATCATTGGCGTAGGAAAGTATTCCTTGAATAAGTGAAGTTTTACCCATTTTTTCAGGGGCTTTAATACAAATCAATGCCCCAACTCTGTGGATTTCTTGACAACAATCCGATTCGATAGGAGGTCGCTGAACATAAATGGGTAAATTGCCTTGAATGACTAAATTTTGAGTAGGAAAAATATGATTATTTGTTTGCCATTCGGGATATTTAGTTTCCTTAAACCATTCTCGCAAAGCTTGAAATTTACCCGGTCCTTTGTTATTCGGCTCCAAATCGGGACAACCGTTAGGTACCTGGGCGGAAAAATAACTATAAATCTCCGTCATTTGTTTTTTGTAGGTTTCGTGGCTGGCCGCATTTGCTAATTCCCAGACGATTTTATCGGGTTTGCGCCAGTTTTGGTAGGCAAAACGCACTAAAAAGATTTCTCTCAATTTGCCGTTAATGCCATAGTCTTTGACAATTTGCTTTAAAAATAGCTCCCAGTCCTTTGGTTCCATATTTTTTTAACTCCTCCAGCTTTTTCCATTCTAGTTCCCTTAATTTCCACTTTTTTCTACTTGACAAAAAACATATTCTATGAGTCGGGGAAAATTATGGGACTGACATGACGAACCCAACTCCTCTATCCTAGAGTTAGAGATTTTTATGGTGAGTTATGAGACGTTTTTTGATAGTTATAGTGGCGATCGCTTTCCTCCTCGGTTTTAGTCTAGTTAATCGTTCGCTGGCGAGTAACAGCGATCAGGGGACGCAGGTGACTTCAGGTAGCATTATCCAAAATGGAGACTGCAAGGGCGAAAAAAAAGACGACTGCTAGGGTGACTCCATAAATTTGTAAAACTTATTTTTTAGGGATGTTTTCCCCCATACATTCCCCACTTTTTCCCCAAGCTTCCCTTTGTTTTCCACAGTTTACCCAGACTTTTCCCCAGGCAATGCTCTCTAACCACGCATTTATCGGTGACATAGAAGAGTCTAAATTTTCTTGCCCAAGTTAAGTAGATACTGAGTTACTGTAAAGTTGTGTAAAAAAAACACGGCTAAAACCCTGATGCTGTCGTAATGCTTAAGTTTTTCTAAAGACTTATGTAATATTTCGTGACATTGACAGATCCACCCCCTAATAGATGACAATAGATGTCTTGTGAATTGATAATCAATTCTTAAACTAGAGGCTACCATGAACACACCGATTAGCATTTTTACTGAAATCCCCGAACAACTCCATGAGTCTCTACAAGAGTATTTAGACAACCATCCCAACTGGGATCAAGATCGGGTGTTCGCCACGGCTCTGTCCCTATTTTTACTACGTCAGGAAAGCCCATCCCAGGAGACACTCTCGGAAAACTATCACACCTGTGCTCAGTTTTATCTAGAAAGCCTTTTGTAGCAATGGATTCCCTAATAATTCCCCAGTTGATCATCGGTTTAGGAAATCCTGAACCCAAATACGATAAAACTCGACATAATATTGGTTTTGAGGCCGTAGACGCTCTGGCCAAGCAGTGGGGATTATCTTGGCAGGAAAACAAAAGATTTAAAGGGATGGTGAGCACCGGTACAAAGCCCCATCTACTCAAACCCCTAACCTATATGAATCTTTCCGGTCAGTCCGTGAGAGCGATGATGGATTGGTATAAACTGACACCAGCATCTATTTTAGTAATTTATGATGATATGGACTTACCCCTAGGCAAAATCCGCCTCCGTCTTTCCGGTTCAGCCGGGGGTCATAATGGCATGAAGTCGATTATTAGTCATTTAAGTAGTGAGAAATTTGCTCGTCTGCGCCTAGGGATTGGCAAATCAGGTCCAGAAAGAGAGACAATTTCCCACGTTTTAGGCAAGTTTGCCCCTTCCGAAGTGCCGATAACCGAGCAGGTACTAAAATTAGTCCTAGAAACCGTGGATTCAGGACTAAAGCAGGGATTGGAAAAAACCATGAGCCTATACAATAACGCCGAGATTAAATTGAATTAGCCCAATCTTTCGCCCAGTCTAGGATTTCCTTGACCTGTGCGTCCGTCGCCGCTTCCGAATAAAGACGTAAAACTGGCTCAGTACCACTAAAACGAATTAGCAACCAACTCCCATCCCCAAGGCGGAATTTATACCCATCTACGGCTAAACAATCAACCACGGCTTTTCCCGCAATGGTTGGAGGGGGATTATTGGCCAATAGGGCGATCAATTTGCTCCGCACTTCCATATTAGCCAGAGGTAGATCGATACGATCGTAGGCCGAGATAAAGTTGGCTTGGGCTTGGAGTTGGCTATAACGAGCGCCTAAATCCGTCCCCGATTGGACTATGGCTTCTAAAACGTAGAGAGCAGAAAGGAGAGCATCTCGTTCAGGAATATGGGTACCGTAACCAACACCGCCGGATTCTTCCCCGCCAATTAAAACGGGAGTAGTCAGCATGCGATCGGCAATATACTTATAACCAATGGGAGTTTCATAAATAGATAGGCCGTAGAGTTGGGCGACTTTGGGAATTAGATCGGAACCGCTTACGGTTTTGACAATTTCCCCCGTCATCCCCTTGTGGGTACAAAGATGATCAATTAAGATCGGAATCAGGATTTGGGAACTGAGAAAATTTCCCTGGCCGTCAATCGCCGCAATGCGATCGCTATCTCCATCAAAGACTAAACCCACCCGTAAATCCGTAGTGGGGTGTTCGCTTTCGGCCTTTACAGTACCAAGGATTTCCGTCAAGTAGCGGGGTAAGGGTTCAGGGGGATTCCCACCAAATAAAGTATCCCTATCCCCATGGATTTCGGTAATCTCCGCCCCTAAAAGCCGTTCTAACCCCGTGGCGGCCGCACCGTGCATGACATCGGTATATACCTTGAGGGTACCCTGGGCGATCGCCCGTTGGATGCTGCCAATATCCACCTTTTGCCGTAAACCCTGACAATAACTAGACCAGGGTTCAAAAAGAGTTAAAGTACCGGGGGTAGCCGCTAGGGGAATTGGTTGGGATAAACGCGCCTCAATCTGTTGGGTAATTTCTGGAGCCACCGAACCCCCAAAATAGCCCTTCACCTTTAGACCTAGATAATTCGCGGGATTATGACTAGCCGTAATGACAATCGCACCTAGGGCATTTTCCGCCTTGGCTACCCAACTAAAGGCAGGAGTAGGGGCGTAGCTTGCGGATAATAAAACATCAAAACCCGCAGCTTGAATGGCTTGGGCGGCTACTTTAGCAAAATCTTCCGCCATAAAACGGCGATCGTAACCGACAATCACTAAACGGGAGTTATTGGTCAGGGTGCCATAATTGTCAGATAAAACCTGAGCCGCCAAGGGAGCCAGCAGAGCAACTCGTTCAAAGGTAAAATCCGCCGCAATCACCCCACGCCAGCCATCGGTACCAAATTTAATCGGGTTAACAGTAAACATCACAGGAATCAGACAAGTTCATCAATTAAGGGTAAGTATATGTCATCTATACACAATCTTAAGAAACAGATGTGTCAAAATAATTAGGGATAAACCAAGATAATAGTTATAAACAAACTAGGCGCTTTTTTAGAATGGAACCTCTCTATGAATATGCTTGGCTAGTTCCCGCCCTACCCTTAGTAGGTGCAATGCTAGTGGGCTCAGGATTAATCTCCTTTAATCAAAGCACGAACCGTCTTCGACAAATTAATGCTATCTTCATTATTTCTTTGCTCGGCGCAGCTATGGTACTTTCCTTTGCTCTGCTCTGGAGTCAAATCCAAGGCCATGCTCCCTATACCCACATGATTGAATGGATAGCGGCGGGCAATTTTCGTTTAAAAATGGGCTACACTATTGATCATCTCAGTGCCTTAATGAGTGCGATCGTCACTACAGTGGCTTTTTTGGTGATGATTTATACCGATGGTTACATGGCTCATGATGCGGGCTATGTCCGTTTTTATGCCTATTTAAGCATTTTTAGTGCTTCCATGCTCGGTTTAGTCATCAGTCCCAATCTCATCCAAGTCTATATATTTTGGGAACTGGTGGGAATGTGTTCCTATCTTTTGGTAGGATTTTGGTTTCATCGCAAAGCCGCAGCCGATGCTTGCCAGAAAGCCTTTGTCGTCAACCGAGTTGGGGATTTTGGCTTATTACTTGGAATGCTTGGGCTCTATTGGGCGACGGGTACCTTTGATTTTGCCCTTATGGGAGAAAGATTACAAGGTCTTACCGAATCTGGTGCTATTGCTCCCACTCTCGCGGCTCTTTTTGCAGTTTTGGTTTTCCTCGGTCCTGTGGCTAAATCGGCGCAGTTTCCCCTCCATGTTTGGCTTCCCGATGCTATGGAAGGTCCTACCCCCATTTCGGCGTTGATTCATGCAGCCACCATGGTAGCGGCGGGGGTTTTCCTAATTGCCAGAATGTACCCTGTTTTTGAACACATTCCCACGGTAATGACGGTCATCGCTTGGACGGGCTGCTTTACGGCTTTCTTGGGTGCGAGTATTGCCCTAACGCAAAATGATATTAAAAAGGGTTTGGCCTACTCTACCATTTCCCAGTTAGGTTATATGGTTATGGCTATGGGTATCGGGGCCTATAGTGCGGGTTTATTTCACCTGATGACCCATGCTTATTTTAAGGCTATGTTGTTCCTCGGTTCGGGCTCGGTTATCCATGGTATGGAAGGGGTGGTTGGCCATGAACCTGTTTTAGCCCAAGATATGAGAATGATGGGAGGTTTGCGAAAATATATGCCCATTACCTCCTTAACTTTTTTGGTGGGTACCCTGGCTATTTGTGGGATTCCTCCTTTTGCGGGTTTTTGGTCTAAGGATGAGATTCTTAGTCTAGCTTTTGGTGCTAATCCCCTGCTTTGGCTGGTGGGCTGGTTGACTGCGGGCTTGACGGCTTTTTATATGTTTCGGATGTATTTTCTGACCTTTGAAGGTGGTTTTAAAGGCAACGATAAGGGTATATCTCAACAATTATTAGCCGCCTCTGCCCCTGTTTTTGGTCCAGGAGCGATGGATGTCAGGGAACTAGATACCCATGAGCATGACCATGAGCACCATAGCCATGAACCCCATGAATCGCCCTTGACTATGACTTTCCCCCTAATTATGTTGGCTATTCCTTCGGTGCTGATTGGCTTAGTGGGTAGACCTTGGAATAATGGTTTTGAACGCTTTATTTCTATCCCTGGGGAGGTAGCAGAAGAGGTACATCATTTTGAGTGGAATGAGTTTCTGATTATGGGTGGTAGTTCCGTGGGTATTGCCCTAATTGGTATTACTCTGGCTTCCTTGATGTATCTTCAGAAGAAAATTAATCCGGCTGATATCGCCAAGAAATTCCCTGCTCTTTATGATCTTTCCCTGCATAAATGGTACTTCGATGATATCTATGATCGGGTTTTTGTGATGGGTTCCCGTCGCTTGGCTCGTCAGATTATGGAGGTAGATTTTCGGGTGATTGATGGAGCCGTTAACTTTACGGGTTTGGCTACCTTGGTCGGTGGTGAGGGTTTAAAATACCTGCAAAATGGCCGCGGTCAATTCTACGCTCTGATCGTTTTTGCCGCCGTTTTAGGGTTTGTGGTTATCTTCAGTGTGACTTAATTTTAAAGCAGGTAGGAGGGCGGAATATTTATCCCTTCTACCTTTTACTTAAAAGGTTCAACTTCAATCCCCATGTTATAACAAATCTGGTTTTCAAATCAGGTTATGATCCTCCTGCCTCCTGCCCCCTGCCTCCTGCCTAGCCCTCATGATTATCTAGTAACTTAAGAGGATTTAGTATTATAATGGAGGTGAGGTTATTAGTAGATCCAATTACCAGTCATGACTCAAGCACCCAACGACAGAAGTACCGAGACAAATCGCCAATTTGTCAGTCTCGGTCGCCGTATAGATAGACTTGAAGATACCCAAATTACAGGAAGAGAGCTGAACCAAGCTTTTGGTCGAGTCTATGATGATATTGATGCGGTTGAGGATAAGATTGATGGTTTACAATCCGATTTTGACGATTTCCGCCAAGAAGTCAAGCAAAAATTTGATGAAATAAACCAAAAACTAGATGCTATCCTGCTCTATACTACGAGAATAAATTAACCTTCCCTATTCTGAATCCAAGATAGTCTGTACCCACCCAGGAGGGCGAGAAACAGGATTTCCCAAACGATTTAGAACCAAAAGAGCGACTAGATGCACGGCGAATAGATAGACAATACTGTTTAGAAAAATAGCCGCGATCGCTATAATTTGTACTACAATAAAATCGGGTTGAGCTAGTATGCCCAACTTGAGGAAAAGCCAGCCAACAAATTCCGTAGCCTGATTAATGGCATATAACCACAAATCTTCCCCTAAAAGAATTGAAAATAGCCAAAAGCGAAAAAATAATCCTAGGGTACCGATAAGAGCTCCTGTGAAAATAGAAAATTCCCAAGGAGTTCCCCTCCGCCAACAGAAGCCCAATTGTACTCCCATTAATCCGTAGGGCATTAAAAAAACAATACTCCGGGTAGGTCCCATCAATACCGAGAGCAACAATCCAGAAATTAGGGTAGTCATCCAAGCAGCGCGACTTCCCCAACGTAAATAGGCTAGAGCAATGGGAATTGGAAAGAAAACCCTCAGAATTGGGCCTAGGGGAAAATAATAATTAATCAACCAGATAAGACTACAGGTACTTGCTAAAAAAGCCGTCTCTACCATCACTAGAGTGGTGAGGGAACGAGGAGGAAGGGGTTTTTCGGCAACAGGATGAGAAACTGGGGTATCTTCCTCCCCCATGTCTACCCAGTTAGTTTCGTCAGACAAATCCTCGGACGGATGTTCAGAAAAATGGGGCATGGAAAAAAGATAATTGGCTGATCTATCTTAGGCAATAACGCGCTCCAATGCCAACAAGTCCGGAATACAAAGACTATCTGTTTCTCGCACAATTAAGCCTTTTTTTTCTAACTTGGTGAGGGAGCGAGTTACAGTTTCCCTGGCTAGTCCACTAATACTGCTCAATTCCCGATGGGGAAGATTCGGAATTTGGGTTCCTTGGGCATCTTTTTTTCCCTGTCCCTCGGCTAAAAATAGGAGTGTATCAGCCACTCTAGAGACACTATCCGCTTCCCTTAAACGTAACCTGCGGTTGAGTTGGCGTAAACGTTTGGCCATTAATTGAGCCAGACGCACTCCTGCTTGGGGTTCATTATTGAGAAGTGTGACAAAATCCTGAGCGGGAATACTGCTAATTGTCGTGGAAGTTAGGGTAATTACATCGGTAGAGCGGGGAACTTCGTCTAGTGCTGCCATTTCTCCAACTATTTCTCCCTTTCCCACAATATTAAGGGTTATTTCTTTACCATCCACGTTGTGGGTACGAATTTTCACCCAACCCTCAATGATAAAATAGACGGAACCACCCCAGTCATTTTCTAAAAGAATCACTCGATTTGGGGGATGGGTGCGTGTCACCACATGGCAGGAGGCCTGGGTTGCACTTTCTGCTGGTAAACCAGCTAATAGTGCAGCAGTTGCTATCAACTGTTTAACTTCCTGGGTTTTGTCGAGATGTTCCTGTCTTTCTTCCATAAGCACTATGCCAAAGTGGGGGGGGGTTGTTCTTTTGTCCTCTTCCTATCCCATCCTATACCTTAGAGTGACTTGATTAGGATTTACTGTTAGTTGGCAAATAATAATTAAGAAATCCTTAGTCATTGTTTTAGATGACACATAATTTAAAAAGCGTGGATGTTATGATGTTGGCTTGACAATTTGCTATTGGGGATACGCGAGGTCTAAATTCACTGTGATTAACCCGTCTAAACTATCTTTTGCTTCTCTTTATGCAGATTTTCCCGAAGGGAACCGTCTGCCTGATGGCGAGTTGGTTCATCCTTCTGTCCATAGTTTGGCTAAACGGTATATTGATATTGTGGGAGCTTGTCTCGGTTTAGTTGTGACAGCAATTTTATTCATTCCCATCGCTACCATTCTCTATATCGACAACCCAGGTCCGATTTTTTATAGACAGATACGCTGCGGCCTCCAGGGGAAACCCTTTTGTCTTTGGAAGTTTCGCTCCATGGTAATAGAAGCAGAAAAACAGCAGCATTTGGTAGAAAATCAAGCCAAAGGTCATATTTTTAAAAGTAATCGAGATCCGAGGGTAACTCGTTTTGGGCAATTTTTGCGTCGCACTAGCCTAGATGAATTTCCTCAGTTTTGGAATGTTTTAAGGGGTGATATGAGTTTAGTCGGCACCCGTCCCCCTACCCCTGGAGAAGTAGCTAAATATGAGAGCCATCACCATCAACGTCTAAGAGTTAAACCGGGTTTGACGGGAGAATGGCAAGTAAGGGGACGCTCTACCGTGAAAAATTTTGAGGAGGTGGTGAAGATGGATCTAGATTATCAACAGAAATGGTCAATTCCCTACGATCTGTACCTGATTATACAAACCTTTGCCGTCATCCTCCACGGTAGGGGGGCCTATTAGGGGCATGAATCTACCCAACTTCATTACGGTTTCTCGTTTGCTTGGGTTGCCCTTTATTTTGTACTTCCTAGAGGATGCTACGGCCAATCATCGCCTTATCGCTTTGGCTATATTTTTAGTTGCCGCGGCAACCGATTGGTTGGATGGCTATTTGGCTCGCCGACTTAATCAAGTTACGGAAGTTGGTAAATTTTTAGATCCTTTAGTAGATAAGTTGTTAGTCTTAGCTCCCCTTTTATCCTTAATTGCTTTGGGAGAAATCCCGCCTTGGGGTGTATTTTTGATTTTGGCTAGGGAGCTAGGGATTGCGGGCTGGAGAGTGATGGGGCAAAGTAGTATTCCTGGCGCTAATACTTGGGGAAAAGCGAAAACTGTTAGCCAGATAGGGGCTATCGCCCTACTGATTGCTCCCCTGGGTAGCGATTGGAAGCTTACCTCGGAAATTGCTTTCTGGTTGGCTGTGGCTTTGACTTTAATCTCCGGAGTGATTTATATCTTGCCATCCGACAGGGAAGGACTTTAATTTTTGGCTATCTAGCTTAACTTTCTTTGGTCAACCACTTGCATTTATTAGCTAAGTCGTCTGCATATTGAACGCCATTATAGCAAATTTTTCCTGGAGGAACGGTAAAAAAAGGATGGGTTTTGATAATATCCCAGGGTTTCTTGGCTGATTGCGGCGATCGCCTGATACTAAATCCGCTTAGATAAATATATTATCGCAAAGGCTAGGCGGTCGGCAGAAGAAAAATAACTATAGTATTAAAACAGAATTTAATTAACAATAATCCTAAAGGTTAAATTAATTCTTTTGCCAAGGGATTTTTGGCTTTTAGGAATTTGATGTTGCCAGAAGTGTTGAGTATTGCCCTGCATTAATAGGAAACTTCCCGAAGTTAAGTCAACGGATAAACTGGGTAAGTCTTTCTGGTATTTATGTTTAAGCATAAAGCGCCTAGTTTCCCCTAAACTGACGGAGGCAATAATCGGATTTTTTCCTAATTCTGGTTCATCATCACTGTGCCATGACATACTATCTTTACCTGTACGGTATAGATTTAATAACACACTATTAAATTTAACTTTGGCAATAACCTCAATACGTTTTTTAATTACCAAAAGTTCAGGAATCCAAGCCTCGGCTTTCATCGTAATTCGTGAGTAGGTATAGGTTATGTCTTTCTCTCCATAAAAGGCTGTTAATCTGGGGATAGGTAAGGTTTTACCGTGAATTTTTATACAGTCTTGTCTCCAGAGAATTTTAGTTTCTAATTGCGAAAGCAGATCCTTACTCTCTGGGAAGGTAAAGAAATTGGGATAGAGAATTACTTCTCCATCTTGACTAATTAGGGTTTGGGGATTCATCTATAAATCAA
Organism: Microcystaceae cyanobacterium; assembly: GCA_040398185.1. Classification (GTDB taxonomy): domain Bacteria; phylum Cyanobacteriota; class Cyanobacteriia; order Cyanobacteriales; family Microcystaceae; genus JBBAUO01. Next base: position 18,508 of record JBBAUO010000040.1, on the reverse strand, counting down.
TCTTAGGATCTTTAGTATTAGTGGCCTTAAAAAATTCCTTGGGCTTCATACCCGTAAAAGTCGCCACAATTGAGTTAGGAAAAGCATTAACCTTCTGGTTATACAAGGTAATGGAATCGTTATAACGCTTTCTTTCTACGGCAATACGGCTTTCTGTTCCCGCAATTTCGTATTGCAAATTAGTATAAGCTGTAGAAGATACTAAGCCACTATTTGCAGCTACCTTATCAAACCTTTGTAGAGCCGTATCCATTTTTTGAGAAGCATTTAACTTTTCTTCGGGAGTTTGGGCTTTGAAATAGGAATCCCTAGATTTTAGTAAAAGCTGGATAACTTCCTTTTCGTTTTTACTTTGGGCTTTAGTGACATTGACTAATTTAGGGATTAAATCCGCCCGTCGTTGTAGTTGGTTTTCCACTTGTGCCCAGGCGCCATCCACTTTTTGGGAAGCAACATTTAGGGAGTTATAGGAAGAAATACCCCATAGCAGGGCTAAAGCTCCCAATCCTGCCCCAATTAAGGTCATTTTTCGTTGATTTGCTTGGGCTATTTCCCTAGTTTCTGCTTCTAGTCGGCGTTGCTCTTGGACTTGGGCGATCGCTTTTTCGATTAATTCTGGGGGTATATCCACCTCTTGCCCTGCCGCTTTAAGATCCGAGACATCGTAGCTATTCTGGGCTTGGGAGTACAACTCAGAGGCGACTCTGAGCACGTCATCGGCAATATCTTCAGGGATTCTAGGAGATAAGTCACTCATAATCAAGATAGATAATAGATTGATTTAAACAAATTTTACCAACTGTCGCCAGCACCACCGCCGCCACTGCTACCCCCGCCAAAGTCACCACCGCCACTAGAGGAGCCGCCGCCACCAGAGGAGCCACCGCCCCCACCCCAGGGGCCACCCCCCCCGCCACCAGTATAAATAATAACAGGTCTTTCGCGGGGGATATAATGATCGCCTTCGTGGTGAAAGCCACAACATTCACATTGACGAATAACCCTCTGGATACCTTCGGAGTAGGTGGTAGCCCGTTGGAGGAGGTAAACCTCACATCTAAGGGTAAATTCTTGGCAATTGGGACACAATTCGTATTCGGAAGAAAGTTGATAACTTCTCAGGTGAAATTTGCTGAGGGCGATCGCTTCAGGATGACATTTACCACATTGCCAGCCCCGATACTGGGTACTCTGGATAGACTGGGCAACTCGTTGGGGTTTGTTTAATTGGGTTTGCAGATCACTATTGCCGATTTCATGGAGCAAAGTGCTACAGTTACTACAATAAAATTTAGGATTTTCCCTAGGGTTAGAGCCTTGGGAGCGTCCTTCTGGGGTTAAGTAGCGCTTACGATTTTTTAGATATAGGGGAATACCCACAAAAGCGAGTCCCCCTGCACCTAGGAGTAGAAACAAATCCCAAGGTAAGTCTTCTTCTAGTCCAACGGTAGGATCTTTAGGGAAGAGGGCATTACTCAACTCAGAAGCTATAGCACCAACACCAGATTCAATCCCTTCTTGGTACTTTTTTTGTTTAAAAGCGGGAATAACTTTATTTCGGGTAATATCTCCCACCTTGGCATCGGGTAAGATTCCTTCTATCCCGTAACCTGTTTCCACTTCTACCCGTCTTTCCTTAAAAGCCACTAGAAATAAAACCCCGTTATCCTGGCCTTTTTTCCCTAAACCCCAACGGTTATAAAGGGCAGTTGCGAATTGTTTAGGAGTGGCATAGGGATCAATATCTTTAACGGTGACAATAGCTATTTCTGTACCTGTTTTCTTTTCCAGGCGAGTTGCTAAATCGTTAAGACGCTCCCTTGCACCCTCATCCAAAAGCCCTGCTTGATCGCTTACCCATCCCCCGTCAATTTTGCGAGGGTTAGGAACTTGTTCGATGGGAATAGCCTCAACTCTTTGGATAAGAGTGATGGGAGTCCCGCCGAGCAAAAAAGCAGAGAATAAAGAAACGACTAAAACTGAGGTTTTCATGATTTCAGTTTTGAAGGGTAGTATCTTGTAGCATTTTAATCTATTTATTTATTAACTGAGGCAGAAAGCAACGAATTAGTCCAATGGTGACAGCAGGTAATTCTAACTGCGGAGTTAAGCCTACTTCTGGGATTTCTTGGAAAATCTTAATGGCTTCTGGGTTCATGGCTGCTAGACGTTTGCCGATTTCAGGACTCGTAAACTGGGATTGTTGTCCCCAGAGGATAGCTGTAGGCGTTGTCAGTTGGGTAATATAGCGGGATAAATCAAAGCAAAGATCGCCTCTGACAAAGGATAGGGCGGCGTATTGGGCATTAGGCTGTTGGGCAGATTTTAGGTAAGCATCCACTATTTCAGGATAGACTCGTTTAGGTTGGGCAAATTGTCTGGTTTGGAGAAAGTTGAGAATACCATTACTGGTGGCCAATCCTGCACTGTAAAAGAATTGGTCTAGAAAAGGTACACTTATTACTTGAGCAAATATACTACGGCGATAGTCTTCGGCAAAATCGGATAAACCTGCGGGGGTAGTTAAAATTAGAGCTTTAAAGAGTTCCGGGCGTTGGATTGCCGCTCGAATGGTGAAAGCGGCAGTTAGAGAAGAAGCAACGACAATAACAGGTTCTGGGGCAATTTGTTCGAGGAACTCAATAATAGTACCTATATAGTCAATATCTGTATAATTACGTTCAGGATGTTCGGAACGTCCCCAGCCGATTAAGTCGGGAGCAATCACCCGATAGTCACTCGCAAAGGCGGGGTAAACTTTTGACCATTCGTAAGCAGATGAGCCTCCGCCAAATCCATGGAGAAATACTAGGGTAGGGCGCAAGTCGGGTTTTATTTGCGGCCAGGGGGGTTGATTGGGGCTGTAATAAACCATTGTTCCCAAGGTTGTGCCTAGGGATAGTTGTTCTGTACCAAGGGGGTTAATCATAGTTTTAATATCATAGTGGGAACAAAATATGTTGTTTCTAACACATTATTTTACAATTATTTTTTTTATAATAGAAACAAGCATTAACGGATGGGGATCAAGTAATGGGACTGATCAAAAAAGTGTCTATCCTCGCTTTGGAATCTATTCAAGGCGGTATGGCTCAATTCTACACTCCACAGTCTTGTAATGAAACTATGTTGGTACAGATTCCCGCAGGAACGGTAGATGATTTATTTGTCCATCGGGGTCAAACGGATCAGCTTTTGGTGGTGAGAGGGGGCTTTGTTCTCGTTAATTTATATAATCGTGAGTATGAATATATTCCCCTCAGGGAAGATTATCCCCAAGTCGTCACCATTCCCCCAGGAGTCCCCCACGGAGCGATTAATCTGGGTTCTGAGTCTTGTTTTTTGATAAATGCGGTTTTACGCCACCGAGCCCCTCATCAGCGCGACTACCAACCAATTAAAGCTCCTTTTGCCTATAATATGGAAAAAGCTCGGCAGGTTTGGGCAAATTCCACCTTGGCTATGGCTTCCTAAAATATCTTAGCTTTTTTTCTAGATTCGGATTATGATTAATCTCGAAGAATTGGAAATCACTATGGTGTTTTCTAAGCTACTGAGGTACATCTAACACCTGCCTCCTGCCTCCTGCCTCAAACGAGGATCTTTGTTACCTCACTCAATCGAGAACTGCTATAGAATGGGTCTGTTTGCCCTTAGTTTATGCCATTATTGATTTTAGTTGCCGATGATGACCCAGGGATTCGTCTAGCTGTCAAGGATTTTTTGGAACTGGCGGGCTATAGTGTTATGACGGCAAGTAATGGACAACAGGCTATAGATATCCTAGAAAGTTATCATCCTCATCTGTTGATTTCTGATATTAGAATGCCGAAAAAAGATGGGTATCAATTGGTTTTAGAGGTGCGTCAGCGGCCAGAGTTTCGTTTATTACCGGTGGTTTTTCTGACGGAGAGAAGTTCAACCCAAGAAAGGATTCGCGGTTATCAGGCTGGATGTGATATCTATTTACCTAAGCCCTTTGAAATGGAAGAATTAGTGGCAGTTATTCGTAGTTTGTTAGAGCGATCGCAAATTATTCAAGCCGAATGGCAATATAAGGAACTGCGTCGGCAAAATTTTGCGAATTTACAAGTTAAAGAAAGTCCATCCCTAACTCTGACGGGAAGGGAGCAGGATGTACTGAACTTAATTTCGGAGGGATTGTCTAATATAGAAATTGGACAGCACTTACACTTAAGTCCGAGAACTATAGAAAAGTATGTCAGTAGTCTTTTGAGAAAAACTACTACCAATAACAGGGCTGAATTAGTTAGGGTTTCTTTGGAGCATCATTTGATTGGTAAATAATTAAGTAATGAAGAAAACTTTGCAAAGGTTTACAAATCTTGAACTTAGGGTATTGCTTTCGATGGCGATCGCCTCCATAGTATTTTTTGGGATTCCCGAGCATTTTTATATATACAAAGAAGCTCATTTTCTCTGGTCTTGGAATGGCTGATGTCCAAATCAATGATTGTTCTATGAGACGATTAGTATTATTTCATTCTATGATCTCTTTTTTCTTTAATACGGCAATTTTAGCCACCAGTATTAATATCATTGCCAGCCTGATTTCTAGTTCATGAAATAGTCATACAACCAACTCTAATTAAAATTTCGGCAGCTTGTTCTATTTCTGTAGAGGTGGTAAATTTTCCTAAACCTAAACGTAGGGCTCCATCTACTATAACATCGGGTAAATTCATAGCTCTAAGAACATGGGAAGGAGCTTCTACCCCAGAGGAACAAGCAGAACCCGTGGAGATGGCTAATTGATGGCGAATATGGGCAATAACCACGCTATTGGGAATATGGGGAAAAGAGATATGGAGATTTCCTGCTAGGTGATTATTTCTATCCCCATTAATAACCATATTAGGAATTTTTTCTAGGAGTAGATTTTGTAATTTATCTCGTAGGTTAGCTATAGCTTGCTCATCTTCTAGCATTTCTAAATAGCGCAATTTACAAGCTTCGCCTAATCCAACAATACCGGGTATATTTAGAGTACCTGAGCGGAATCCTTTTTGATGTCCCCCACCAAAAATAAGGGTTTCTAAATGATGGCCTTTTTTGATAACTAATGCTCCGATTCCTTTAGGTCCATAGAGTTTATGGGCGGAAATGGCTAAATAGGTAATACCCCAATCTCGAAAGTTAATAGGGATTTTACCCACAGCTTGGGAAGCATCACATAACCAAGGAACCTGGTAGGTTTGGGCAATTTTACCAATTTCTGGAATGGGATAGATATTACCAATTTCGTTATTTGCTGCCATAATACAGAGTAAAGATAGCTCATTTTTACAAACTGTTTCTAATTGGTTGAGGTTGAGCTTTCCTTGGGTATCTACTTCTAGAGAAATGATTTCTGCTAGGTCTTTTTTGGCTAAAGCTTGACAGGTATCTAGAACAGCTTTATGTTCAACAGTAGTAACAGCAATTTTGAACTTTTGATTAGGCTTAATGCTACCTTGAATGGCTAAGTTAAGGCTTTCTGTTGCTCCAGAGGTGAAGATAATTTCTTGGGGGGAAGCGTTAATAAGTTGGGCGATATTTTGGCGAGATTGGGTAACGGCTTTAGCGGCTTCATCGCCATAAATATGATCTGTACCGTGGGCATTTCCGAAAGCAGTAGTCATGTAATGCAGGACTTTTTCCGCTACTCTAGGATCTACTGGGGTAGTGGCATGATAGTCTAGATAAATAGCTTTTTTAATGTTAACCATAATAATTCTAATGTAAAACAGGCATCTTGCCTGTTCATTCCTATACAGCATCTACAAGTAGTTTAGCTCCATATTGCCGATATTCATCATCTAAAAAGTATTGAGAATTACGAACAAATTGCCTTAATTGACAAGCTGGCTCTAAACAGTCTCTCTGAAAGTCTGCTAAGGTTAACTCTAAATGAGGATAGAGAAGTTTAAGAAAACCTGCGGCGGATTTTAGGATAGCATTTTGATCCCGCACAGTTGTATTTCCAGAGTGAAAGCGTGTATGTTGTTGAGCATAAACGAAATAATTATTATCTTTTCTGAGAGATAGGAGAGCTTCTCCAAAGAAATCCATCTTTAATCCTATTTGATTAGCAGCCATCTCTCTCTTAAATTTAGGAATTTCCCATCCAGGGATAATGCCAATAATACGATCTAAAAAAGCCGTCTCTGAAAAAAATTGAGGTAAGTTACTGATTAAATTTCTTTCATTTTTAGGACGCAATTCTTCATCTAATTCTATATTTGCTAACATGACTAATGAACAATCACTACTGACATCAGCAAATCCCGATACATTGTATTTACCACTGGCTAGATAATTTTTTAGGGGACCAATCATTTCATCTGGGTTATCAAAAGTTAAGCTTTGTACTTCATCTAAAACTACTACATCATGACGACCAAGCAAACCAATCTCCCTCGTTCTTCCGTTGATAAAAAGTTGAGCGCGGGTGACTTTACCACCACTAATTAGGGTGACTTTACTACTTATATTTTCAAAAACAAAACTTTTACCAGTTCCTTTTGGAGCTAGTTCCATAATATGATAATTTAGTTCTACAAGAGGTAAAAGGCGACTCAATATCCATGTTTTAGAAGTCTGGGTATAGCTAGGGTGTTCAGGGTTAAAACCCATGGAACAAAATAACAAATCCTGCCAAGCTTGGGTGGTAAATTTTCGTCTAAACTCCGCATAGCTCTGGAGATCAACTGCACCACATTGAAAGGGTTCAAAGCCAAGGATTTCTACTGAACCATCGGTACGCATTGATAGAGTTATTTTCCCCCAAACTCCTTGGCGCAATAGCGTAATATTTCGTTCAACTAAATCCGTAGAAATAGAGCATTTATCTAGATTTAAAATAGGAATTTGTGCTAAGGGTTCGGGAATAACATTATTATTTTGCTCTAGTTTAACTCGAACCTGCATCAAGGCAATTTTCTTTTGTGTTTCTCCTTGGGTTAACCTAAATAATATTTCGTTTTTATCATCTTTGCGGGGAAAGGCTTTACTAACAAAATTGTTGACTTTTTCCGAATCTTCTGGGGAAAGAGAACCATTACCAGGGACAATTCTATCTAGTAACCACTCAGCAACAAAGCTAGGTACTCCCATTGCTGTTAAACCACTAGAAGGTAGGCGGGTTTTGTCTATACAAAGACTACCAAAAATCTCACGGACATGATCATTATCGTAATTCATATAGGATTAAAATTCATCTAGGTTAATATTGAAGCCACTACTAAAAACTTGTGTAATAGTAAGCAGGGATTGAAGCTCTAACTGTGCTTCCCCTACTTGGGAGTTAGCATACTCAAAGGTAAGTATACCAGTCAAAGGAAGTGGATAGATATTCTCCAGATGGGGAATTTCGGGACATTTAGGAATCTCAATGGTTAAGCTAATTTCCTGTTGGGGTGCGATAGTTTTTTCAAGGATTTTGCCCGTATTTAGGCTAGGTATTTCCTTGATATATAGGGAAAGGTTGGTTAGGGAAACTGAGTTAAAGTTATTGATCGTAATTTCTAATTTCCCCGATTGATTAGCTTTACCTTCTCCTCTACAGGTTACGATCACAGGAGAGCGTTTGAGGGTAGTTTTGAGAATGCTAAAACCAATAACTACTTCTTCGGGAAATAAACCCCCGTGACAACCGATCATTTGTTGGGAGTTAAAGCAAGATGAATCCTTAATGATACTAACATCATGGGGGAGGTCATAGCGATCGCCTTCTAATACTACAAAGTTAGGATCATCGGTTTTACCTAGGGCCATTCTACCTTGAAGCTCATCCAAATCTGGAGGACAAAAGCTAATAGAGCGAGATTTTCCGAAAATTTGACCATGATCACTAGCAATTACTAGGGTCAGGTTTTCAGGGTTTGGGTGTTTTTGGATACAGTAATGGATTCTTTCAGCGATACTTTCTAAGGTTTTAGGGCGCTCAAAGTTATAAAAGCTATCCCAATCTTTTTGGTCATGCTGGAGTTTATCAAATAAGATAGTATCCCAACAGTACAAAGACTCTTTACCCGCTTGCAGGTCTTGGTAAAGTTTATCCATCCTTCCATCTGTATAGCGTTCACCTATTCCCATCTTATCGAAACCTTTACCTATATCATCTACCCATTTATCAGATTTGGGTAAAAGTTGACTATACAAACTCCACTTAGCATATTTGGTAATGGTGGGTAGTACACTAAAACGGGGTTTTAAGTCTGTTTCTAGAACTAGATTGTGATTTTTAGTAAGGTAGTCTATAAGCTCTAGGTGATCCAACCATCCTAACCCATCCACAACTACCCAGAAGACAGGATTTTTTTGAGAAAGATTTTGTACATGATGAGCGACGTTATAGTTTAAGGGTGATTCAGCTACAGCAGTAATCTTGATTGTAGGGTAATTTTCTACTATCCAATCTACAAAACTACTAGCTAGGCGATCGCTCTCTTCCGTAGATGAATAAAGCACATCCCAACGACGAAAGGGAAGATAGGACTGAGTTACCCAAGTCAAAGCTTCCGAGTAGGTAGCATCCGCTTTTAATGGTGGGGGTGGGGAAACAGGTTGACGGTTTTGTAAGTCTTGTTTTTGCTGTGGGTTGAGGTAGGGGGTTAGTTTTTTTACCCGAACTTGATTAATCCAGTTAGGACGATTAGTGAGAACTTTGTAAGCAATACTGGCAATTTCCTTGATTCCTGCTTGGGTGGTAGGGTTAAGGGTATCTAGGATTTCCCCATGGGTTTGATACATTTGTTTTTCCCAGTATTGGTTGAATTGTTCCCTTAATACCTCTGGAATCGGGAGGGGATAGGGATCTAAAGATAAAGCTGGTTCAAGGATTCCTAACCACTGACGCAAAAGCTTGAGTTTATCTTCTGTTTGATAGTAGGGGGTGAGGGGATGGTTAGTAAGACGACGTAGTAAAATTTTTTCGATAATTTGGTAGTCTGTATGTACTGATATAGTTAACCATTCTGCTAGGTGTTCCAGAGAAGGAGCAGTTGACCAAAATTCTAGGGGTATTTCGGTGACTTGACTTAATATCTCCTCCGGGGAATTGTTTTCTAGTTTTATTACCCAGTCGAGCATCTCTTGCTCTGTCCAAGTTTCGGGAATGGAAACGGGAGATAATAGGTCGTTTAGTTTCGTCTGGGGATGTTGTTTCGTATCTTCAATGACTTCTAGACGATTCCAACTCCTTAACCATATTTCGGTCCAGTTACACAAAAATTGTCCTTGTACCCAGTATTTTCCGTCCCCTATCAAAAATGAGCAAATCCACTCGACTTCCGTGGTGATGGGAATGCAGTCAGAAGGAATAGGATAAAGTCCAGTGGGATCTAGTATGACGGATTTATTCATAACTATAAATACTCGGCTAGTTTTTCATAAAGCTTTTGTTGTTGCTCCTGGGAGAGTTGACTAAACAGGAGCAGAATTTGCGTTTCTTTGTATTGTTCCTCAATCTGTTCTAAGGTTTCCTGTTCTTGGGAGGTTAGATAGGGTTGATATTGGGATTTTCCTTCCGCAATTTTTTTGAGGACTCTCGGTGCGTACTCCCGTTTATCCTTGTCTCCTAGAGTTCGTATTTCTTGAGTGTCTGCTTCTATTTCCCCTAACCACGCTTGGGAATGCTGATGCTGGCGATCTAGCATTTGGGTTTGGAATGCTTCTACGTCTTGGATGATGGCATCTAACTGTTCTTGTATCGGGGGAGATAGGGGCGATCGAGTCTCTCGCCATTGATTAAGTTTGGTTAATTTTTCTTGACAATCTTCTAAACTCGTAGGCAAACCCATGGGGACAAGCTGGAATAGTTCTATAAACAGATATATCTCTCTATCTATTTGCTCGTATCGTTCCGCAAGTTCTGACTTAGCATAGATAGCAGATTTTTGGAGTAGGTCTTTTTGGAGTTTTTGGCTAGAGGAAAGATCGCTCAGGGTAGCTAATCTGCTTTCAATTTGGGTTAACTCTTGAGTATAGGTTTGTCGCTTATTCTGTAACTTATTTTTTAAGTCAGTTAGTTTTTTCCCTGAACTAGATTCTTGCTGCTCAATCTGGGTTAACAACTCATCACAGTCTACTAGGGTTTGGGATTGCTTGCATTGCTCCTCTAGATTTTTTAAGGTTTCTAGGTTTTGTCTGCGGGTTGTAATAGCTTCCTGTAGGGATAGATAGCTCTCATAATAACTAGATTCTTGGAAAAATATCTCTAGTTTGCTGTAGTCACGGGAAATTTGTTCTAATTCTTTAAGATTTTTGAGATTCCGTAGACGCTCTTGCAAACTATTTAATCCTTCTTGGTAAGAGGTAATTTTTTCCCCTAGGGAATTTAGCACCTGCTCAACCTTAGTCTGGCTGCTTGCGAGATCGTGTAAACTTGAGCGTAGGTGTTCGATCTGTTGTATGGCTTCCTCGCATTGGTGAATAGTCCAAGTTTTGGTAGGTTTTAACCTGTATATTGATTGTAGGTTGCTTTCGTCCTGGGATTGCTTCCGTTGATTATCCCTTTCTTGCTCTAGGATAGTTTTTCTTTGCTCTAGATTTTGTCTTGCTTGCTCTAGTTGTACTTTAGCTTCTGGGAAGTCTATGGTATTAGACAATATTTGTATGCTGGTATCTAGGAGCGTTTTTAGTTTGTCGTAATCTTGGAGATGGCTAAGATTAGCACGACTAATCTGGATAAGTTTATTCTCTACAGTTTGCTTTCCCTGAGTTTTAAGATTTTCTAGTTGTTGCTGATACTCTGTCCCCTGGGGAGAGTTTAACTTGCTTTCTCGTAAATCCTGATAATTCTGCAAGATTTCAGCTATTTTTGACGTTTGTATGTCTTTAATCCGTTGTAGCTTAGATCCAATACGGGATAATTCTGCTTTAACCTTGGTTTCCGATTCATCCTGGGTTTGAATGGTTTTTACTTGATTTTCTAAGCCATTTTCGAGGTTAACCAGTTGATTAAGGCTATTTTCTTCTGTAAATCGACTTTTCTGGCGTTCAATTTCCTTAATTAATCCTAAAGTCTGATCTGTAGAAATCAATCTAGATGCTTCACTTATCCAACTTTCTAGTTTTTCAGATAATTCTTGCTCCTGTTGCTCAATATTCGTTAAAAACTCCCCAACTCGCTGGTAATACTCGGAGCTACTAGGTATATTAGCCGCTATAGATAGAATATCTTGACGAGTCTGGGTATAATCTGTTTGGGTAGAGCTAGGATGGAGTTTCTGATAAAGATTTTCTATATTTGAGAAATACGCTGTAATTTGCTCTTGCTCTTGTAAAGTGTGTTTAGTCGTTTCTAGGGTTTGTAGAGCATGACGTAATGACTCGCTTAGATGGGGGGGAAGATTGGGAATCTGGGAAAGTTGACTGAGGTATTGATTAATCTGGGTTTGGTATGTCTCACAATCTGATAGGGAAGTCAGGGAGCTAGAGCGGTCGCTTTCTTGTGATACAAATGTTTCTAAGATGTTTCCTACTTTTGCTAAAGCTTGATTTTTTCTTTGACGTTGCTCTTGGGTAGGGGTTACACCAATTAAGGGTGGTGATTGATGGAGTGGGTTATAGAGTTGGAGCAATTTATCTAAGGTATAAGTATCTGTTAATTTCTCCGCTTCTGCAATAGGTACAAACCAAGTATCAATCTGTTCCGCCCATCCCTTAACTTGTTGTTGATGTTTGGTAGCTGCTTCCGCTTCTTCTTTATCTACATCACCAGAAGCTAAAAATTGTTCAACTTCCTTTAAGTATTGTTGAGCTTGATCATAATTAACCCCTGGGGATAGCAGATCAGGAGCTTGTATTTTTGCACGACGAATTAATTTTGTCCTGGGGTCGTTTACCCATTTACTAATAAAGTCCTTTGGCTTGTCAAAAATATCTGTATTTCCTAAGTCTTTTGGGGATAAGGATCTCAACGTAGATTGTTCGGATTTTTTTAGGTTAAGTCTGTCATTTCCTTTAAGAGTAACTTCTTTATGATGATAGACTAACCATCCTGCAAGTAAGACAGTAAATGTTAATTCATTATAACCATAGGGTGCTTGAGATAGAGTATCCCACAGAGAGTTTAAAGCTAAGGATTTCTCAGGAGATCCCTTTAAGCTAGTTTTTTCGGAAATATAATCCCAAGCAGCTTTTACCTTCCCATTAGTGGGTTCTTGAACGGTATATTTTTGAGAAGATTTTTTTAGAAGTCCCCAAGCTGTAACAAATATTTGATCGATTACTGTATTAAAATCTTTACCTGGCAATCCTTGGGGTGTTAAGTTATTTAAGAAAAGTTGTTTTGTCATAAAACCAATAATCTTTGACCCCGTAGCATGACTAGATTTCATTTTGTCTATTCCTTCAACAGATGGAACAAAGGAATAGACATCCTGTAGTAAAGCACTAATAACTTTATCGGCTTTGGTGCGATCGCCAAGGGAAACTTTATCAATTACCTTGCAGTGATAGGTAGAAGATTTAATCATATCTTTGATATGCTGATCTCTTTCTAATTGCCATTTTACATATAATTGGCTATGGGCCTGTCCATAGATATTTTTGACAACCCTATCCATATCTTCTAGGGCTTTTATTTTTAGAAGTACCTCTGCTAAATCTCCTGTTTCTTTCTGAGGAATACCAACCACGACTTTATTCGCAATGGCAAAACTAACTAATTCTTTGTCTACTTTTTGGCGAAAGGCTTCTAGTTCGTCTTTAGTTCGTGCTAAAATATAGATCAATCTTCCCTTTTCTGCACATTCCTTAAAGCTGTAATCCGTAAGTTTAGTAAACTCATCCAAACTACAAAACTTATATTCAAATTTCCAATTATCACCCACTAATTTATTATTACTAACAAAATCTAAGGCTATAATAGTGTCTTTATTTTCTAGATATATTTTAAGATTACTATTGCAGTAGGAAACAACATCAGCAATTGAGGCTTGTTTGTTTTTAATATCTTCGGTTATTTTTTTCTCAAGCTCCTTAGGATTTTTACCTTCAAAAAACTTATAAAGTTTGGTTGCTTTTTGATAATATATAATTTCTTTTTTGTTTTCTAAGTTATCCAAAGCACCTTGCAACTTCAGGTTAGATAATCCCGTTAAAATTTTGAGAATCTCTATATGATCTTCTTGTTCAGGTTTCCTCAGTCTCTCACCACAAGCATAGTAAAGAAAAATAGCTTCTATAACAGCTAACTCATCTGGGTTATCTTCTAAAGGAAGTTGCCCTTTAGCTTTTTGATAAGAAGAATAAGTAGAGTCATGGGTAAAGTTTCCCACAAAGCTTTCTACTAGGGCGATGGGATAGATATAATTAGGTTTACCCTGAATCTCTGTTTCCTGTGTTAAAAAATTTTTGACATAGCTGTTAACAAATTGAATCGCGGTTCTGTCTTGGGTAAAGCTTAGATTACAAAGTAGATAAGCAGTAAGGGGATGGAGGGGAAAACACCCTAGGGAAAGATGTTGATGAAATTGACTTAAAATCCATCCTTGATTGGGATCAATTTTTATTCTCCCATGGGTATTTCTCGCTTCTGCGAGTAGAGTGGAATCGTGAACAGTACGAAAGTTTTTAAAGGTTTCTTCTTTTTGAATTAATAGGTTACTGAGAACTAACTCTAGGCTAGATTCAGGTTCGTAGGTAGTATCCTTAGGTGCAAGACGAGTGGCTATTTTATTATAATCTTGAGTGGTATAGGCAGAAATTTCTGATACGCGCTCAGGAGAGATTTGGGTAAAACTTATTAGGGTAATTTTTCCTTTATGACGTTCACAAATATTAGTAATATTCTGTAGGGCTGTTCCTCCTGCACCTAGGGAATCTTTCGCCCAAGATTGCAGATAGGAGTTAAGCTCATCAAAGAGAATAAGTATTCCTGCAAATTTTTTATTTTCTCCCGAACAAAGATTTTTAATAATGTCATCTAAAATAGCTTCTATATCAACTTCTGCGTGGAAATCTGGATAAAATCCTGTGATATATTTTGCTACGTCTTTAACCAAGGAAATAACATCAGAATTATGTCCCCTAAGCAGTTTAATCAAGTTATTAGTATCCCCTTCTTGATAGTTACTAAGATACTGATCTGCTTTGGCTTTATCCTCAATGGACAAACTTTCTAAATAACGCAAAGGCTCACTACATATATGTTGTGCTAAAGAGTCTTGTATTCCTTCTTTTTCTAGCGCATTTAAAAGGGTTTGTAGAAAATGTTTTTTAATATCTCCTCCGCGATCACCACTTAAGCAAATAACCAGATGGTTATGGGTTTGATCACTTTTATAAATCCTTAATCCTTCGGCTACACTCTCAGATTTCCCTCTAGTAGCATTTTCAATCTGTGCTAATATCCCCTGTACTTCAGGACTATCAAAGGGCTGTTTAAAAAAATTAGCAAGAGCTACAGCGAAGTGAGATTTTCCTTTACCATACTGTTGAATCATTAGATGTATATTCGGCTCGGTACGGCTGTGGTAACTGCGGCGAATAATATCAAGAATGCCAACGGTTGATATATGGGGTTTTTGATGGTTATAGTTAAAAATAAATCCTTCACAAAGATGTTGATTTTTTTCGGAATCCTCCATTAAGCTGAAGTTGACAGCATTGGCAACAATTCCTTTTTCATTAATTTCGACAAGTTGATTAAGTAGCATAGTAACACCAGCATATAAGTAAATTTAGTTGAGAGATTGTAGTCGTTCTTTTGGCCAATTTCTAGGAGCTAAGTTGGAGGGAATTAGAATCCAAAGTAAGGTTTCTAGTTTACGAGTTTGTTCAAGATTGCTCCAAAATAGGTTAGTATTATGACCTTGAGCATAGAGATAGGTAATCAGACAATCTAATCCTTCTAGTAAAACGATTGATTTATTAACTCCCATACAAAGAGATTTAATTGCGTCTAATTCCCTATCTAGATAATGATGAAGTCCAAGAAATTTATCATTGGGATGGATACGGCTTAACAGGTTTTCTCGATAGCTTACCATCTGAGCATTATGATAAAAGCTAAGTTGCATAAGTTCATTTTCTTGGGGATTATCCCATAATAAAAGATGGGCTTGATTATGAGGACGAGCATCTTTTAAGGGGAGATTGTTAAGCATGATCATAGGCTTTCTCTAATAAGGTTAAAGGATTGTCCCAACGGGGTATAATCTGAAAAGGAGGAACAGCACGGCGTTGTTCAATTACTCCACGCACTTCTAGGGAATTTAATTGTTCTTGTAGAGCATCTGGACTAATCGCTAAAACAGAAGTTAGTCCCATCTTTTGCTCAAGGACAGATTTTGTCAGTGTTGAACCTTGTTCCGAAAAATCCCTTCCCCAGAGTTTTGCTAGAAAGTAGCCGATAAGATAGGGGTTAGGGAGTTCAGGTTTACCAGATTGGTATTGTTTTCCATCTAGAGTAATAAATTTACAAGCAGCCAAAGCATGGGTTTCTGTATAGGCTCGTAGAATAATTTTTAGATTTTTGGTTAACATTTTGGGTTGTTCTTCGTCAAAAATTAGGGAACTATGATACTCTAATTCTTCTGGTGTAAAGTTTTTATATTGGGGTAAAAAAGTATAAACAAAATAAGTCCATCCACCCCAATCGGCAAGATTCTCTGGTATGCTTGCAACTCCTTTGTCTCCAAAACTTAGATAGAAGTGCATAAACCAATCTGAATTAATAGATTGTAGATAAGGATCTTGGTTTAAAATGATTTTAGCTTCGGGAGTGAGACTTTTATTTTTCACTAACCCTGCACGAGTAGCCCAGGCTATCATAGGTCTAACTTTTTGATTACCTAAACCAGTTCTCTGCATTAAATTCTCTAAGGAATCATTTAATTCTAGAGGTTCAGAAGCGGCGCGAAGAATCTTGAGTAAGTCCTCTTTTTTCAGAGCAAAATTCCGATAGAAACTGAGTTGTAGTTTTGGCATAATTTAATTCCTGAATAAACTATCAAATGGTAACATTTTTGAGGCTATTACTAATTTTTTTTAGTATCCTCAATACCTCATAAAATTCATTATTTAAGGATAAGTGGGAAAAAATGCGCGAGATGTCATACTGGGGTGTCCCTTGCTTAATGACTTTTATAAAGAAAAATTCTCCGCCATTAGTGATCATAGCAAACGTGGGATATTCAGATTGAGGATTAGCCATCATATAAGCTAGGGTTTGAGGAATGGCTATATCTAAATTTAATTCCGTTCCCTTAGACTCTAAAACAACTATCCATAGTTGATTAGAAACAACTAAAAAATTAAGTCTACCCCGTAATAGTTCTGATTCTGTTTCAGAAATGGGGCTTATTACACTTACTTCAATTGGTACTTCTCCCTTTATCTGAAAGGGTACATCATAGAATCCTGCTAACTCTAATAATGGTGAGAGCACTACAAGATTAACAAGGCTTTCGGCTAAGTTACCACTGGCTCGGTGATAACAATAACGGTCTCTAATTCTATCTAATACGGTTTTTTCTATTTCTGTTATTGTCGGTAAGTCTTCCCTCCATTCTGGAAAAAAGTTAACATCAGTAGTCGGAAGTAAGTTAAATTGTACTTCGGCTTTTTTAAGGGTTGTTATGCGTCGGGTTATAGCTGTTTGAATCATGTTAGTTAAGGGGTTTAAATGTGAGAAAAGTTTAGAGGTATAACCAACCAGATGAAAATCCTTGAATATCGGCTAAAGATATTAATGGTTGTATGTTAATATCATAAGCCGTTCTTAGTTTACTAGAGTCAAGCAAATCATTGGAATCGGTTATCTTCAAATCATTTAGGTAAGATTCAATATATTTATTCCATTGTTTCTTAGCTAAGTTTTGATGAGAAGTAGTTAATCCTAAATGCTGAAGCTCAGTAAACTTAGGGAAATATTGATTGTGAGGTAAATTATTGGACTTCGATGAATTTATAGATTGAAAAGTAGGTATTAAATTCCAAAGTTGATCATGAACAACAAATGACCAAGGTAAATAATGATCAAGAGATACCTTGTCTGAGTTTAGAATAATATCTGAATAGATGCACTTAATTTCAGTATGCTGCATAACTAAAGACCAGTATTTTTTCTGACTGGCTAGGGATTCTCTTTTCTGCGGGGCAAAAAGTTTATTAGCTAACGCGGGTGTATTGGGATTGCGACTCTGCATGTATTTTAACCATTCCCAAGATGCCCAACCTCGTACAATAGCATAATTACTTTTAAAATATTCAAGCCATTCGGGATGTATGATAATTGCAGTGCAGTCTTGATAATTATTCTGGTTAAATTTATAAATTGGTTTAATCGAGTCAAAGTATCTGTTAGACGACATAGCAATATTAGAATTAACTACATAATCCTCAATTTTTCTTAATTGATTCTCAAAAAAAGGTCTAATAAATCTAAAGGGTACATAGCGCGTAACATCATTACAGATATCGTCTAATTTTTGCTTTGCTATAGCTTGCCTTAGCTCCATCTTGTCCTGGTCTTTTAATTGATTAAAATTAAGATTCAAGGAATCTATTTTATGAGCAATTTTATCTTGAGCGCCAAAAGACAGTTTAAAATAATTATGAGGGTACCAAGCGTTAGCTAAAATTTCAATGGTTAAATCTTTAAAAGAGATAACTAAATCCTTAAAATTGTTTCGATGCAAAATATCCAAAATAGACAGAAAAAATAAATATTTGTATGAGTTAGTAGTTTTTTTAAATATTCCAGCTAATACGGATGTATTTAATCTCTCAGAATCGGGTAAATTTGGATTAAGTTCATTCATATCTGATCTAATACTGTTCTCATCTTAATATAACCAAATGAGTATCACAGAAAAAATACTCCATAGTGGGTATTTCCTTGTGCAGTAAAATCGCCAAAGCCTTACTATCCTTACCTCCCGAAAGTCCGAGGATATGTCTTACTGGTTTTTGTGTCATCATTCTCCATATATTTGTTTGTCTTGGTTAGAGTCCAAATTCCAGTTTAGGGTGCTTCTCCCTAGTATTCCCTAGAATGTTGGAGAATCAATAGGTCAAATAGATAATTTCTGCTTTTTATTATAGAATATTTGTATTGTAGAACTCCAGTATTATTTGTACCCACTCATGATCTGACATTAACCAGTATAATAGCACTATGAAAGTCAAACATTTTATTAACCTCCATAAAGGAACAACCCTCTTCTTTATCTTAGGACTAATGTTAGCCTATGACAACTTTACCATCGGACCTTGGGTTTACCTCGCTCTCCACGGAACCTATGGATTTTTGTGGTTACTAAAAGACCGAATCTATCCTGATAGACAATGGGAGCAAGAGATTCCCTGGTGGACAGGCCTAGTGAGTTTTGTTATCATCGGCTTGTACTGGGTAGCACCTTTTCTCCTAATCAGTAGTAGGGTTGAACCCCCACCCCCCTTGATTGCCATTGCAATTTTCTTTAACATCTTAGGCGTATTGGCTACTCACTTAAGCTGGGACAGCTTGACAGAAAGGCATTTGAGCGGAGGGCTG